>NZ_JBKIAX020000004.1:0-565256 GCF_046567315.2 Paenibacillus lacisediminis | reverse complement strand
TTCAGCGAAACGATTCATCTTGGAACCGGAGAGATCGCGGTGTACCGGCAGTCGGACAACCAGATGGTAGAGCGGCTGAGCGGAGGAAACGTACGGTTAAGCGGGAATATGGCGATCATTAGCCTGAACTCTCCGCTGGTAGACGACACGTCGTATTACGTGGAAATCACCTCCGGAATGTTCCTGGATGGAGCGGGGCAAGGGTTTGGCGGTATTCGCGGCCCCTGGACGTGGAGCTTCCGGACGATGGACCAAACCGCGCCGCAGCTGGTGAGCAAGAGTCCGCAAGGAAGTGGAGCGAGCTTAACCCCTTGGCTGAACATGACGTTTAGTGAACCGGTACAGTGGGGAACCGGGGACGTAATCATCCATGAGGCAACGGATGGTAGCGTAGCGGGACAAGCCCATGTATCAGGCGGCACGTTAACCGATGGCTATGGGTACTTAAACGGAAATGAAGCCGAGTTATATCTATACAACTGGGGCCTGGAAAGCGGGACGTCATACTATGTGGAGGTCACACCGGGAACGCTGGTGGACCGGAGCGGGAACCCGTTTGCAGGAGTCCTTGGTTCGAGCGAATGGGCATTTAAAACGAAATCGAGCACGCCAAGCGCTACACCACAAAAGTCCAGAAACTCAACCGTTACCAGCCAGGATTTGATTTCCCCAGTTTCCCTGGATTCGCCACAGAGCGGAATAATGTCTTATGCCCAAATCACGGTCGGAGCAACCGAGGCCGGCGAACAGACAACGATTAATATTCATGCTGAAACCTTATCCGGCGAACTGCAACAAAATGGAGCCGCTCATGATGAACCGCGAGTGTTGATGATAGATGCTGCCAAATACGGATCGAATATTATCATCAATCTGCCTTTGGAGGCTTTTCGCAATGTGGGCCCATTGGAAAACCTGCGCATTGGATTCGGATCTTCAAATGCCCAGTACTTGTTGCCTGCAGAGCTGATCCAGCAATGGTCTAGCACGTATGAAGATGATTCATTGTCTGTTCAGATCATGAAATTGGACGAAAAGACGGGTTCATTGATTCAAGGTATAGTGCTGGATGAGGGGGCTGTTCAAGCAGAACCCGGCCCTATCGACTTTTCGATTCGGATTGGAGATGTGGAGGTATCGGATTTCTCTAAGGAATACGTAGAACGAAAAATCCTTTTGAATCAACTGGTTCCCGCAGACCGTTCGACAGCGGTTTGGATCAATCCCGAAACAAATCGGGTATCCTTTGTTCCTTCGTTGTTTCAAGATAAGAATGGGGCTACGGAGGTTTCGATAAAAACCGACCATAACAGCATATATACCGTATTGTCAAACGATAAGAGCTTTGCTGATATGAATAGCCATTGGGCTCGTAATGATGTGGAACTTATGGCGAATAAATTACTTTTGCATGGGGCAGCCTCTGATAAATTCGAGCCTAATCGTGCGATAACCCGAGGTGAATTTGTCGTTTTGGTAGTCCGTGGGTTGGGATTGAAGGAAGAAGAACCAGGGTCAGACCTATTTTTGGACGTGTCCGCTAATGATTGGTTTGCGGGAAGCATCGGAGCGGCACTAAGAGCAGGATTGGTGCAGGGTTATGGTAATAAATTCAATCCTAACACCCCAATAACCCGGGAAGAAATGGCTGTTATAGCGCAAAAAGCGGTTGAGTATGTCGAAGGTAGCGGGATAAAGACGGATTCGGAAGCCCGGACACCAGTTTTCAAGGATGAAGAAACGGTATCGCCATGGGCGAAAAACGCTATGAATCAAGCCTTGAATCAAGGGCTGATCCAAGGCACAAACCAAGATACGATTGCTCCAAAACAAAATGCCTCTCGGGCAGAGGCTGCTTCATTTGTTAAAAGGTTGCTGAAATACTTGAAATTTATCAATTAGGTAAATTTCTGGAGAAATCTAGAAGTTGAAGCTTCCCGAAAGTCGTTATGCGACTTAGGGAAGCTTTTTTAAAAGAAGTTTACTAGACTGTCCAAGTCGCTGTCGCGCTACTCATGATGATGGCGCCATATCGTTTATCCGCTTGTTGGTGTTTTGTCTCCTTGTTCGTTTTGTTTATCTCGGTCCCGCATTTGCGACGAACGGTACAACTCCATAATAATCCGCAGCGTTTTGATCCCTTCCGCCTCATCAATCCAAAACTTGCGTCCTTCCCGGACATGATCGTAGAAATCGGCAATGAGCAGCTCATGGCTGCTGCCCCAATACGATTTACCCGGAACGGTATTGTTGTTTGGGCCTGAAGCAGGCTCATCCAGTCGGGTTTCCGCGCCGTTTTGCTTTAAATAAAGGCGGTCATCACGTTGGTGGAGCGTTCCCGCTTCAAAGACGAGTTCGAGCTCGACGGGGGAATTGGCGGCGTAAGCATTGGTAGCGTAAAAAATAGCCCAAGCCCCGTTTTTAAAAGCGATGCCGGCATGCGCGGTGTCTTCCACTTCGATCGTATCAGCGAGGACGTCTGTCGTGACATTCCCCTGTACGGAGGCGATGTCGCCGCCAAACCACTGCAACAAATCGAGCGTATGAATGGCCTGATTGATCAGCACGCCGCCGCCTTCGGTTTCCCAGCGTCCCCGCCATGGGCTGCCGGTATAATAATCGCGGCCCCGGTGCCAGGTGACGATTCCCTTCATGCCAAGCAGCTTGCCCAAAGCGGCGGAATTGATCACCTCCCGGATTTTTTGCGAGGCCGCATTATACCGGTTTTGAAACACGATGCCGAGTTGGGTGGGCATTACCTGGGCAGTCTTTAGCAGCCGCTCCGCCGCCTGCAAGTTATGGGCCAGCGGCTTTTCGCACAGCACATGTTTGCCTGCTTGAAGCAGGGCTTCCGCCATTTCCGCATGCAAATGGTGGGGCGTACATAAGTGAACGACCTGTATATCCTCACGTTCCAGAATGGCGCGGTAATCCGCTGCCGCCGCGCAGTCGTATTCAGTCGCGGCTTGCTCCGCCTTACGCTCGTTGGTGTCAACGACCAGCTTCAAGCTGGCGGCTTCCATCCGGCTAACAGCCCCGGCATGTACCGGAAAAATCGTTCCGCAGCCGACGATGGCCGCCCCTGTTTGTTCCCGCATCGCTAATCCCTTCCGTTCCTTAGCAAATTCGCACCGCTTGCTGCTGCGCTTTCAGGCACAATTCCGCGGCTTTGAAGGCATGCTCCTGGGGCATGGCGTTTTCCGTCCGGTGGATGCAGTCGAGGATCAGCTCCCCGAAATACGGGTAACCAACCTGCCCGCGAACGTTAAAATAATGCTCCCCGCTCCGGTTGACGAGATAAACGTGATCGCCGCCGGCGTCCAGGGCGATATCGGTGTATTTCCGCAGCTCAATGTATCCTTCGGTGCCCAAAATAAACGTCCGCCCGTCGCCCCAAGTACCAAGCCCGTCCGGCGTGAACCAGTCAACGCGAAAATATTGCGTGGCCCCGTTGTCCCCGACCAGGGTAGCGTCCCCGTAATCCTCCAGCTCGGGATATTCCGGGTGATGGTAATTGGCAACTTTGCTGTGCAGCACCTGCGCATCCTGGCAGCCGGTGTAGTACAGAAACTGCTCGATTTGATGGCTGCCGATATCGCAGAGAATGCCGCCGTATTTTTCTTTCCGGAAAAACCACTCTGGACGCGAGGCGGCGTTCAGGCGATGGGGGCCGAAGCCCGTAACCTGAATCACCCGGCCGATCGCTCCCTCCCGAACCAATTGGCCGGCGTACACGGCGGATTCGACGTGAAGGCGTTCGCTGTAATAGACGGCGTATTTTTTGCCCGTCTCGCGCACCTTTTGTCTGGCGGCTTCCAACTGGTCCAGGCTCGTAAACGGCGTTTTGTCGGTAAAATAGTCTTTGCCCGCATCCATCACCCGCAGGCCGAGCGGCCCGCGTTTCGACGGGACGGCTGCGGCCGCGACCAGCTTGACCTCGGGATCGGCGAGCACCTGCTCAAGGCTGTCGGCCGCAGCGGCCTGGGGAAACTGTGCGGTAAACGCCTTCACCTTGGCCGGGTCGGGATCATAGACCCATTTCAGGGTGGCCCCGGCTTCGATCAGCCCGCCGGACATGCCGTAAATGTGGCCATGATCGAGGGCGACGGCCGCGAATGCGAACTCGCCCGGCTCTACCACAGGGTTCGGGCGTCCTTTCGGAGCGTAATTCATGCCGTCGCTCGTCTGAAAAGACTCGGGCTGGCGCGAGGGCGAGGGGCGGCTGTCGTTTTGCTGGTCTGGGACATGCTCCTTCATTGGACTCGTCGGCTTCTTTTCGAATGGTCCGCTCATCGGTTTTACATCCTTTCACGCATAAATTCGGCAAACGCTTTGAGCAGCGTCTTGGTATCGTACTGACCGCTGAAATCCTCAATGCCGAGATAGCCGTCATACCCTACTGATTTCAGGGCGCCCAGCAGTTTGCGGAAATCGACGATCCCGCCCGCCAACGGGGCCCATTCGGAACGCCAGCCGGTCGTCCCGTCAGCGCGTGCGCCGTCCTGCACCCAAAGAGCGTTTTTCATGTGCACATGCGCCAAATACGGTCCGAGCAGTTCCAGCCCCAATTTGAACCTTTCATACCCTTCATGCACCATGTTGCCGGGATCAAACAACACGCCGATATATTCCGGATCGCAGTGGCTGACTAGCCGATGGGCAAGCCCGGCGCTGGGCGCGATCGTATAGTGATGCGTTTCGACAACGCCTTTGATTCCGTATTGCTTCGCCATCCGCTCGGCTTCCTTCAAATAGCGGACGGTGGCTTCGTACAGCTCGGGATATGGCGCCGACCCGTCGTAGCCGGCCGCGCCGACGCGGATCATCTTCGCCCCAAGCAGGCGGGCGGCGCGGAAGGCCCGCTCCGTCTCCTCCAGGTTCAAGGAATTTAAGTACGGCGTTACACTAACGACTTCCAGGCCCTGCGCCTCCGTGATCTCCTTGAACCGCAGCATTTCCGCTTCCGAAAGCCCCGGGTCGATCGAGCACAGATTGTTGCGCCAAAACGACGGCGCTTCGCCCTTGGCTTCGGCGGGCACTTCCTTGAAGCGCCACTCGACGCCATCCATCCCGGCTTCCCGCGCCGCAAGAACCAACTCCTCCGGCGTTAAATCCGGCGTGGCCACCGTAAACACGGACAACTTCATCATCGTACATCGCTCCTCCTTTGGTACAATCCTTAGGTATAAGCTTGTGTCGGCATAAAACAAGTCGCTCGGACCAGCACGGCGGCTTTCTTAGAGAGGGGGTGACTGAAATGAAAATGGGATGCATTGACTACAGTAGCAGGGGAAGGGGAAAATAGCGGAATTTTATGGCGTTATTTTTTTACCAGGGGGCTTTGAACGCAAATAGCGGAAAATATTGTCTCTATTTTTAGAGCAACCCCGGCTGAACTGGCATTTTTCCACTCTGTCCCTTAAATAGTGACATAATTTTCCCTTATTTTCCTTAATCAGTAGAAAATCGAACAAATAACGACGTTTTATACCGCTATTTTTACGTCCAGCCGCTTAGCTATCCAATCGCCTAACGTCCAACCGCCTAACGTCCGCCTAGCTTCCAACCGACTAACCATCCAGCAACCTGTCCACCTACCCGCCCATACTCCTACCCGCCCAGATCACCACCCCCGCCAACCTACACTAATCACATCAGTCTCCACTAACCTCATCAGCTTCGCCCAGCCTCAGTTGGTCCTCCATCAATGCGTACTCGACACATCCAGCATTTTGTCGCCGCCTGCGCCCCCGTTGTCTTTGCGGAAGACTGACGTTTTGATTTTCTCCTGCAGCTTTTCATGGAACAAATCTTCATCGAGCGGCAGTTCCACCCAATCCCCCGTCCACGCGGACAGGTGCATGGCGTTGGAAATTGTCAGGCCAAGGATGCCTTCTTCTCCCGGCGCCAGCAGCGGTTCGCCATGCAGCACCGCGTTTGTGAAGTTCTGCAGGATGCCTCTGTGCTGCGAGCCTTCGCCGCCTTCCACCGGGATTTCGCATTTCCAGCATTCCGGCTGCCCGAATCCCCCGGTATATTCGGCGTTGAATTTCGGCTCCGGAACACGCAGGCGCCAAAACGTCAGCTTGCCGTCCTCTACGACGATTTTGCCGCCCTCACCAGCCAGCTCAAACCGGTTCGTCCCCGGCGTTTCGCCGGTAGTCGTGACGAACAGGCCGGTTGCGCCGTTTTCGTATTCCACATAGGCGGTGACGTCATCCTCGACCTCGATGTTGCGGTGCTTCCCGAAATGGCAGAAGGCGCGCACCCGCTTCGGCATCATGCCGGTTGTCCATTGCCACAGGTCAAGCTGATGCGGGTCCTGATTCAGCAGCACGCCGCCGCCTTCCCCGGCCCAGGTTGCCCGCCAGCCGCCGGAATCGTAGTAGCTTTGCGACCGGTACCAGTTTGTGATGATCCAGTTCGTCCTGCGGATCGCTCCCAGCTCTCCGGACAACACGAGGTCGCGCAGCTTGGCATACAGCGGGTTCGTCCGCTGATTGTACATGATGCCAAACCGTTTGCCGGATCTCGCGGCGGCTTCGTTCATTTCGCGGACCGCTTTGGTGTACACGCCGGCCGGCTTTTCCACGAGCACATGGTAACCGCTCTCAAAAGCCTGCACCGCCAGCGTCGGATGGTCGTAATGCGGTGTCGCGATCAGCACCGCGTCCATAGCTCGCGAAGCGAAAAAAGCATCCGCCTGATCAAACACACTCACTGCCCCCGGCAATTGCTCCTTTGCCCACTTTAGTCTTTCCGGGTTCCGGTCGCATACGGCCGTCAGCTCCGCGCCTTTAATGTCGCTAATTAGAGACAACGCGTGCGAGGTTCCCATATTTCCGATGCCGATGATGCCAAACCGTATTTTGTCCATGCTGCTCCCAGCCTTTCTCATTTTTTTGGGTGGAAGGATGTTCCGTTCGGTAACGGTGAATCTCCTTAAGCTCCCTTCTCCGCTACAGTTTTTAAATTACCCGGGTATGTACCTCATGCCCCCTTAGCTTAGCTTGAATTCCGAAGGATGAGAATGGCAAAGATTAAGTCTATTTTGCACAAAATTAAGGTGTATTTGGTAAAAACGCGATGCTACAATAAAAACATCGAACAACCAATGAAAGTGCTTGCAAAATGGATCCGTAAGAGCCGAACCAACGAAGCCAAGGAAACGAAGGAGACGACAGTTCCTATGAATGAAACTGTACTTTTGGCCGGGCGGCTGCCCGAAAGTCTGACCGTAACGGTAACGCATGTCCAGCTTAAAAGCGGGTTCCTCGGGTGGAACCGGGCGGAGCAAGCCCCAAGCTTCAACCGGCTGTATTTCATTGCCCAAGGCGAAGGTTCGGTGATCATCAACGGAGCGACGTATTATCCGCGGCCGAACCAACTGATGATCATGCCGGCGGGGTCAAGCCAAACGACCTTTACTGCCCCGGACAATCCGTATACCCGGTATTTTTGCCATTTCGACGCGCAGGTGGGGGAGTGGCCGCTGTTTCACGCGGGGAGCAAGCTGTATATCAGCGATGTCCGGGACCCGGAATATGTCCGCACGACGTTTGACGCGATGATCGATCTGTTCCAGGCGGGCGGACCGTTTGCGGGCCTCAGGCTGCAGGCCGGTCTGCTCAATTTGCTGGCGTGTTGTTTGGAAGATGGCGGATACCAGGAATATTTGAAGGATTACATGCAGTTTACCGAGCGGGAAAAGCTGGCGGGCGTGCTGAAATATATCCACGAGCACCTGCACGAGCCGATAGAGATCGAAGCTTTGGCCGATATCGTCCATTTGCATCCGAATTATTTTATCCCGTATTTTAAAAAAATCATGGGCATCACGCCGATGCATTACGTGCAGCGCAAGCGAATGGAAGAGGCCAAGCGGCTGTTGACGTACACCGACGAAAGCATCGCCGAAATCGCCGAACAGATCGGCATGCAGTTGGCCCATTTCTCCCGCCAGTTTAAAGGACATACGGGGATTTCCCCGACCGCTTACCGGGCCTGCACCCGGTAAAATCCGCTTCTGCTCCTAATGGCTGCGGAACAAGGTGAACGCCCCGCCATTTTCGGGCACGAAAAGTCGGATCAGGCGAGCTTGATCCTGTTATCCTGTGAATGTGAAGGAGGTGCAGACGATGGATTCGCTTAAAAACTTAAACGCCGCATTAAACTATATCGAGCAGCATCTGGCGGATGAAATCGATTATAAGGAAGCGGCCAGGCTCGCCGTTTGTTCGGAATATCACTTCAAACGGATGTTTTCTTTTCTAGCCGGCGTGACGTTGTCCGAGTATATTCGCCGCAGACGGCTGACGTTGGCCGCGTTCGAGCTGCAGCATCAAGACGTCCGGATTATCGATGTGGCGGTGAAGTACGGATACGGTTCGGCGGACGCTTTTACCCGGGCGTTTCAGATCATGCACGGCATCACGCCGTCCGAAGCGAGAAATCCGGGCCAACAGTTAAAAGCTTATCCGCGTATGACCTTCCAACTTACCATTCAAGGAGGAAGCGAAATGAACTATCGTATTGTGGAAAAAGAGGCTTTTCGGATCGTAGGGTTATCCAAACGAGTGACGATCCAATTTCACGGCGTCAATCCGCAAATCGCGGAAATGTGGCAGAGCTTGGACGAGGAGACCATTCGGCTCCTGAAGGAGCTGTCCAATGTGGAGCCGGCCGGCATGATCAGCGCGTCGGCGGATTTTTCGGAGGGACGGATGAAGGAGCAAGGGGAACTCGATCACTATATCGGTGTGGCCACCACACGGGAATGTCCTGGGCATTTAGCATCGCTTGAAGTCGCCACTTCAACATGGGCTGTGTTCACGGCGGTAGGGCCTTTCCCCGAGACGCTGCAAAACATTTGGGGACGGATTTACGCCGAGTGGTTCCCGTCCGCAAATTACGAGCTGACCGAAGGGCCGGAAATTCTCTGGAACGAAAGCCCAGACGTCACCTCGCCGACGTACAAAAGCGAAATCTGGATTCCGGTGGTGCGGAAAGAGTAACGTTTGTCCCGGGGACGGCGGATTTGCCCAACCGGGGCAGCCGGAAAAACCACCGCGGCGGGTTGTTCTTGCGTAGATCCTATAGTAATATCTGACCAGGGGGGAAAGCGTAATGAAGGACAAGCAACGACCGATCGGCGTTTTGTTTGTATGTCTCGGAAACATCTGCCGCTCGCCGATGGCCGAAGCCGTGTTCCGGCATCTGGTGGCCGAAGCGGATTTAAGCGGCCGGTTTCGCATCGATTCCGCGGGAACGGGCAACTGGCATACCGGTAATCCGCCGCATCACGGGACACGCCGCATTTTGGATCAATACGGCATATCGTACGAAGGGCTTCAGGCCAGGCAGGTTGCGCCTGCGGATTTTTCGGATTTCGACTATATCATCGCTATGGACAACCAAAACGAGCGGGATTTGAAGTCGCTGGCACGGCAGCCGGACGCCCAAATATTGAAGTTGCTCGACCTCGTTCCGGAGTCTACGGTCAAGGAAGTGCCCGACCCGTACTATACGGGCAACTTCGAAGAGGTTTACGAGATGGTGCAGCAGGGCTGCCGGGCTTTGCTGGAACGGATCCGGCGGGAGGCCTTGGCGTAGGCTGAACCGGCATGGTGCCGCATGTTACAATGTGCGGCATTTTTCTTTGCTTGTTCGGCGATTAAATGCCGCACGAACCGTTCAGGATATGCCGAGGACATACAGCGGCGCTATATCTGGCCTTTCCCGATATCCTCGCGGTATTTAAGCGGGTGGCAGCCGACGTTCTTTTTGAAGACCGTGCTGAAATAATGCGGATTCTCGTAGCCGACTAGCTCGGCGATTTCCATGACCCGCAGGTCGGAATTGTGCAGCAGCTTTTTGGCCTGCTCGATCCGTACTTTGGTGATGTAATCGCTGATCGTCTCATTCGTGCCCTGCTTGAAAATCAGGCTGATGTAATTGGGAGTCAGATACACCTGCTCGGCGATTTTCGCGACGGACAGCTCCCGGGCGTAACCCTCGTGGATAATCTCTTTGATTTTGTTGATCGTCTTGCTGTTTTTCGTCGTGTTTTTATTTACCAGATAACGGGTCAGATCGGTGAAAAGCTGCAGCATATAGTCCTTAAGCTGTCCGATTTCGGTTTTGCCGTAAATTTCCTTGATGACCGTCATCCGATCGCTATGGACGTGCTCGCCTCCGCCATCCAGCTCATAAAGCGTGCGCGCGGATGTGAAGATCATTTCCGCACACAAGCTTTGCACATAATCCAATTGCGGCTTCGGTTCGCTGAGACGCCGGAACAGGTCCTCAAGCAGGGCGGCCGTTTTGCTCGTATTGCCCACCTTTAGCGCGTTCATCAGGTCGGTATGCAACTTGTACAAATAAGAGCTTTGCAGTGTTTCGTTGTCAGGCCGAATGTCCCGGATATGAATGATGGAGCGCTGACCGGTATAAAACTTATAGATAAGGGCGGTTAACGCTTCTTTATAGGACTCTTCCACCCTTTGGATTAGCCTGCAGGTATTCCCGATGCCAATCGACACGGAAAGCTGCAAATACCGGCCGATATTAAGGGTGCAAGCCTCGCACAGCCCCATGATCTCCTGGACTCCCACTCCGCCGCCGCTGCAAAACAGCAAAATGAATTCATTTTCCCGAGCGACGAAGCTGAGGCCGGCCCGTTGCTCCGCCATGATCTCGTTGATAATATTTTGCATGGAAAAATAAAGCAGCTGCTTGTATTCCTCGGAGTACTTCTCCAGCGCTTTTTTATAGTCGTCAAGCTGCAGGACGCCCACCGTAAATTGCTGGTCCGGGGATAATGGCATCCCGAAAAATGCGATCTTTTCCCAAATTTCCTTCGCCTCGGGGTACAGCCCGGCAAGTAAATTTTGCAGAAATTTATCCCGGATCAAGGGCGTATTCTCCTGCAGTTGTTTTTTGAGACGATCCAGATTGAACTGCACGGTCCGGTCATTATGGATGCCATCCACCGTCTTGCGAAAAATTTCCTTCAGCTCGGGCAATTTCACAGGCTTTAAAATGTAGCCTTCCGCATTGATCTTTAATGCGTTTTGCGCATAAGAGAAATCCTGCACACCGCTGATAATGATGATTTTAGCCGGGCATTCCGCCTCCTTCAGCTTCGCGGCCACCTGCAGTCCGTCCCAATACGGCATCATAATGTCGATAAACAATATGTCGGGCTTGAGCTTTAAACAAAGCTCGTAGGCCTCCTGTCCGTCCTTCGCCTCGCCAATGATCTGAATGCCGAACTCCTCTTCCCAGCGGATGGCCGTTTTCAGGCTGTCCCGGATAAACGGCTCGTCATCCGCGATGATCATCGTGATCATCTTCGTTCACCTCGTTCCATGTTGTCACCACAGGACAGCTTACAACCACCAGCAATCCCTGCTCGTCCTCATCATTGCGGTAATACTTGATCCCGTAGGCCTCACCGAAAAATTGCTTAATTCTCGCATGGACGTTGCGGATTCCATACGAGCCGCCGCTTGGCTGCCTGGCGTTCAGCAGATCGTTCAACTGCCGGGGATCGGCGCCGGCGCCGTTGTCGAAGACGGAAATCGTCAGCAGGTTATCGGATTCCTGCCGCACCCTGATCCGGATCATCCCCGGTCCCTGTTTTTTCTGGATGCCGTGGACGATGGCGTTTTCCACCAGCGGCTGCAGCGTCAGCTTGACGATCAGGCAGCTATTGAGCAGTTCTTCATCCACTGCCTCCAGCTGGTATTCCAGCTTATCCTGAAAGCGGAAGCGCTGAATTTCCAGGTAGCTTTCCACCTGCCGCAGTTCGTCCCGCAGCGGAATGACGTTGTTGCCTTTACTGAGGCTGTACCTGAAAAAATCGGCCAAAGAAGTCACCATGCTGCTGAGCTCGGGAACATTATGCCGGATCGCCAGCCAGTTCATCGAATCCAGCGTGTTATACAGGAAATGGGGGTTGATCTGAGCCTGCAGCGATTTCAGCTCGGCTTCTTTTTTGCGCAGCTCGGTCACGTATAATTTATCGATCAGCGCTTTGATCTGCTGCATCATTGCGTTGTAGCGCTGGAACAGGTAGGCAAATTCGTCCTTGCGTTTATAAACGATTTTGATGTTGAAATTCCCGGTCTCGGCATGGGACATCGAATGCACGAACTTGCGGATCGGGGCCGAGATGTTTTCCGACAGCAGTAAAGCCATCATCAGCGATAACAGCATGCAAACGGTGATGACCAAATACATGACCCGCCGAAAAGAGAACAGATCGCCGCTCAGCTCAGAGATCGGGGACAACGCAATCACCTTCCACCCATAGGGCGTGATGTCTTTGTAGGTCACGAGCATGTTTTCGCCGCCCTGCTTGTATTGAAATGAACGGAATGGATCGTCCGTTTCGGAAGTGGACATGTTTCGCGAATATTCCAGAGTGCTCAGGCTTTTTCCGATGAGTTCCGGGTCGGGGCTGAGCACAATCCGGTCGTTTTGATCGACGACATAGATGTTGCTGCCTGGGGTAGGCTTGTAATTCTCGACGGTGGAGCTGAAATCGCTGAGCGGGATGTCGAGCGTCAAGATGCCCACATAAGGAAGCTGAATATGGCGGATGCCGAACAAGCGCTTGGCAAATTTCAGCGTGTATTGGGAATCCAGCGAGCTTAAGCCGATCACGCTCATATCCGATTTGGCCGGAATGTCCAGATACCACGGTTTTAGGGAAATCAGATCGATGTTGAATACTCGGCGCGAAAAGTTATATTGCGTATATTCGGGCCGGTTCACCATGTAGAGCATCGGGACGAACCGGACGCCGGTAGCCCCGCTGCTGGGGAAATTCTCCAAAATTTTGTTCAGTTCATTCAGCTCGTTAATGATTCCGGTGCCGTCCGTTGCCCGGTCGGAAGAGATCAAATCGGCGAACTCCGAATTGAGATAGAGGGAGATCATCGCATCATCGGCGTTATTAAATTTTTGCATAAGATGATCCTCAACCAGGTTCAGATTGTTTTGGATCGACGTATTCGCATTCCGGGCAATAATCTCGGTGGACTTGTTGTAGATCGTGATGGAGATGATCGTGGTAGGCAGCAGCACAAGGAACAGAAAGTACAGGATCAGTCTGCTGCGGATGCTGAAATTGTACAGGAACAAAAATTTGGACAGCGTATCGAACCACTGTTTCATCGCGAATCTCCCCTCTTGAGGATCGATTTGAAAAGGTAGTTCAAAAAGGTGCTGAAAACCTGACTTTTTGAACTTGCATTTGAACTCGCACATAAATTGACTCTTGCCAAATGCGGCCGATTGTCGGAATATGTAGGCAGATCGGAACGGCTTTATTGTAAAAGCATCGGTTCGGATATGTCAACGTGAGGGGATAGCTATGAAACGGGGATGGAGTTTGGCCATAGGTCTGTTTGTCGGCATGGCGCTGTTTGGATTTTTTGTTTTGGACCGTTCGTCGCTGATCGAGCGGGGAGAAGAGGGGGAAAAGGCACCGGCGAAGATTCAGGTGAAAATCGCCCTGAACGATTGGGCGGACAATCTTGAAGTCCGGAACGCGATCAGGCGGTTTAACGAGACCAATCCGGATGGAACGGAAATCGTCATCATGGATATACCGACAGAGGCTTACAACGATACGCTGAACATGCTGTTAACTTCAGGCAAAGGTCCGGATGTGTTTGTCGCCGACCGCATCTGGCTTGCTTCTTACGTGAATAAAAATTATTTGGAAAATTTAAAGCCGTATCTCAGTCAAAGCGAATTTCGGCGTTACCCGCAGTGGAGCCTGGACTATGCGCAGAGCTCCATGTTCAAGGGAGGCATTTATTTTCTTCCTTCCAGTGTGGAGACGCTCAGGCTGATCTACAGAAAAGATTTGTTCAAGAACGCGGGACTTGATCCCGACCGGCCGCCGGCCACGCTGGCCGAGCTGAAGACAGCCGCGGAGCAAATCACCGCCACCGGGGGCGGAGTGCGAAAGTACGGTTTTGCTCTGCCGGCGGGAGATCTTCAGCACAGCTTCCAGCTCGATTTGGAAATGTCAAACACGTATAGCGGCGTATTTTATTACGATTACCGGACAGGCAAATACGATTTAAGCGTCTACTTGCCTTGGCTTAAAGCGATGAGAGAGATCAAACGGGCGGGAAGCCTGTATCCGGGCGAGTCCCTGCTGAAACGTGAAAACGCTTTGAAGCAGTTTGCCGAGGGAAATATCGGGATGATGTACGCCACCAGCCAGGATTACGTGAAAATCCGCGAATATGCGCCGCGGGGGGATTGGGGAATCGCGATGCCGCCGGCTATTAGCGAAGAGCTGAGCGGAGCCGGCGCGTTAATGATGCAGCCGCAGTCTCCCCTGGTCGTAGGCTCTGGCGCGAGTGCGAAGGAGGAGGCCGTGAAAGTCTGGAGCTTTCTGCAATCGGCCGACTTTCAGACCGTTTTGTTTCAGCAGGCGCTGGCCATCCCGCTCGTTGACGATATTGTGAATCGGACAAATCAGCAGCCGCAATACGCGCAATTTAAAGATTTTTATCCTACCGCTCAGGAGGCGTTTTATCCGCTGTGGCCGCAAATTATGGATCAGTACGACCCCAATACTGTCGCTCCGGGCCCGCGCAATTCCGGAGATCGTCCGCGAATGGAGCTTTATTTGCAGCTCATCGCAGACCAGGAGCCGCTGCCGATGGAAGAAGCACTGCGGCGGGAAACGGAGCGCTTGAACCTGATGCTGGAAATCGCGGCGACAGGACGCTTTTTTAGCCCCGAAGATTACGTCTATCCCGACTTTGATCCTTTGCATCCTCTTGCGGGAGGCCATTGATTAGGGCAGTTTTTTGCTGTGCTAACGGTTGCCATCGTGCTTATTCATGCGAAAAATCGGTGATTTCTTTTTTAACGGTTGCCATCGCGCTTATTTAGGCGAAATCGCCCCATTACAGCCGAAAAAGTAGGAAATAAGCTCGCTGGCAACCGTTACATTTTGTATCCCCTCGTTTTTGCCCAAATAGCGTCGCTCACAACCGTTAGATTTTTCCACGCTTTCTACGTTATTGCACTTGCCTGCAGGGAATGGGTCATGGGGTAAAACCCCAAACTTACCCCTCCCCATGCACTGAGCGTATGGGTTTGCTCGGGCAAAGGACCTCGCCAGCGGCGAGGTTTTTTTAACATATCAGAAGTATAAAATTCCGAGGGAGGAGAAGAGGAATCAGGGAGCTAAGGGACACCAGAGCCGTTATTTTCGAAAAAACGGGAGTTTGCAAAATGTAGCGGACACAGATGACGTTATTTACCTCAAATCGTTCTGGATGACCGGTTTAGAGCGAAATAGGGTCGCCTGTGTCCGTTAGGCTGGGAAATACCCGGGAAATAGGCGGATAAGGTCGTTGGTGTCCCTTAGAGTAACGTCCAAAGTAGAAATCAGAGCCATTAAAGGACGCCGTCAGGCGTTTTTCTTATTGCGCGCCTCAGAAAACTATAGAATTTTGAACTTTTATTATAGCTGCGTTTATTTTGCTTTGCGGCGTCCGCCGGTAAACTTGGGTGTGAGATAACCCGTCGAAAGTCAAATAAAGCTTCCGAAGTAGTTTTGTACGAAGAGGTATTGAGGAAGCAAATGCTTAACAAAACTTTGAGGAGGTGGAGCCTGTGAACCAAAAAACACGGTTGGCTGCAAGGTTCAAAGAATTAAGGAAAAATAAAGTGCTGCTGCTCATGTTGCTGCCGGGAGTGCTGTTTCTCCTCGTCAACAATTACTTGCCGATGTTCGGCATTATCATCGGGTTCAAAAATATCAACTATATCGACGGCATCCTGGGGAGCCCCTGGGTTGGCTTCGACAACTTCAAATTTCTGTTTGCCACTACGGATGCCTGGATTATTACGCGCAACACGGTGCTGTACAATTTTGCGTTTATCATCCTTAATCTCGTTTTCGCCGTGGCTGTGGCCGTCGCGTTAAACGAATTGAAGAACAAGCTGGCGGCTAAGTTCTATCAAAGCGTGATGTTTTTCCCCTATTTCTTGTCCATGGTTGTCGTCAGTTATCTCGTGTTCGCCTTCCTCAACGTCGAATACGGTTTCATTAACAAAGGGGTGCTTGCCCTGTTTGGCGTGGACGAGATGAACTGGTATTCCGAGCCGAAATACTGGCCGTTTATTTTGCCGCTCATCAATATCTGGAAAAGTGTGGGATACGGCTGTGTCATCTATCTCTCCGCGATTATCGGCCTGGATAACGAATACTACGAGGCCGCGCTGATCGACGGGGCCAGCAAGTGGAAACAAATCATCCACATTACGATTCCGCTGATCCGCCCGGTGATGATCATCACCACGATTTTGGCCATCGGCAATATTTTCCGTTCGGATTTCGGCTTGTTTTATCAGACGACCCTGAATTCGGGCGCGCTGTACCCGACCACGCTGGTCATTGATACTTATGTCTACAATGCCCTGATCAATATGGGGAACCTGGGGATGTCTTCGGCAGCGGGGTTGTACCAGGCCGTCGTCGGATTTTTCCTCGTGCTTCTCTCCAATTGGGTGGTGCGCAAAATCGACAAAGACCAGGCGGTTTTCTAGGAGGAGCCTCATATGAACAACGAAATTTCGAAAACGACCAATCTGATTCTCCATCTGATTTTTATCGTCATTACCGTGCTTTGCGTGCTGCCGATCGTCCTCGTCTTTATGATTTCGATTACCGATTACGACTCGATCGTGCTGAACGGCTATCAATTTATCCCGGACAAACTGAGCCTGGAGGCGTACCGGTATATTTTTAAAGATTATGGCACGGTTGTCAGCGCCTACGGAATTTCCTTCTTCGTCACCATTGTCGGGACTTTGCTGAGTGTGCTGCTCACTTCGCTGTATGCGTATCCGCTCTCCCGGGGCGATTTCAGATACAGAAATGTTTTTGCTTTCCTCGTGTTCTTCACGATGCTGTTCAGCGGCGGCTTGGTACCGTGGTATATCATGTACACGCAGGTACTGGATTTGAAAAACTCGATCTGGGCGCTGATTTTTCCGATGCTGCTGTCGCCGTTTAACGTGCTTATTATGAAAACTTATTTTCAAATGACCGTGCCGCCCGCGCTGATCGAAGCTGCCAAAATAGACGGTGCCGGGGAACTGCGGACCTTTTTCAAAATCGTGTTTCCGCTGTCTTTGCCGGTATTCGCCACGATCGGTCTGTTCAATACGCTGCACTACTGGAACGACTGGTTTAACAGCATGATCTTTATTACCGACACCAAGCTGTATTCCCTGCAATATCTGATGTACAAAATGATTTCGCAAGCCGATTATTTAAGCCGGAACAGCGCGCTGATTCAGGGGTCGGCCACCGAGCTGGCCAAACTGCCGGGGGAAACGATCCGGATGGCGATGGCGCTGATTGGGATCGGTCCGATTGTGCTTGCCTATCCGTTTTTCCAGCGCTACTTCATCAAAGGCTTAACGATCGGCTCCATTAAAGGCTAATCCCGGTTATCCGGTTAGCATATCATACACGCTTTATTGACCAAAAGGGAGGAGAACTAGCATGAAAAGCTTCAAATGGATGGGCCTGTTGCTGGCGTTGACCTTGCTTGCCGGAACGGCGTTAAGCGGATGCGCTGGCGGCGGTCGCGGGGGCAGTCCGGGCACCACGGCTGGAAATGCCGACGGAAACGCGGGAGCACAGCAAGAAGCTGCCCCGAACGGGCTTGCGCCCGTAGAGCTGTCGCTCTATTTGCCGGGAGGGCCGGATAAGGACGTAGCGGCCGTGGAACAAGAAATTAACGCTTATTTAAAAGATAAGATCAACGCCACGCTAAAAATCAATCAGTTAAGCTGGGATAAGCCGGCGGATAAAGTGAATCTGATGATTCAGTCGGGCGAAGTGTTCGACATGACTTTTACCTGGGATTTTTTGACCAATGCTTCCAAAGGGGCGTATTATCCGCTCGAGGATCTGCTTGACAAGTACGCCAAGGAGACGAAGGAGCAAATCAATCCGGCCTATTTACAGGCGGCGACCGTGAACGGGCATTTGTACGCGATCCCGACGGAGAAGGAATTGGGGCAATCGGTCGGGTTTGCCTTTGACAAGGCGATCGCGGGCAAATACAACTTCGATATCGAAAGCCTGCAAAAGCTGGAGGATATCGAGCCGATGCTGCAAACGATCAAGGAAAAAGAGCCGGCCATCACGCCGTTTTTTATGAACCATACGGACACGAGTTTCTGGTTCCCGGTGTATCCGAACGCAGAGGATATCGACGGCAGCAATGACATCCCGGCGATGCTGGATTACGGCACGATGAAGGTTTTTAACGAATACGACACGCCGGAGATGCTGGAGCGCCTGAAATTGATCCGTAAATGGTATGAAGCCGGGTACATCAACAAAAACGGGGCAACGGACAAAACCGAGCTGAAGGATGCGGTAAAGAACGGGAAAGCCTGGTTCACCTACGGCAATATGAACCCGACCTCGGCCAACGACTGGACCAATCTGACCGGCAGACCGATGCAGATCAAGACGCTGCTGCCTGTCAAGGTGGGCACAAAAAGCCTGCAAGGCTCCATGCTGGCGATTTCGCGCACCTCCAAAAATCCGGAGCGGTCGATGATGTTCATCAATCTGATCCATACCGACCCCGTGCTCTATAATATGCTGACGTTTGGGCTTGAAGGAAAGCACTATAACAAGCTCAGTGACGGGAACGTCGAACTGATTCCCGACAGCGGTTACAATTCGGTCTCCCAATGGATGATCGGCAACGTGCTGCTTAGCTACATTAACAAAAACGAAGACCCGGCCCGGGTGGAGTTGTACAAAACGTGGAACGAGAATGCAACCATTTCGCCGGTGCTTGGCTTTGTTTTCGATTCCTCCAAGGTGCAATCGCAAATCGGCGCTTTAACGAATATCGTCAAACAATATAAAAATACGCTGTTTACCGGGCAAAAAGATCCCGAGCCGGTGCTGGGGGAAATGAACCAGAAGCTGAAAGCGGCGGGGATCGACGAAGTGATCAAGGAGCTGCAGTTCCAGTTGGACGCTTTTCGGGAGTAACCAAGATTGCGACCTGTTTTAAGTAAGTGTTCAAAAAGTAGGCTTTAGCTACCTCTATAAAGGAGTGAACCGGACATATGCGAAAAAAGTACTTATCATGTATCCGTTTTGCGGTAATGTTGACACTCGCAGTGAGTATGCTCCTTCCTGTTAGTCCTAATGTATGGGCAGCGGAGACCGAAAGCGGTCTTGCCGGCGGTGCTGCCGAAGAGACCGCAAACTTTTCATCCGGCGGCGGCGAAGTGTCATTATCCCCGCTCTGGCAGGTTGGGAACCCGGATAACAGCAGCGCCGAGTTTGCCGCGGAGTACGCGAACGGAAATGAGAGCGTTTCCATCCCAGCGGATTCCGGCACATGGAGCAGCATATCCAAAGGAATGAAAGGCAATGCCAACGGAACGCTGAATATCTCCTTCAATCTCCCGGAGATTCCTGAATACGGCGTACAGTTCAGCTTTAAAGTACTGGACGCAAGTAATGCGATTCCCCAGCTTGCCGTATTTACGAACGGCATGATGAGCGGGCTGATCCAGATTACGGGCTTGAACAACGGTCAAGTTACCCTGGAAAACACCTGGAAGCAGACCTATAAACTGTACATCCCCAAGGAGCAACTGCGTCCGGGCGAAAATGAACTTCAGTTGAAGCTGGATCGCGGACTGTACGCCGATGCGACGGCGCCTGGCTACGACGGGGATAAATATTTATGGTTCGTATGGGATTATTTCCAGCTTGAGGCGCTTGCGGCTCCCGCCGCCGAGCCGGTTCACGGCAGATACGTGCACCTTGGCACAACGCTCATGAACCGAAGCTTCAAATATGATGAAAATTCCCTCCGCCATTTGGCTCCGCTGACGAAGTGGATGGGCGTGGCCTATAGCGGCAACTGGATGCGGGTGGCCTATTGGTCCGACACCGTATCCGAATGGAAGCCGCAGGGACGCAACTATTTGCTGGCGCTTCGCGAGCTGAATCTGCAGCCGATGCTGGGTTTTCTGGGCGGAAATTGGCGAACCAACTCCAGTCTGGCCCAAGGCGTGATTCCTGCCGAACTGCGGGACTATTACAGAAACTTTGTCGCCGAATACGGGGACCTTTACGAATATATGGAAGTGAACAACGAGCCCGGGGTATTCGACTGGCCGCAGCAAACGATATTGGCTGCCGCCCGGCTGCTGGACGAGGAACGACGGACGAACGATCAGCCCTATTTGAAGATTGTGGCGCCGGGCTGGGCATATTGGCCGTACAAAGGTATTCCCGACGGCTGGGAAAGAGACGCCGAACAGCGCCGGCCGATTGAGGAAATCGCGGATATCACGAACGGGCACAGCTATGGAGGAACCGGGGTGCAACCTGTACCGGGCGGAGCCTTGTATGAAAACTTGCGCGTCTATCCGGATGCGGATGAAGGCTTTGGCAAAGAAATGGCGATGAGCGAAGCCGGAGCCAACGACAATCATGCGGACAATACGAAATACGGGACCTATGCTTACCGTTTCGCCGCGGCGTTTGACCGGGAATTGCGCGGCGATATCGGATATGCGGATCACATTATGCAGCATGCCGCTTTTTTTTACGATAACGTCGATTTCGGATTGTTTGACAGTCAGGTGGACTGGAATACGCACCGGTATGAGGACACGCAGGCCGTTTCCGCCAATGCCAACGAACCGGGGGAGACCCGGCTCAAAACTTTCCGCCGTCTGGCCGCGGCTTATGCAACGCACGGAAGCCCGTTAACCTATGAAGTCCTGAACAAGGATGAGCTTGCCGGGAAAAAGGCTTATTTTCGCGGGGTGGACACCTCGGCGCTGGGAACCTCTACGGTGGGGGCGAGCGCGGATAAGCTGCTGCTGAGTTTCGTCAATTTCGAGAATACACCGGTGACGATGCGGGTTTCGGTCACGATGCCGGAGCAGGGGCAATACGCCGGGGAGCGCTTTGGACCGGGGGAAACTTATGACGAAGCGCATTCTTGGGTGAACCTGTCCGCAGGTCCGGCGCTGGAGCTGGAGGTTACGCTCGGAGCGGGGGAAACCGTGCAGTATATTTTGGACAAATATGAAGGCGCGCCGCCAGAGACGCCGCAGAACGCAGCGGCAAACGCGGTGGGCTACAACGAGATTGCCCTGACCTGGGATATGCCTGCCGGGGAACCGGAAACAACCGAGGTGCGCATATACCGGAACGGGCAATCCGAGCCGGTCATGACGGTTCCTGGCATGCTGAACTTTTTTCATGACCGGGCGGTCGAGCCGGATACCGAATACAGCTACCGGCTGGAGGCGGTTAATGAATTCGGAGAAACATCGCCGCTGACCGCTCCAGTGAGCGCCGTGACGCCTGTGCTTCCGGTAACCCCGCCCGCCGAAGGAGATCCGACGAAGTTCGAGGCCGAAGCCACGCAATTTGCCGCTCCGCTTGTGGCGGTGAACCGGGCTGGAGCTTCCGGCGGGAAGGCGGTGGAGCAAACTCACCGCGGCAGCTTGACGATCCTCGGGTATTCGTCCGCAAGCGGCGGCGATTACACGTTAACCGTCGCGTATGCTTCGCAGGAGGAAGCGAAAAAGAATGTGCTCGTCAACGGGACCAAAGCGGCGACGATCACGCTGCCGGCTACGGGCGGATGGATGGGAACTTACACGGAGAAAAAGTTTACGATTCGCCTTCAGGCCGGATACAACAATATTGAAATCGCCAACGCGGGCGGGGGCAGCAACATCGATTACTTCCGTCTGGAGGAAGGCGCTTATGAGGAAGAGAGCAGGTGGCATCCGGTGGAGCATGACGATGAGGCGATTTTGTACTCCGGGTTTGCGACGGCCGACAACGGGGTGTCCCATGTTTCCAGTACGCCCGGTTCCGCCGCCTCATTGTATTTCAATGGAACGGGCATCCGCTGGAGATCGGATATCCGCGCCGATATGGGCAGTGCGGAAGTATATGTGGACGGTGAACTGAGGGGCACCGTGAACATTGTCGAAGCCGGACTGGAGGGCGAAGACAAGGAGGTGTTCCGGCTTGACGGGCTGGAGAACGGTCTGCACCGGATCGACATCGTCGTTAAGGAAGGCAAGGTGATGGTGCACGGCTTCGAGTATGAGGGCGCGGAAGCCTCTCTGCCTGTACCGCAGGCCGATATGATCGTGACGGAAGTGGGCTGGAATATCGTGACGGACAGCGGCGAGCCTGCCGATCACGAGACGCCGCAGGCCGGGGATGCTCTGGTCTTCTGGGCCAAGGTCAAAAATGTCGGCGCGCGGCCGACGCCGCTAAATGCCACCACTGGCGCGGGAATGATTACGGGCGGGGCCTTCTCGGTCAACGGCGGCACCGTATCCTGGTCGGACACGTACGCGAACGTGATTGAACCCGGGGAAGAGGTGCTGTTAACGGCTAACGGCAGCGCGCAAGGAACGCCGCAATGGATCGTGCCGGCCGCCGGCGATTATCAGATCAGCTTCCTGGTCAACGACATTAAGCGTTACCCGGAAATGAACCGGGATAACAATACCGGAACGGCCACCCTGCACATCGGCTCCTAGACCGCGGGAGTCCGGCGGAAGCAGGGCTGGCGGGAGAGAGAACGGCAAAAACGAAGGCGACAACAGCCGCCGTTTACCGGTCTTAACGAGGCCCTTGATCCGCTAAGCCGCGCAGGCTTGCGGAATCAGGGGCCTGATTTTGAGAGTACCAACGACACGGAGGGGACTTAGGCAATGTTGAAAGATTTGAGCGAAGAGGAACGGCGTTGGGTGGAGCGCACTATGAACAGCATGACGCTCCGGGAAAAGATCGGGCAAACCATGCAGGACCATGCCGGCCGGCTGCCGTTCAAAGAGGCGGATGAAGACAAGATCGCGGCTTATATGGAGCGCTATCCGGTGGGCAGCTTTTTTATCGGCGGCGAAATCATTCTCAAGGCGACGGGAAAAGCGGGGGATTACCGCAAATGGATTGAAACATATCAGAAGCTTAGCCGCTATCCGCTGCTGTTTTCCGGCGATCTGGAATTCGGCGCCGGATCCGCCGTACGCAGCCTGACGGCCTTTCCGCCGCTGCTGGCGCTTGCCGCGGCGAACGATGAGGCGCTGGCCTACGAGTACGGCAAATACACGGCGCTCGAAGGCCGCGCCGCCGGCTTCACCTGGGCGCTGGCCCCGGGCATGGACCTGCTGCTGAACTGGCTGAATCCGGTGATTACGACCCGCTGCCTGGGAGACAATCCCGAGCGGGCGGCCAAGCTGGCTTCGGCGATCATCCGCGGGATGCAGGATCACGGACTGGCCGCTTGCGCCAAACATTTTCCGGGTGACGGAGTGGATTTCAGGGACCAGCATATCATCACGACGGTAAATGATTTATCCGAAGCGGAATGGCTTACGACCTATGGTGAAGTGACGAGCCGAGTGATCGAATCCGGGGTGTTGTCCGTCATGACCGGACATATCGCTTTGCCCTGGGCCGAAAGCGCCGGCCGAACCGAAGCGCCGGTCCCGGCGACCGTCTCGGCCGCCGTTACGAATGGACTGCTGCGGGAGCGGCTCGGCTTTGACGGGGTTGTTATCTCCGATGCGCTGGATATGGGCGGATTTTTGTCCTGGGGGGATTACAGGAAGCGGATCATCGATTGCTTTGCCGCCGGAACGGACGTCCTGCTCTGGCCGGGCACCCGCTATTTCGCGGTGATGGAGCAGTCCATCGGCGACGGCGCCATCACGATGGAAAGGCTGGACCAAAGCGTACGCCGGATTCTCGAAATGAAGGCGCGGCTCGGTGTCCGGCATCTGGATGAACAGGGCCGGGATAGCCAGGCCATGGAGCTCTTTGATGACAGGCTTACGCCGGAGCGGACGGCAGAAGCGCAAAGGGTTGGGGCGGAAATCGCCCGGCGCTCCGTTACGCTGGTCCGGAACCGGGCGGACGTGCTTCCTCTTGAAGCTGCTTCCGTCTCCAAAGTGCTGGTGATTATGCTGAACAAGGTGACCGAGGGGCGGCAATTCGACAAAATGGGACGATTCGTAGAGCTGCTGCGGGCGCGGGGGCTGGAGGTTGATATTTTAGACCAATTTGAGCCGCTGAGTACGCTCCGGACCTGGGAGGAAGCGGGGAGAAGATGGGATGCGGCGTTTATGCCCTATTTTATGCCGCTGCACGGCATGATGAATACGGCCCGGCCGGTTGGCGACGCCGCAAAAGCCATATGGGCGATGCAGCATGCCGAAACGATCCGCCCGATCGGCATCTCGTTTTCCACTCCGTATTTGCTCAAGGATATCCCTTTTCTCGATACCCTGGTCAACGCCTATTCCCTGCATGAAGAGACGATCGAGTACACGATTAAGGCGATTTTCGGAGAAATCCCGTTCGAGGGAAAGTCTCCGGTGGAACTGACTGTATAAGTACGAGTTCACTCTATAAGAGGGGCCGCGGGAGGAGCGAAAAATGATGGCAAAAGCGAAATTGCAGGAAACTAGTCAAAGTTTGTTTGCTTATATGACAGCCGGCCAGAGAGACCACTGGGGAATGGATGCCGAGCACTGGGACTGGGTGCCCGGTGTCGGCCTGATCTCTTTGCTGGATTATGGAATCCATGCCGGGGAAAGGCACGCTGTCGATTATACCGTACAGTGGGTGGAACGGAATCACAGCCAAGCCGGCCAGGCGAAGGTGATTAATTCGATGGCGCCGTACGCCGTATTTCCCTTACTGTACCGCTTGAGCGGGCAGAAGGAATACCTCGCCGAAGCGCGGGAAATCGCCCGCTGGATGATCGAGGAGGCGCCCCGCACCCGGGAAGGGGCCTTCGAGCATACCGTGACCGAAGACGCCGATTTTCCCGAACAGGTCTGGGCCGATACGGTTTATATGGCGGTGCTGTTCCTGGCCCGGCTGGCTCAGGCTGCGGCCGATCGCAGACTGGCCGAAGAGGCGCTGCGGCAGACGCTGCTTCATCTGCGCCTGCTGCAGGATGCCGATTCCGGTCTGATGTTTCACGGTTGGGACTGCGCCCGGCAAAATCATTTGTCCGCTGCCAAATGGGCGCGCGCTAACGCCTGGCTGACATTAGCGGTCCCTGAAATCGTGGTGGCCGTCCGCGGTCTTACCGAGATTCCGGAAGAGCTGCTCCGCCGCTACCGGGCTTTGGCGATGGGGCTGCGCGCGGTCCAAGCCGAAGACGGACTATGGCATACGGTGCTGGACCAAAGCGATTTTTATAAGGAAAGCTCGGCCAGCGCGGGGATCGCCTGCGGGTTCATCAAGGCGGTTAAGTCGGGATTGCTGGATGAGGCGTACCTCGACAGCGCGCGGCTGACCGTGGAGGGGCTATTGCCGCTGATCACAGCCGAAGGCGAGGTTCGCAACGTCTCCGGCGGCACGCCGGTGCTGGCGTCGATCGCCGCTTATAATGAAGTGCCCCTCTATCCGACCTTGTATGGACAAGGGCTGGCGCTGCAACTGCTGACCCAGGTCAGTTTGCTGGAGATTAAGGCACGCAAGGGGGCGGACGAAGAATGATCGATGAACGCAAAATGTTAATCCGCAAAATGAAGGAGATGGACTCCCGCTACAACCCGGAGCTTCAGCTTCTGCGGTCTCCGTTCAGCAGCCCAGGGTATCATACGACGCTGACCGGGGTAGAGTGGGTTCATTCCACCCGGGATTCGCTTAGCTATGCGCTTGGTCTGCTCGATACGGAGCTTGCCGAATACGAAACCCGGGCGCTGCAGGTGATCGACCGGGTCATCTCGCTGCAGGACACGGATCCGGATCGCAGCACGTTTGGCATTTGGCCGTGGTTTTACGAAGAGCCGCTTGCGCGGATGGCTCCGCCGGACTGGAACTGGGCGGATTTCTGCGGCAGCAGGCTGATTACCGCCCTTTGCCGTCACGGCCATCGCTTTCCGGAGGAGCTGCGCGCAGCCGTGATCCGCTCGGTAGGTTATGCCTGCGAGGCGATCAGGAAGCGAAACGTAGGTCCCGATTATACCAATATCGCCATCCTCGGCGCTTTTGTGACTTTGATTTACGGCGAACAGTATGCCCATCAAGCGTTCGAAGCTTACGGCCTGGACCGGTTGACGCGGCTTTATGAGTATACCCGGAAGCGGGAGGTGTTTGAGGAATACAACAGCCCGGTTTATACGTATATCGCTATTCTCGAGCTGTCGAAGCTGCGCGGGTTGACTCTGAACGGGAGAGCTAGGGAATTGTGCGACAGGCTGCTCCAGATGACCTGGAAAACCGTAGCCGAGCATTACCATGTCGCTACTAAGCAATGGACGGGCCCGCACGCCCGCCGTTACGAAACGCTGCTTGACGAGCGGAGCAAGGCGTTTTTGCAGCTGGCTACGCAGGGCCGGGTCATGTTTTTTTCCTGGGGACAGCTTCCTTATGAGGAAGAATGGTTTGGCAGCGGAATGGCTTGCCCGCCCGAATATCTTGACGATTTTACGCTGCCGGACACACGGCTGGTCGCCAGGTGGTACCGGGGGGATCAGGGGGAAACCACCCAAAGATGGGCTACTACCTATATTACGCCGCAGTACAGCCTGGGAACCTTCGATGAGAGCGACTTCTGGAACCAAAGAAGCGTGTTGCTGGCTTATGTCGATAACGGTGGTTCCCCCGCCTACTTAAGACTGCGTTTCCTGCATGACGGTTACGATTTCTGCTCCGCGCTGTTCCACAGCCGCCAGCGGCGGGGGCGCGTATGGTTTGGCGTTGATTTTGCCAGCAATGGGGGCGATACGCATATCAATCTTGATAAAATCGACGGCTCCGTGCTAGCCAAGGATCTGCGGCTGCGCCTGGAGCTGGGCGGCCGGCTCGATGAGGTGGATATTCGCCAAGTGAAGGACGGCGCTATCATTCAAATCGGCGGGCTGCAGTTCAGCTTCAAATCCTGGCTGACGCTGTTCGCCGAAGGGCCCGGTCCGCACCAGGCGCTGTTTGCCGGAGAACCCGATCCACGGCAAACCTTTGCCTGGGAGTTGAACCGCGCGGGCGCAAACGGAACAATGACCCTCGATCTCGTCTTATATTCGGGTCCCCGCCAAACCATCGCCCTGGACCGGATGAAGCAGGCGGCGCTGGTTATGTCGCTGGCAGCCGGGACCGAAGTGCCAAGCGACAGCGAGTTGGCCCCGTTCATTGAGCAGGAGGACGGGCTTGTCAAGGTGACGCATCACGATTTTGCCGACGGACCGCCGCTTTATCTTCATTTGCAGCCCCGGAGAATCTAACTGGGGAAATATCGGATGTTCTGCCGCTATAACGCTGCTTTTTTCGGTGATCCGGAATTCGGTGGTTACAGGCGGCGTACAGAAAAAAACGCCCGACGGCGTGCCTTTGAAAAAGCTCAGGGGCACCGTCGGGCTTTTTTTAGGGATCAACCTAAAAATCGTTGCTTGACAGCAGGCAACTGGAACAACCAACTGCCGGAACAACCAACCGCCAGCCTCCCAAATAGCGGAATTTTATGCTCTTATTATCCGGAGCCCGGCATGTTCATCCCCATTAGCGGCACTTTTTGTCCCTATTTTTCTATGAAGGGTCCAGAACGCGGGCATTTCCTTGTGATCCGAGAAAATAGCGACATAAATGTCTTCTATTTCTCTCAAATGGACGGATAGCGCCGGAATAGCGACATTTTATGTCCTTATGTTTTTGCAGGAGTTTCTCAGTTAGTCTAGCGGACCTTCTCCTTTGATGTTTAGCGGCGTACCGCTGCTCGCCTGGGCCATCGGCCCAAGCGCATAAACCTACAGCAATCCCGCATATTTTAAGCCGTTGGCGATGCCGTCATTGTCCACGTCGGTGGTGATGTGATCCGCGCAGGCTTTGAGCTGCTCGTGACTGTTCCCCATGGCTATGCCCAGTCCGGCGAGGGCCAGCATTTCCCTGTCATTAAGCCCGTCGCCAAAGGCCACGACTTCTTCGGGGCTTACGTTTAAGTGGCTGAGCAAGTCCTGGATGCCCCGCGCTTTGGAGCCTCCCACAGGCATAACGTCCATGGCGTGCTTATGCCAGCGGACAAACCGCAGATGGGGAATATCGCTCATGTATAGATGCTCCTCCTCCGCCGTACAATGCAAAAACGCTTGGTATACGTTGGAATGCCGCCAGAAGTCCGGATCGTAGCCGGGAAGCTCTACTTTTAAGGAAGAGACTGATTGCAGCAGGGCGGGATGCTGCTTGGCATTGGAGAAGTAAGCTTCTTTTCCCTGGTAAACCAGGTAGTGATCATGTTTTCCCGCCCGCTCGACCAGCGGTTCAAGATGCTCTTTGGGAATCGTATATTCTACGACCGGTTGCCCTTTGTATACAACGTAGGCGCCGTTCAGGCAGACGAACGACTCTATGCCTAGCTGTCCGGCAATGTTCGTCATGAAATAAGGCGCTCTTCCCGTGGAGATGACTGTTTCAATCCCTTTGTTTTTTAGCTCAAGCACAGCCTGCCGGGCGGATTCCGGGATTTCCTTTTGCTCGTTTACCAATGTTCCGTCAATGTCAAAAAATACGATTTTGTAGCTCATGTTGCCTCCTCTTTTAATTTCGAGTTCAAAAAGTCAGGTTTTTAGCACCAAAGCGTATGCTTCCGAAGTGCGTTTTTTCAAAACGCTTTAGGTCGGATGAAGCTAGGGACTGAGTAGCGGAGCAACACGTTTTCGGAGAAAACGGCTTCGGAAGCATAGGCTGTAAGGTCCTACGTGAGCAACTGAAATGTTTCCGCAGGAAATATACTTCGGAAGCATATGCTTGGCTCGGCTGAATTCAAGATTCGCCGTCGAGTCCGCTCCTTGACCCGCTTCGTGATAAGAAAAACTCTATCGATGAACAATCAAAGAAGACAGACCGCCCTAAGATGAAGTTTTTCTTGCGATTTAAGGAAGAAACGCTGCGGTGACTATTCATTCTTAAATCTTCAAAAGATGACTTTTTGAACTACCTCTTTAAGTTTCTATTTAATTAACGTATCTTTGTTTGTTACCTCTACTATAAAGTATGAAAAGCATTTCAGGTCAAGCTAAATTCGCTGGAAAACGGCCATCCCCACGGATTATCCCTGATATCAAGGAATTTAGAAGAAAACGTAGAAATCATAAGATAAGGGATTTGAATCTATTTCATCCAAAATGTTGAAAAAAAATTTTAGATTGCATATCAGTTTACTTGGTATTATAGTAATGGTATGAGATCTAGACCATTAGTAGATCGGAGTGTTAAACATGTCGAATCAATTTCCCCTGCCCTTTGAGAAGGTATCGACCAAAAAGGTCAGTGAATTCATCAAGGAGCAGCTGGAGGAAGCGATCATTCTGAAGGAATTTATGAGCGAGGATCAGCTTCCGTCCGAACGGGATCTTGCGGAGATTTTTAATGCCAGCCGCATTACGGTGCGTGAGGCGCTTGCCGCGTTGGAGGCCAAAGGTCTCATCGAGAAGCGGGTTGGAGCCAAGGGGGGAACGTTCATTCTGCCGGTGACGGCCCATGCGCATAAGCGAACCCGGGAGGAGATCAAACGGGATTGGAATCAGATGCAAAAGGTATTCGAATACCGGTCGATTGTGGAGCCGGAGAGCGCTTTTCTCGCCGCTGAGCGGATCACCGCAGGCGAGCTGCAACTCCTCCAAGGCTATCTGGAACAGAGCTTGGAGCCGGACTGTACGCGGGAATGGTTCCGGGCGTTGGACGTCAAATTTCATCTGACTATCGCCAAAGCTTCGGGTAACCCCTACTGCGAGGCGGCGGTCAGAAAGATTCGGACCAAGATTAATCCGGCGCTTGATCTGATGCCTTATGACGAAAATGTGCGTTCGGCAAACAGAGGAGAGCACATGGAGATTCTCGAAGCGCTCAAAACCCGGGACAAAAACAAATCGCGCGCCGTGATGAAACGGCATATCAGCTTTGCCGCAGAGGCCATTTATGCCCGCGTGGTTGCCGGGGATTAGGGAGGAGACCGTGGAGTTTATGGAAATCAAAGAGCTTTTGCAATTGGCAAAACCGCTTCAGGAGCAGTTGACCGCCTGGCGCAGGGATTTTCACCGCCACCCGGAAACGGGGTATGAGGAGTTCCGTACGTCGGCGATCGTTGCCGAACACCTGGAGAAGCTGGGGTTGGAAGTGTCCCGGAATGTGGGCGGGACCGGCGTTGTAGGGCTGCTGCGGGGCGAAAACCAGGGCCCGACGATCGGCCTGCGAGCGGACATGGACGCGCTCCCGATCCAGGATCAGAAGACGGCGGAGTACTGCTCGCAGGTAGCGGGAAAAGCGCATTTATGCGGCCATGACGCGCACACGGCGATTTTGATGGGAACGGCTAAGCTGCTGACAGGGCTTGGAAAGCCGAAAGCGGGGAACATCAAATTCATCTTCCAGCCGGCGGAGGAAGGTTTGGCGGGCGCGCGGGCGATGATTGAAGACGGGGTGCTGGACAATCCCAAGGTCGATGCCATCGCGGGGCTGCATATGTTTCCCGACCTGAAGACAGGGACGCTTGGCGTAAGCAAAGGAGTCGCTTTTGCTTCGGCTGATGCCTTCACCGTCAAAGTGCTGGGCAAAGGCGGCCATGCGGCCCGGCCGCATGAAGGGATCGACGCCATCGCGGTGTCCGCACAAGTGATCAGCGCGCTGCAAAACATCTCCAGCCGCATGGTAGACCCTTTGGAGCCGGTCGTTGTAACCATCGGCAAAATTTCCGGAGGTTACATGGGAACGGCCATCGCGCCCGAGGTGGAGATGACGGGTACGATCCGCACGTTGTCCCGGGAGCTGCGGGAACGGATGCCGGGGCTGGTCGAGCAGGTGGTCAGCGGCGTGTGCGCTTCGTTTGGCGCCGGATATGAACTGAAGTTTGGCCCGGGATATCCGCTTGTCATCAACGATGCGGACATGGTCGATCTGATGACCGCAACCAGTGAGCAAGTTTACGGCTCCAAGGTGTGGAATTACATTAAACCGTCCACGGGCGGGGAGGATTTCGCTTTTTATTGCGAGCATGTCCCGGGTGTATTTTTCCGGCTGGGGTCGGGCAACGACGAGGAGCGGACGAGGTACCCGCTGCACCATCCGATGTTCGACCTGGACGAAACGGCTTTGCCTTATGGAGTAAGCATGTTGTCGGCGATTGCGCTGAATTTTTTGAATAGAGAATTGTAAAAATGTGAGTTCAAAAAGTCAGGTTTTCAGCACCGAGAAGGTTGGATGAAGCTAGGGACTGAGGAGCGGAGCGTACGTTTTGGGTACGTGAGCACCGGAAGGCCCGGCTGAATTCAAGATTCGATGTCGAATGCGCTCCATGTTCTTGCTTCGTGATCAAAAGATGACTTTTTGAACAACCTCTAAAAGGAGTGGGACAGATGAGAAAACATAAATGGACTAGCGCCTTGTTAACGCTGCTGATCGCGATGGTGGTGCTGACGGCTTGCGGCGGAGGCAATGGCGGCGGAAGCGCGGCGGCTCCCGATGCGGCGAAAGGGAACGGCACTGCGGCGGAGACCGGCGGCAAAACGCTGACGATTGCGAACGCCACCGACATTGAAAGCTTTGACCCGCACAACAACAACAATACATCCAGCGAAGCGGTGCTGGTCAACGTCTTTGACTACCTGCTGAAAAATGACGGCGGAGCGGACAAAGTTCCCGGGCTCGCCACCTCGTGGGAGCAAGTGGATGATACGACCTGGCGGTTCAAGCTGCGCGAAGGCGTGACGTTTCATAACGGCGACCCGTTCACCGCCGAAGACGTGAAGTTTACGATTGAGCGGGTGGCCAAGGACAGCACTTTGAAACAGCACTCCTATTTTAAAAATATCGCGGAAGTGAAGGTCGTAGGCGAGCATACGGTGGATATCGTGACGGACGGACCGGACCCGCTGCTGTTAAACCGGCTGTCGAAGATGGGCGCGGGAATTTTGCCGGCCAAATATATTCAGGAGAACGGCATAGAGGCTTTCCTGAAGCAGCCGGTGGGCACGGGGCCTTACAAATTCAGCAAATGGCTGAAGGATGACCGGGTGGAGCTGGTCAAAAACGACAGCTACTTCGGCGGTCAGCCGAAATGGGATACCGTCGTGTTCCGCGTCATTCCGGAAGCCTCGACCCGCGTATCCGAGCTGCTCGCCGGCGGCGTGGATATCATCTCCGGCGTTCCGTCGACGGACATCTCGCGAATTGAGAGCACAGACGGTAAAAAAATCGTCAAAACGCCGACCCAGCGCGTGCTGCAATTGATTTTGCGCCATACCGCTGGCACCGTGGCCGCCGATCCGAAGGTAAGGGAAGCGATTGATCTGGCGATCGACAAGCAGGGCATCGTGGACAGCATCGCCGGTGGCGCGGGCATCGTGACCCGGACCTCGGTAACGCCGGGCAACTTCGGCGCCGATCCGTCGCTGTACAAACAAACGTTGTACGACCAGGAGAAAGCCAAGCAGCTGTTGAAAGAAGCCGGCTATTCGGACGGCGGTCCGGCGCTGACGCTTTCCGTATCATCGCAATATAAGGAACAGGCCGAAGTGGTGGCTGCCATGCTGGATCAGACCGGCTTCAAAATTAACCTGGATGTGCTGGAGCCGAGCGCATTCAGCGAACGTTACAGCTCCAAATCGTTTAAGGAAATTTTTATGATCGGGATCGGCAACTCGCTGTTCGACGCCTCCAACAACTACAACCGCTACCTGCTTGAGGAAGCGAAAGGCGAGACGGATTACAACAATCCGGAGGTGGAGAAGCTGCTGCAATCGGCGCTGGTCAACATGGATCCGGCGGCCCGGGAAAAAGAGTACCAGCAGGTGCAGCAAATTTTAGCGGAAGAACGTCCGGCGGTGTATTTGTATCAAATGGAAGGGGTATACGGCACGGATGCCCGCGTGAACTTCCAGCCGCGCAGCGACGAATTGTTTTATGCCGAGGAAATCGCGCCGGCGGCCGAATAATCCCGTCTACAGAAGGTCTGCGGGTAGCCTGCCCCTGACCGGCCTGTTCGCGATGGTGATGGAGGTGAATACCGCTTGGGAAAATATATCGTCAAATCGCTGCTGCAGGTGATTCCCGTTCTGCTGATCGTCTCCCTGATCGTTTTTATTCTGGTCAGGGTGACCGGCGATCCCGTTGCACTTATGCTGCCGGAGACGGCTACCGCGGAGGACCGCGCGGTGCTGGCGCAGGCGCTGGGACTGGATCAGCCTTTATATACGCAATACGTGAAATTTCTGGGGAGCGCGCTCAAGGGGGATTTCGGCAGCTCGTTCCGCTATGGCGAGCCGGCGCTGCCGCTCGTGCTGGAACGGCTGCCGGCCAGCTTTGAGCTGGCGGCCGCAGCCATGCTGTTCGCGGTGCTGATGGCCGTGCCGCTGGGCGTGGCTTCGGCTGTCAAACGCAATACATTTCTGGATCTGGTGATTTCGGGCCTGTCGGTGATCGGGAAGGCGATGCCGAACTTTTGGATGGGGATTATGCTGATTTTGCTGTTTTCCGTCATGTTGGGCGTGCTGCCGGTGTCCGGCCGGGGCGGATTCGCTCATCTGGTGCTGCCGGCGTTTACGCTTGGCGTAGGGCTGGCGGCGCAAATGACCCGGCTGATCCGCTCCAGCATGCTGGATATCCTGAACCAGGATTACATCCGCACTGCCAGGGGCAAGGGGATCGTGGAGATGCTCGTGATCGGCAAACACGCCTTCCGCAACGGGCTGATCCCGGTGGTTACCATTATGGGCCTGCAATTTACGAGCCTGATCGGCGGAACGCTGATCACCGAGACCGTGTTTGCGTGGCCGGGCCTGGGCCAGTTGCTGGTCGTAGCCGTCAACACGCATGATATGGCGATCGTGCAGGCTGCGGTATTTGTGATCGCTGTTATCGTGGTGGTCACCAATATTTTGACGGACGTGGCGTACCGGCTGCTTGATCCGCGAATCAAATACAACTAGAGGGGGCGAGAAGCTGTGGCAGCGATAAATGAAAGCTCTTTGCCGGCTGCGGTGCCGGAATGTCCGGTTCAGGGCGGTCCGATGCGGCAAGGTCTGGTGCCGGAAGGCCCGGGGGTTGCGGGACCGGAGCAAGGGCGCAAACGGACCGGCTTCGGGATTATTTTGAAGCGGCTGCTGAGAAGCAAGACCGGAACAGTCGGCGCTGTGCTGGTGCTGATCGTGTGCCTGACGGCGCTGTTCGCGCCCCTTCTGGCCGGCCATGATCCGGCCGCGGTTGATCCGCTCAACCGGCTGAAGCCTCCGATGTGGCTGGAAGGCGGAACAAAAGAACATTGGCTCGGCACCGACAATCTGGGCCGGGACATGTGGAGCCGGATCGTTTACGGTTCGCGGGTTTCGCTGATCGTCGGGATCGGTGCGGTGCTGGTCTCTGGGGCCATCGGCGCGGTGCTTGGCCTCGTCTCGGGTTTTTACGGCAAGTGGATCGATGCCGTCATTATGCGGGTGGCCGACGGGTTTATGGCGATTCCGACCATCCTGTTTATGCTGGTCGTGATGGCGGTGGCCGGGCCGGGCCTGACGACGCTCATTTTTGTGATCGGTGTAACGAACTGGGTGTCCTATACCAGGGTGGTGCGCGGGGAGGTCCTGAGCATCAAGGAGCGCGATTTCGTTAAGGCGGCCAAAGCGGTCGGGGCGAAAAACGGGCGGATTATCCTGAAGCATATTTTGCCGAATATCCTGTCTTCATTTATTGTGATCTCCGGCATGAATGTGGCGACGACGATTATTATGGAAGCTTCACTCAGCTTTTTGGGGCTGGGCATCAAACCTCCTGACGTATCCTGGGGCGGCATGCTCAGCGACGGCAGACAATATGTGGCGACAAGCTGGTGGGTGGCGACGTTCCCGGGACTGGCGATTACGGTGACCGTGCTGGGCGTTATTTTTCTCGGAGACTGGCTGCGCGATGTGCTGGACCCTCGCATGAAAACCAAAGCCTAAAGAGGTAGTTCAAAAAGTCAGCTTTTGATCACGAAGTGAATCAGAAAGTAACTCGACGTCGAATCTTGAATTCAGCCGGGCCTTCCGGTGCTCACGTACCCAAAACGTACGCTCCGCTACTCAGTCCCTAGCTTCATCCAACCTTCTCGGTGCTGAAAATCTGACTTTTTGAACTCATACTTAAAGGAAAACTTAAAGGAAAGGTGGCGCGAAAACCTATGACTGCGGAATTGCTGGAGGTTCGCAATCTGCAAACTTCTTTCAAGACGGAGGCCGGGACGGTTCCTTCCGTGCGCGGCGTCAGCTTCACCGTGAAATGGGGCGAGACCTTGGCGATCGTCGGGGAATCCGGCTCGGGCAAAAGCGTCACCTCCTTGTCGATCATGGGGCTGATCGGCGCTCCGGGCAAAGTGACGGACGGCGAAATCCGCTTCGAGGGCCGGAACTTGCTGGGGCTGTCCAAAAAAGAGCTGCGCAGCATTCGCGGCAATGAAATTTCGATGATTTACCAGGAGCCGATGAGTTCGCTTAATCCCGTGTTTACAGTCGGCAATCAGGTGCGGGAGGCGATCCTTCAGCATCTGAAGGTGAACAAGGCGGAGGCGGCCCGTTTAAGCATCGAGATGCTGGAGCGGGTGGGCATTCCCGATGCGGCCAAAGCGGCCCGAAGCTTCCCGCACCAGCTGTCTGGAGGCATGCGGCAGCGGGTGATGATCGCCATGGCGCTCGCCTGCCGGCCAAAGCTGCTGATCGCCGACGAGCCGACGACCGCGCTGGACGTGACGATTCAGGCGCAAATTTTGCGGCTGATCGCCGAGCTGAGCCGGGAGGAAAACACCGGCGTCATCCTGATTACGCACGACTTGGGCGTGGTGGCGGAGATGGCCGACCGGGTGGCTGTGATGTACGCCGGTGAAATCGTTGAGGAAGCGGACGTGCTCGACCTGTTTGCCAAGCCGGGACATCCGTATACGATCGGCCTGCTGGGTTCGCTGCCCCGGTTGGATGAACATAAGGACAAACTGGATTCAATTCCGGGCACCGTGCCGGATATGCTTCATATGCCGGGCGGCTGCCCGTTTTGGCCGCGCTGCCCGTACGCGCAGGAAGCATGCGCGAAGGAATATCCCGAGCTGCGCGTCAAGGAAGCAGGCCACCATGTCAGATGCCTGCGGATGGAGGAGGTGTCGCCATGAATAAGACCGAACAGCCGCTCCTTGAAGTGAACGGGCTGAAGAAGTATTACCCCCAGAACAAAGGCTGGTTCTCCAGAAAAAGCGGTGCCGTCAAAGCCGTCGATGGCGTGAGCTTTCAGGTAATGCCGGGAGAAACGCTCGGGATCGTTGGGGAGTCGGGCTGCGGCAAATCGACGACCGGACAGCTGATTACCCGGCTTCAGACACAGACGGAAGGCCGGATCGTCTTTCAGGGCCGGGACTTGGATGAACTGTCGGAAGAAGAAATCCGCAAAGTGCGGAGGGACTTGCAGTTTGTGTTCCAGGACCCGTTTGCATCGCTGAACCCGCGCATGAAGGTATTTGACATCGTGGCCGAGCCGCTCCAGGTGCATGGTTTGGCCAAAGGCCAGGCGCTGAAGGACGAGGTTTACCGGCTGCTGGAGACCGTTGGCCTGGGACCGCATCTGGCCGACCGCCATCCGCATGAATTCAGCGGCGGACAACGCCAGCGGATCGGAATCGCCCGCGCTTTGGCGATGAAGCCAAAGCTGATCGTCTGCGATGAGCCGGTATCGGCGCTGGACGTGTCGATCCAGGCGCAAATTCTCAATCTGCTGAAAGAGCTGCAGCGGCAGTTTCAACTGACTTATATTTTCATCGCCCATGGTCTGCCTACGGTCAAGCATATCAGCGACCGGATCGCGGTCATGTACCTGGGCAAAATCGTCGAGCTGGCCGGGCGCGACGAATTGTTCGCTCAGCCGCGTCATCCATATACGGAAGCATTGCTGGAGGCGGTGCCCGTGCCCGATCCGACGCTGCGCCGGGAGCGGATTTTGCTCTCCGGGGAGATCCCGGGTCCGGCGAACCCGCCTTCGGGCTGTGTTTTCCATCCGCGCTGCCCTTATACGCAGGATCTATGCCGGACACAGGTACCGCCGCTGGCGGAGCATGACGCTGGGCATTTTGCGGCCTGCCATTTTCCGTTATCCGGCTTGAACTGAGCGCTCAAAAAGTCGGATTTTCAGCACGGAAGCGAATGCTTCCGATGTGCAACGGCGTATATTTCCAGGAAGCCAGATCTCGATTAGTGGCAGTTCTTCTTGTGATAATTAAAAAATTTGGGAGTAGGGAGAAGGGCATGCGGTTGCGTATTTGTGGAGACGGGGGGAGACTGCGGAGGAAATAGCGGTAAAAAAGGTTCTTATTATCGGCAAAAAGGGAGGTTGGCTAAAATAGAGGAATTTTTTACCGCTATTTCGGAACAACGAGGGTGAAAAGCTGCTTTTTCCAAGCCTGTTCTCCAAATAGAGCCTAAAAGTACCGCTATTTTGCGCAGGAGAGGGACAATCTCGAAATAGCGACACAAATTACCGTTATTTCCGGGGAATAGAGGCAATAGTAATCTCCCTTCCCCCTTCCCTCTCCCACGCCTATAGTAAGGGAGCGATTGGAATGAATAAACGGCCGATTATGCCGGACGATTTGTACGGATACCAGTGGGTCAGCCAGCCGTCGGTCAGCCCGCACGGCACGGTGGCTTACGTGAACCAGACGGTAGACCGGGAAAAAAATGACTATGTGACGCATATCCGCGCCGTCGCTTTGGACGGAAGCGGTGACCGGCGTTTGACCGAGGGAGACAAGGACTCCGCGCCGGCGTGGTCGCCGGACGGGGCGCGGCTGGCTTTTCTGCGCGCGGCCGAAGGCGCTAAACAGTTGTATACCGTCCCGGCGGAGGGAGAGTCGGCGGAGTCGGACCAGACTCCGTCATCGCGCCCGGCCGTGAAGCACACGATGCTAACGCGGGGCGTAAACGCCTTCGTCTGGTCGCCGGACGGGCGGTATATCGCTTTTATGAGCCGGGCCGGCGCGGGTGTGGAGCGGCAACCGGCGCCGGCCGGCGTGGGAAGTGAGCAATCGGGGGACGGTGAACAGCGGGAACAGCAGGCGCATGGAGAAAGGCAGTTACAGGAGGAGCCACAGGTACAGGCGCAGTATCAGGCACAGCATCAGGCACAGGAACAGGCGCAGCATCAGGCACAGCATCAGGCACAGCACGCCCAGCCCGCCTTGCGGGGCCGCGTTTTTGAGCGCACCACTCCTAAGGCGGAAGGCTCCGGCTGGTGGGACGGATTGTACAGCCAGTTGTTTGTGCTGGAGCTGGAAACCGGCCGGATCACGCAACTGACCTCCGGTCCCTGGGACGTTTCCGCGCCGGTCTGGTCGCCGGACGGCGAAGCTTTGTCATTCGTCTCGAAACGGGTAGAGGATGCGCGGCTGGATGCGGATTTGCAGCATTTTGCCGATGTGTATACCGTGAAACTTAGCGGCGGTGAATCGGTAGGCGAACCGGTAAAAATCACAAAGTCCAATTTGCTGATCAGCCAGTTTGCCTATGCGCCGGACGGCCGGCGGCTGACGCTGATCGCCAGCGACCGCGTTTACGGCAGCGGCAGCCATAACCGGCTGTATAAGGTGCCCGCCGCGGGAGGCACACCGGAGCCGTTCGCCCCGGGGCTAGACATGCAGCTCGGCAACGCCGCGCTCGGCGATATGAAGTCGGCGGTGGCCAGCCCGTCCCCGTTATATGATCCGCACCATCCGCAGCTCGGCGTGTACGTGCTCGGCACCGATCATGGCAACGTCAACGTGTACCGGATCGGCGAAACGGGTGCTTGCGAGGCGGTTACGGGCGGCGGCGAAAAGGATGTCTACCAATATACGTTGTCCCCGGACGGCCGTTATGTGGTGACTGTCGCTTTGACGGCCGAGCGGCCGGGCGAACTGTACCGGGTTGATGTCCGGACCGGAGAAGAACTGCGGCTCACGCGGCGCAACGATGAGTTTCTGGCCGAGCTTGAGGTCCGCATCCCGGAACGGATCGCGTTCAAGGCTTCGGACGGGCCAGACATTCATGGCTGGCTGCTGAAGCCCGCCGAGCTGACCCAAGGTGCGAAGGTTCCGCTGATTTTGCAGATTCACGGAGGGCCGCACGCGATGTACACCGGCGTGTTCAGCCATGAAATGCAAACCCTGGCCGCCCAGGGGTATGCCGTGTTGTGGGTGAATCCGCGTGGAAGCATGGGGTACGGGCAGGACTTTGCCAAGGCATGCCGCGGCGACTTCGGCGGCGGAGACTGCCGGGATTTGCTGGAGGCCGTTGATTACGCGCTGGCCGCATTCGATTTTATCGACGAGACGCGGCTGGGGATTGGCGGCGGCAGCTATGGCGGTGTCATGACCAACTGGATCGTCGCCCACACGAAGCGCTTCCGGGCCGCCGTGACGCATCGCAGCATTTCCAATTGGCTGTCTATGTATGGGACGAGCGACATCGGCATCTCGTATGTCGAAGGCGTGATCGGCGGCAATCCGCAGGAGCACGCGGAGCTGCTTTGGTCCAAATCGCCGCTGGCCCATGCGCACCGGATCGAAACGCCGCTGCTGATTTTGCACGGCGAAAATGATTACCGCACGCCGATCTCCCAAGCCGAGGAGCTGTACACCGCTTTGAAGCGGTATGGAAAAACGACGAAACTTATCCGTTATCCCGGCTCCAACCATACGCTGCTGAAAAGCGGCAAGCCATCGTTGCGCGTCGACAGCTTCGAGCAGGTGAGCGCGTGGTTTGGGCAATATTTGTGAAAGGAAGTGCTCTGACATGAGCCATGTGCAGCTATCCATTCCGGTGGCGCTGCTGGTGGAAAACGTGTTGACCAGCGGCGAGCCAAGCGAGGCGATTATCGCGTGTTTGCGGAGCGGGGATTTTTCCCTTTTGCTGAAGAAGGTCAAGGAACCGGAGATGGATTTTGCGGAAAGGCTGCGGACGGCGGAAGAGATCGGCGACGATTGGGAAGAAGCGCTTCACAGCGGCTATGAATTTAAGTTTTTGCACATCAATGGGCTGAAAAGACTGTTGGCTTTCCGCTTCGGCAAGGAGGCGGATCGCGATTACACACAGGAAAATTTGTCGCTGCGGCGTCTTCGCCTGACACCGGAGGAGATCGAAATCCTCCGTACCCTGATCGGCCGGCAGTGGCGGGTGTTTGCGGAAGAAGCAAGCGAAGGGAACGGAACCGAACCACAGGTTGTCGTCGGCATCGAGTTAAAGTACCGGTGAACCAAGAGCGCCATCGTGTGCTGTAAAAAAACATTTCAAGCTCAAGCCCCCGGCCGGGTTCAACTGACCGGGGGCTTAATATTTCAGCGCGAGCGGAGGGTTCACGGTTACCAGGGCCCCTATGGAAATCATCGGAAATAAACCGTTTGTACATCAAATCACAACTGCTGTATAATAGAGGTACGGACAACGTGACATCATTAATTATATAGGAGGAAAAAATGGGTAATTCAGCGTCTTTTGAACTGGAAAAAAACAGTCCAATTCCTTTATATTTTCAACTCAAAGAGGACATGATTAAAAAAATCAACAATGAGGAATACAAAGTAAACGAAAGTTTGCCTTCCGAAACCCAGTTGATGACGATGTACGGCGTCAGCAGAACGACGGTCCGCCAGGCGATCGATCTGCTTGTCAACGAAGGTTACTTGGAGAAGCGGAGGGGAGTAGGCACTTTTGTGGCCAAGCCGAACCTGAATCAATGGGACTTGGCCGAATTGCGAAGCTTTAACGAAATCGCCGGCCTGCAAGGTTTGGCGGCCAGAACCGAGCTGCTAAGCATGCAGCGGGTCAAAGCCAACGAGACGATAAAGAGCGTTTTCGGCGAGGGGCATAGCTCGTACTATAAGCTGGAAAGGCTCCGGTTTATTGAAAATGAGCCATCCGTACTGGTAACGACGTATGTGCCGGTGGATGTAGCGCCCGATTTGGAACGGTTTAACTTCTCGGAGGTTTCTTTGTTTGCCACGTTAAGAGAGCATTACGGCCTCAAAATCAATTACGCGAACAAGATGTTCCGCGCGATCAACGCCAGCCCCGAGGACGCCGCGATTTTGAAGGTGGAGCCGAACTTTGCCATCCAGTTGGTGGAGACGGTCACTTATGATGACAAAGACAGACCGTTCGAATATTCCGTGTCCAGGGACAGAGGCGATCTCAACCGGTTCCGGGTGCTGCTGAGATACAAGGATTAGACATTTTCCCACACATATCCAATAAGTATGATGGACAGGATAAACCTGCCGCTTTGAATATTTCCGCCAACCGCGGGAATGAACGGATGCGGCCGGTTTATTTTTTTTGTACCGTTTTTCCAATGAAAGCGCTTGACAAAAAGAAGAGATAGTGTCATTATAACGATAAGACATAACGACGTCATGATGTCTTGAGGAGAGGTAGAAAAAGAAAGGCGGGAGCAGCTATGAAGGACGATTGGTTGAATCTGCAGGGAAAGGTCATCGTGGTCACGGGGGGAAGTTCGGGCATCGGCGCAAAAATTGTGCAAAGTCTTGACGAGCATGGCGCGCAGGTCGTCATCGCCGATGTTTCAGGGAGCGCTCGCGGAAACGTGGATTTTATGCAGTGCGACATCACCGACAAGCGCCAGGTGGAAGAGATGATCGGCAAAGTTGTGGCCAAATACTCCCGGATTGACGGCCTGGTTAACAACGCCGGAGTCAATCGGCCCAAATTGCTGGTGGATTATTACCACGATGACGAGAATCATGAGTTCAACGAGCAAGATTTTGAGTTTATGTTTAACGTCAACGTGAAAGGGGCGTTCTTTTGCACTCAGGCGGCCGCAAGAGTGATGATCAAGCAAAATTACGGTGTGGTGGTCAATATCAGCTCTGAAGCCGGCATGGAAGGCTCGACAGGGCAAAGCATCTATTCCGCCACTAAAGGCGCGCTGAATTCTTTTACCTTATCGTGGGCAAAAGAGCTTGGCCGCTTCAACATCCGGGTGGTCGGTATCGCTCCCGGGATCAACGAACCTACACCGATGGGCAATCCCGAACATGTCAAAGCGCTGGCCTATACCCGGGGAATGGAAGCCGGCAGCGTATCCACCGATTATATGAAAATCATCCCTTTGGGCAGACAGGGGAGGCTGGAGGAAATCGCCGATCTGGTAACGTATCTGTTGTCCGGCCGCTCCTCCTACATTTCAGGCACCATCGTGAATATTACCGGCGGTAAATCGCAGGGTTAATAAACATCAAGGAACTTGGAGGGAGCTAACCGTGAATACCAAGCCGTGGATTATCATCATCACCCATGGGACCTTCGGCGAAGAACTGAAACGAAGCGCGGAAATGATCATCGGAAAAATGGAGGATGTGTACTGCTACTCCTTAATGGAAGGCATGGAATCCAAAACGCTGATTGAAACGATCCGGAACGCGCTGGCCGTGGCACCGCCGAATTCCATTTTTCTAACCGATCTGTACGGGGGGACTCCGTCGAATATCGGCGCTTATTTTGCCAAGAAGGATGGATACTCCGTAATCTGCGGAGTCAATCTGCCGATGCTGATCGAGGCGGAAACACGCAGGTCCTTGGGGGAATGGGAAGGAGTCGAGGACAAAATTATCGCGTTCGGAGCCGAGGGCATCCGCAACATCACCAAAATCATTAAAGAAAGGAATGGACCAGCATGTTAAACGGAATCAAACTGGTGCGCGTCGATTTCAGACTGATTCATGGCCAGGTTGTGACCAAATGGAGCAACACGATTACGGCCAAAACGATCATCGTCGTCAATGATGAGCTGTCCGAAGATGAATTTATGGCCGACATTTATGTCATGGCGGCTCCGCCCGGCATCAAGGTGGAAGTGCTTTCCATCACCGCTTTCGTAGAGCAGGCGAAGACCGGCCAATATGATAAAGGCAGCATTCTCGTGTTGTTCAAAAATATCGAAGATGTGCGCCGGACGGCGGAGCTGGGGATCTCTTTCAAAGAAGTGCAGATCGGAGGGCTCGGCGCGGCCGGCAACAGAACCTCCGTGGTTAAAGGCATTTCCATCGACCGGGAAGACGCGGACAATCTGCTTTATTTGAAGGACCGGGGCGCGGAGGTTTCATTCCAAGTCACCCCGGAGGAAACCAAACTTCCGCTGGATAAAGCGCTGAAAAAATTGGGGGTATAGACGATGGCAATGTTGGCAGTAAGTATTTTTGCGGGAATATGGTACTGGATCTGTAAAACCGATGTCGGTTACGCGATTACCCACGCGATTCGCCAGCCTCTGTTCGCCGCGCTTCCCATCGGTTTGATGATGGGCGATGTGCAGCAAGCGATGATTATCGGAGCAGCCGTGCAAATTTTGTATATCGGTCTGGTGGCGGCGGGTTCCAATCTTCCGGCCGACGATTGCCTGGCAGGACTCATTGCCATACCGATCGCGATTCAGTCGCATCTTACCCCGGCGCTGGCGATTGCCATTGCCGTTCCGGTCGGCGTCATGGGCGTGTTCGTCGATCAATTGCGCAAAACGATCAATGTCATGTTCGTCCATATGGCCGACCGCTATGCCGAAGAAGGCAACACCCGAAAAATCGTGCTGGCTTCCGTTGTTTATCCTACCGCTTTGAGCTTTTTCTTCCGTTTTCCGATTCCCTTTTTCGCGATTCTGTACGGCGCCGATGCCGTAAATTCCTTCATGAATAGCGTTCCGCAGTGGCTGGTTCACGGTTTTAGCGTGGCCGGAGGTCTGCTGCCCGCTCTCGGATTCGCTTTAACGATGTTCGTGATCGGCAAAAAAGAGCTGTTTCCCTGGTTTATCATCGGCTATTTCCTGATTCAGTTCAGCGGGATCCCGATTATCGGGGCGGCGATCTTCGGTCTGTGCGCGGTGCTCTTGATCACTTATTACAACAATAAGAAGAACATGGAGGCGTGAGGAAAATGACGGAAACGCAAAATGTAGCGGAAACCGGCCAGGAAACCGGCAGATTGATCACCGAAAAAGATGTGCGCCGAAACTGGCTGACCTATTACATGGTGGCGGAGATGGGCATTTCTTACGAACGGTTGCAGGCGCTCGGATTTACGACGGCCATGATCCCGATTTTGAAGAAGCTGTACCCGGATCCTGAGGATCTGAAGGAAGCGTTGAAGCGGCATCTCGTCTTTTATAATACGGAAGCGGTGTTCGGCTCGCCGGTCAACGGCATCGTGATCGCGATGGAAGAGCAGAAGGCCAAAGGGGAACCGATCACCGACAAATCGATCACCGGTATGAAGACAGGACTGATGGGACCGCTCGCGGGGATCGGCGACTCCATCGACTGGGCCACACTGAAGCCAATTATTTTCGCGCTTGCGGCGACGCTGTCCGCGACCGGGAGTATTATCGGCCCATTTGTCTTGCTGCTGCTGCCGCTGATCCAAATCCTGGTCGGCCTAAGATTGTCCGTGTACGGGTACCGGGCCGGCAAGGCGTCGATTCGGGAACTGCTGCACTCCGGAAGAATCAAGGAGCTGATCGCGGGCGCGAGCACACTCGGGTTGTTTATGATGGGGGCGCTCTCGTCCACCTACGTTAAGCTCAGCACCCCGTTGCAATTCAATTTCGGCAGCGGCAACGAACCGTTCGTGCTGCAGAAGATTCTCGACGGGATCGTGCCCGGCCTGCTGCCGCTTTTGGCCGTGCTGGGGCTGTACTGGTGGTTGAACAAGAAAAATCAAAATTTTACGGTCATCATGCTTGTCATTATTGCAATTAGTATCATCGGCGCCATCACGGGTATTTTTTAAGATTATAAAATTCATGGCCACACAAAAGAGGTGCTTGTTTTGAAAGCGGTACACTTTGGAGCCGGGAGCATTGGCAGAGGTTTTATCGGCGATTTGCTGCATGCGTCGGGGTACGAAATTACGTTTGTCGATGTCGATCCCGCGATGATCGCGCAGATCAACCGGGACAAAGCTTACGATTTGTATGTGATTGAACAGAACTATGCGAGGAAGACGATTGACCACGTGTGCGCCGTCTCTTCGGTCACCCAGGAGCAAGAGGCCGTGGCGGCGTTGGCGGATGCGGATATCATTACGACCTCGGTATGGGCCGACAACCTGCCGCGGATAGCGCCCGTTCTCCTGAAGGGGCTGCGGGCCCGGCGGAAGGCGGGCAAAAGCAAGGTGAATATACTCGCCTGCGAAAACGCGATGTTCAACTCCGATATTTTGCGCAGCAGCCTGCTCTCCATCGAAGGCGGGCTGTCAGCGGAAGAATTGGCGGAAACCGCCGCTTTTCCGAATACGGCCGTTGACCGGCTCGTACTTGAGGATGAGCGGGAAGGCAGAAAGGTCATTAACATCGGCCAAGACTTCGAGCTGGTCATCGAGCAGAACAAGCTGGCCGAACCCGGCAGCATCCCGATCCAAAATGCCGTGTATACGGTCAATCTGCAGAAATTTCTGGAGCGGAAACTGTATATCATCAATTGCGGCCATGCCTGGGCCGGCTACATCGGCCATATTTACGGCTACGAGATCATTCAGGACGTATTCCAAAATGACGACCTGCTGCGGCAGATCCTGGAGGCGATGATGGAGTCGGCGAGGCTGCTGGAGCGCAAATACGGGTTCCCGATCCGGGAGCTGGCCGAATATGTCGATTTTGCCGTCGCCCGTTTCCGGACGCCGGGCATCGTCGATACGATCAGCCGGGTCTGCCGCTCGCCGATTCGCAAGCTGCAGCCGGATGACCGGCTGGTCGGGCCCTGCCTCGGCTGCGAGGCTTACGGGCTGAAGAACGACCGGATGCTGCAGGGAATCGCCGCCGCTTTTCTGTTCAGGAACGCGGAGGATGCCCAAAGCGAGGAAGTGCAGCTGTATATCGCGGAGCAAGGTATCGGCGCGGCGATAACGCGCTATACCGGGATTGCGGAGACAACCCGTTTACACCAGGCCATTTTGCACCATTACGAAGAGCTGTCCCGGATCAAGCGGCAGCGCTGGGAAGAGAAGGGATGAACGAGTATGAAATTTACGAACCGGGCGGGTTTCGCCGTTGTATCCGCGGTCATTGAAGCGGTCTGCGCCAACCGGGATTATTTGAGCCGGGTCGATGCCGCAGTGGGAGACGGCGACCATGGCATCAACATGAGCAAAGGCTTCTCCATCGCCGGCGAGGAGCTTAGCAAGCAGCCTGACACCGATATGAGCACAGGTTTTCTTACGATCAGCACCGTGTTGGTCGGTAAAATCGGCGGCTCAATGGGCCCATTGTACGGCGGTTTCTTCCGCGGCCTGGCCATGGCATCCAAAAATGAGCCGATCATCGATGCGGTGGTCATGGGGAACATGCTGCGGAAGGCTTACGACCGGATCGCCATGTTGACGGACGCCGTGGTTGGGGACAAAACGCTGATCGATGTGCTGGACCCGGCGGTGCGGGCATATGAGGAAGCCGCGGCCGGCGGCGATTTGGAGGCTTGTCTGGGCCAGATGCGGGAAGCCGCGCGGAGCGGGCTCGAAGCGACGAAAGGGATGGCGGCTAAACTCGGCCGCGGCAGCCGCCTGGGAGACCGCGCGATCGGGCATCAGGACGCGGGCGCAACTTCCTGCTATATCATTCTGGAGGCCTTGGCCGAAGCTTCTCTCCGGCTGGCCAAAACCGGTTAAGGAGGGCATAAGAATGCAGCGTTTTGTAAACCATCCCGATCTGATCGTGGACGATATGCTGAAAGGATATGTCAAAGCCCATGGAGATACGGTCAAACTTTCGAACCGCAATGACCGGGTGGTGAAGAGAATACAAGCCCCGGTGGAGGGCAAGGTAGGCATTGTCACCGGCGGCGGCAGCGGCCATGAGCCGGCTTTTCTCGGTTATGTCGGCGAAGGGCTGGCCGATGCGGCCGCGATTGGCGAGGTCTTCGCTTCACCGCCGGCCCAATCGTTTTTTGACGCCATCGTCGAAGCCGATTCCGGCCAAGGGGTGGCCTGCCTGTTCGGCAATTACGCGGGCGACAACATGAACGTCAAAATGGCGGTGCAGCTTGCGGAAGACGAAGGGATTACCGTGAAGTATGTCACCGCCACGGACGATATCGCTTCCTCTCCGCCGGAAACCCGGGAGAAGCGGCACGGCATCGCCGGCGGCCTGTTCATGTGGAAGGCCGGGGGCGCGCGGGCGGCGCTGGGCGGCTCGCTGGATGAAGTTGTAGCCGCTGCGCAAAAAGCCGTCGACAACACCCGCAGCATCTGCGTCGGGCTTGGCTCCTGCACGATTCCGGCGGCCGGTTCCCCCAATTTCACCATTGAGGAAGGAAAAATGGAGTTCGGGATCGGCCATCACGGCGAGCCGGGGATCCGGGTGCAGCCGCTGGGGACGGCGGACGAAATCGCCGCGGAAATGACCGAAGCCATCCTGCGGGATTTTGACTTTGGCGGGCCGGAGAACCTGGCTGTCATGCTGTCCGGTTTGGGCGCTACCCCGCTGATGGAACTGTATGTGCTTTACGACAAAGTAGCAGAGATCCTGACGGGACAAGGGCACCGGATCGAGCGCACGTTTATCGGCAATTACGTCACGTCTCTGGATATGAACGGCGCGTCGCTCACGATTGTGCGCCTGGACGAGGAATTGAAGGAGCTCCTGGATTATCCGGGGCAATGCCCTGCCGTCAAATACTAATAGTGCGAGTTCAAATAGTGTAGTTCAAAAAGTCAGGTTTTCAGGACCGAGAAGGTTGGATGAAGCTAGGGACTGAGTAGCGGAGCGTAGGTGAGCCTACGTGAGCAACGGAAGGCCCGGCTGAATTCAAGATTCGACGCCCGATCCACTTCATGAGCTGCTTCGTCATGGAAAGATGACTTTTTGAACAACCTCTAAAAATTGGAGAGGGGATAGGAAGATGAAACTACAACTGGCATTGGATGAATTGAAACTGGAGGAAGCGCTGGAATTTGCCGAAAAGGTGAAGGACTACATCGATATTATCGAAATCGGCACCCCGTTCGTCATCGCCGAAGGCATGAACGCGGTCAGAACGTTTAAGGAGCGTTTTCCGGACAAAGAAATTTTATCCGACGAAAAAATTATGGATGGCGGATTTTTTGAATCGAAACTGGCTTTCGATGCCGGGGCCGAATATGTAACGGCGCTTGGGGTTACCGATGCGCTGACGATCCAAGCCTGCCTGAAGGCGGCGGACGAGTTCGGCAAGCAACTGGTGGTCGACATGATTTGCGTGGACAATCTGCCGGACAAAATCAACGAGCTCGAAGGCTTAGGCGTTCATGTGCTGGCTGTCCATACGGGGGCTGATCAACAGGCGGCCGGCAGACGGCCGATCGATGATCTGAAGGTGATGAAGGCCCATGCCAAATCGGCCAAAATCGCCGTCGCTGGCGGCATCAACAGCAGCACGATCGACAAATATGTCGCGCTCGAACCCGACATCATCATCGTGGGAACGGGGATCACCCATGCGGCCGACCCGGTCAAGGAAGCGCGGCTGATTAAAGAAGCAATGGCGCGAAGAGTGTGAAAATGCTTGTGAGGATAGTGAGTTGAATTGTAAGTAAGTAAGTAAGTTTGATGAAGATGGGGAATACAGTGAAAACGTAGGGAGAGATGCGGTAATGAAACCATGCGGTAATTTGCTGGCGATATTGGAAGAGCTTGCGGAGGACGCAAAGCAGGTTGACGGTGGGGAGGTCGAAGCGGTTAAGGACCTGATTGCCAAGGCCAAGCGCGTGTTCGTGGCGGGGGCGGGCCGTTCCGGGTTCGCCGCCAGGGGATTCGCCAACCGCCTGATGCATTTGGGGTTTAGCGCTTATTTTGTCGGGGAACCGACGACACCGTCGATTCAGCCGGGCGATCTGCTGATCATCGGCTCCGGCTCCGGCGAAACGGCCAGCCTGAAGGCAATGGCGCAAAAGGCGCTCGACCAGGGGGCGACGCTGGCCACCTTGACGATTTTTCCGGCGAACACGATCGGTTCCTTGGCTTCGGCCTGCATCAAAATTCCCGGCGTCACCTCCAAGGTGGACCGGGAAGCGGGCAAAGCGGCGTCGATCCAAACCAAAGGCTCCTCCTTCGAACAGCTAAGCTGGCTGATCTACGACAGCATCATCATCGACTTGAAGCGGGAGACCGGACAAACCGACGAAGACATGTTCGCCCGCCATGCCAATCTGGAGTAAAGCAGGATTCGGGCGTCGGGTCCTCGGATAGTTGAATATTGCGCAATAAAAGCCCTTAAATCACCCTCGGGGAGATTTAAGGGCTTTTTGTGGGTACGGGGGAGAACCCACGGCCTGCGTTTTTGTAAAGTTCCTGGAAATAACGGTGAAAAATGGACCTATTTCCTCCCAAAAAGGGTATACAGCAGAAATAAAGGAATTTTTGATCGCTATTTTAGATAGATGGCGTCAAACAGATGCTTTTTCCCAGCTTAATCCCCAAATAACGACGAAAATTTCCGCTATTTTGCCCAGGAGGGGGGTAATCTCAAAATAAGTACACAAATTGTCTCTATTTCCAGTAGAGATTTGTTTTGCCCATCAAAGGGACCGCCGGAGGAATTCGTTCCAGCGGTCCTTCTTACAGATGACATTGCCATTGGATATATCCAATAGAATTGGAAATTGAATGGAAAATACAGCCGTTTGATTGGATATTTCCAATAGATGAGGCTCGGCAGGGCGGAAAACGGGAGATTTGGGCGTAATCTATTGGAATTTTTCCAATGAGAGTTCAAAAAGGAGTATGGTTTCCGTCAATCTATTGGATTTTTTCCAATCAAACTACCTGTTCCCCTCCTAAACTCAAGTAATCTTTCTTGATTACCGCTCCGGGCTGCGTTAAGTGATACGCTCCAGCTCGTGGATGCCTCGCGGCGCGTCAAGTTATTCTCCCAAGGTTTACGACCGATTTATTTCATCCTGTAAAAAAGCGGGGTTTTTGCCCCAAATCGCCCCCATGACTCCTCACCGCAAGATACGAACATCGGCCTGGTGGCTCCAGGATGGGGCAGTCCTCGTTTACGGCGCCGATAGTTCAACAATTTTCCGCCAGGGTTCGCAAGTTATCTTATCAAATAAGCTCATAAATTGTTAAAAAAGCGCAAATAAACTTCATAGTTCCTTTATATTTTGACACAAATCTTTTTAAAATTCATTTCGCACAATGGAAAGGAAAGGTAATGGAGGTTTTCATTGTGAGAGATATCGTAATTTTCACGGACCGCGAGAGAAAAATTTCGTTTACGGAAATTGACCGTTTTTATGCGGTTAAATATTTCGCAGAACCGCGCGCGGACATCCTGCTTCAACCCGTGCTTTGCTGCATTATCGATTATGCGGACCCCGAACGGGCTATTGCCGCCTCCAATACCATCCGCGCTTCGTTGCCGGAGGTTACTTTGCTGATCATCACAGATATGGGAGCCGCGTTAAGCGATAATGATCTCATCCGTATTCGCGGGGTGGGAAGAATCAGTCTGATCCATTGGAAAGAGAATTACCGGAGCAAACTGCTAATGGAAATTCAGCGGCATTTCCATCCGGAGTTTCTCTCGGAAGGCCCGCATACCGCTTTTATCCTCTCCGTTTACAATGAAGAACAGCGCTTTAGGCATGTGCGCCGCTTTTGCGAACGTCTGCAGACCTATATTCAGGCCCATCTCATCGAGGGCTCGATTTATTTGATCGACGATGGCAGCGAGGACCGGACATTGGAACTGCTTGAAGGGATTGAGCGGGAGACAAACCTGGCGGTAGGCCGGATCAACGATAATGATAACGAAAACGTCATTCCGTTGGTGAACGCCAGAAAATTGGGGAGAAATACCCGCAAGGCCGGCACCTATCTTGAAGGGATGCGCACCATCGAAGCGGATTATTTTGTGTTTGTGGACGCCGACGATTCCTTTTTTATCGAGGATATTGCCCGGATGATCAATATTGTCAAAATGGGCTATTACGACATCATCATCGGCACAAAAGACAACTCCGCGGAGAACCGGCCGTGGTTGAGGTTTTGGATCAGCAAATGCAAACAGATTGTGTCCAAGCCCTTTTTGCCCGCGGGAGTCATCGACTCGCAGACCGGTCTGAAGGTGATGAGCGCCGTCGCCGTGCGGCGGATATTCCCGCATTTAAAAGAAGAGCTGGGCTTGGCCGTTGATTTGGAAATGATGTTCATCGCCAAGAAGCTCAAACTTCGGGTGCTGCAGCTGCCCGTCGAGTGTATTGACCGCGACGGCTCGCACATCGAGGTGTGGCGGGATTCCGTCCGGTTTGTGCGCTCGCTGGTGGATATTTGGCGCCTTGATCGGCGGATTAGGTAGCCCTATGCTGCGGAGATGGCGTGCGCTCGTTTTTCCGTTGTTTAATGTGCTGCTGAATGCCTTCAATTTCTTCTTCCATATGGCCGCAAGCTGGTATTTGACCCAGGATCAGTACGGGCAGGTCAACGCGCTGTTGGCTTTGTTCGCGCTGCTGTCCGTACTCGGCTTATCCGTCCAGCTGCTAGCGGCCAAGCTTGTTTCGCAAAACGAAGCCGGCGGCGGGTTTCCGGGGGGAGCGCTTGTTCCGGCGCTGACCGCTGCCGCTGTTTTTGCTGCGCTGGGCGGCGTCCATCCGCTGCTCGTTCACTTGCTCAACGTGGACAGCGGAGCGCTGATCCTGTTGTACGCAGTGGTGTCCATGCATATTCTGGTCAGCCTGTTCAGAGGGAGCATGCAAGGGCGCGAGCGGATGCTGGCGCTGAACGTCAATTTTTACCTCGAGGTTGGCGGCAAGCTTGCTGTCATCTTCCTTTGTGTCCCGTTGGGGCTGGAAGTCTGGAGCTTGATGCTGGCGCTTGCCGCGGGCATGATTTTAGCGCTTGTGCACGGTTGGCTTACGGAACGAAAAAGCGCCGGACCCGCATCCGCCGCGGACGGTTCGCTTCGCGGCAAACCGCTGAAGAGCCTGGGCCGGGAATGGATGGACACGCTGCTCATGAATCTGTTCATATTGTTTTTCACGTCGATTGATATGCTCGCCGTGCAGCGTTATTTACCGGCCGCTGCCGGCGCATATGCGATTGCGCTCAAGTACAGCCAGCTTGTTTATTTTGTGGCGTTCAGCGTGATCACGGCATTTGTGCCCAAACTTGGTGCAAAGGCGGGAGACAGCGCCGCGCTAAGGAAGCTGGTTTTACTGTTCGGGGGATTTATGCTGAGCTGCGCGGGGTTTGTTTATGCCGGTTCCGCCTGGTTGTTTCCGTTGTCCATCCCGTTGCTGTTCGGTCCCGGCTATCAGGCGGCAGAGCGGTATCTTCCGCTCGGAGGCGCGGTGTACTGGCTGCTGGCGGCCGTGCTGTTTTTCGCGCATCTGCATGTGCTGACCGGGCGCAGACGTTTTATGCTGTGGCTGGCGGCCGGGGCGGCGGCGCTGCTGCTATGCTTCGGCCTCCGGCACCGCACACCGGAAGATTTGCAGCTGGCGCAGCTTACCGTATACGGGGTGTTTGCGGCCGGTTTTGCCGCCGATGCCGCGCTGGGCTTTAGACGGATAAAGGGGAGGGCTATGTATGAGAAATATCCGCAGTAATTCCGGGGAAACGGTCATTTTGCTGCTATCGTGGCGGGATGTCTTCTCTCCTAAAAGCGGCGGGGCGGAGATATTCACGCATGAAATGCTAAAGCGCTCGGCGAATCCGCGCTTGCGTTTTATTCATTTTTCGCCGCGTTTCCCCGGCGCCAAAACGCGGGAAGAGGCGGACGGTGTAACTTACCTGAGAGCCGGCAATACGTTTAGCGTGATCGTGCATGCGATGCTGTACTACTGGCGTCACCGCAAAACCATCGATTTTGTCGTCAATCAATGCAATACCCACCAGTTTTTCACCCGGTTTTGGGTGCCGGGGGCCAAACGCATCTTTTTCATTCACCAGCTAACGAGAGAAATCTGGCTGCAAAACCTGGGTCCGCTGCTGGGCGCCGCCGGTTATGTACTGGAGCCGTTGCTGCTCCGCTTGGCCAGAAAAGACCGGGCGCTGACGGTTTCTCCCTCGACCCGCAACGATTTGGTGAAGCTGGGCTTTCAGCCCGGCCGGATCCAGATCATTCCCGAAGGGATCGAATTCGAGCATTGGCCCGAGCAGCGCTTTTTGCCCAAGCAGCGGCGGCCTACGTTTCTGTATGTGGGGCGGTTCGTCCAATATAAAGGCATCGATCTGGCGATTCAGGCTTTCGGGCAGTTCAAGCAAAAATACCCCTACGCGGTGCTGTGGATCGCCGGAAAAACCGACAAGGCGTATGTGCAAAAGCAGCTGCGGCCGCTGATGGAACAGTACGGCTTACGGAGCGCGGAAACGGACGACCGTAAGGAAATCGCGCTGGAGGCGGACGTTTTCTTTCACGGTTTTGTCTCGCAGGAGAAGAAGCTGGAGCTGATGAGCCGCTGCCACGCGCTTGTTTTTCCTTCGCAGCGGGAGGGCTGGGGGCTGACCGTGACGGAGGCCGCTGCGGTCGGTACGCCGAGCATCGTCAGCAACACGGCGGGACTGATTGACGCGACCGATTTCGGCAAATGCGGCTATTTGACAATCCATGGAGACGTGTACGGTTTGGCGGCGCAAATGCAAAGAGTGGTCGAAAACCCCGACGAATATGAAGCGATCCGCCAGCGGGCGCATCAATTTTCGCGCCAGTTTCATTTCAACAATACCGGAGCCGTGTTCGGCCGCTGGATGGACAGCTTGACGAAAGGAGAACAGCATTATGAAGAAAGCGGGGATCGTGTTTACGACGTATAATAATGCCTCTAGTGTGGAGGCGTGTCTGGACAGCTGTATGCGCCAAAACTACCCCGGACTGGAAATCTTTATCGCGGATGACGGCTCCTCGGACGATACGGTCGCGGCCATCCGCAGCAAGGCGTCCGCTGCTCCCTATCCCGTTACCCTGCTCGAACTGCCGCATGGCGAACGCGGCGTGGCCCGGGTCAAGGCAGTGGAAGCGGCACGCCAAGCGGGCGCCCATTATTTGCTCGTGATCGATTCCGACATGATTTTGGAAGATCATTTGCTGCGCGGCGGGATCGATTACTTCGCTGCTCATCCGGAAGTAGGCGCGCTTGTGGTGCCTGAACAGGCGTTTACGCATGCCGGCAATTTTTTTTCCAAAGTCAAGGTGTTTGAACGGAATGTCGTCAACAATGCCGGGGAAGAGCTGGGAAAAAGGTCGATCGAGGCGGCGCGTTTCTGGAGAATGGAAGCTTATCTCTGTACCGGGGGATTTAAGGCGGAGCAGATTTCGTTTGAAGAGATTCAGCCCACCCTCCGCTATATTGAGCAGGGCGGGATTGTGCGGCGCGCGACGTTCGGCAAACTCTATCATGATGAGAAAAAAGTGCTGCTGCGCGAATTGCTCAGAAAAAAAGCTTACTATTTTTCTGTGATGGACCGTACGTTGACTTCCGAGCCAGGAGGCTTCCGCAAAGCGCTGGAACGCTGGTATTTCTTCCGTCCGGTGCTGTACCGTCCGGCCAACCTGCGGAAATATGCCAAGCATCCGGTATTGACCGCCGCCATGTTGTATATGTATGTGTGCTTAAGTTTTATTGGAATCGCAGCTTTGTTGAAATCACGGTTGTTGGGGGGCAAATAGCTGCCGCGGATAGAGGAGGACACCAGTGAAGCGGTGGATTTACATATATCGCTACGATTTGATCGCCGCCGGAGCGATCCTGCTGATTGTTTTATTGTTTCTGGCGCCCATTTACGGCCGGGGGCAAATCGTGTTCAGCGATTTGGCTTTTGGCGGCCGTTCGGACCGTTACATGGAGGAAATTGTCGGCGTTTGGAATGAGCGCTGGTCTACGTCGACCCTGCTCAACGCGCCGAGACTGCTGTATATTTTACCGTTTTATGCATTGTCTCTTGTCTTTGGAGGAAGCGGCCCCGTCCTGCTCAAGTCATTTGTCACCTGTCTGCTGCTGGTATCGGCGCTGTCGATGTACCTGTTTACGAAACGGCTGGTTGGGGTGTACTATTCCGCCGACTTTACGCTGGTACGCATGATGGCCTTGCTTCCGGGGGCGCTGTTTTACGCGCTTAACCCTTGGGTTGTGTTTCGCATTCAGCACATTTATTTATTGTGCGGCTACAGCTTGTTCCCGCTTGTGCTGATGCTGTTCTTCAGCGCGTTTGATCCGAAATTTCAGCGCCAGCGGATCGAAAATTACGATGTTCGCAGGCTGTACCGCCGCAACGTGGTTGACTTGTTTCTGCTTGCCATCGTTTTTACCGTCAGCGCGGCGGCGATCCACTACTTTTTTTACGGCCTGATCTATTTGGGGATGTTTGCGGTGTTACTGGCGATCAAGCTGGGCTGGGTTTACCGCAGCGGCGGCTGGTCCGTACTTAAGGTGCTGTACCGGAACTTTCTGCTCAAAGGAGTGATCTTTGGCCTCTTTTTCGGGCTGCTCAGCTTCTATTGGCTGTCCCTGTATTTCGGCAGCATCTTGATGGATGCGCAGGTGTCCCAGAACAACATCAATGTGGTCGACACCTTGTCCCTTTTCAGCAGGAACAGCAGCCTGGTCAATGTGCTGTACTTCATCAGCTACTGGTGGCCGATGTTTCCGCTGGAGCGCTTGCCGCTCTCCTTCTACGTTGGCGGCGGCGTGCTGCTGGCGCTGATCGCCCTAAGCATGCTGACGGCGTCACGCCGGTTTTCCATCATTTTGATGTTTACGCTGCTGACGATGGTGTTTGCGCTCGTGGCGACAGGGGTTAAAATCCCGTTGTTTGCCAAGGCGTTTGTCCTGCTGGTGACCAAGACGCCGATCATCGGCACGATGTTCCGCGATCCGAACAAAATCGTCGGACTTCTCGCCGTCAATTTCAGCGTGCTTTTGTCCTTTGGCGTCATCCGGGCGTTGGAGTGGCTTAAGCCGCCGCGCGTTTCCTGTGTTGTGAGAACGGCGGGGGTGCTCATTGTGCTGGGCTGTTTATGGATTTACGTCAATCCGCTGCGCGAAGAGTTCATTAAAGGCTACTACAAGCCGGTGCAAATTCCCGCGGAATACGGCGAACTGGCCGCCAAGCTGACCGATCCTAAGCAACTCGGGAGCAAGGCGCTTTATTTCCCTATCGCCGACAATATGATTCAGAGCTATAACGGTGTAGCTACACCGGAGTGGAATCAAGGAAATACGTTCATGGAAAAAGCGACCGGCGACTTTCAGGTCTATTCTTCGCCCAAAAACACCTTGTTTCACCATGAGGGGAACGCGCCGAGCATTACGTATTATATGAATTTTCTTCAATACTTGCTGGATAACGGGCTAAGCAGCAAGCTGGGCAAGCTGTTTGCGCCCTTCGGCATCGACCAGCTTGTCTATCATCAGGAATACGCCGGACAGGAAGAACGGCAGGCGTTTAACCAAGAGCTGCTGAAGATGCAGGAAGGCTTGGACAATACGTACAATAACCAATATTTCTCATTGTATCGGCTGGAACATGCGCTGCCCTACATGTATGTCGTCCCGCGCAAGGTGGTAACGCCTTACGGCTTCAGCCGCATGGAAAGCTACAGTCATCAACCCGGTTTCGACTTCTCCGCTTTCGCGGTGCTGTTCACTGGCTTAAACCCTTCACTGCCGATTTTGCCGACCGTGAACCAAGGGGATTATCTGGAGGCCGCTTCCTTTGATGATCTGATGTTGTCCCAGCTTCCCGCTGAATACTACTTGCGTCCGTTCGATGCCATCGAGGACGGGAACGCTTATCTGAAATGGTCGAAAACGCTGGTTTCCAACAATGATTGGCTGTGGTATTTGGCCTCGCAAAATATCGGCAATTATCCTTTTGATATGGACCTGAACGCCGGTACCGCCGTTACTTTTGCTACCAGCAAGCTGGATGTCGCTCCTTATATGATGGACCGGATCAAAGGGAAGACGGTGCTTGATCTTGACGGCATGCTCAGCGGGAACCAATTTTTTACCGCCGATAACCCGGACCTGTTCAAGATTCAGGCGGCTCCCTCAAGTACGGCGGAGCGGTTGCCCAAACTGTACGGAGAGATTATGAAAGGAGAACCGAAGAACATCTGGCAGGTGGCCAAATCGGGTTTACTGGAGGCGAAGGAAAACAACCCGTATCAATTTTCCATAACGGCGTCAGGCAAGGGGACAAACCAATTGCATTTCAAGGTCCGTTTTTACGATGAAAACAAAAATGAGCTCGGCATCCATTATGTTGTCGCTCCCACGACGGAAAGCGACTTTGACGGGGCCCGCTTTTACGGGGAATTTATCACACCGCCCGGCACCGCGCGGATGCGGATCGACCTTTTGACCCGGCAGCGGCCGGAGCAAAATACCTATTGGCGGATACATGCGATTGATCTGGCCGATCTCGGGGCGTATAAGAAACCAAACACTTTTGTCATGCATAAAACGATGGACAAGCAGCAGCTATCGCGGATCTACGCGCGGGTGCTGGTCAACAAAGCGGGGGGGAGCATCCGTGTTACGCTGCCGGACGGGACGGTCGATGTGCCGACCAAAGACGACAGCATCAATCAGTTTCAATGGGTGGACTTGGGACAGCATCTGCTGCCGCAGGGGGAGGTGAATGTTTCGGTAACCAATGTTCAGGGATTTAATGCCGTCAATACGCTGGCGATTGTTCCTGACGAGAAGCGGGAGGAACTGGCGCTTCCCGTGGAGCGGGCGATCGAACGGGCCAAGCTGTTTTTGGTGCTGGAGGCGGAGCACGATTTTATGGGATTGGGGAACGTGCAAAGCGAAAGGGCATACCCGAAATTGAGCTTGGGCCGCGGGATCAGCTATCAGGAAGGAGAACTGCGCAGAACCGTGGAAATTTTGCGGGACGGCGATTATTCGGCGGCGCTGCTGGCCAATTTGCCGTCCGGTCACCGCGGCAAGTTGACGGTAACCTTGACCAATCAGGCGACCGGAGAAGTGATAAAACGCACCGTACAAGCGGCAGGCCCGAGTATACTACGAGCAGAGGATACGGTGGTCGAAACCGATCATTTGCGGGAGACCTTCACCAAAAAGCTGCTTCGCTTGCCCGAGGTATTGACGGATTACGGGCGCCAAGAAATCCGGGATTTGCACTTGGCTAAAGGAACTTATACGCTGTCGATCGTGTTTGACAGTTCGGTTCCGTCGCTGAGCTCGCCGGCGGATTTTCAGCTGCCGAAGCGTGCATCCGGCCAAGCGGTGCAAGCGGCGGCCGCTACGGCGGATGCTCCGTTGGATGCGCCGTCCGATATGCCGCCGGATGCGCCGGCGGGCGCGGAAGAGGCGTGCGTCCGTATCCCGCTGGGCCGCTCGGAGCTGAAAGCTGCGAAGGGCCAGCTGGAAATCCGTTATTCGCCCACCGCTTCCTGCGCCTGGTACACCTATGAATCCGCCTTGATGCCCGCGGAAGCGAATGGAGAGTACTTGGTAAGCTTTGACGCTGTATCGGAGAATGCTCCCGGCCGGCATTTGAAAGTGGTGTTTTTTAACGATCAAGATGAAGTGATTGCCACTTCTTACGTTGATGAAGTCGAAGAGAGCTACAAAAACAAGTGGAACCATTATGAGCAGATCTTTACCGCGCCCGAAGGGGCGGCGGGGATGCGGATTCAAGTGCTGGCGAAGGGGGATCGCCGGGACAAAGGATTGTTCCGGATGAAAAATTATTCAGTCATTCCGTATAAGGACATGATTCTGCTCGATCAATTTATTCTTTTTGAAGGGGACGGCAGCGAAGCCTTTTTCACCTCTCCGCCGCATCCGCCCGAGGTGACGGTTCAGCGCGTAGATGCGATGAGCCGCAAGTTCACGCTCCACAATCCGCAGCATGAGCAGGTGCTGATCAATGAGAGTGAGTCGCCCCATCCGCTGTGGGAGTTTGAACTGAACGGAGAGAAGCAACGGGCTCGCATCGCCGTAAACGGGGTAACGACCGGGTTCATCACGAGCGGGAGCGGAAGCGGCAAGATCGTCGTGATTCTCCGCCGCTTCTATCTAGTTGGAATCGTTTTGCTAGTGTTATGCATGGCGGTTGGTGCGGTATGTATTTTTGCGTTTGGCAGGCTGTTCTTCCATAAGAATTATCAACAAGGCCAAAGGCGGTTTTTTTCGTAAAACCTTATAAAGCGTACTTGTACCCGGCCCCCCATACGGTCAAAATGTGACGCGGATTTTTCGGGTCGGGTTCGATTTTTTTGCGCAAGCTGGAAATATGCACATCGATGGTGCGGTCCAAGTAGGCGCGGTCGCTGCCCTTAATCCGGTCAAGCAGTTCGTTGCGGGTGAATACTTTGCCGGGAGAACTGGCCAACTGTTTCATAATTTCAAATTCAATATTCGTCACTTCGATCTCTTCGCCGTTTACAAATAAGCTGCGTCTATACTCGTTAACGGCGATTTCGCCTTTTTTGGCCGGAATGTGCGAGGCGTCCAGCGATTCCCGGGCGGTCTGCGATCTTCTGAGCAGCGCTTTGATTCTGGCATCCAGCTCCTTTAGGCTAAACGGCTTGCACAGAAAATCGTCCGCCCCGTTTTCGAGCGCGCGAATCCGTTCATCAAGCAGGGTGTTGGCCGAAATCATCAGAACCGGTGCGGAAGTATGAGTGTGAAGCGCCCGGACCAGCTCGTTGCCGTCCATCTCGGGCAGCATCAGGTCGATGATGATCACGTCGGGCTCATCTTGCTTCAGCATTTGCATCGCTTCCTGGGAATGATAGAAGCTATTCACCTGGTACCCGTTCTCTTCAAGGAAGAGAGCGATCATATCGGTTAGATTTTTCTCATCATCAACAAGTAGTACTTTAGTATTCATCCATAAGTCACCCTCCTATTCTATGAAATGATAAAGGAAAAATTAATATTTGCAATATATAAAATAACAAAAATGATTAATATTTGAAATATTGTGACAATCATCAATTTAAAGGTGGGAGAAAAAATGCGTCTAATTTTATTGTCAGGCGGTGCGGGGAAACGGCTATGGCCTTTGTCGAACACGAACCGCCCAAAGCAGTTTTTGCCCGTGTTGCGGCATGAGGGGAAAGCGGAAAGCATGCTGCAGAGGGTTTGCCGCCAGCTTACCGACGTGGGGTTGGCGGAGGCGTTGTTGTTTTCGGCCGGCCTAGGACAAAAGGAGCTGATTCAAGGGCAGGTTGGTGATCTGGCGCCGATTCTGGAGGAACCGGAGCGGAGGGACACCTTTCCGGCCATCAGTTTGGCCTCCGCCTACTTGCATAGTAAGGAAGGCTGCGATCCTGACGAAATCGTAGGGGTTATGCCGGTCGATGGTTATGCGGAGGATTCCTTTTTTCAAGCCTTGGCCAAACTGCCCGGTGTGTTGGCGGGCGCTGGCGCCGATCTGGCGCTTTTGGGCGTTGCTCCCGACGCGCCTTCGGATAAATTCGGTTATATTGTCACGCAGCAACCGGCCGAAGCGGACGGAAGCATGCGGGTCCGGGCGTTTGTGGAAAAGCCTTCCGCGGCTCGGGCCCAAACGTTAATTGACGAAGGAGCCTTGTGGAACTGCGGCGTGTTCGTGTTTCGGCTTGGATTTTTGCTTAGCGGGCTTAAGCAAAGGGGCCTGCCGGCAGATTACGATGAGCTGTTCGGCATGTATAAGCAGCTTCCCCGCCAAAGCTTCGACATCGAGGTGGTAGAACGAACGAAGCATATTGTAGCCGTACCTTATCAAGGCCGCTGGAAAGATATCGGCACATGGAATTCGCTCTCGGAAGAAATGGAGCAGCAGGTCAGCGGGAGCGGTTATGTCTGTCCCGATTCATCCGGCTCCCGTATTGTCAATGAGCTGGATATCCCCGTAGGCGTATGGAGAGTACCCAACATCGTTGTGGCCGCAGGACCTGACGGGATTCTGGTCACCGACCGGGAAGCGTCGACCGGCATTAAAGATATGGTGGATCAAGTCGAAATCACCCCCCGTTTCAAAGAAACCTGGTGGGGCCGGAAGACGGTGCTGACCGCAAGACAAGCGGGAGAAACGGAATCAGTGACCAACCGGGCCGTTATTTCCGCAGGCCGTTTTATCGGTTATCATGAACATGAGCGGCGCAAAGAAATCTGGATCGTGATTGCCGGCGCGGGCGAAGCGTGTATTGACGGCCAACCGTTTCCCGTAGAAGCGGGAAGCGTTGTTGTCGTTGAGCCCGGCATGAAACATGCGCTGTTGGCGTACAGCGATCTGGAATTGATCGAATTGCAAATCGGTCTAAAAATCGAAGACAGCGACATTATCCGTTATGCCGCTCCTTGGATGGCGAAGGAGGGAAAGGGGGAAGAGCAAAACCATGAAGTGCCGGCCAGGCGGTAAAACCGGACAAGCGGTTGGCGAATGAGAGAAAAAATGGCTGAGGAACAACACGACATTGATACGTACTACTTGGAATCATTTCAGGAAGGTATCCTTAAATGCGATACTAGGGGTATGATCGTGTTTATGAACCGCAGGCTCAGAGTTCTGTTCGGCTTGGAAGAGATGACGGGGCAGGACATTTCGGTTTTTACAAAAGCGATGGATGCGAACATTCAGCAGGAGGAGCATAAGCTTACCAAGATAATACAAGCGTTTCGGAAAGGAGAGGTGAACAGGAACGAAGGGAAATTCCTATATGCCAAAGGGCCTAGGTGTTTATTCTCGTTTTATGTAAATCCGGTATTGGATGAAGCGCAAACAGCGTGCTATGGGTATTTATTAGTATTTCGGGAATGCGGCGAAGAGGAGGCGGCCGATAAGCAGAGACGCGAAATGATCAGCGTGGTCTCCCATGAATTAAGGACACCCCTGACGACGCTGCTGGGCTATGTGGAAATGTTGATGCAGTACGATATTTCTCCGCAGAACAGGCGGCGCTACATGGAAATCATTTTTGCGGAAGGGAAGCGGTTGTCCAATCTGCTTGAGGATGTTTTGGACAATGAGCGGCTGGAATCGGGAGTGCTTAACTATCATAAAACTTATGTACCGCTGATGGAGCTCATTTACGAAGTGGCTGAACGGTGGAATTTGAAATCATCGCATCTCATTCACGTGGACTCCGAGGTTGAAGACGCATTTATCTACGCGGACCGGATCAGAATCACTCAAGTCTTTGACAATTTAATCAGCAATGCGCTTAAATATTCTCCCGGCAAAGAATTAGTATCCATCCGAATCGCGGAAGAAGCAGGCGATTATGTCATCGAGGTGACGGATTGCGGAATAGGAATTCCCGCGGAAATGCATGCGCGGCTGTTCGATAAATTTTTTCGAGCCGGCCATTCCGGCTCCCGCCAAATTAAGGGCAACGGTTTGGGACTTTATATCGTCAAAAAAATTGTAACAGACCATGGAGGGACAATTAGCGTAACCTCGGAAGTAGGACGAGGAAGCACATTCCGCTTGCATATGCCAAAACCCGTTCACTTGGATTAAGTCTTATTTGTACATATAAAAACAAAAAAAGCCTTCTGTTCGGTAGCTGGCTGCCATCCTTGCGGGAAGGCCCTTTAGCTTTGCGTCGCTGCCTTTCGACAGGTTTGCCGTTTATCGTAGCCGCTTTTTCACAAAAAACATCGTATCACGATTCCAAAAAACATGCAAACCATTTCCTGGTAAGCCGGGTGCGCAAGATTTCTCTTGCCACCCTTGGAATATTAAGGTATGATAGTATCCTTCTTGCAAAATCGCCTTGTCTGAAGTGGACGGGTCCGCCGTCTATGAGGGGATTCATTTCCCTCTAATTATGCTTATCGGAGGTGTTTTAACCGCATGCTTTATTTCACGCTGGCTTCCAAAGCCTATGCCCGCAATTTTCAGTATCGCGGAGCCCATATGGTGCACAACCTCGCGAGTGCGATGTTCGGATTTATGTACGCGTGCATCTGGATCGGTCTGGGGAAGGACCACTCGCTGGGAGTGTACGGAACGCAGGGGATGGTGAATTACATCGCCTTCACCCAGGCATGTCTGTGGATCACCAGTTTCATTACTAGTGGGCTTGGCATACCCCAATCCGTCAGGACCGGGCAAATCGCGCTTGACCTGATGCGTCCCGTCCATCTATTCAGCCATACGATGGCCAGGGAATGGGGGCAGATCGCCTACCAGTTCGTTTACAAATCCATCCCGATTTATCTCTTGTATTTCTTCGTTTTCTCACTGCAAGTTCCGAATCAATGGACCGCCATGCTGTTCACCGTGTTAGGACTGCTCGGAGCCTCTTATTTGTCGATTTGCATAAACTATTTGATCGGCGTAAGCGCCTTGTGGACGACGGAATCGTCCTGGCTCTATTGGGCCAATAGCGCGCTGATCAATTTGCTCGCCGGCTTTTTCATCCCGCTGGAATGGCTGCCCGGACCGCTGGAAAACCTCGCCTGGATGTCGCCTTATCCCTACCTGCTGTATGTTCCCACAACGATTTATCTTGGAACAGGAAGCGGCTCCGCCTTATGGGGAACGCTGGTTTGGTGTGTCCTAATGACCGCCTGCTGTCTGCTGGCGACTCGGCTGCTGCGGCGGAAAGTGGAGGTGCAGGGCGGATGAACAAAAGGAAGAATCCTGGCGCTGAAAACGGGCAGAAGCCGAAGAGCAGGATGGGCGGCACACGCGAAATCGACGGTAACATTAACGGCGGGGGCGACAGCATCGCCAGCGTCACTACCGGACCGACCCGGCCCACCGGCGCGAAGCCAACGTCCTGGCTGAACCTGTACCGGCTGCTGATCCGTACAAGCATAAAAAGCCGGATGCAATACAAGTTCAATTTTTTGCTGGGCACGGTGCTGGCAGCGTTGATCCAAATCTCCGAATTTTTGATGATCGCGATCGTTCTGGACAAGTTCGGCGCCATCCAGGGCTGGTCGGTTTACGAGATCGGGTATCTGTTTGCGGTGATGACGTTGTCCAAAACGCTGTACCGCACGTTTGCCGATGAGGTGCATCATCTGGAAAAATACCTGGTCGGTGGAGAGCTCGACCAGTTGCTGACGCGGCCGATGCCGGTGCTGCTCGCTTTAATGCCGCAGAACTTCCGGCTGATGCCCGGCGAACTGCTGCAGGGCGGTTTCATCCTGTGCTGGTCGCTCGGCGCGATGATGCGCGGCGGGCAAGTCGGCTGGACCGCGGTGCCGTTTACGCTGCTCATTATCGTTACCGGCGCGGTCATTTTGTTTTCTATCGGACTCGCCACGGCTACGCTCGGTTTCTGGACGACCCGGATCAGCGAACTGCAAAATTTCACCGAGGATGCCGCCCACACGGCGGCGCGATACCCGCTTACCCTGTATCCGAAATGGATGTCTTCGCTATTTTTGTTCGTGATCCCGGTCGGCTTTGTCAATTACGTACCATCGCTGTATATTTTGCGGGGCGAATGGGGGCCGTGGATCCTTGCGGCGACGGCCGGGGCAGCGGCGGTTTGTCTAGCCGCCAGCCTAAGGTTCTGGCAGTTCGGCATCACTAAATATCAAAGCACGGGAAGCTAAGCGTCCAGGGAGAGCAAGTACGGAAGGCCGAAGTACAAGGAGCTAACCGTACGAGTGAGCGAAAGCATACAGGAACCGAAAAGGAGGGAGCGGCTTATGATCGAAGCCAGCCATTTATATAAAGAGTTCAAAACGCCTGTCGTGCGGGAGGGGAAGCTGTCCGGACTGCGCACGTTGTTTTCACGGGAATACCGGCTGAAAGAGGCGGTCCGGGGCATCAGCTTTAACATCGAGCGCGGGGAATTTGTCGGCTACATCGGGCCTAACGGGGCGGGCAAGTCGACGACGATCAAAATGCTCACCGGCATTCTGCACCCGACCTCAGGCACGGTTACGGTCGGCGGCCTGAACCCCCACCGCGACCGGCGTCGAGCTGTCCGCAGGTTGGGCGTCGTGTTTGGGCAGCGCAGCCAGTTATGGTGGGATTTGCCCGTAAAGGATTCCTACGACATCCTGGCGGAAATGTACGGTGTAAGCCCGGCGGAAAAACGGGAGCGCCTCGACCGGTTTGCCGAGCTGCTGGATCTGCGCGAGTTTTGGATGACGCCGGTGCGCAAGCTGTCGCTGGGCCAGCGGATGCGGGCCGACATTGCGGCCGCCATGCTGCACGACCCGGATCTGCTGTTCCTCGATGAACCGACGATCGGCCTTGATGTGCACGCCAAACGCAACATCCGGCAGTTTTTGCAAACCTTAAACAAGGACTTCGGGAAAACGATCCTGCTCACCACGCACGACATGGACGATATCGAGCAGCTGTGCAGCCGCGTGATGGTGATCAATCACGGCCAGCTCGCCTATGACGGAACGATCCGCTCACTGCGGGACATGATCGGCTTGCCAACGGTATTCCGCGTAAAGTTCCGCGGCGGCTTTCGGGTGCCGGAGCAATGGAGAGAGGCGGGACATGTTGCCGGGAACCAGGAGGAAGGGATCAAGGCGCGGCATGTTACCGAGAACCTGGAGGAAGGGATCGAGGCGCGGCATGTTGCCGGTTCCCCGGATGGCGCTGCCCGGGCCGGATTCGTTCAGGCCGCGGCGGGTTCGAGGGCCGGCCGGGCCTCGCTCGACCCATCCGGCCTGCCGTTTCGCGTCACCGGCATAGAGGAGAACATGGTCATCGTCGAAGCGGACCGGCGCGAGATCGGCACCATGGAGATCATCCGGGAGCTTGGCAGCTGGGGAGAAATCGACGACGTCGACATGGAGGAGCCCGATTTCGAGGAGGTTATCCGCAGCTTTTCGGCGTCGTAGGTTCGCTGAGCTGCTGCTGGCCGCGGTGACTAGTGAAGCGGGCCGTCGAAGGGCAGCGGCAACGAAGGCGGCAGGACTGTGACGACTCTTGCAGTGACAGCTGGAGCGAGGAGTACTCGTGTAGCGACAACTCATTGTAAAGATGATTGGTGTAGCAGTGACTAGTGCTCGGCTGCGGGTCCAACCACATCCGGCAAGCGGCTAACGGACCGGAGCGACGTTATTTGTCCCCAAATAGGGAGTTTTAATTTCTAACGGACAGAGGTGCACTTATTCACTCAAAAAAAGCTGAAAACGGGCTCTGTACTGCCAAATAAGGTCTGTGGTGTCCGTTACATTCTCCAGACTGCTGATTTTGCCGAAATAGCGGCGCTGGTGTCCGTTAGAATCGGCAGACGCCGACGTTTAGGATAGGTGAAGCCCAGTCTCGGATAGATACAGCCAATCTCCCATAAACTATGTCCGTTCGAAGGAAAAAATAATGAAGAAGCCGGCTATGAGTTACGAAGTGATAGTTACGAAGTGATGTTGTAAAGTTACAAAGCGATAGGAGTGAAAACGTGAAGAAGATAGGGCATGTTACGTTGCTGGTGAAAAATTACGATGAAGCGATTGAGTTCTACACGAAGAAGGCGGGCTTCGTCCTGCTCTCGGACAACGCGTTCGGAGGCGGGATGCGTTGGGTGACCGTTGCTCCGGCTCAAGATGCCGGAACAGCGATCGTTTTCGTTGAGGCCGATACAGCCGGCAAAGCGGCCAGAGTCGGCAGCCAAGCGGCCGGTCACGTTTTTCTGACCGTTCAGGCCGACGATTGTTATCGCGATTACGAGCACATGAAGGCAAACGGGGTCAAATTTTTCGGCGAGCCAAAGGAAGTGCCGTGGGGGATCGAGGTCGTATTCGAGGATCTTTACGGAAATCGCCTGGACTTGGTCCAACATAACGGAATGTAAGCAAAAAACAAGGCGGCCTTGGTTCGAATCTCTCGAGCCAAGGCCGCTTGCTTTTCCCGCTTACTTGATCTTGATCGTGTGAACGGCGGTGCCGGTGGCGCCGCCATCATCGATGACCGTCAGCGTGACGGTATAGGTTCCGGCGCGGTCAAAGCGGTGCTTCACTTTCGCCCCGGACGCGCTGCCGCCGTCGCCGAACTGCCAGCTGTAGCTGACGATGCTGCCGTCCTCGTCCGAGGACCGTCTGCCGTCGAATTCAACCTGCTTTCTCTTCTGCGCGTGATCAACGGCCTTGATCACGGCTTTGGGGGCCAGATTGTCGTCCGGCGGATTTTGCCCGGGGTCATCCGGGTCTTCCCCGGGGTCTTCGCCCGGATCTTCACCCGGCGGGTTGCCGCCCGGCGCGGCGACGAACAAACGGCCCGCGGCCTGGAAGTCGCCTTCATTCCCGGCTTCGTCCCGTACGCTGACGACGATCACCCCGCCGTCAATCACAAGCGATGCCGGCGTGACATAAACGCCTTCATAATGCCCCGGCGCAGTTTCGTCCAGAGCGATTCCGTTGCCGCCGCTGCTCGCCAGCGACACCGGCAGCTCGATGCGGAACGAGGCATCCAGCCCCGGAACGCTGTCAAAAGATACAGCGAGCGCTTCGCCGGCTGTCAAATGTACGTCTGCGGCCGGGGAGAGGCCCGTGATTTCGGGCAGCTCAAGATCGACATAAACGGCCCGGGTGACCGTCGTTTCGTTGCCGGCCAGGTCGGTGGCCGTAACCGTAACGAGATTTTCGCCGGCATTAATCAGCAAACGGTGGGCGAAGGAGCCCGCGTCTCCGGCGGCAACCTCAGTGCCGTTAACGGTTAGCTTGCTCAGATAATCGTCCAGCGCGGTACCGGCCACATTCAGCACTTCCGAATTGGTGCGGAATCCGTCTCGCGGCGAAACGATGTCGAGCTGCGGTGCGGCGTTATCGAGCGTCACCGTCAACGGGAGCGAACGGTCGGTCGTTTTGCCGTTTACGATGACCTCCGCGCTCAGCTTGTTCACGCCGGGATGCAGTTCGATATTCAAGCTGAACTGCCCGTTTTCCACGGCCGCCGTACCGGCCGGTTCCGTGCCGTTGTACAGCTTAACCGTCGCTTCATTCGCCGGCGACGTTCCCGTTACGGCAATCGTCGGCTGATTCGTAAAGGAGCCGGCCGCCGGCGAAGTGATGACCGGCGCGTTCACCGGGTAGCGCACGATGGCGCGGATCATGATGTTGCCGTCTTCCTCGTCCGTCTGGCTCCAGACGCCGCTGACCCGCTGCCAGCTGCGGCTGGCGTTCGGACCGTTCTCATCGGCCGCCAAACCCGGCGCGCTGGTGCCCGCCAACGTTTGGAGATACACGATGTAGAAATCGCCCTCGACCGTCACCGGCTCCGGCAGCGCAAGCGTTGTCCACTGGTCGTTGCGCAGCGCCGTGCCGTCAAACGGTCCCGCCAACTGGCGGCCCGGCGAGCCGTCCGGCCCGGAGGCGTCGAATACGGCGTACTGGAACGCCGTTCCGCCCGGTACAGGCCATTGTTCGTTCCAGAACCGGATAGAGGCGCCAGTCACTTGTGCCGCACCGGATTCCGGCGTCATCCTCACCGCCCAGGCGTTGCCTGTGGAGTTAAAGGACCAGGCGTTTTCCGCCGTGCCGTCGTCATAGCCGATTTCGCCCGGCAGGCCGATGAACGGCTTCAGCGCGAGCGATCCGTCGGCGCTGCCGTCCGGCGGCACGGTGACGGTGATCGTGCCGCTGTAATAGTCGCTCGCCGTCACCGCCAGCGTGTACGTTCCTTCCAGCACCTCCAGCGAGAAGCCGCCGTCCTCTCCGGTACGCTGCGGGGCGATCGCCGCGTCCTCAAGCACGATTACGGTAGCGTCAGCGATCGGCTCGCCGCTGCGTTCGTCGGTAATCGTACCGGCAATTTGCCCTTTAGGGATCGCCTGCAAATTAAAGTTGGCTTTCGCGCTCTTCTGATCTTCAATCTTGACCGGCAACGTTTGCGGGTAATAACCGTAGGCTTCCGCTTTTAACGTATAATCGCCGGCCACATGGGTCAGGCTGTATTTTCCGGACGCGGGGTCCGTTTTTACGGAACGTCCCGTTTCCACGACCGTCACGGTTGCGCTGGCCGGCAGGCTGCTGACGCCGGCTTCGCCGCTGCCCTCCGTTTTGCCGGCTGCTTCGTTATATTCGCTTTTGGTGGTGCGAATCAGCTTGTAGGCGGAGCCGGGTTTGTCCGCTTTGGATTTTTGCGCGTTGATCTCGGCAACCACGTCTTGGGCAATCTCCGTCTCCGGCGCATTCACACTGAGCACCTGGACGTTGTCGATATACCAGCCCGCCTTCGTGACGCTGTTATCCGTCTTCAGCCGGAAGCGGATTTTTACCGCTCCGCCGGCATATTCGTCCAGGCTGTAGTATACCGGGCTCCACTGATTGCCATTCGTGCTGTGCGAAAATTTGCCCAGCTGGATCCAGGTCGCGCCGCCGTCGGAGCTGGCTTCCACGTACCCATAATCATAGTTGCTTTCGATTTCAAACCAGTGATCGAAGGCCAGCGTGGCGTTGTCCACTCCGCTCAGATCGATGGCGGGGGACACGAGCGAGTAGTCCGCTCCATTCGCGTAGGTTCCGTCAAGATCCGTGCCCCACACGTTCGGGGGAGATACGGCGCTGCTTGGACCGGGCGCGGACGGTGTGCCGCGTTCCCATTTGTCCTGCGTGCCGCTATGGGTCCAGCCGCCGTCATCGCCGCCGTCAAAATCGTCGCTGAACAGACTGACCGGACGTTGGATCGTCAACGCAATTTCGTTGGATTTTTTGCTTTCGTTGCCGCTGTAATCGGCCGCGGTGACGGTATAGTAATACGTGGCTCCGGTCACGGTGGAAGCGTCCGTATAAGCCGTTTCCGCCGTCGTGGCGATCGCTTCGTAGCCCGTTCCCGAAGTCACGGAGCGATACACCGTATATTCTTTCACGTCTTCATCGGCCGGGGCAGACCAGGAAAGCTCCGCGCTGCCGACGAAATTGACGGAACCGCTGAGCCCGCCGGGAGCCGCCGGAGCAGTGTCGTCCGGAGCTTGCAGCGACAGGTCGTCAAGGTACCAGCCGGCTTTTTGCACCGAACCGTCGGACGTTAGATTGAATTGCAGGTAAACCTGCTGGCCGGCATAAGGGCGAAGGTCGATATATTGCGTTTTCCAACCGCCGCTCGTTCCCGTAAATTCGGCTACCGGCGCGAAAGCGTAATCGCTGTCTTCGGAGGCGATATACACTGTGCCGTAATCCCGGTTACTTTCAAGATCGTACCAATGTTTAAAAGAAAGCAGCGCCCCTTCCGGACTTCCGGTCAAGTCGATCGGAGGCGCCAGCAGGTAGGAGTTGGCGTTGGCGGCGTAAGTGCCGGTCAGGTTCGTCGCGTACACTTTTTCCCCGGAATGGGCGCTGCCCGGGCCGCTAACCGGCGTTCCCCAGGCCCACGTGTTTCCGGTTCCGCCGGTCGCATATCCGATCGCATCGGTCTCAAAATCCTGCTCGTATCCGGGCTGAATTCCGGCCGACACGGTCACGGAATACGGGTCGCTGTCAAAGCCGTTGCCCCCGTAATCGCTGACCCTGATGTAATATTCGAGCCCCGCGGTTCCGACCAGGAAGGACGGGACGGTGGCTTCATAGACGCCGTCCTGGCTCGTGCCCGACACACGCGTCGCCGGCAGGTATAAATAATGGCTGGTTCCTGCCTCCCGGGCGTAAAATTCAACCGAGGTCACAGCGATATTGTCGGTCACATGGGCGGTTAACGTTACGTCGAAACCTTCATATATTAATGATGGCGGAGTATGCTCCAGCACCGGCTCTTCGAAATCGTCACCGGCGGTTACGACCCGGCCGGACACCGATCCGACCCCTTCGAGCACGGAACCGACAGCATCCAGCGCGTTAACGATGCCATGGCCGTACCCATTGTTCGGCGTGCTCGGGAACTGGCTGTCCGTGCGCGGTGTCGCCGTGTCGGTCAGGATTTGTTCGAGATCGTCCACCGTCAGCGAATGGTTGGCCTGCAGCAGCAGCGCGGCGATCGCGGTCGTATGCGGACCGGCCATCGAGGTGCCGTTCCAGCCGCCTTCATAATCGCCGCCGGGTACGGAGGAGCGGATGTTGACGCCCGGTGCGGAAACCTCCGGCTTGATCTCGCCGTAAGGCGAAGGGCCAAGTAAGGAGAAACCGGCCAGGTTGCGGTTGATGTCCGTCGCCCCTGTGGCGAATGCCTCCGGATAGTTGGCCGGATTGGCGACGGAACCGGGACCGCCCGGATTGGTGAGAGTCGTATTTCCGGCGGAAAATTCGGGGAAAATCTGCGCGTCCCGCCAGGCTTGTACAATCGGGCGGAACCAATCGTCCCGCTCTGGCCCCCCGCCCCACGAGTTGTTGACAACATCGGGAGCGAGCTCGGGATGGAGGTTGCCTTCCGCGTCCACCGGAGCGAGCAGCCATTGCCCGCCGTCCAGGATGATGGCGTCGGTGGTCGACGGGTTAAAAATGCGCACCGCGATCCATTTTGCCCCGGGCGCTACGCCGATCTGGTTCGAGCCGTCGGGCTCCGATCCGACCATTGTGCCCATCGTGTGGGTGCCGTGCCCGTCGCTATCCACCGGCAGCGATGCGTGGCTGTGCGGGTCGTACCAGTTCAGCTCGGGATCGACGATGTTCCCGGAAGCATCGAACCCGCGCCATTTAGCGCGCAAAGCCGGATGGGTGTATTCTACGCCGGAGTCGAGGTTGGCGACGACGATCCCGCTTCCGTCAATGCCTTGGGCCCAGACCTCGGGGGCGTTGACCTGGGCGATGTTCCATTCGACGCTGCTCGGCTTGACAGCTGCCGCCCCGGCGTTATCGGCCACGGCATCCTTGATGGGTGTCCCTTGACCGGCCGCCGCCTCCTGCTTGTCGATTTCCACCTTATCCAGAAACCGTTCTTCGTTGGGGAGAATCTTTTCTACTTCAGGAAACAGGGCGACTTGGTCAAGCACCTCTTTTGTGCTTGTCACCGCCATGGCGTTTACGATAAAGTAGCTTTTATAATCCTTAACCTCTCCGGACTTTTGCTCCTGACTCAAATAGTTATCCAGGCTGACCTGGGTGCGTGAAGCCGTTTCACGCAGGGCGCTGATGACGGAAGTCCGGGCCGACATTTTAGCGGCCGAAGGCGTCGCTTTTTCGGTTGCGGCTTTTTGCAGGGCCAGCTTGGAAACCGAGGCTGTATCGGTTTGTTCTTTTAATTTAACGAGATAAGTCACGTAATCGTCCTGCTTGAACTGCGTCGTCAGTTTGCCATCGATCTTGGCTTCGGCGATGTGCGGCGCGCTGGATTTTAGACTGGTTTTGGCCGCAGCGCCGTTGGTTTCGGCATAGGTCACAGGAACAAAAGTAAGCACAAGGAGGATCGACATACCGAGTGAGAAATTTTTACGGAATCTTTTGAATCGGATCAACTTCTTCACTCCCTTTACTAGGTTAATGGTTCTTTCGAGAAATCCTCTTGTGGCAGCCCGGAGAATTGCTGGCTGTCAGTTAAAACCGGACACGACCTGAGCGACTTTGCGAAAAAAAACGAATGATATCTACGTAATTCCAAGCATCACCTCCTTTTATGGGAGAAAAATTAACATGAACAAATCTCTGAGTTGGGAAAGAGAGTCACTTCGGGTAGCGGGCAGTAGAAATTTGGCGTTTGGGCCCGGTTTATAACACAGGCCGAATAGGACATAACCAAAACGTGAAGCGGAAAACGGTGAGGTATCGGCGATAAATTCAGGCTTTCGTTGAACTACCGATGATGTTGAGGTTGGTCGAATTATAAAATCGATAGGAAAAGTAGGTTATTTTCAATAAAAAATAAAAATAGGTAAATAATGGTTTGTTTTGGAAATAGTATATCTTTGAAAATGAAAATGTACAAGTAGGATTTTGCGAGAATATACATATTTTCATAGAAAAATAGGAATATTTTACTATATTATTTGGCGTTTAGTTGAAAATGTATGTTAGATATATTGACATATAGTGTTTTTCGTTTTACATTAATTACAAAATGATAAGGAGCGAATGAGGGTCATGGGAGAGTCCGCTTGGGAAAGGCGGCACCGAAGGAGCAAATAGCCGGCCATGCGGGGCGGCTTTGAATCTCTCAGGTACAAGGACCATGGCCTGACGCGACTCTGGAGAGAGCGAAAGCCACCCAAGGGGTACGTGTTTCCGGCTCACGGACACATTAAACTCTCAGGTAACGGGGACAGAGAGAAGGCAGCAGGCCTTTTTTCTGTCCTTTTTAACGTTGAGGACTGTCATGTTAGGGAAAACTGAAAGTAAGATTTTTGCAAAATGGTGAAAACAAAGATTTGGGGAACGGGGAAGATGACCATGCGGTTTAAAAATGTATTTTCGATTATTGGTCCGGCGATGATCGGGCCGTCCAGCTCCCATACCGCGGGGGCGGTGCGGATTGGGCGTTTTGCGCGGCAACTGTTGGGAGAGGCGCCTTACGAAGCGCGGATTTGTTTCTACGGCTCGTTTGCGGAAACGTATCAGGGGCACGGCACGGACCTGGCCATCGTCGGCGGAATTTTGGATTACCGCACGGATGACGAGCGCATCCGGAACTCGCTGCAAAACGCGGAAGAAATGGGGATGAAGCTTGATTTTACAACCGGTGTTCAGCCGGGGACCCATCCCAATACGGTAAAAATCGCGCTCACCGCCGGAAACGGCAAGGCCGAGGTGACGGGGGCGTCGATCGGCGGCGGGAACATTGCGATTCAGGGCATCAACGGGTTTGAGGTCAAGTGTTCGGGCGAACTGCCGACGCTTGTGATTGAGCATGCCGACCGCCAAGGCATGTTGGCCGGCATCACCGCGCTATTCAGCCGGGAGGACGTGAACATCGGCTATATCATTACCGACCGGAAAGGAAGGACCGAAGAAGCCCTGACCGTCGTCGAAGCGGATGGCGCGATTCCGGGCACTCTTATTGATGAGGTTAAAAAGCTTCCGCACGTAAGCCGGGTGGCTTACATCGATTTAACATAAAGTGAAGGAGTAGGTAAACATGCGTTTTCGGAATTTGCGGGAGCTCGTCGCTTTGTGCGACAAGGAGTCCCTGACGATTTCGCAAGTCATGCTGCAGGATCAGGCGGCGGAAAGCGGCCAGAGCGAAGCGGAAATCATGGCAGCGATGGCCGAGTATTATCAAATAATGAAAGAGGCCGTGCGCAAAGGTTTGACGGAGCAAATCACCTCAACGAGCGGGCTGACGGGCGGCGATGCCAAAAGGGTAAACGAATACCGCGGCAACGGGGAGCCCGCCGTGGGGGACATCGCCTGCCAGGCGATGGCTTACGCTTTGGCGGTTTCCGAGGTTAACGCTTCGATGGGGCGGATCGTGGCCACCCCAACGGCCGGTTCCTGCGGCATCATTCCGGGGGTGTTCGTCAGCGCCCAGGAGCGCTTCGGCTGGGAGGATGAGCAGCTTGTGCGCGGTTTGTTCTGCGCCGGGGCGATCGGGTACGTGATCGCCAACAATTCGTTTATCTCCGGCGCGGAAGGCGGATGCCAGGCGGAAATCGGCTCCGCGATCGGCATGGCGGCGGGCGCGATGGTTGAGCTGCGCGGGGGAACGCCGGAGCAGGCGGTGCACGCCGTCGGCTTGGCGCTGAAAAATACGCTGGGCCTGATCTGCGATCCGGTTGGCGGCCTGGTGGAAATCCCCTGCATCGTCCGCAACGGCTTCGGGGCGGTAAATGCGCTCGCGGCCGCCGATATGGCGCTTGCCGGCGTGCGCAGCGCGATTCCGTCCGACGAGGTCATCGACGTCATGCTGGAGGTCGGCTCCGCGATGCCCAGCCGGCATCGGGAAACGGCCCAGGGCGGCCTGGCCCAAACGCCTACCGGCCGCAAAATTATGAAGGAGCTGCGGAACCGGAGAAAATAAGCAAGTAAGAGTCCTGGTCCTCGTAAAAGAGGGCCGGGACTTTTTTGTGTTGAGGCTGCAGAGGCGCATCGCAATGTGTGATCGGGGCGTTGCCGCACGGGACGTGGCCGCACTGCGATTGCCGCACTGTGATGTGTCGTACTGTGATGTGTCGTACTGTGATGTGTCGTACTGTGATATGCCGCACTGTGATGTGTCGTACTGTGATGTGTCGTACTGTGATGTGTCGTACTGTGATGTGTCGTACTGTGATATGCCGCACTGTGATGTGTCGTACTGTGATGTGTCGTACTGCGATGTGCCGCACTGTGATGTGTCGTACTGTGATATGCCGTACTGTGATGTGTCGTACTGTGATATGCCGCACTGTGATGTGTCGTACTGTGATATTGCCAAACTGCGGTGTTGTCGAGTTGTGGTGTTGCCTGCCGCACCTCGTTGATGAGGCTGCGCTTCTAACGGACTCCAGCGACCTTAAACCGCCCAGAATGAAGGCGAAAAAATTCTAACGGACCGAGAAGACGTTATTTCCTTCAAACCGGCGTAAAACATGTCATTTTGAACCAAATAACGTCATCTGTGTCCGTTAGAGCGGGAAATACCAGGGAAATAAGCGAATAACGTCTCTCCTGTCCGTTACGGGAGCTGTCGTTTGAAGCACTTCATCTCAGGTCGAGAAATTTTCGAAATTTTTTTGCAAAAAATACCTTGCCATCCGTCTTTGGAAGGAGTAAAGTAAAAATCGACTAATTGACTATATTCATATTTCGGTCAATTGGTCATTTCTTGGAGGGAGGCGCGATGGGGATTGGCTCAAATCAACCGGCGGGAATTGGTGATTGAAGCCGCCGTGAAATGTTTTTCGCTGTTTGGCTATAAGGCGACGACGATGGAGCAAGTGGCTAAAATCGCCAATGTAGCCAAGGGGACCATTTATACTTTTTTCACCAACAAGGAAGAGCTGTTTGATGAAATTCTACTTTCCATCATTGCGGATATGAAACAGCTCACAGCGCAAAAGGTGGATGTGAACAAGCCGTTTTTCGAGAACCTCTATCAAAGCATGGATGCCTTGCTGGAGTTCAGACGCGAGCATGAGCTGTTGGCCAAACTGTTTCAGGAGGTGCGCAATTTCGGCACCCAGCAGGCGCGGGAAGGCTTGGAAAAAATCGAAAACGCCATTCTGGATTATCTGGAGCGGCAAATCACGCTGGCCGGACAGCGCGGTGAAATTCGCGCTTTTGATCCGAAGGTCGTCTCTTTCGTCATGCTGAAGTTGTACATAGCGTTAACGTTGGATTGGAGCAAAAACCACGAGCCGCTGGACAAGGAGCAGATCAAGGAGTCCTTGCGGATTTTGCTGGCGGGAGGCCTGTCGGCAAATCGGCCGGTCTATTAACTATTAACGGTTCAAATTTAAGCGAGATGATATTTGGAGGGGTAGAGGAAGATGGAAAAACTAAAAGTGCTGATTATACCCAGGGTGTTAGTTTATGTTGCGATCGCTTTGCTCATTGCGGGTGGGGTCTGGATTCTGAACTCGAACCAGATCACTTCCGGCAGGGAAAAAGCGAACCGCCCGACGGCGTTTATCGAGGCCAATCAATCGAGCGCGAGCTTTAAAGTCGGCGGGCGGATCGTCGAGCTGCTGGTGGAGGAAGGCGATGAGGTCAAAAAGGGGGATATCCTGGCCCAGATCGAAAGCGATGAGGTCAAAGCCAAGGTATCCCAGGCCCAGGCGGCGGTGGCCGCGGCCGAAGGCCAGATCGGGCAAGCGGCAGCTTCCGTGAATGCGGCGAAATCGAAAAGAGCGGAGGGTGAAAGTGCGGTTTTCCTGACGGCGGAAACGATCGACAAACAGATCGCGCAGGCGCAGGCGGTGGTTCAGGCGGCCCAGGCCAAGGTTAATGGACTCAAAGCGGGAGCGCGCCCGCAGGAGCTGAAGCAGGTGAAAGTCCAGATGGAAGCGGCCAAAAAAGCTTACGATATCGCCAAGGACAATTTGCAGCGGACCTCAAGCTTGTTTGCCGAAGGGATAGTCAGCCAGGCCGATATGGACAAAGTGAACCTCTCCTATACGCAGGCGGAAGCGTCTTACAACGCCGCGGTTGAACAAAACAACTTGGCGAAAGAAGGCGCCCGCCAGGAGGAGATCGACGCCGCCGAAGCCCAGCTTGAGCAGGCGAAAGCAGCTTTGGCGCTGGCCGAGGCCAACAAGGCGCAAATCGAGATTAAGCGGCAGGATGTGGATGCGGCGGCGGCGATGATCGAGCAGGCCGAGGCGGCCCAGCGGACGGCCGAGTCCGGCAAGAAGCAAGCTTCCGCGGCGCTGCAGGAAGCCCAAACTTATTTGGGTTACACGAAGCTGGTTGCCCCCGTAGACGGGGTTATCGTGTCCCAGTCGGCGGAGCTCGGCGAAATCGTAGGTTCCGGGTTCCCTGTTTTCACGGTTCAGCAAACCGATGCCGTTAAGACGGCGAAATTTTATCTGCCCGAAACCGAGATGGCCGGCCTGAAAAAAGGCGATATCGTTAACGTGAAGCTCGTATCCGACGGCAGCATGCAACAGGCTAAGGTTGTTACGGTAGCACAGGCGGCGACGTTCGCTTCGCAAAAGGCGACGCAAAATACGGGGGATCTGGACATTCGCTCCTTCGGCATTAAAGTTCAATTTATCGATTTGCCGGACACCGCTGCGACCGGGATGACCGTGGAATGGTACGGCAAGGACGGCGAAACCTCCGGCCAGGGAGGAACTGCGGATCAAGCGGACAAAGCGGGTGAAGCCCAGTGAACGGAAGGATTACGTTAGGCTCCATGCTGGCGGAAGAATGGAGGAATATTTTCAGAGACCGGGTGGTTTTCGTCATCCTGTTGATCGGGCCGATTTTTTATACATTTTTTTTCGCCTCCCTTTACAGTCATCGGGCTGTTTTGGATGTGCCCACGCTCATTTACGATGAAGATCAGAGTCAATTAAGCCAGGAAATCATCCAGGCGCTGGATGCTCATCAGTCGATCAAAATCGTTGGGGAAGTCCATTCGAGCCAGGAACTGCGGCAAGCGATCGATAACGGCAAAGCCAGAGCCGGGGTGATTATCCCGGCCGATCTGGAAGCCAAGCTGAAGCGGGGAACGCCGACACCGATCATTGCTGCGGTGGATGGCACCAATCTGATGATCACGAACGCTGTCGTCAAGGGCGCCAACGAAGTGGTCACGACGTACAGCTACGGGACGACAACGAAAAGGCTGCAGCAGCAAGGAATGAAGGATGAGCAGGTGAGCGCGACATTATCGATCATCCCGTTCACCTCGCGCACGCTTTATAACCCGACCTATGATTACGTGGATTTCCTCGTAACCGGGATGGCGGGAACGACGCTGCAGCAAGTGATGTTCATGGCCGTTGGGATGGCGGTTGCCCGGGAAAAGGAAGAGCGGACCTGGAGCCGCTTCGCCGTCTGGAAGAGAAGCCCGTGGAAAATCATGTTCGTCAAAATGTTCCCCTATTGGCTCATTGGCATTTTGAACGTGTTTGTTGTCATGAACATTTTGACTTCCGTTTATCAACTATCGTTCCGCGGATCGGCGTGGTCGATTTTATTGATCGCCGTGGTCTTCTCTTTTACCGTGGCGTCCATCGGTTATTTCCTTAGCCTGGTTTCTCCCAACAAAATCACGGCGCTGCAAATTTCGATGCTGGTCGCGCTTCCTTCGTTTTCATTGTCGGGACATTCCTGGCCGATGGAAGCGATGCCCAAATTTCTGCAGGTGATCGCCCATGGCCTGCCGCTGACCTATTTTCTTGAGGCGGTGCGCGCGGTGATGCTGAAGGGGTTGACGACCGCCCAGATTGTGAAGGACTGTATCGCAACCGGCTTGATCGGTTTGATCGCTTTGCTGGCGTCGCTGCTGTATTCCCGCTTCATCTCGTTCAGACATACTGCGGATCACGATGCGGACCAGGAACTGCCGCTGCCGGCTCCGGCGTTCACGGAATCCTCGCAGCCGCCGGTGATGGCGGCCCAAACGACGACAACTCCGATGTAGGATGGACGATGCACTAATTTGTTGTTATGTAATTCGTCACCCCTTCCCCGCCCTGATTGTGTATAATGATTCCATTCTAAACATGACGGCGGAAGGAAGGGGAGCATACATACCATGACGACCATTCTGATCGTGGAAGACGATATAAGCTTGAACAAGGGGATTGCGCTAACGCTGGCCCAGGACGGGATTTCGATCGAACAGGCCTATGATTTGGCCGGCGCGGAGCGGCGGCTTGCCGCCGGGGGCGTCGATTTGATCGTGCTCGACGTGAATTTGCCGGACGGGAGCGGGCTTGATTTTTGCGAAAAAGTAAGGGCGGGGTCGCGCGTGCCGATTATTTTTTTGACCGCCAACGATATGGAGTCGGACATCGTCATGGGTTTTGAGCTCGGCGGGGACGATTACATCACCAAGCCGTTCAGCCTGATGGTGCTGCGCTCCCGGGTGATGGCGGTGCTGCGCCGCTGCGATTTCGGACAGGAGGACAAGGTTGCTGTTCCCCCGTTTCTGTTCGACTTCGGGAGAATGGATTACCGCAAGCAGGGGCAGAGCATCGCCCTCAGCATCACGGAGCAGAAACTGCTGAAAACGCTGGTAGCCAACCGGGGGCAAATTTTGACGCGGGAGCAGTTGATGGACGCCGTGTGGCTGCGGGAGGCCGAATTTGTGGATGAGAACGCTCTGACGGTGACGATCAAAAGACTGCGCGCCAAAATCGAAGACGACCCGTCAGCGCCGAAGTACATCAAAACCGTATACGGCCTCGGATACATATGGGCCGACGCGGGGGTTCGGCATTGACCGGCGGCGGATTTGGCGGAGCAGCCGGCCAGGGCGGGCAAGGCGGACAAGGCGGGCAAGCCGGCCAAGGCGGGCAAGGCAGACAAGACGGCCAAGGCAGACAAGGTGGACAAGGCCGAGCTGGCGCGCAAGCCGGGTCCCCGGGCCGGAACGCCCTTGCTTTCACCTCGGTCTATGCGGCGTACGGGACGCTGTTCGGTCTGCTGGTGCTGGGTTACCCGGTTGCGGCCTGGTATTTGGCCGGGGAGGTGTTCGGCCCGCCGCTCTGGCTGCCCGTGTCCTTTGCCGTCGCGATGTTCCTGGCGGCCGTCTCTTTCGCCCTGATCCTGAGGGCCAGAGCAGCAGCCGCGATCCAAGCGGCCTTCGACATTGTAGACGCGGCGATCGGCGGACAGCGACGGCTCACCGGTTACCAGGAAACGAATCTTTCCGCGCTGGAAAACAAAGTGTTCCGCTATGTCGAGCTGACTCGGGCGCACGAACGGCAAATCGAAACGGAACGAAGCAAGATCAAAACGCTGATCTCCGACATTTCGCATCAGACGAAAACGCCGCTTTCAAGCATCATGCTGTACGGCGAGCTGCTGGAGGAAATCCCGGATCTGCACGAGGATGCCCGCCAGTACGCGGCTCAGATCAAACTCCAATCGGCGAAGCTGGACTGGCTGATCGGCTCGCTGGTCAAAATGTCCCGGCTCGAGGCGGGCATGATCTCCCTGCAAACCGCCGTGTCCCCGGTGATCCCCACGATTACGCAAGCCGTATCGCATGTGTATGCGGCGGCGGAGCGCAAAGGCACCCGGATCGCGATTGACTGTGATCCGGCGGCCGCGGCGAAGCACGATCCCAAATGGACCGCGGAGGCACTTTTCAACCTGTTGGAGAATGCGGTCAAATACAGCGAGCCCGGTAGCGGCGTGCATATTTCGGTTCAGGCGGGCGAAATGTTCACCCGCATCGATGTCGCCGACCAGGGCATCGGCATCGCGGAGAGTGAATGGAACGATATTTTTAAACGCTTTTACCGCAGCAAGCAAGCGGCGGGGCACGAAGGCGTCGGGATCGGCCTGTATCTGGCCAGGAAGATCGTTACCGCCCAGGGCGGGTACATCAAGATGTCGTCCAAGCCCCAGGAAGGATCGGTGTTCTCATTATTTTTGCCCGTGGTGTAGGAATGTGACAGTAGTGTTATTATTCAGACACCCGGGAGTCAGATTGATCTGCTACATTTAGTCCTGTACGTGCGTACAGGTTTTTTTATTGGGGGGAGGAAAAGGACATGCCGATTCTGCAAATCGATGGGCTAAAGAAATATTACGGTCAAGGAAGCACCGCCGTAAAGGCGTTGGACGGAATCGACCTAAGCGTCGAAAAAGGCGAATTTGTCGCGATCGTCGGCACGAGCGGCAGCGGGAAAAGCACCTTGCTTCATATGCTGGGCGGGCTGGACCGCGCGACCGAAGGCAAGGTGTACGTCGACGGAAATGATATTTTTGCGATGAATGACGAGAAGTTGACGATATTCCGGCGCCGGTCGATCGGATTTGTGTTTCAGAGCTATAATCTGATTCCGATTCTGAATGCCTACGAAAATATTGTACTGCCGATCGAACTGGACGGAGCCCGGGTGGACAAGGGGTATGTGGATCAGGTTATCGGCGCGCTTGGCTTTGGCGATAAGGTGAACAATTTGCCGGCGAATTTGTCTGGCGGGCAGCAGCAGCGGGTGGCGATTGCCAGAGCGCTGGCGACCAAACCTGCGATCATACTCGCGGACGAGCCGACCGGAAACCTGGACAGCAAAACAAGCCAGGAAGTGATGATCCTGTTGAAGCAGATGAGCGAGCGGTTCAATCAGACGATCGTGATGATTACCCATAATGAAGAGATCGCGCTGACCGCGGACAAAATCGTCCGGATCGAGGACGGCCGTATCGTTAGCCGCTCCGGCCGTGCCGGGGGGCAGGAGGCGGGTTCGAGATGATGGCGGCGAACAACCGTACAGCGGTCGCCCGCATCGCCGGGCGAAGCCTGAAGGCCAACCGGCCGCGCAATCTGATCATCATCAGCGCCATCGTGCTCACGACGCTGCTGCTCACCTCCGTGTTTACGATGGCCTTCAGCCTCAACAAATCGATGCAGCTGACGAAAATGAAAACGTCCGGCGGCGATTTTCACGGCAGCTTCAAATATTTGAAGCCGGAGGAGGCGGACCGGCTCCTGCAGCACCCGGCGATCAAGGAGTACGGCAAATCCGTGCTGGTTGGGTTCGCGGCGGGCGATGCGTTGCGCGGCAACACGCTGGAAATCAACCATATTGACGAAAACGAGGCCAAGCACAGCTTCATCCAATTTACGCAGGGCGGTCTGCCGCAGGAGGAGAACGGAATCGCCATGAGCGCCTGGGTGCTCGATATGCTCGGCGTGCCCCGTGAACTGGGCGCCAGGGTAAAGCTCGATCTGGATATCGACGGCCAGGTGGTCCCCAAAGAGTTTGTGTTGTCGGGGTATTTTCCGGCGGACCGCAACTTGTCGATGTCGGGGCTGGCTTTTGTATCGGAGGCGTTTGTGCAGCGGAATATTTCACAGATCGACCCCGAGCGGTCGCGGCTGAGCGGCAGTTATGTCAATACGATCCGGCTGGACGTCATGTTCGGCAATTCCTGGGACATCGAGAAGAAGCTGCAACAGGTGCTGTCCGACACCGGGCTTGATGTTCCTTACGGAGTCAACTGGGCTTACACCAGCGTAGCCCTGAATGAGGACCCGATGAATGTGATTCCGCTCGTCATCCTGATCTTGATTATTATGCTGAGCGGATATTTGCTGATCTACAATATTTTTCATATCTCCGTTGTGCGGGATATTAAATTTTACGGGCTCCTGAAAACGATCGGAACAACGCCGCGGCAGCTCAGAAGGGTCATTTCCATTCAAGCGAACCGGCTGTATTTGACGGGCCTTCCGGTCGGGCTGGCTTTGGGCTACGGAGTCGGCGTGTGGCTGCTGCCGCTGCTGCTGAGCTTGTCCGATGGGACGGAAACCGTAAATTCGGCCAACCCGTTGATTTTTCTCGGGGCTGCCATTTTTGCTTATTTGACGGTCCGGATCGCCGCCAGCAAACCGGGCCGGACCGCAGCGCGGATTTCGCCGGTCGAGGCGGTGAAATATTCCGGGATCGGCAGCGGGGGCTCAGGCCGGAAAATCAAACGCTCGCTGCATGGAGCCAAGCTGTCCAGGATGTCGTTTGCGAATCTGTTCCGGTACAAAAAAAAGCTGCTGCTCATGCTGGCCTCCTTGTCGTTAAGCATTATTTTGTTCAGCGTGATTTATACGGTCATCTCTTCGTTTAGCGTTAACAAGTACTTGAACACTTATATTTCCGGAGACTTTGTCGTCAAAGAGGATGCCGGAGGCCTGGGTGGCGTGCCCCAGCCGGATACCGCCGCGCTTACGGAAGAGGTTTGCCGGGAGCTTAGCGGGATCGACGGAGTCAGCGGCGTGGATAAAGTGTACTATAGCGCTGATATGCTTAAAATGAGCGAGCCGATCCGGCGGACCCTGGAACCTCTGGCGGCGAAGGAAGTCCCCGAGCAGCCCGCGTTCGCAATGCTTCTGAAGAGCGGAACTGTCCCGCTGCAGCTTCATGGCATTAGCCAAGGATGGTACGATGTGCTCGACAAACACGAGATCGTCGCCGGTACGTTTGACCCCGTCAAGTTCGACTCCGGGAATTATGTTCTCGTTACGGAAGCGGTGCTGGGTTCGGATCAATATGCGAGCTATTATCGGCCGGGAGACCGGATTAAGCCGGACGGCATGAAGAAAAGCTATAAGGTTATGGCGGTGTTGAAATCGGGCGCGCTGTATGCGGCGGGAACCCAGTTTTACATGACGGGCGGCTTTAATGCGTTCTGGCCGGCGGACGAGTTCGTGAAGTCGGTTAAAAAGGACCCGATCATTTTATCTGCTACCTTGCATGCCGATCCGGCCAAGCTCGGTGAAGTGGAGGCGGCGGTAAAATCCATTGCGGCGTCCAGTCCCAGTCTGTTCGTGAAATCCCGGGAGGATTACAAACAGGAAATGCAGGGCTTTATCCGCATCTTCCAAACGATCGGCTACAGCCTGAGCTTTGTGATCGCTCTGATCGGGATTTTGAACTACATCAATACGGTGATCACCGGCATGATTTCCCGCCGTAATGAATTCGCCATTTTGGAGAGTGTCGGCATGACCCGAAAACAACTGAAGAAAATGCTTTTGTTTGAAGGGCTCTACAGTGTATTATTGACGAGCCTGATTGTGGGCACGGCGGGCTTGGGATTGACGTATGCGGTAGCCAAGGGAGTTACCGACAATATCGCGTTTGCGGAATTCCGGTTGAACCCGCTGCCGCTGGCCGCCGCGGTGCCGCTGCTTCTCGCCATCGCTTTGATCGTTACGCTGGCCGCCTACCGCCGGATGTCCGGAGCGACGATTGTGGAAAGGCTGCGGGAAGCGGAATAAAATCATCAATAAAATACACCCCTGGAGTTCATCGGGATAAACGGGCGTTTTTCCGGTGTCTGCTCTATGGGGTGTTTTCATTTGGAAAGGGATGCCGTGAGGCGGTTCCCTATTTAGACCATGGCGAGGATCGAGCCCGGCCCCATTTCTTCTCCATGCCGACCCCCTGCCGGGGAATAGAGGTAATTTATGTCGTTATTTTGTGATTGCCCCCTTTCGCCGAAAAATAGCGGACTTTTTTACCGTTATTTGAGGACTGAACTTGGAAAAAACACTTGTTGTTTCCCGATCTTTTTAAAATAGAGGTAAAAAATTCCGTTATATTCGCTCCACGCCCTTTTTTGGCGAACATAAGGCCCTTTTTTACCGCTATTTCCATGAACTCCTCAAAAACGCAGGCCGTGTGTTTCCCCTCATACCCTCAAATAGCTCGGAAAGTCATTCTTGTAATAGATAATATAAAATGGTGACACAGATAAAAACGTAAGCTATAATCGGAAGGTGAATAACATGTATAACAGTAGATTTAAATAACTAGTACAGTAGGCTTGGCGTAAAGAAAGGGGGGAGGGGCTTATCATCACCCTGGAGCATGTGGGCAAAACATACCGCTTGCCGGACGGTCAGTTGGAAGCAGTGAAGGACGTATCCCTTCAGGTTGAGAAGGGGACGGTTCATGGCATCATTGGAGCGAGCGGGGCCGGCAAATCGACGCTGCTGCGGATGATGAACGCTTTGGAGCTGCCCGACCACGGGAGAATTACCGTCATGGGACGGGAACTGACGGCCCTCCCGGAAGCGGAACTGCGGAAGCTGCGTCAATCGATCGGGATGATTTTCCAACAGTTTCATCTGCTGAACAACCGGACGGTCAGCGGCAACGTATCGGTACCGCTCGAATTGGCCGGGTCCGCAAGACGCGAGCGCGCCGAGCGCGTGGATGAATGTCTGCGGTTTGTCGGCCTGCCGGACAAGGCGCAGCAGTACCCGTCGGCCTTAAGCGGCGGCCAAAAACAGCGGGTGGCGATCGCCCGGGCGCTGGCGAACCAGCCGGATGTGCTGCTCTGTGATGAACCGACCTCTGCGCTCGACCCGCGGACGACGGCGGAAATTTTGGAGGTGCTGATGCACATCCGCGATACCCTTGGCGTGACGATCGTGATCGTGACCCATGAAATGGAGGTCGTCAAAAGCATCTGCAACACCGTGTCCGTGATGGAGAACGGGCGGCTGACGGATACGTTTCGTCTGGGGCAGCGCCGGGGTGCGGCGGACATGTCTGCGTTTACGATGTCTTACCGGGAGCAACTGCTTGGGGAAACGGGGGAGCGCCATGTTTGATTTTACCGTGATGTGGCATGATGTGCTGCAATACCGCACCCAGATTGGGGAAGCGATCGGCGAGACCTTTATGATGGTCGGCATCTCGCTGGCCGCGGCCATTCTGCTCGGATTTCCTGTCGGCACGCTGATGTTTCTGACCGGCAAAGAGCAGCTGTATGAACATCGCGGCTGGTCGGCCGTCCTGAACAGCGCCGTGAACATCATTCGCTCTTTTCCGTTTTTGCTGCTGGTCGTGTTTATGATTCCGCTCACCCGCCTGATCGTGGGCACCGCGATCGGCACACTGGCTGCTTCCGTTCCGCTTGCGATCGTGGCGGTTGCGATTTATTCGCGGTTCGTGGAGCAGTCGCTGCTGGAGGTGCCGCGCGGTGTGATGGAGGCGGCGCGGGCGATGGGGGCCTCGAAGCTGGCTATCATTTTCAAATTTTTACTGGTGGAGGCCCGTTCCGGTCTGGTGCTTGGACTGACCTCCTCGACGATCAGCTTTATTTCTTACTCGACGGTCATGGGGGTGGTCGGCGGCGGCGGGGTCGGCGATTTTGCCATCCGGTACGGATACCAGCGCTTTGAAACAGAGTTGATGGTTGCCGTCATCGTGTTGATGATTATTTTGGTGCAGGGCATTCAGTTTGCGGGAAGCGCGATTTCCCGGCGTTTGGACAAACGCTAATTTTTTCGTGGGGAAGCCCGGATTTACTTATAGCGTTAAACAGTAACGGGCCCCAAAGGAGCAACGAAGACAAATAGCATGAGGGTTGAAGGGGGATTTTTTTTCATGAAAACGATGAAATGGATGATGAGCCTGGCGCTGCTGGCGCTAGTGCTGACCGCGTGCGGGAGTGGCAGCGGACAAAACGGGGCGGCGAAAGGCGCCGGAAATGAAGCGGGTACGAACGGAGCGTCTCCGGCGGCAGCACCCGCGGAAACAACAACGACGACTTTGAAGGTAGCCACCTTGATTCCGCCAATGACGGAAATTCTTGAACTGATCAAGCCGCAGCTTAAGGAGGAGGGCATCGACCTGGAACTGGTCGTATTGTCCGATAATGTGCAGCCAAACGATGCTTTGGCCAACAAGGAAGTCGATGCGAATTTTTTCCAGCACGTTCCTTACATGGAACAGTACAATGAAAGCAAAAATGCCCATCTCGCAGCGGTTCAGCCGGTGTATCACGCGGTCTACGGCGCTTATTCCAAAAAGTACAAATCGATGGAGGAGCTGCCGGACGGGGCGACGATCGCCATCGCCAATGACCCTTCCAACATTGCCAGGTCGCTGATGATGCTGGATAAAGCGGGGATCATCAAGCTGAAGGAAGGAGCCGGGCTTGAAGCCACCCAGGCGGACATCGTGGAAAACAGTCACCATTACAAATTCGAAGAAGTCGATTTGCTAATGCTGGCCCGGATGCTGGATGACGTCGACCTGGTGCTGATGACGCCGGCGTATGCCAGCCCGCTTGGACTGACGCCGAAAAAGGACGCTTTGCTGACGGAAACCGTCGATTCCGCGTTTGCCATTACACTCGTCGCCCGTGAGGACAACAAGGATTCGGAGCCGATCCAAAAGTTGGCCAAAGCGATTTCCAGCCCGGAAGTGAAACAGTACCTGGAACAAAATTACGGCGAGATCGCATTGCCGGCGTTCTAAAAACGGGGCCTGGCACCAAAGAAGGGCCTAGCCTTAAGCGTGCGGTGTTGCGCTGTATGACGTCGGTCCAGCACGTCGGTCCAGCACAGAGGTTGGCACATCGGCGGACTGCCGGCGGCATAGGTCAAACTCCCTTCCTCATAAAATAATGGCAGCGAATTTTTTGTGAGGGAGGGAAACCGATGCAGATTCATGTCGTTCAGCGGAACCAATCCATATACAGCATCGCCGATACTTACGGCATCCCTTATGGCGATATCGTGGAAGCGAATGAAATCCCGAATCCCGACCGGCTTGTGGTAGGACAAACTCTGGTTATTCCGATCGTCGGCAGCTATTACCGGGTTCAGCCCGGTGACAGCTTGTGGTCGATCGCACAGCGGTTTGGAATCAACTACCGGGAGCTGGCTCGGGTGAACGGTATTTCACCGGACCGGACGTTGTCCGTCGGGTTTCGGCTGTACATTCCGCCCCGTCCGAAACGGAACGCGGAGTTTAACGCCTATGTGGAACCCCGGGGCGGGACCGTGGCCCCGGAGCTGGAGGAAGGGGCGCGGGAGGCCGCTCCACATTTGACTTATCTGGCGCCGTTCAGCTTTCAGGCGCGGCGGGACGGATCGCTGAAGGAGCCTTTGCTGGACAACTTCCCGGCTATCGCCAGAGAAAACCGGGTCGTGCTGATGATGGTCGTTACGAATCAGGAAAATGACCGGTTCAGCGATGAGCTGGGACGGATTCTGCTGAACGACATCGCCGTGCAGGATCGGTTTTTGGACAATATCGTGACGACGGCCGGCAATTACGGATTCCGGGATATTCATTTCGATTTCGAATTTTTGCGGCCGGCCGACCGGGAAGCTTACAACGCCTTTTTGCGTAAGGCAAAAGCCCGTTTCGAGCAGCAGGGCTGGCTGATGTCGACCGCACTGGCGCCCAAAACGAGCCGGGAGCAGCAGGGACTGTGGTATGAAGCCCACGATTACCGGGCGCATGGGGAAATCGCCGATTTTGTCGTGATCATGACCTATGAATGGGGCTACAGCGGCGGACCGGCCCAGGCCGTGTCGCCGATCGGTCCGGTGCGCAGGGTCATCGAATATGCGCTGACGGAAATGCCGGCAGGGAAAATTATGATGGGGCAAAATTTGTACGGCTATGATTGGACCTTGCCCTTCGTTCCTGGCAGCGTAGCGCGGGCGGTCAGTCCACAGCGGGCGATCGGGATCGCGGCCCGGCATAACGTGGCGATCGAATACAGCGCACGGGCGCAGGCTCCTTTTTTCAGGTACACGGATGAGGAAGGAAAACAGCATGAAGTGTGGTTCGAGGACGCCAGGTCCATCCAGGCGAAATTCGATTTGATCCAAGAGCTGGACCTCAGGGGCATGAGCTATTGGAAGCTGGGCCTCAGTTTCCCGCAAAACTGGCTGCTCATCGAAAGCAACTTCGACGTGGTGAAGCGGTCGTAACATGAGATGGTCTTGAATTTTCACGAATTTTCAATTATAATTTTCATGTGACTTTTGTAACAGTGGCATCGGGTTGATTGCGGTATGCTGAAACCAACCCAACATTTTTTAAAAAAATTCAAATGAATATGGATCTTCGGGGTAAGGTGAAATTCCTGACCGGCGGTGAGGTTCCTCTATTCCATGGCGAAGAGAGGGGCTTAAGCCCGCGACTCGTTTACCGCGTATTGTCTGCGGTTGGCGACTGACTTGGTGCGATTCCAAGGCCGACGGTAAAGTCCGGATGGGAGAAGATCAAACAAGCAAGTTTGAACAGAGCTTTTCTTTGCTCTGCCCAGGCTTATTTGGTCGCCCTCGCAACCCCTTTTTCACGAAAGGATTGCGGGGGTTTTCTGCGTAGACCCCATATTCAAGAAGGGGACATCACTATGAAAAATGCAAGTGCAAGCGGTAGAGTTAATGGGGTAGGAGCGGGGACAGGCAAGGTTGGTTTGCAGGCCGGCGGCAACGCCGGCACGCTGGCGGGAGCATCCGGAATGGCGGGCGCGTCAGGGAAGGCGGCAACATTGGCCGTGAACGCGGCCGCAAAAGGAACAGCGAAAACCGGGTTTTGGCTTGTCGTTCTGGGAGCCGCCCTCTGGGGTGTCGACCCGCTGTTTCGGATCATTTTGCTGAAGTCGCTGACTTCGGCGCAACTTGTTCTGATTGAACATATCATCATCGCTTTGGTGGCCGTTCCGGTGTTATGGAAAAACCGCACCGATCTTAAAGGGCTGGGCTGGCGTCACGCCGGAGCGCTGCTCTTTATTTCCTGGGGCGGGTCGGCGGTCGCCACCATCCTGTTCACGATGGCTCTATCGAGCGGTGATTTGAACGCCGTGCTGCTGCTGCAAAAAATGCAGCCGCTGTTCGCCATCCTGCTCGCCGGTTTGATATTGAAGGAGAAACTGCCGCGTCACTTTGCCGGATTGCTGGTGATCGCTTTGGCCGGAACGTACCTGCTCACTTTCGGATTTACGGTTCCGATCGGGCACTGGCGCGATTTCGTGCAGGTCGGCAGCCTGCTTTCGCTGGGAGCGGCCGCGCTTTGGGGCGGTTCGACCGTGATGGGCCGGCTGATGGTTGGAAAGATGAAGTATGAGACGGTCACGTCGCTGCGGTTTATTTTGGCGCTGCCGCTGCTGCTGGCCATCGCCTGGAACGAAGGGGCGGCCTGGAATCTGCCGTCCGGAGGCTGGCAAATCGCCGCCGTTTCGCTGAACATGCTTGGACAGGCGCTGCTGCCGGGACTCCTGAGCTTGCTCGTCTACTACAAAGGATTGACGACCACAAAGGCGTCGGTGGCCACGCTGGCAGAGCTAAGTTTTCCGATGGTCGGGGTGCTCGTCAACTGGGTAGCGTTCCAGCAGATGATTACGGCAGCCCAAGTGTGCGGATTCGTGCTGATCTGGGCGACACTGTTCATCATCTCACGTCAGGGCGGATCGCCCGCCGCGGAGACGAAAACGAGCAACGCGGGGGCTTAACGGTGATGAGGGATTAACTTGTTTTTTAACTGACTCAGGTTTTGGGGACCTCCATTGCGGAGGTCTTTTTTGTTGCCAAGAGGAATTTGGGGAGTATGGGGCTTTGGCTGGTCCGGTACCTTCTAAGGGCATATGTATGATTGCGCGCGGGTTAGTAAACATGCTGACCGGTGATTCTATTGGATATATCCAATAGAATCAGTTGAAATTCGCAGAAAAGAGCCCATCGCGGCAAATCTATTGGATTTATCCAATGGGACATAGCTTCAGGACTGAGGAGAAGCTAATAGGGGCAGGCGCGATTGAACCCATATAATGTTAAAGAGCGAATTATGAAAATATTCATCGGACAACCTGTCATGGAATGCGGGATCAGCTCGAAAAAGTTCTGGGAAAAAGATCCATATACGCTCGATTATGAAATTTTGGCTTAGAGTGTTGCGACTTTAACACGGAAGCTTTGAAAAGTTGCCGGACGGGAACCCGTCTGTTATGATCTTAAAACGGGCATAGGGTGGGACTTTCACCAATACAACAATCTGGTTTTCTTATTCTGCCCAAACATAACAGGTAAGCATGAGGAGGGATCGGTTTGTCGACGCAAGTATCACGCATCATGATTCAAGCGCCTGCCGGCAAGGTTTGGAATGCGCTTACAAAACCTGATCTAGTCAAGAAATGGCAATATGGCGCCGATCTGATTACCGATTGGAAAGTTGGCGGCGAAATCCGTTTCCGCAATGAATGGGACGGAAACGTCTTCGAGCAATGGGGAAAGGTGCTGGAAGTGGAACCTTATCGGCTTATCCGGTATTCCCTGTTTGCCCCTCAACCAGGACTTGAAGACAAGCCGGAAAATTACTTTGTGATGAGCTATATCTTGAGTGAAGAGGGCGGCGGCACGCTCCTGAAGATCGAGCAACAGGACAACCGCCCGGGCGCGGAGGACGAACCATCGCAAGAAGAAGGGGAAAATGCAGTATTGGCCATGCTTAAGGCCGTCGCTGAAGAATAGCGAAACTCCCTCAAATAGGTTCAATAAAAACATCCGTTTTAAAAGAAAGATCACCGGTTACCCTGATTTCTTGGCCAGGATAACACGGCGATCTTTTTTCATGTCCATAAAAAATAATCATAGATGTGCAAACCCTTGCTTTAGGTGCGGGGAGGCGAGGATAGGGGCCAGCCACTGCCTCTGTTGCCGGATTAGCGGTAATTTGTGGCGTTATTTTTGAAAATTTCCGCTTCTGCGTGAAATAGCGGAACTTTTGGGCCTTATCTGGGTAACAATCTTGGGAAAAGCCCCTCTTCGTCCCCTTACTCCCAAAATAGCGGTAAAAAATTCCTCTATTCTAGCCAATTCACCTTTTTGCCGAAAATAAGGACATTTTTTACCGTTATTCTCCCAGCCACTACAAAAACGCAAGCAGTGTGCTCCTACTCCATGCCCCAATCAAAGGATAAGACGGAGCGAATTTCTCCAGCGATTTACGTACGGCAACTCCCAGCTCGCCCCCGCACCGATTACTTTTCGTCCAACCACAAAATGGCGGTTACGCCGCGCGGGTAGTAGCGGCTGCCGCAAATGACGCCGGCCATGATCTGGTCGCTCCAGCTCCAGTAGGCGTTTTGCTCGGAGGTGAGCCAGGCGGCGTGCGCCGCGTCGGCGGCTCGGCCCCGCTCATCCCACGGCAGCCCGAGAATGCGGCGGGCGATGAACTGGCACAGGTAAATTTTGCTGAGCCAGGAATTGTTGCTCGTCGAGGACAGCTTCCAGCCGCCGTCTTCGAACAGGCAGACGCCTGGTTTCAGCACAGCGCGCAAATGCTCCGACAGCGCCCCGATGTAAGCGCCGAAGCGCCCGCCTCTATCAAGCGCCTCCTCGCATCCTGTAAACAGCGGGAAAATCAGCCCCTCGATCGCCGGAATGATTTTCGAATCATTATTCTCCTGAATGACGGCGGGAATGTAGCCGCCCGGCTGCATGTGAGCTACGGTCGTCCGCGCGCACAGCTCGGCCTGCCGGCCGGCCAGCGCCGCCTGCTCCTCGCGGCCGCTTCCCCGCAGCAGCTTTTCCATCGCCAAATATGCAGCCCAGCTTTTGCCCGCCAAATAAATGTTATTGCGCGCCTGGCCGAGCGACACGTCAAGGCTGTCGTACGTGGTGATCTCCGCGCCGCCCATCGTCCGCGAGCTGTCGAGGCCCATGATCCCGGTCCGTTTGGCCGGGTCCGGATGGTCACGGTTCACCATGCTTTCCAGACATTGCTCAAGCACGCCGAGGTTTTGGCCCAGCCAAGCTTTGTCACCCGTCTGACTCACGTAAACGGAAGCGCACAGCACCCAGTTGACAAGCTGCTCATGCGTCATGTGCGAGAAGCAGTCGTCGATCGCGTGCAGCTCATAAGCGGAGTAGCCGGGCCGGGAAAACGAATTGGCCACGCCCATGTCATGCGTGAAGCTGATGCCGCCGGGATACACGGTATCATCGCCCGGGAGGCGGACCGTATCTTCGTAGCTGTAGCGGCTGGTGAACAGGTCGAGTTCGTTTTTGACCGTCCATGGGTTCATTTTCAGCTCAAAAAACAGCTGGTCGACCGTCAGATCAAATGTGTTCATCATCCGGTATTCGCCCTCATTGACGATCCACAGCGGCTCGCCTCCGTGGTCAAGCAGTTCGCTGGACCCGTAATAGCTGCGGATGGCGTGCGCCAGCATGAAGCGCTGATCCTCGTTCAGATGCGGAGCGCTGACGAGCTGTTCGGCCTGGCGCGCGGCTTCGAGCTTACGGTCGAACTGCTCAAGCGCATAAGCGGCCACTTCCTCGATATTGCCAAAAAACCGCGTGTAATAATAAGACGCGTCCATCCCGGTAGTGACGTAGCCGCCACGGTAAAAACAAAGCACAAAGCGGTAGGTTGCTTTTTCGCCGGCAGGGGTGTCCATCAAGAGTGCGCCCACCGGGCCAAGTCCGAACCGTAAGTTTTCCGGCACCTTTGGCTGCAGGATCGCTTCCATCGTGAAAAATCCAGCGCTCGTCACCCGCGGATCGTTTGTGGCGATCGCCGTGTTCCGGCCCTGGCCGACGCCACGGATTCGCCCATCGGTCGTATCCTCCAGGCGGCGGATCGAGGTATACGGATCGGTGTTCTGGAAGCCGAAAAACGCTTTGCGTGCCGCTTTGCCGCGCGTGTTGTCGACCGTGATTTCGGCCAACACCGCGGGGCAAAGCGCGAAGCGGAGCTCCTCTTCGGATGCTGACTTCGGATCGGGCACCGGCCCAAACGGCGAGTACAGGCGGAACGTCAGATCGCCGGCCTGCCACTCATCGGTCGCCACGCCAAACTTGCGGGTGATCTCTCCGCGCGCAAACGCAGCGATGATACCGCTGTCATTTTTTTGGACGGAATGTTGGCCTTCACCGCTATTCTCGTCCTCCTCCGTCGTATAACGGTCGCGCTCGTCCTGACCTTCCCCGAAAAACGGCAGGGCCCGGTAGCGCTCTTGACCGTCCTCCTGCAATCCGATGTATATATTCTGGTTGGGCGGGCTGCCCAGCTCAAGATCAAACCCGCCGCTTTTGCCGGGATACCCTAGTGTGAAGCTGGCGAAAGCGCCGACCGGCGAGTGATGCGCGTTGAAAAAAATATTTTTACCCAACTTGATTACCTCCTGTTATTTAGGTGAATGGTATGTTAGTTTGATTATATCAAGGGATTTTGGCGTCTCCCATGTCCAAACCGCCAATCAATTTACCCAAATCAATCAGAAAAAATGACGGTAAAAGGAGAATCGGTGTATGAATATATCCGGAGAGCATCAAGTGGCCGAGTTTATGCTGCCCGATATGGATTCAACGTTTCGACTGTTTGCCGCGCATCTGCGGACAGTGACGAACGAATGGTCTTATCCGCGGCACAGCCATCCGTTGTTTGAAGTGAATCTGCTCTTGGCGGGGAGCCAGGAGATGATCGTAAACGGCCAGCGCTACGTGCAAAAGCCGGGGGATTTGCTGCTGCTGCGTCCCGAGGATGTGCACGAGAGCCGGGCGGCGGGAACGGGGCGGATGACGTACTATTGTCTGCATTTCAACGTGGATGACCGCGTCATGCGGGAGGTGCTGTGCCGGGGTGAAGCGGTGCTGTACGCGGCGGACAGCCCGCTGGCGCAGAAAATCCGCCCCAGCCTGGACAGGCTGATTGCGCTCACCTCGGGCGGCGCGGGCGTGAAGCTGGCCGACAAGATGCGGACCTTGTCGGCGCTGTTTGAGCTGTTCGCCGGCCTTAGCGACAGCTTGGCGGAAAGCGGCGGTGCCGGCGCTTCCGGCAGCCGCACGCACCGCGTCGCCGCGGAGATCGCCGCCGGTCTGGAGCGTTGCGTCGAGACGCCGGACGCCTGGAGCCGCCTGGCCGGCGCTGAAGCGGCCGGCGGCGAACAAGACGAAGGCGGCGAAGCTGTAGGCGGCGATGGTGATGGCGGCAGCGGCAGAGACACCGGCGCAGACGCAGACGAGGCGCGCGAAACCGTGGCGGCCGTGACCGCCGGCCTCGGGTACAGCGCCTCCTCCTGCAACCGCATCTTCCGCAGCGTGTACGGCATGTCCCCGCGGCAGTACCTGTCGGCGCTGAAGCTGAAAAAAGCCAAGCTGCTGCTGATGGAGCCGGAGCTGTCGGTGGAAGACGTCTCGCAGCGGCTCGGCTACAAGGACATCGCCCATTTCAGCCGGCAGTTCAAGCGCTGGACCGGCGAGCCGCCCGGCAAATTCCGCGGGAGATACCATATTTGAGGCACCGGACGCGCGGCACGGCCGGCTTACCGTGCTGTAGAACCACCGCTTCCATTATTAAGTCATCCTGACCCGGACAGGCGGGGAAACGGTCCTTATTTTCCGCCGGCGGTTGGGCTCTTTGCAGAAGGTGGAGCATAGCGTCCCATGGGCATGGGCAGAAGACCGGGTGATTCTCGGCGTTCCGGCCGACGCGGAAAATTACGTCTTTACATACCGTCATTCGGAACGGGAGGAAGAGCGGGCGATCCTGGGCAAGGGCGAATACAGCATCCCGGCGACCGGGGTGGCCGGCGGGTTCACCGGCGTATTCTTCGGCCTTTACGCGGTCAGTCGCACCAACACTCCCGCAGTTCCGGCCCGCTTCGACTGGTTTGATTACATCCCGATCGGGATGGCGGAAGGCGCGATCAAGGGTAACCCGGAAGTGCGCTGTTTGCGGACGCCGGGAAAAAGTTGTACCGCTAAAACTGTCGACGGTTGGGGGCTCTGGATTGTTTGAAACTAGTTTTATGGTTGGGTCTTGTGGTCGATGTGCCGCCGTTATGAGGGACCAAGTGCAAAAGTGCATTTGATCTCGCGTGATGTGCCCTTACCGAGGTGGTTCGGATGCAAAAGTGCAGTTGTAATAAGTGAATTTGGTAAATTGTAGTTGATTATCTGAAAATGAACTGCACTTTTGCATTTGATCGGCTATTTCGGGGCATTTTCGCGAGAATCGCCTGCACTTTTGCATTTCGCGAACGCCTTTGGACGTTTTTTTGTCACCATTCAACGCCCAGGCTACGAATCTATTAACAATCATTTTACAAAAATTCAGAAAAACAACGTTTTCCGATAACACTTCCCCGCTAAACTTCTATGGAAATATGATAGATGAAGTTAGGGAGGAATCGGATTGAAGAAGAGAGGTTCGAAAACGGTTTCTACATTGTTGGCTGCGGCGTTGTTCATCAGCTTGGCAGGTCCGGGCGGATGGGCGGCCGCCGAGGAAAGCTCCCCGGCGACGCAGTCAGCTCCCGGTTTGGAGACGGCTGGAGGGGATGGGGCCGGTGCGGACACCACCCAGGCGGAGGATAACGCCGCCGACATGAATACAGCGCAGGCAGAGGATAACGCCGCCGACACGAACGCCGCCCAGTTGGTGGATGCAGCCGGAACCGGTGGCAGCGCCGATCCGGCCTTGCTTGCCGCGGCTGACGGGCTTGGCATCTCCGCGCAAAACTTGCCGCAAGCCGTTGCCGGCTCGCCTTATTCGGCGACGATCGCCGTTTACGGCGGGGAACCGCCCTATGGCTTTGCTGTGGACGGGCTCCCAATCGGCCTCGCTTTGGATGCGGCAACCGGAATCATTACGGGAACCCCGGCTGCCGGTACAGAGGGCAGCTATGAAATTAAAGTAACCTTGACGGACAGCGCGGCCGAACCGAGCCGGGCAGAAGCTGCTCTGCAATTTACGGTTACCGCGGGCCAGGAACCGGCCCCCCTGGAAGATACGCTGCAAATCCGCAAAATTGCTGCTTATTCCGTGGGTGCGCCTAACGAGGACGGCGGTGTCGCCGAAATCGTGAAATACAACAAAGACAATGGAAAATTTTATCTGGTGAACGGGTCGTCCGAACCGCCGAGCATCGATATCGTTCCGCTCGCGGAAAGCGGCACGCTGGCAAAGGAGAAAACGGTTGATGTCGTTAATCTTGCGGAGAAAACCGGCGGTTTTACGTTCGGCGATTTGACGAGTCTCGATATCAATACGGTCACGAAACGGATCGCCGCCGCCGTGCAGGAAGCTGATTCGGCCAAAGCCGGCAAAATTCTCGTGTTCGACTATGACGGGAATTTGCTGGATGAATTCGAAGCCGGCGTTCAGCCCGACATGGTCAAGTATACCTCGGATGGCCGGTACATTTTGACGGCGGACGAGGGAGAGCCGCGCGAAGCCGGGATCGACCCCGAAGGCAGCGTTACGATCGTCGATACGGTGGAGGGGCAAGTCCGCCACGTGAAGTTCGACGACCCGACCGTGATCGATGATCTGGTGCATATCCGGGGCCAGGCCGATGCCAATGGTATGATTACCGGCAGCGGCGCCAAGGAAGATGCCGTCTTCGACCTGGAGCCTGAATATATCGCGCTCTCCGGCGACGAGACGACGGCATACGTGTCGCTGCAGGAGAACAACGCGGTCGCCGCGATCGATGTCGCGAAAGCGAAGGTTCTCTACGTTCGCGGGCTTGGGTTCAAGGATTTAAACGATCCGAACAACGCGTTGGACTTGATTGAAGATCAAATCATCAACCTGGAAAACGTACCGTTCAAAGGGATGTACATGCCGGACGGTATCGACGCCTATACGGCAGACGGAAAAACCTATCTGTTCACGGCCAACGAGGGCGATGCAACCGAATGGCCGGGCCGCACCAACGTAACCAAGATCAAAAAGCTGACGAGTGTCGATCCGGACTCGGAAGCGGGACGCTTTTTACAAGAAAGCGGTTCGCGGTATGGCGATGTGGAAACGGCCAGCGATATGGGAGCAGACGGGGTTTATCTGTATGGAGCCCGCTCGTTTTCGGTGTGGGATGCGGACACCATGCAGCAAGTATACGACAGCGGGAACGACTTTGAACGGGTGACGGCCGCACGTCTGCCGGATTATTTTAACTCCAACCACAGCAAAGCCAATTTTGATAAACGGAGTCCGAAAAAAGGCCCCGAACCCGAATACGTCACCGTCGGCCAAGTCGGCAGCAAAGCGTTTGCTTTCACCGGACTTGAGCGAATCGGCGGGGTGATGGTTTATGACGTAACCGATCCGGAAAATCCGGTATTTGCCAACTACACGAACACGCGCGACTTTAACGCGGGGATGAATACTGATACCGGGCCGGAAGGGCTGGAGTTTGTGCCGGCTACGGAAAGTCCGACCGGGCTGCCTTTGCTGCTTGTCGCCAACGAAGTAAGCGGCACGGTAGCGGTTCTGGAGCTGGAAGTGACGAAGGTGAGCCTGGATAAAACCTCGTTAACGCTAACCGCAGGCGGTGCGGCGGAAAAATTGACGGCGACGGTGACGTCGGCCGGCGGGACTGTAGGGAGCGGGGAGAAAGTCGGCTGGTCGACTTCCGATTCATCCGTCGCTGCCGTTGATGCGGACGGAACCGTTACCCCGGTGGCTGCCGGGCAGGCGGTGATTACCGCGCTAAGCGAAGACGGCTACGGCGTGGCCGAAGCGAAGGTGACGGTTCAGCCTGCAGAGGATGGCGGGAACACCTGGAAGCTGACGGTGATGCATACAAACGACTCGCATGCCCATTTGGACGATGTGGCCAGACGCGCCACGCTGGTGAAGCAAATCCGCGCCGAGGGCGGCGACAACCTGCTGTTGGACGCGGGGGACGTTTTTTCCGGGGATCTGTATTTTACGAAATGGCAAGGACTTAAAGATCTCGAATTCATGAACTTAATGGGCTACGATGCCATGACCTTCGGGAATCATGAGTTCGATAAAGGTACGGGGGGGCTGGCCGATTTCATCAAAAAAGCCCAGTTTCCGCTGGTCAGCTCCAATATCGATTTCAGCAAGGACGGCAACATCGCACCGCTCGTAAAAGCGCCGGCCAACATCGACGTCAGCGCGCCGAAAACGCCGGAAAATGCGGGTATTTATCCTTATGTCGTGCTTGAAATAGGCGGGCATAAGGTCGGGGTGTTCGGCCTCACGACGGAAGATACGGCCGTGACCTCCAGCCCGGGCAAAGACGTGACGTTCAACGAAGCGGTTCAAGCCGCCGAAGCGACCGTCACCGCCATGGAGCGGGACGGTCTGAACATCATCATCGGCCTGTCGCATCTCGGGTACGCGCGGGATCAAAAGCTGGCCGCCGAAGTTGAAGGCATCGATTTAATCGTTGGCGGTCATACGCATACGAAGCTGGACTCGCCGGAAATCGTGTCCGACAGCGTTCATCAAACACCGACCGTTATCGTTCAGGCGAACGAATGGGGTAAATACCTCGGCCGGGTGGACTTGGTGTTCGATGAGCAAGGTCAGGTTCTGACGGGGCCGGGACAAACGTCGGGGAGCCTGGTTCCGGTGAACGGCCAGGTTGCCGAAGACGCCGCCGCGAAGACGATGCTCGATCCTCTTAAGGCAGAGCTCGAGGAATTGAAGAAGCAGGTCATCGGGACGGCTGCGGTCGTTCTCGACGGTGAACGCGTCAATGTGCGCTCCAAGGAAACGAACCTGGGCAACCTGATCGCCGATGGTATGCTGGCCAAAGCGCAGCAGCTCAAAGGGGCGCAAATTGCCATCATGAACGGTGGCGGCATACGTGCTTCCATCGACCAAGGTGAGATCACGATGGGAGAACTGCGGACGGTGATGCCGTTTGGCAACACGCTGTATGTGCTGGACGTCACCGGGCAGCAGTTGAAGGACGGACTGGAGAACGGGATCAGCGGGGCCAAATTGACCGACCTCCCTGGGAAATTCCCGCAAATCGCCGGTATGAAGTTTAAGTGGGATCCCGCCCAGCCGGCAGGAAGCCGTGTCTTTGACGTACAAATCAAGCAAGGCGACACCTATGTTCCCTTAAATCTATCTTCCACTTACCGGCTTGCGACCAACAGCTTCGTGGCGAACGGCGGTGACGGCTACAGCTCTTTTGCCGCAGCGATCGCCGCTGGAGCCTATCACGAGGATCTCGGGTATCCCGATTACGAGATTTTTATCGAGAATATCGAACGGCTGGGCGGCACGGTCTCACCGGTTGTGGAAGGCCGGATCGTCGAGCAAGCGAAGCCAAGCGGCGGAAGTGGCGGAAGTGGCGGTAACGGCGGTGGAAGTGGTGGCAGCAGCGGCGGCGGGAAGGGTTCGTCAGGATCCGGAGAGGCGCCCGGCCCGGGAATGGCTGAACCCGGGGAATCCGCCTCGGGAAAAGCGGCATATGAACTTGTGAGCGATATGCTGCAGGTTGAAGTTACCCGCGGTGACGACGGCCAGACGGTAAATCAAGTTTCCGTTAAGCCGGATGTGTTGAAGACCGCCCTTGCGGCAGCCGCTTCAAGCAGCCAAGGCGAACTGACGGTGGAACTGACGAACCTCAGCGGCGGAACCGTGCTTTCCCTGCCTGCGGATACGCTCCTTTCGGTTAATAAGGAGGGGAATGGAAACAGCGAGGTAATACTGGTCATTCGCACCGCGCTGGCTAGCTACCGAATCCCGCTTCAGGCGATCAGCGCGGGCCATTCCGGTCTAACCGGTTCCGGCGTTTCAAGTTCATCAGGCTCAGGCGCTTCCATACGGATTTCCATTTTATCGGCCAAAACGTCCGAACAGACGGAGATCGCCAAGGCTGCCGCAAACCAAGGAGTAACCCTTACGGGCTCTGCGGCAGTTGAATTCAAAGTAGTGCTTCTCACCACGGACGGTCAGGAGCGGGAAATCACGGATTTCGGGAATACGTACCTTAGCCGGACGATCCCGCTGCCGGACGGAGTTGATAGTGGTTCGGTTACGGCAGTCTTGTACAACAAGGCGGCTGGAAAACTTGTTTTCGTTCCTGCAGTTAAAGTTACGGTGGACGGCAAACCTGCTTTAGAGTTGAAGCGTCCGGGCAACAGCCTGTACACACTGGTCAGCGGCAAAAAACACCGGTTTGCCGATGTAAACGGGCACTGGGCGGAGCAAGCCATCGGCGAATTGGCGTCCAAACTGCTTGTGGAAGGCGTGAGTGAAACCCGCTTCGAGCCTGGACGGGAAATGACGAGAGCAGAATTTACGGCACTGTTGGTTCGCGGGCTCGGCTTGACCCCGGCGCAGGAGTCGAACGTATTCAGCGATGTAGAGCCGGGTAATAGCCTGGCCAGTGAAATCGCGGCCGCGGTGGAATACGGTCTCGTCACCCCGGATGCAACCGGCACGTTTAAGCCGAATGAACGCATTACCCGGGCGGAGATGGCCGTGATGGTTGCGAAAGCGATGCGGCTGGTTAAGGGCGGAAACACAGGTGCGGATGGCAAGGTTTCTGCCGGAACAAGCGCCGATACGGCGTTGCTGGCCCGGTTCACGGACCGCTCGGCGATCCCCGACAGGGCTGCGGAAGACGTAGCCTGGCTGGTTGAGCAAGGGATCATGCAGGGCGACAATTATGGCGCCTTTGCCCCGAACGGTCATACCACCCGCGCCCAGGCGGCCATCCTGCTGATGCGGATGCTGAAGGAGCTGCGGTTTATCGATTAATGTACCAATAGCAAGGCAAAAAGGGACGCGGCTGTTTTACTGCCGCGTTCCTTTTTGTTCACCTTATATTGATAAAATTTCGGTCAAGGTAGAGGGGGATGCGCAGGTAGAGAGGGGAGGAGAAGGGGGACATCCAGAATCAGGGGGCTAAGGGACACCAGAGCCGTTATTTTCGGAAAAACGGAAGTTTGCAAAATGTAACGGACACAGACGACCTTATTTACCTCAAATCGTCCTGGATGAACGGGTTTAGAGCGAAATAGGGCCGCCTGTGTCCGTTAGCCTGGGAAATACTCGGGAAATGAGCGGATAAGGTCGTTGGTGTCCGTTAGAGCGGCGTCCATCCAAAATTTAGCCCCCAGCTACTTCACAAAATGGGACACCACAAATACCGCCGGGGAGTTCCAGTAGATCGTCACTTCATTACTGGCGTAACTGAGCTCGTTGTCGATGAAGCAGGCGGCCGGCGCTTTGCCCTGCAGATGCTCCTGCATGCAGTCGTCGTTCAGCCCGCGGTTGGGGCCGCCGGCCACCAGCCCGGGCACCGGTTCCTCCACGCCGTCGCCGACAGAAGGCCGGTGGTGCGGATGGCGGACTGCCCGGTGGCCAAAGCCGGTGACATAGCTGCAGCCCAGAACGTTGCGGCCGAGCAAATAGTGCACATGCTCCAGCGCCAGCCCCCGGTAGCGGGCTTCGCCGCTAACCCTTGCGGCGATCAGCAGCAGCATCGCCCGGTTCAGAAGCACCATGTTGCTGCCCCAAATATAATCCTCCGGCCGCAGCGAAGTCAGATAACCGTCCTCGGCGCAGCGCTGGGCCAGTCTTTCGGCCTCCTCAAGCAAACCGGCCTCCAGCGAAGCACGGAGCGTACCGTCAGCCTTCGCTTTTTCGCTGAACAAGTAGGCGATCGTGCCGTAGCCGCCCATATCCGCCCAGCCCAGTTCGTATTTCGGAAAAGATTCCGCCGCCAGCTTCCGGAACGCTTCGTGATAGGCCGCTTCCCCTGTCGTCCGGAACAGCTCACCGGCGGCCCAAAACCGTTCGTCAAGATCGACCTGGTCCCCGTATTCGCCGGTGGCGACGTCGGCCGGGTTTTTGAAGCCGGGGTTTTCCGGCGAAGCGGGATGCCGCTCCAGCCACTCCCAGGCCCGCTCCGCCGCGATCAGGCAGCGGCCGGCGAACGCCTCATCGTACGGCCGGTACACCCGCGCCGCCAGCGCCATGACCCCGGCGAAGCAGCCGGTCGCCGCGGCGGAGACGGGCATAAAATACAGCTCCGCCCGGTCGTCCTCGGGCATCACGTCCAGCGCCGGAAATTGCTTTGTCGTGAGCTTGTGAAACGCTCCGCCCGTGCGCTCGTCCTGCATTTTCAGCAGCCACTCGAGCTCGTAGCGGCATTCGTGCAGGACATCCGGCGCCAAGCCGTCCGTTTCCGGCAGCGGAATCGGCCTTTGGAACGCCTGCGGCGCAAATTCAAACGCCAGCAGCAGATCGGCGGCCGCCTTGGCCCCCGGTCCGGTGTATTTGCCGTAATCGCCGGCGTCATGCCAGCCGCCGGAGCTGCCTTGCTTCCGGTCCGGCTCGCCGTAAACGATGCCTTCCGCCGTATGGCAGGCGGCATGTTTCCACGGACCGGCATACGGCTCCTCCAGTTCCATGCCGCAGCGGAAGTAATAAAAAGATTTGAGCAGACCGGTATGAAGTTCTGCATACGGATTGTTGCCGATCACAAACGAAGCGGACGTCTCCCCATTCAACCTTACAAAATAGCCGCCTTCTTCCGAACAAGCGGTAAAATCCCCCCGGCTGACGGTGATCCCCGATGCTTCATCATACAAAGGCGGTCCGGTTTCTCCATGGTAAACGGCTTGCCCATCCGATTCCCGGACGATCTCAAACGTCCCGCCTTCGCCTGCACAAATGAAGGTTTTACGCGTATCCGGCGAATACCCGATCTGGTTCACCGCAATGCCCCACGCCGCCATGCTGTTCCCTACAGGTTCACTCATCAAAATCCCCTCCTTAAAAAGGTAGTTTAAAAGTCAACTTTTGAAGATTTAAGAAAGGGTAGGCATCGGAGCGTTTCTTCCTTAAATCGCAAGAAAAACTTCATCTTAGGGCGGTCTGTCTTCTTTGATTGTTCATCGATAGAGTTTTTCTTATCACGAAGCAGGTCAAGAAGTGGATTCGACATCGAATCTTGAATTCAGCCGGGCCTAAGCATATGCTTCCGAAGTATGTTTCCTGCGGAAACATTTCAGGTGCTCACGTACCCAAAACGTACGCTCCGCTCCTGACGTCCCTAGCTTCATCCGACCTAAAGCGTTTTGAAAAAAACGCACTTCGTAAGCATAATCTTCGGTGCTGAAAAGCCGACTTTTAAACTTGCATTTTGGTCGTAATCGCTTTCACTCATCTATCCCCATATTTACATGGCCCGTGAATCTTGGCAAGGCTACAAAAAGCTGGAATCATGAATATTTTGCAAATTTTGGAATGAAACTAAATGGGATTACGTATGCGGAGGTGCCGGGGATGAGCAATGACACGCCAATATTAAAAAAGCTGGCCCAAAACGAGCAGCAGCTGCGCCAGTCGTTTGACCGCTGCTCCGACATCGTGTTCCGTCCGGTTTCCGTACACGGTGCAGAAATCATGTTATTGATCTATACGGAGGGAATGACGGATACCCAGTTGCTGGATCAGATTTTGCTTCGCCTCTGGCTGAACGAGGGAGAAACGGAGCGGCTTCCCAAGCCGGAAGGATTCGGGAGGTTTGTTGAGGACACGCTTGTGGCTGCCGCTGGGGTCCGAAAGACTTCCCAGTGCACTGACCTGATTGAGGGGGTGCTGGAAGGGGAGACGGCGATTCTGTTCGAAGGGCAGAGCTATGCGCTGCTTGCTAATTTAACAAAAATGGAGCAACGGGGCATCGAGGAACCTCCCTCCGAAAAGGTGGTGCGCGGACCGCGGGACGCTTTTACGGAAACGATCAGCGTCAACACGTCCTTGCTGCGCCGAAGAATCCACAGCTCCAAACTTAAGATGGAATCGATGTCGATCGGCCAACTGACCGGGACCGAAGTAAAGCTGATTTACATGGAGGACGTTGCCAAACCGTCGCTGGTTGAACAGGTTCGGAAACGTTTGGGCAAAATCCGTATCGATGCGCTGAATGGCTCAGGGATTTTGGAGGAGTTGATCGAAGAGCAGCCCTACTCCCCGTTTCCGGAAATCCAAAATACGGAACGGCCCGATGTGGCCGCAGGGTCGCTGCTGGAGGGCAAAGTCGTTATTTTGATGGAAAACAGCCCATTCGCCCTGATTTGTCCCATGACTTACTGGTCGGGTTTACAGTCGCCCGAAGATTATCACGAACGTTTTATCTACACCACCTTTGTCCGCTGGGTCCGTTATATTTTTGTCCATATTTCCCTGCTGCTGCCTTCCCTTTACGTCGCGCTGACGACGTTTCATCCGCAAGTACTGCCGACATCCCTGCTGGTCAGCGTAGCTTCGGCGCGGGAAGGCGTGCCGTTTCCGGCGGTATTTGAGGCGCTGCTGATGGAGTTCCTGTTCGAGGGGCTCAGGGAAGCGGGGATTCGCCTCCCCAACCAAATCGGATCGGCGGTAAGCATCGCCGGGACCTTGGTCATCGGTCAAGCGGCCGTGGAAGCGGGAATCATCTCGGCGCCGATGGTCATTATCGTGGCGACCACGGGAATCGCTTCCTTTGCGTTTCCCCGTTATAATCTGGGCACCGCCTACCGGATGCTGCGCTTCCCGCTGTTGATTGTTTCGGGGGCGTTTGGCTTCTACGGGATCGTGTTGTTTATTACCGCATTGACGATCCATTTGGTATGCCTCAATTCTTTTGGCGTCCCTTATATGACCCCGCTCGGTCCCAGCACGGTTTCCCGGGAAAGCCCCGACGATGTGCTGGTGCGGGGACCGACTTGGAAAATGCGCAAGACGCAGCAGCATTACCTAACGAGATCGAACGGGGACCCTATGCCGGACGCAAACGGTGCGGACAAGAAAGACAAGGGGTGAAACAAACATGCGTATGAAGCGGGGGATCGCTTTTTTGGCCTGCGTGTTGCTCATAACCGGCTGCTGGGACCGGCAGGAAATGAATGACCGGGCGATCATTTTGGGCTGGGGGATGGATCTGAACGGGGATGGGAGGTACGTTGCCACGGCCAATATCGTCGTTCCCGGGGCTACAAAGTCAGGAGGGACGGAGGGCGGGAAAAACCAGTATCTCATCGAGACTTCCTATGGCACTAGTGATGGCGATGCCGGTCAAAATATGCAAAAAAAGCTGCCCCGCGTCATCTTCGCCAGCCACCGGAGGAACGTGTTTATCGGCGAGGCGCTGGCCAGGCACGGGATCGCGAAAGTGCTTGACGAATATGCCCGCAATCCGCTGGTCAGGCTGCGGACGAATATTTTTGTCGTAAAGGGAGGAACGGCCCAAGAAGCCATGAACCTAAGCAGCCGGTTGGAAAAAAATCCGTCGATCAGCGTGCAAAAAATCCAGGAGGTGATGGGCGCTCCGGTGAGCCGTTCTTTGCTCGATTTTTTCATCATGGCGAATGGAGCGTCGGGAGGCAGTGTGATGCCAATCGTGGAAATCGTCTCACCCGCGCAAACGGCAAAGAAAGGCGAAAGTGAGGGCAACGCTGCCGGTTCGGAATTGGCGCTGACAGGCTCGGCGGTATTCGATCGCAATCTGAAATTGAAAGGTTATTTGGGTTATGATAACTTCTGGGTTCGTTTATGGATCACAGGAAAGCTTGACCATCGTGTGTTTACGATCCGGATGGGGGAGGAGCACGAGACGATTACGATTCCCGCAATGAGGTTCAAAAGCCGGATTGTGCCGGAGATCGCCGGCGAAAAGGTCAGCTTTAAAGTTTGGCTTAGCGGGGAGGGAGAAATCAACGAAAACAACGCAAACCTGGATCTGTCCAAGCCGGACAACGTCAAAAAGGTGGAGGATGAACTGAACCGCCGGTTGACGGAAAAGGTGGAGCAGACGGTGGACCTGGTGCAGAAGCAGTATAAGGCGGATATTTTTGAATTGGGAGAGACGCTGCATCGCAAACACCCTTATGTTTGGAAAAGGATGAAAAAGGATTGGGACAGGCAGTTCGAACACGCGGACATTGAATTTCGGGTACATATGAAAATATCTGGCACGGGGCTCACGGGAAAATCCCTGGTTCCTGGTGTGGAGGACAAGGATAACAGTGCGAATCAGCAATAGACAGCTCTTCTGGCTTGTATGGATGTTTGAATTGGGAATAAACCTGTTGATTTCTTTGAACTTTGCCATCACCGACGCCAAGCAGGATGTCTGGATTTCCATGATGATCGCCTGGTTGGCCGCGATGCTGATCGCGTATCTGGCATTTAAAGCCAGCCGGTTGTTTCCCGGCCAAACGTTGCTCCAGTTCAGCATTTCGATCTTGGGCAAATGGCCGGGCAAACTCGTCGGACTCCTGTACCTGCTTCAATGGTATTGGGTGCTGGGGATCATTTTACGCGAACAGTTTAGCTTTATCCGGCTGAGTATGCTGCAGAAAACGCCGGATTTGGTCATTGCGGTCAGTTTTCTGGCGATCGCCGTTTACGCGGTCCGCAAAGGCGGAATTGTGGGCGTCGGCCGGTTCAGCGAGCTTTGGGGTCCTGTGCTGCTGTTTGTTCTGATCCTAACCTTCGCGCTGTCGATGCGTAATTTGAACCCTAGCGCCATGCTTCCGGTTTATGCCGATACGGAGGCGCTTGCCATTCTGAAGGGCAGTCTGACGCCGATGTCCCTGCTCGGCGAAATCGCGCTCATTATGATGCTGTCCGCTTTCCTGGAAAAGCCGGACCGGAATGCCCTGCGCAGCGTATGGCTGGGGGTATCGGTCGCCTCGTTGACCTTGGCGGTTGGGGCGGTATGGGTCATTATGACCTTTGGTCCGGCATTGTCGTCCAAAATCCAGTTCCCGTTTTTTGAGATGGTCAAGCTGGTTTATCTGATGGAATTCATTCAGAATATGGATATTTTTCTAGTGGCGATCTGGCTGATCAGCGTATTTATCAAGCTGACGGTTTATTTGTTTATCGCCAGCTACGGAACGGCCCAATGGATCGGCAAACCGTCAAGCTGGAGAAACTGCATATGGTTTGTGGCCGCGGTCACGCTGGCTGTTTGTATGGCTGTCGTTCGCTTAAACCCCTCATCCAGGATGCTGCTGACCGAGGTGTGGATCAATTACGTGCTGCCGATTCATTTTTTTGCCATCCCCTTACTGCTGCTGCTTGTGGGTATGTTCAGAAAGAACAGAAAAAGGGGGGAATCGTGACCCAAACCCTCGACTCTTCCATATTAGTATGTTATCATGAGAGTCTGATAACGTATTAACGAACTAAAGCATTCAATTCGGTAGAGTTGCTAATTTATTGGGGGAGAGTCATATGAAACTGAAAAACATCGCATTAATAGGATTGGTCCTGACAGTTATGCTGACGGCGCTGGCCGGCTGCTCCGGCGCAAGCTCCGGTTCAGGCAAGGGCGGCAATACGCTGGTCATCGGGATAGACGATAAATTCGCGCCGATGGGCTTCCGCGATGAAAAGAACGAAATCGTCGGCTTCGACATTGATTACGCCAAAGCGGCTGCGGAGAAGATGGGCATGGAGGCCACCTTCCAGCCGATCGATTGGTCATCGAAGGAGTCGGAGCTGAACAGCGGCCGGATCGATCTGATCTGGAACGGCTACACCATCACCGAGGAACGGAAAGGAAAAGTGCTGTTTACGAAACCTTATCTGAAAAACAGCCAGGTGATCGTCACGCTGGCGGATTCTCCGATTGCGAGAATCGGCGATTTGGCCGGCAAAGCCGTCGGGCTCCAATCGCTGTCTTCCGCGGCGGACGCGCTGAACGCCGATCCGATTAAGTCCGAGATCAAGACGGTTACGGAGTTCCCGGACAACGTGCTGGCGCTTAGCGACTTGAAGACGAAGCGGCTTGACGCGGTCGTCATCGATGAGGTCGTGGCCAGATATTATATGGCTCAAGAAGAGGGCACTTTTAAAATTTTGGACGAGTCGCTTGCGCCGGAGGAATACGGAATCGGCGTGAAGAAAGGCAACGAAGAGCTGCTGAACAAGCTGCAGCAAGCTTTGGACGAGCTGAATCAGGACGGGACGGCCGCGCAGATTTCCGAAAAATGGTTCGGCGAAGATAAAGTGCTGAAATAAGGAACCTGAAGCGAAGAAAACGAGGGGAAACCCGGAAGCCAGAAAGCGCAAGGCGAGGACAAAACCGGATTGAACATGATCCGGTTTTTCTGATTCTTTTGGCGGTTTCTTACTTCCGTTCATGAAGGAGATGCGAGATGAGTCTGGATTATTTTATGAATATTTTAGTACCGATGCTGGAAGGCACGCGGATAACCCTGCTGTTGTTCGTGCTGGCGATTGTAACATCGATTCCGCTTGGTTTTGCGTTTACGTTTATGGTGAGAAGCCGGGTGAAGCCGGTCGCCTGGTTCGCGAACGCCTATATTTACGTCATGCGCGGAACGCCGCTGCTATTGCAGATGCTGTTTATCTGCTTTGGGCTCCCGGTCATTCCGGTTATCGGCGAATATTTGGTGATGGACCGGTTTGCGGCGGCCTGTTTGGCGTTTACTTTGAATTACGCGGCCTATTTCGCCGAGATTTTTCGCGGGGGCCTGCTCGCGATCGACAAAGGCCAATACGAAGCGGCCAAAGTGCTTGGCTTAAGCCGTTGGCAAACGACGACCCGGGTCATTTTACCGCAGATGGTGCGGATCGCGTTGCCGGCCGTTTCGAACGAATCGATCACGCTGATCAAGGATACGGCCTTGCTGTACGCCGTAGCGGTTCCGGAGCTGCTGCATTTTGCCCAAACGGCGGTGAACCGGGATTTCACGATTATGCCGTTCGTGGTCGCCGGGATCATTTATTTGCTGCTGACATTGGTGTTGACACTGCTGTTCAAGGCACTTGAACGGAAATTCAAATTCGAATAAAGGGTTGAATAAACAGGTATGAAAATCGTGGAAGTGACGAATTTGCAAAAATCGTTTGGTTCGCTGCAGGTGCTAAAGAACGTTTCCTTCACCGTGGATACGAGCGAGTTGGTGGCTGTGATCGGGCCGTCCGGCTCCGGCAAAAGCACGATGCTGCGCAGCCTGGCCCATTTGGAGGAGGCGGACGGCGGAAGCATTAGGATCGGGGACGACTACTTGGCCGAAAACGGCCGGTATGCCGGGAATGCGCAAATCAAAAAGATTACGGCGCGCATGGGCATGGTGTTCCAGCATTTCAACCTGTTCCCGCACCTGACGGTGCGCGGCAACCTGGAGCTGGCGCCGAAGCTGGTGAAACGGATGACGGGGGAGGACACGCGCCGCAGGGCTTCCGAGCTGCTGGACAAGGTCGGGTTGTTGAACAAGGCTGATGCTTACCCCGCGAATTTGTCCGGCGGCCAGAAGCAGCGGGTAGCGATCGCCCGGGCGCTGATGATGAACCCGGAAATTTTGCTGTTTGACGAACCGACCTCGGCGCTGGATCCGGAGCTGACCGGCGAGGTGCTGCAGGTGATGAAGCAGCTTGCCGAAGAGCGGATGACGATGATCGTGGTGACGCACGAGATGGGTTTTGCCCGGGAAGTGGCCGATCGCGTGATGTTCATGGCGGACGGGGAGTTCATCGAATCGGGATCGCCGGAGCAATTGTTTGGCCAGCCGCGGCATGAACGGACGCGAGCATTTTTACAGCGGGTGTTGTAGAATCATAAATGTTCGCGTACTCGCGAAATGTTGCCGAGGGGATAGAGGTGCTAGTCATGACAAAAGGGTATGCGTCAGCTACCGTAGTTTCTACGGCGGCCAACTATATTATGGACCGCGAAAAACGGTTCACGCATACGTACCGGACTTATTTTAAATTAAGGGAAAACGGCCCGCTTCAGCTCCGGTTTTGGCACAGCAATGCCGTGGACTCCACCTGGGATACCGGAACCGTGGCCAAGGGCAGCCAGCTTGGCGGAGTGTGGCGGATCGAGGCCGCTTACGTGGCCGACGGCGGCACGGAGCCGGACGGTGCGGTAGCGCCAGGTTCGCAGGTCCCTGTCACGTTTGACGGCGGAAGCGAGAAGCCGGTGGAACCGGGGGAGACGTTTTGGAGCGATCCCGTACATATCGAACTGCCGGAAGGGCATTATTTGGCATTTACCTGGACGATCACAGCGCTGGCGCCGGGAAAAACGTTCCCGTACAACGTCGAACAGATGCTGGTATCGGCTTACGATGCTCCCGGCCGCCATGCGGACGAGGAATCGGCGGAGCCGTTTGCGCGGTCCGAGAAACTGTTGGTTGCGCCCGCCTTTATCGGTTATGCCAAGCCGGTGGACAAGCAACTGATGTTTTTCGGTGATTCCATCACCCAAGGGGTCAGAACGGCGCTGGATGGTTACGAATATTGGGTGGCGCGGATCGCAAGCGGCTTAGGGGCGCAGTACGGGGTCTGGAATCTCGGCTCCGGATGGGCGAGAGCGTATGACGCCGCGGCGGATGGAGCTTGGCTGCATAAGGTAAAGCACGGACAGGTGACGCAACCGGGGTCACAGGTGATCCTGGCGCTGGGCGTGAACGACATCGACATCGGCGCCCGGACGGCCGGGCAACTGCTTCGCGACCTGGAAACGATCATATCCCTCCTGAAAAGCAACGATCCTGCCACGGAAATCATTCTTTTTACCGTACCGCCGTTTAATTTCAGCGGCGAGCGCGAGCAAGTATGGCGGAACGTCAACGCCTCGATCCGGGCCTCCTCCATCCCGGGAGTGGACCGGGTGTTCGATATGGCGGCGCTGCTGTCCCGGCTGGCCCCTGAGGAACATCGGCTGAGACCGGAATTTATGAGCCCCGGCGATGATCCGCACCCGAACGGGCTTGCCGGCAAAGTGGTGGCAGAGGCTTTTTTGAAGTGGTACCTGGGATAGGAATAAAAGCCGTCCGGTTATCGGACGGTTTTTATTTGTCGCTTAAACCGGGACGGATTTTCGCGGATTTACCGGCAAATAAGGCTTAGGCCTGGATATCGGCACATGACAATACCGGCACATGACAATACCGGCGCATGACAATACCGGCGCATGACAATACCGAAATATGGACAGCCTGCGACTGGAACGGCGAACAAGTGGCTGAGCCTGCAAAATAGCGGAACTTTTTGTGCTTATTATCCGTAGTCAGGTATGTTCATCCCCATTAGCGGCCTTTTTTGTTCTTATTCTCCTATGAAGGGCCCTAGAACGGGGGCATTTCCATGCGACCGGGGAAAATAGCGACATAAATCACCTCTATTTCTCTCAAATTGGCTGATATCGCCGAAATAACGGCCTTTTTTGTCCTTATGTTTTTCAGCTTTCTTACTTGACCCGGTATTCCCGGGGCGACAGCCCCACCTGCTTCTTGAATACTTTGCTGAAGTATTTCACGTCGTGGAATCCGACCATTTCAGCGATATCCTGCAGCTTCAGATGCGGGTTCAGCATGAGCAGCTTGGCCTTGTCGATTCGGTATTTGCCTAGGTAATCCGAAAAATTGATGCCATAGTCCTGCTTGAATTTCCGGGATACGTATTCGCGGCTTACGTAAAAACGGCTGGCGATGTCCTGCAGCGACAAATCGGATTGGTAGTTCTGCTCGATGTATTTGACGATGTCGGCGAACGTGCTTTTATCGCGCGCCTGCTGCCGGGAAAGCACTTCCGCCAGCCGGGACATGACATGCTCCGCCCAGTCGCTCCAGACATAACGCGAGAAAGTATAGCTGTCGCCAGATGGGGGAGCATGTTCGGCGTCGTCCCGCTTCAGTTCCGTCAACACACTTTCGGTCTTATCGCCAAGCGTTTCCCGGATCATTCCCGAGCGAAACGATAAAATATCGGACGTCCAAGCGGCCAGCATTTCCGGCGTTACCGTTCCCAGCCGGCACAGCTCGTCGATCCATTTCCGGCTTGCGGCGGAAATTTGTCCCGGATCCGCGCTCCTGACCGCCAGCTTCCAGTCCTCCTGTACCTTGACGAAGGTCAGGGAGGGATAGACTCCGGCAGCTGCAGCCGCAGCCGCGGCGGGAGCGTCTGCGGCCGTGCCGCGCCCGTCCATGACCATGGCGTGACCGTCCGCTTTTCCCGCGTTTAACTCATGGATATACCGGTCGGGCTCGAGCAGGTTCCGGCGTTGCAGCGCGGCGGCGGCCTCGGCATACTGCCGGGGGAGGCTTAGCGGCAGTTCCCCGGCGGACCCGAGGCCAAAATGCAGCCGGCGCTCTAGCGTGCGGTGCAGCCCTTGATTGATTTGGGCGGCACGTTCGGCAGCGCGCTCCAAATCGCCCCAGACGAGCAGCAAAATTTCCTGCGGCGCCCGCCCATGCTTAAACGCAATCCCACTGCGGCTTGGGAGCAGGAATTCATTGCAGATGTTAACCAGCGCAAAGTGCAGCAGCTCCCGATTATGGCCGAATCTTTGCTGCAGGGAAGCATCCCCGGCGTCGATCCGGGCCAGCAAAAGACGGCACAACCCCGGCTCTTCGGGGATCACGCCTTCCCGGCGCAATCGGCGCAGCGAGACGTCGGCCGAGCCCGGGTCGTCGATCAACGAGGAGAGCAGCTTTTCGTCGTAAACCGGTTTGAATTCATTAAGGCGAATGCTTTTCTGCTGCTGCTCCAACCGTTCCCGTTCTTCCCGGCGCCACTGCTCCACGGCTTTAGCGACGGCGGCGTTGATCGCTTCGGGCTCGATCGGCTTGAGGATATAATCGATACCTCCATGGCGTACGGCGCTCCGCACAAAATCGAAATCGTCATGGCCGCTGACGACGATGAATTTGATGTTTCCGGCATGCTCGCGAACCCAGGCCATCAGTTCCAGCCCGTGGCCCGATTCCATCATCATGTCCATAATGACGAGCTGCGGGCCAAAGCTTTGAATGATTCCAATTGCTTCGTTCCCTCCGCCCGCTTCTGTAATTTCCCGGATGCCGTGCTTCTCCCAATCCACCAGCAAGCGAACGGCTTTTCTGACCCGGGCTTCATCGTCGACAATTAACGCTCTCATCATTTTTCACACTCCATGTAGGGCTCATTTCCGAGATTTATTGCGGCAGAGCGAGTAGTTTTAGTATAATGCGGACTCCGGCCGGTTCCAAATTGGCCACGTTCAGATCGGCCTCACTGCCGTAAACCAGACGGAGCCGAGTCAGCACATTGATTAAGCCAATCGGCGCTACGCGGCCGTCCTGGCTCGCGGGTTCGGGACGATTTCCGTCGAGGGCTCCGGTGACTCCATCAAGCCCCTGCCGTAGATGTCTTAGCTTATCTTCCGGTATTTTCGCGCCGTTGTTCTGCACGATAATTTTGACGAAACCGTCCGGTTCCTGTACGGCCTCCAAACGGATGCATCCGTTCGCTTTCGAACGGTCGATCCCGTGCTTGAAGTAATTTTCCATGATCGGCTGCAGGATGAGCTTGGGCATTTGCACCTGGAGCAGCTCTTCCGGCACCTCGCAGTGGAAGGAAAAGCGGTTTTCGAATCGCTCTTTTTGTAGTTCGATATAAGCTTTGACGTGCTCAAGCTCGTCCTTCAAGGTCACGATCCGGTCATCGTTATGCATGCTGTAATGCATCATTTTGGCCAGCGCCGAAATCAGGGTATAGATTTGCGGGACCTTCAGCTCCAGTGCGAGCGTACCGATGATCTGCAGCGTATTGTTGAGAAAATGCGGGTTGATTTGCGCCTGCAGCGCCCGAAGCTGGTTGTTTTTGCTGGTCAACTCCAGCTTGTATTCCCTTAAGATCAAATTGTTGATCGTATCCATCATGGTGCGGAACCGCCGCATCACCGCTCCGATTTCGTCATGGCCGGCCGGCTGAATATCGACGTTCAAGTTGCCGGATTGAATCTGGTTCATATATCGGCCAAGCCGCTTGATCGGAGCGGTAATCCGCAGCGAAATAATGATCGTGGCGGCGATGATAATGATCAGCGACACTGCCAGGAGCAGCATGTTGATGCCGGCCGCGCGGTTGGCTTCCCGGGTGAGAAAGGCGACCGGGACCTGTTTGACCAGCGTCCAGTTGGCGCCGACGGTGGTAATTCGCTGATAGACAAACACGTTTCCGTCCTCTTCGAAGTTTCCGCTCGTGCTTGGCGCGGAGGCGATCCGTTCCGTATACCACTTCTCCCTGAGCGGAAGCCCCAGCTTGCCCTGCTCGTCGCTGTACACAATATCTCCGTGATCGTCGAGAATATAGATTTTCTCGCGGTTTTGTTCATACAACTGGTCGACGATATCGCTTAAGGCCGACAGTTTGACGTCGATGGAGAGATAGCCGATGATGTGGCTTGAAGGAACTTTTTCGATTTTGCGGTGGAGCGTGAATACCGGCTCGGAAGGGTACCGCGGCAATATGGCGGTAAGTCCGTACGTATGGCTCATATGGCTGCTTTGCACCCAGACGCTGGGCCGGTCGATACCCAACGCATCGCCGAAAGGCCCGATGTTGTAGTTGCGCTGCGGCGTGTTTTGGGTAACGAGCGTTGCTCTCCGGCTTTTATTTTCATAGAGATACACTTGAAAAATGTCCGGCACGGAGGTGGCAATATTGGACAATACGGCATAAACCTGCGAGTTGCTTTGCACGTCCTCATAGCCGGCCTGCAGTAAAGTTGAAATGTTATAGATATTGGAAGAGCTGCGGTTGAGATCGTCAAGCAGGCTGGTCAGGTTGCGCCCCCCCTGATACAGAAGATTGGCGTCTTCCGCGGCGACCCGTGTACGGAGCGATTGTGACGTATAGGAGTAAGTCACGACCATCGTCGCGACGATCGGGATGATCGTGGCGAGCAACATAAAGACGATCAGTCTGGTGCGGATGCTGTTCCATTTCAAGCGGATTCCCTCTCCCGATCAATAAATTACACCTGAGTGTTCACCTCAGTCGGTGTATTCGGCGATTCACCCAAGTCATAATAACAATACAACAGTTATTCGCTAGAAAGAAAGGGGGCTGCGCCATGGGTAGCAAAAGAGCGTCTGAATGGGGACTCCAGCTGTTTTTTGTGGGACCCGTGCTTTTATTTTTTGTAGTCATCATGGTGATTCCATTCTTACTCGGGATGTATTATGCATTGACCGATTGGAATGGCGTGGCGAGCACAGTCAATTGGGTAGGGCTGGATAATTTTAAAACGATATTTACGAATGACCCCGATTTTTGGTCATCCTTCTGGTTTACCTCCAAATTTACGGTGGTTGGCATCGTGCTCACCAATGTCGTCGGCTTCTTCCTTGCTTATTTTTTGACCAAAGGATTGAAGCTGCGCAACATCATGCGTACTATTTTCTTTATGCCCAACGTGATCGGCGGGCTGCTGCTGGGATTCATTTGGCAGTTTATTTTCATCAAAGGCTTTAACACCATGTATGAACTGACAGGCTGGTCCTTCTTCGGGCTTCCGTGGCTAGGGGACGAAGCAACCGGCTTCTGGGGAATTATGATCGTCTTTGTCTGGCATACGGCGGGTTACCTGATGGTCATTTACATCTCCTCGCTGACCAACGTTCCTTCGGAAGTGATCGAGGCGGCGGAGATCGACGGTGCAAACCGCTGGCAGATGCTGCGCAGCATCATTGTTCCGCTGATTATGCCTGCGGTGACCATCTGCTTGTTCCTGGCGATTTCCTGGGCGTTCAAAATGTTCGACCTCAACTTGTCGCTGACTAAAGGCGGGCCGTTCAAATCGACGGAATCCGTGGCGATGAACATTTACAACGAAGCGTTCCAGAACAACCGTTACGGGCTGGGAACGGCCAAGGCTATTCTGTTCTTCGTGATCGTGGCTGTCATTACGACGTTCCAGGTTCGCCTGACGAAGAATAAGGAGGTCGAAGCTTGATGAAAAGATACACCGGGCGCCTGCTGGCGGCGGAAATCATTACAGGCCTTGTCGCCCTGCTGTTCCTGTCGCCGTTCTATTTTCTCTTCGTCAATTCGGTCAAGCCGTTTGGCGAAATCATGTCGGATTCGGCGAGTTGGCCGCAGGTGTTTCAATGGGAGAACTATGCCAAGGCCTGGGAACTGACCAAGTTCCCGCAGGCGTTCACCAATTCGCTGATCATTACCGTGGTCAGTGTGGGGATTCTGGCGCTGATCAGCGCGATGGGCGCGTACCGGATGGTCCGCTCCAATACTTGGTTTAACCGTAGCTTGTTCATGCTGTTTATCGCTTCCATGGTCATTCCGTTCCAGACGATCATGATGCCGCTGCTGCGGGTCGTTAACGAGCTGGGAGTAAACAATACCCATTTCGGACTGGTGATGACTTATCTCGGTTTGGGGGCGCCGATGGCCGTGTTTCTGTTCCACGGGTTCGTTAAATCGATCCCGCGGGAAATTGAAGAAGCCGCCACGGTGGACGGCTGCACCGGCATCAGCGTGTTCTTCCGGATCGTGTTGCCGATGCTCAAGCCGATGCTAATGACGATCATTGTGCTGAACTGCCTGTGGGTATGGAACGACTACTTGCTGCCGTCGCTGATTTTGCAGCGGCCGGAAATGCGGACGATTCCGCTGGCCACGTTCGCTTTTTTCGGACAATATACGAAGCAGTGGGACATTGCGCTCCCGGCGCTCGTTTTGGGAATTACGCCAATCGTTATTTTCTTCTTGTTCTTGCAGCGTCACATTGTCGAGGGAATCGCAGCGGGATCGGTCAAAGGCTGACGCCGGCCGATCCGCTGTTCCAATAAATTAAACAGATTTAGGGGGAATTAGCTTATGAAGAAGGCAAAGTATTCTATCGTCTTATCCGTTCTGCTGACGATGTCGCTAATCCTGGCGGCTTGTGGCGGCGGAAATTCTGCAAACGGTACCAATAGCGGCGCCGAAGGCCAAGGCGGTGGCAAACAGGAGCAGAAGACGGTCACGATCTTCCAATTTAAAACCGAAATCGTGGAAGGGCTTAACGAGCTGAAAGTGGAATTTGAAAAAGAGTATCCGAACATCAAGCTGGATATTCAAACGGTGGGCGGAGGTGCCGATTACGACGCGGCGCTGAAAACAAAATTCGCCTCCGGCGACGCTCCGGACATCTTCTCCAACAACGGTTACGCCAAGCTGGATATGTGGCAAGAGAAGCTGGAGGACTTGTCGGATCAGCCTTGGGTGAAGGATCTGGTGCCGCTGGCCGCCGAGGCGATCACCAAAGATAGCAAAGTGTACGGCTTGCCGCTGGATCTTGAAGGCTTCGGCTACGTCTATAACAAAGATATGTTTGCCAAAGCAGGCATTACCTCCCCTCCGAAAACTTACTCGGAACTGGAGGCGGCGGCCAAAAAGTTGCAGGCTGCGGGTATCACGCCTTTTGCCAACGCTTATCAGGAATGGTGGCTGGTAGGCAGCCAAGGGATCAGCGTCGCTTTCGCGAATCAGGATGATGTCGACGGCTTTATCAAGGGCCTGAACGAAGGTACGGCTTCGATCGTCGGCAATGAGCATTTCGCCAACTGGGCGAAGCTGATGAAGCTGACGCTGGATTACGGCAACAAAAATCCGCTTACGACCGACTATAACACGCAGGTGGCGATGTTTGCGAACGGTGAGGCGGCGATGATGCAGGAAGGCAACTGGGCGCAAACGATGATCGACGGCATTAACCCGAACATGAACATCGGCGTGCTGCCGATGCCGCTCAGCGACGACGCCGCGAAAACCGGGAAAGTGACGATCGGCGTTCCGGTGAACCTGGTTGTGAACAAAGATTCCGACGCTAAGGAAGAGGCCAAAACGTTCCTGAACTGGCTGGTCACTTCCGATATCGGTAAAGAATATATCGTGAAGAAATTCAAGTTCATCCCGGCCATGACCACGATCGAAGCCACACCGGAGGATATGGGGCCGATTGCCACCGATCTGGTGAAATATGTGGAGGAAGGCAATATTTTTGCGCACCAGGCCGGCAAATACCCGGATGGCGTCGCTCAGGAATTCGGCAGTGCGATTCAGCAATATTTGGCAGGAAAAAGCGATGTCGAAACCTGGCAAAAAAATATGCAGGCCGCGTGGGACAAACTGAAGTAACGGCAGCATGAATAACGAATGAAGGAAAGCAGCCGCCTCTTAGGATTTATCCCCTTTGTGAAGGGGAAAGAGGCGGCTTTTGCCTTTTTTGGCGGAGAGGGGGAACAAACTTATGAATAAGCACCTCGATAAAGTTCAAATCGGCGTCTGCTATTATCCGGAGCAGTGGGATCCTTCCCTGTGGGAAGAGGATGTTCAGCTGATGAAGGCGACGGGCGTCCGGGTCGTCAGGCTGGCGGAGTTTGCCTGGAGCCGGCTTGAGCCGGCGGACGGCCAATTTGCCTTCGGCTGGCTGGACCAGGCGATCGATCTATTTCATAAATATCGTATCCGCGTGGTGCTGGGGACGCCGACCAATACGCCGCCGCGTTGGTTGACCGGCTTGGAGCCGGACATTTTGCCGGTGGATGCGGCGGGCAAGACCGTTCACCCGGGCGTTCGGGGGCATCGCTGCTACAACAGCGGATCGCTGCGCGCGTACGGAGCGCGGATCATTGAGGAAATGGCGAAGCGTTATGGCGGCCATCCCGCGGTGATCGGCTGGCAGACGGACAACGAGTTTTGGGTGATCGACTGCCACTGCGCCGCCTGCAACGAGCGTTTCCGGGAGTGGGTATGGGCGAAATACGGAACGCTCCAGGCCGTCAACCGGGAATGGGGAACGGTCGTATGGAGCGGGGAATACGGCGACTGGTCCCAGGTCGCCGTTCCTTACGGCGGTTCACCGCACCAGAACCCGTCGTACTTGCTCGATTTTACCCGGTTCCAATGGGATTCCATCGCCGAGTTCCAGCGCAGCCAAATCGAGATTATTCGTGAATATTGTCCGGGACACTTTGTTACCCACAACTTCCATACTTATCCGCAACGCCTGGACCTGTACCGGATCGGCGCCGACTTGGACATCGCTTCGTTCGACTATTATCCGAACACCGATCCGGACAAGCAGGCGACGGGGCCGTACAGCGGCGCCCTGGCGCTCGATGTGACGCGCGGCATTAAACGCCGCAACTTCTGGATCATGGAGCAGCTCAGCGGGTCGCCGGGCTGCTGGTTTCCGACGTGGCGGACGCCTTATCCCGGCTTTATCCGCGCGTTTGCGTGGCAGGCCATTGCCAAAGGAGCCGACACGGTGGTGCATTTCCGCTGGCGTTCGGCGTCGGCCGGCGCGGAGCAGTTCTGGCACGGCCTGATCGACCACAGCAACGTTCCCGGCCGCAGGTTTGAGGAATTTGCCAAGCTGTGCAGCGAGGTGAACGCGCTCGCCGGCAAGCTTCAAGGGACCGCGCCCCGGAATGAAGCGGCGATTTTGCTGTCGCACGAGCATTTGGAAGCATTGCGGATTCAGCCGCAGGCGGGCGGCTTTGACTATTACGAAAATGTGAAAGATTATCACCGGGCTTTGACCAAGCTTGGGATCGGGTGCGATGTGATCGAATGGACCCAGCCGCTCGCCGGGTACAAGCTGGTTGTGGCCCCGCATGTTTATCTGATGGACGAGCAGGTGGCCGAGGCGCTGGAGTCGTTTGCGGAAGCAGGCGGCACAGTGATCCTGACCAGCCGCTCCGGGGCGAAGCGGATGAACAACCAGCACGTCATGATGCCTTTGCCGGGACTTCTGGCAAAATGCGCCGGCGTGACGGTGAAGGAGTACGATCCGATCGGCCGGGCTTCGCACCGGATCGCGGACGCAAATGGGCTGCATTTTTATGGGACTGAGTGGTGCGATATCCTGAGCTTACAGGGGGCTGAAGCCATCGCCTGGTATGACGAAGACTTTTACCGCGGCGAGCCGGCGGTGACGGTAAACCGGTTCGGCCGGGGCAAAGTATACTATCTCGGCACGCATCCTGAGGAAAGTTATCTTAAGGAGTTGTTCGCCGCGCTCGCCGGGGAGCTTGAACTCGCAGCGTTTCCGGGGTTGCCGGAGGGCGTGCAGGCCGCGGTTCGAAACGGCGAATCGGGCGCCTACCTGTTTGTGCTGAACTTAAGCCGGGAACCGCACCATGTTACTTTGCCGTCAAGCTATCCCAGTGAGTTATATGGCGTCATAAGAGAGCGGACGTTTAGCCTTGCTCCGTATGAGGTGGATATTTTACGGATTTCATAGGAGCATCGCCCGCCCTTAATGGAAATACGAACCGAAATTTTTAATCCGGAAAGAACAGTGGACGCGCACCGGCATTTGGGTGTACATCTCGTGCCAAGCTGTTCTTTTCCATTCCGCATAACTCATGCTGTTGCGGACATGTTGGCCGATTCCGAGGCTGTCGGCCCCTCTTTTTTGCATGTCCTTAAGAATGCGGCCGCCTTCTTCTACGGCGTATTCGCTTAACAACTGTTCAACCTTTTTTCGCTCCGTGGTGCTGAGATCCAGATCGCCGATGTATTCATCCACCGCGCCAACGATTTTTAAATAAATATCCGCTTGATATTCTCCGTCCTTGGTTTTTGTGATTTTTATTTTGCGGTTGCTTTTTACCGAGTGGAAGGCCATGGTCTCCAGATGGGGATTGTCCGTTCTCACGTTAAACTCGCCCCGCGAAGTATTTTGATACATCACCAAAAATAAATGCAGGTCATCCGAAGTAAGCTTCCCCACCATTTGATCATTCCGGAATAAAGCGAGGCCGCTAACGGTGATATCCTTTTCCAGCTCCCTGATCATAATGGCGACCGGGTCAATGCCGTCGTCGTGATAATCCCGTACGAACTGGTGAAGCCTCGTTTGCGGGGCGCCCTGTCTGGAGAATTCCTTTTGCAGCAGTTTGTTGATATAGTTGGCCGTTTTCGTATGCCGCGGCAATTCCTGGCTAATAACGCTGCCGGCATCTCCTTCCACCACGGCTACGGTGGTTCTAAGAGAAATGGTCGGATCGCGGAAGAAGGTATCCATATGCTTCCAAATTCCCCGCCGAGCCAAAGCTTCGCCAAACATCAGCGTGCGGATCTGGCCGTTCACCATCATCCGGCTCGTTCTTAAGCTTAACGTTTTTCTTGCGTCCTTGGGACTTTTGGCGATCGTGCTCAGCAGTTCATCGGTCGTTTTCCCGTCCTTGGCGAATTGGGTGACCAGCGGAATACTGACCGTTACTTTGATATTTCCGTTAGGTACGGCATCGTAGGCGGCGGTTTCCACATAACCGATCTTTTCCAGAACCCGTTCGTCCTGGTTGCATCCGGTCAGCAGCAGGAAGGCGCACGCACACAAGCAGCCGATCCGCTTAAGCATGCTTTTTTCCCCTCCTTTGAATGAGCAGCAGCAAAATCAACAGCAGCGGAAAGCCGACGGAAAAACCGAGCTGGACTAAGGTTATATTCCGAAGCCACCCTTCCACCTCCATCAGCGTATCCGGCGTAAGACTAACCGCGATGGTAGCCGCCATAGTGAGAGCCAATAACAGCTTAGACGGAATCCGGGGGAAAACTTGCTTGACCATGCCTTTACTCGCCCAATAGTACATCGCTCCCGTGTGTACGACCGAAAACAGGAACATGCTCAATAAAAAGTTGTGAATCCGCTCGATAAACGGAAATTTTAAATAGCCGAACATGTCCAGGATAGGGAACGCCGAAAAGTTCAGTTCGCGGACATTAAAAAAGCCGAAGACCATAATCGTGATGATCAGGTAAAGCGTCAAGGAGATGGTATTCGCAAAATGAACATATTTCAGCCATCTTGTCGTTTTTTCCGCAAACGGGAACAAAAACAGCGTTAGTTCGTAGCCGAGATATGTTTGGTATACAAACAAAAAACCTTCCGCCATGTCCGTCCCCCCTTGGAACACAAACGGCGTTAATCGTACCCAATCAAAATCCGGGATGAAGAAAAAGGTTAGCGGCAATTGAACCAGAAGGATAACCACAAAAAAAATGTTGGCTTTCGACATATTGTAAATCCCCTTGGCAATATACAAAAACACCAGAATGTCCACAAACACCTTCAGCATAATGTCCGGAGTCGTCGGGAAAATCATCAGTTGGTAGATCATCGAATACTGCTTGATCACAAGACAGCCCAACATCGCAAAATTGCTTCCAATCAGCAAATAAAGCGGGTATAAAATGGCGCGCGGCAGTGAATTCCGGAGGATATCGAATACGGACGTCCCGCGCCCCAGGCGGTATACCGCCGAAATCAACATTGTGTTGAGGGCGACAAACAGGAATACGATAACGAGCGCAAGCCAACCGTTGGTCCCGAAGTGATGCGCGGTGATCCGCGGCAGCGTGAACAGGGCAATTCCGCTTTGGGTATTGAGCACCATTAACATAAGATGGAATCGATGCAGCTTTTCCTGTGCCAAGAAGGTCACCTATTTCTTCATTTTGTTGGCGTGCGCGTTAGGGGTGCGGGACTGCGTCGGACGCTTGCTCAACAACCAAAAGGGCCCGCGGATAAAAATGTCCTTCCAGTCAACGGGCTTGATCGGCGCGGCGGGAATTGTATACGGCGCCCCCAGGCTGGTCAGTTTGGAGGCGTGAATAATCATCAGAGCGATGCCGAACATAAAGCCGAAGTTGCCGTAAAGGCCGGCCAAAATAATCAGGCCAAAGCGGATGACCCGGATCGTCCCGCTCATCGTATAGCTGGGAACAACAAACGAGGCGATCGCCGACATCGCCACGGCGATAATCAGAATGTTGCTGGTAAACCCGGCTTCGACGGCGGCGGTGCCGATGACGATCCCTCCGACGATCCCGATGGTCTGTCCGATTTTGGAAGGCAGGCGGGCGCCCGCTTCCCGCAGCAGTTCAATCGTCGTTTCCATCAGCAGGGCTTCCAGAATCGGCGGAAACGGGACGCGGCTGCGCGATTCGGTTAAGGAAGCGATAAGGCTTTGCGGGATCATTTCATAATGATAGGTCGTCACCGCCACATACATGGACGTCAAGGAAAGCGTAAGCAAAAAGGCGACATACCGGAGCAACCGCAGAAACGTTCCAACCGCCCAGCGGCCATAGTAGTCGTCTGGGGAGGTGAAAAATTCGAAAATCGAAGTCGGACCGATAACGACGGTTGGGCTTTGGTCCATGAAGGCAAGAACCCGGCCTTCATTCAGTTTGGATACAGCTACGTCAGGACGCTCCGATGTCAAAAATAGCGGAAATATCGTGCTCGGAAAGTCTTCGATCGTCTGGAGGAGCATGTTGTTGTCGTATAGGCCGCTGTATTCAATGTTTTGAATTCGTTCCGCCATCCGGTTGACATGATCCATATTCGCCAATTCATCGATGTATAAAACGCATACCTTGGTTTTAAGAATTTCGCCCACTTCAAACTGTTTTACCTTCAGCCGATTGCTCTTGATCCGGCGGCGGATAATGGACAGGTTGGTGTCCAGCGATTCATTAAAAGCGTCGTGGGGTCCGACAATGACCGATTCGGTTTGCGATTGATCGACAGAGCGCGTTTCCGGCCCGTACACATGGACCAAATAAACGCCCTGCGGCACAAAAATGGCCGCATCCCCCTCGCAAATGCCCTTCACGACCGACTTGGCATCCCCCGCTTCGCTGAATTGGGATTGCCGCAGCAATGTTCCAAGCTCCTCCTGCCGGATATTTTCCAATGGCCGTAAACAATCGCGTTCAAAGACGTGCTTGTCGATCAAATGGCTGAAATAGACCAATTCCGTCTTGAGGAGCGGAAGCGAACGGCGGGTCAGATCGGAACAGCCGTTGAATTCCTCCAGCACGTTGTCGAGCGAAAGCGGTCCGGGGGCCTGAGGTTCGCTCACGTGAGGTTCTGTTTCCACCTGCTTCAGTTTTTCTTGCTGCTGGTTTGCTTTTTTCTTCAGGAATTTAAACAAGTTGAATGACACCGAAAATTCCTCCTGATGAGGCATTTTCTTCTATTGTGCCTAACCTGCGGGGGAACTATGCGAGGAGAGGGGAGGGGATTGGCGCTTTAGCGCCGGGCTTTAATCCCCAAGAAGGAGGCGGTTTATGTCTGCATAGCTGAACGCCTGCTCGTGCGGACGAAACGCCGATTCAGGTTTCGCCTGCCGATGGTTGAACCATATGGTCCGCCAGCCGGCACCGGCGGCACCTACGACGTCATTGCGCCATGAATCGCCAACATAACTGCACTGTTCCGGGGCTAAGCCAGCTTCTGCGGCAACGTGATCGAACAGCTTGCGGTCGGGTTTGGTGATGCCGATGGCTCCGGAAATATAGATCAACCCTGGCGGGATCAGGCGGTCCAGCTCCAGCGCGCGGATTTTGCGCCATTGGTGTTCCGGCGGACCGTTGGTAATTAAACCAACGAGGGTTTTGCTCGATTTTAGCTTTCCGATTAGCTCGAATGCTCCGTCAAAGGGGCGGATCCGAAACTGGAGGTCCAGATAAGCGGCCTGAACGGCGGCCGCCTGTTCCTGCGTAAGCGTGACGCCGAACTCGGCAAGCGAGCGTACGAAACGCTCCGTCCGCATCTCCTCAAGCTCCCGGCCATGGGTAGGCGTGCCGCCGGCCAGGGCGGACAGGTGGTCGCTGTAAAAGCGCATCCGGTGATAAGCGGGTTCGTAAGGAAAATCGTCCCCGGTGTTCAGCACCGCTTGCAGGGCTTCGCGAAACGGAAGCAGATGATCATAAATCGTATCGTCCAGATCGAAAAAAACGGCTGGCGTGAGTGCGGCAGATTGTACGGAATTCAAGGTTTCTCCCTCCATCATTGCTTTTATAATCTACCGTCCATTATACCGGATAACGGGGGATTCGGCAGTCGGGAACGAATTTTGCTGACGCCTGCCAGGCGGTTGGATTATATTATTGGTGGACGTTTTGCAATTTTAAGATTACAGGGAGGAGACCTTTTGAGGTGAGAAGACCGAAAAGGTGGTTCACTTTAAAAAATCAAATTTTCGTCGGCTTTATGCTTGCCATGGTCCTCGTGCTTACGCTCGCCAGCATCCTGACCTACACCCAGGGCTCCGCCCTGCTGGAGAACAACGCGGAGAAGCATATCGGCCAAACCGCACTGCAGGCCAACGGCCGGCTTGACGCTTTGCTCGCCCAGATCAAAACGCTGTCGACGCAGGTGGCGACGGATGGCAGCATTCAGCAACTGCTGCTGTCCGAAGTGGAGGGGACGAAGACGCCGTTCAGCGCGCGCCAATCCCTTCTATCGATTCTGGGAAACTACCAGTCTTACGTCACGGGGATTAAATCGCTGGAGCTGTATACGACCGATTACCGGCGGTTGTTCCCGCTGAACGATATTCCGCTGCAGGACACGATCGATCCAAAGTGGATCGCCGCAGCCGACCGGGGGAAAGGGGATCTCGTCTGGATCGGCGCCGATCCCCGCGATCCAAGCTCGGTGCTTGCGTTAAGGCGCGTCAGCCTGATTGACCGCTGGTTTTCGTCCGGGGGATATCTGATGGTGCGGATCGACCGGACCTACTTCCAGCTCCAGGAACAGATGAACGGAGGAGGCGGCGAATATATTTTGCTGGTCGACGGCAATTTGCACACGATCGCTTCCAATTTCGGCCAGTCGGCCGGAGCGCTGAATCTGTCCGAACTGCTTGCCAACGAGGGGAAAAACATTACGATCGGCGGGCAGGAATTTATTGAGGTGAAGCAAAAATCCGAGCCTACCGGCTGGACGCTTGTTTTCTTTACGCCGGTCAGCTACGTCACGAGCGGGATTTCCGCCCTGCGCACGGCCGTGCTCGTATCCGGCGCGATCGGGGTGCTGCTGTTCCTGATCATGTCGCTGCTGCTGTCGACAATGATCACCCGGCCGATTTTCAAGCTGATCAAGGCGATGCGGGGCGCGCGCTTTGGGGTGCTGCAGCCCAACCCGATGTTCTCCAACACGATGGAGATCAACGAGCTGAACAATACATACAACCAGATGGTCGACAACATGAACGAATTGATCCGCGTCGTTTACGAAAAAGAACTGCTGCAAAGCCGGACGGAGTTGAAAGCGCTTCAGGCGCAAATCAATCCGCATTTTCTGTTCAATACGCTAGAGGCCTTTTATTGGTCGCTGGAGGATAAAGGCGAAGAGGAATTGGCTGGCCTCGTCGTCAGCATGTCCAGCCTGTTCCGGTATATCATCAGCAGGCCGAATCAGGACGAATGGGTCACCGTCGAAGAAGAGCTGGAGCATGTCGAGCATTATTTACAGCTTATGGACATTCGACTGGGTGAGCGCCTGACCTGGTCGATCGAAGCCGGCTCTTTCGGGAACGTGAAAATTCCCAAGCTGCTGATCCAGCCGCTGGTGGAGAACGCGATTCTGCACGGCGTGGAGACGAAGGAAGGCCGGGGTATGGTAACGGTGAACGCATCGCCTTCCGGCCGGGAAGGTTGCGTAAAAATTACGGTTCGGGACAACGGCCCCGGCATGGACGAGGAGATGCTGCGCAAGCTGAGGCAGGCGCTGGACGGCGGTCCGGCCCTGTCGTCCAAAGGAACCGGGTTCGGCATCGTCAACGTGCAGCGCCGGCTGCGGCTTTATTTTGATAAGGAACAGGCCGCAAGGCCAGGACTGGATGTATTTAGCCGGCCGGGAGAGGGCACGGTGGTGAGCTTTGAAATTCCGAGCGAATATGGGGGAGCGGTATGATTCATTCCAAAACGATTCTGATCGTGGAAGACGAGCCGAGAACGAGGCAAGGTTTTGCCAAAACGCTGGAGGCCTGGTCCTGCGGGCGCTACCGGATCGAAGCGGCGGAGAGCGGCCAGGCGGCGCTGGCGTGGCTGGAAAACCACGCCGCCCATCTGCTGATCACGGACATCCGCATGCCGGGCATCAGCGGGCTGGAGCTCATCGAAATGCAGCAGAAGCATAAGCCGTTTAAACCGGTGGCGATCATCATTTCCGGCTACCCGGAATTCGATTATGCGCAAAAAGCGATGCAGCTTGGTGTCGTCAACTATTTGCTCAAGCCGGTGGATAAGCATAAGCTCGTGCAGGCCGTGGAGCAGGCGCTGACGATCGAGGACGACCGGCACCGGATTGAAACGCTGGAGAAGCTGGTCGACCCGCGGCTGCTGGAGACGAAGGAGACCGATACCCGGTACAATCCGTCGATCCGCGAAGCACTCAGGTTTTTGGACGGGCATTTGCACGAGCCGGTGACGTTACGTCAGATGGCCGATATGCTGCATTTGAACCCGAGTTATTTTAGCGTCTTGTTCAAGGAACAGACGGAAATGACGTTCAGCGAGTACCTCAGCCGGCTGCGAATGCTAAGGGCCAAGGAACTGCTGTTGCGCACGTCCTTACCCGTCGGCGAAATCGCCGAACGCGTCGGGTATCAAACGGACAAATATTTTATCAAGGTGTTCAAATCGTTCGAAGGCATGAGCCCAAGCAAGTACAGAAACAGCGTCAAGAACTTTTGATATATAAAGGTAGGAGAATTATATAAACTTAGCAGGAAAAGTACGGTTGTGGCAAGAAAAGCCGGAAGGGCGTTGAAAGTGTGAGGGCAGAGGAGGACGATGGGATGGGGGGCGGCAGATCAACATCCGCTATCCGGACGCTTTGCACGATTATCCCGTTTGATCAGGGAAGCAGAGAAGAAGATAAAATCAGGAGAAGAAGATAAAATCAGGAGAAAAAGATAAAATTAGGAGAAAGAGATAAAATTAGGAGAAGAAGATATATTTGTAAGAAGTAGTCATGTTCGAGATCATTAGACAGGTTTTGGCTGCAACCTGAATCCGTTTGCATCAATGCCAATATACCGTTCAAGCACTTCTATCAGGCCGCAGCCGCAAGGGGCTGATTCGGTTGGCGGGCGATCAGCCGACGGTAAGGGATCGCCGGAATCGCCACACACATGCGCAGCAACTTCTGCCGCATCGTTTCTTTCGCTCCGGGCAGGTGCAGCCGGCGGCGTCCGGTATACTCGTTGAGGTACGCCTGCAGATGCTTCGGTCCCAAGGCTATATATGTACTCTTCAGCGATTCCCACGCCTCTCTCAACACTTTCCGCAAGGGTGCATACAGACGAAAGGCTAGAGGGAACGACTGTACTGCCGATGTACGGGCATCCACATGCCCGTTGATGAACGCAGCGAGTTCGTGACGGTTTGCTCTTTGTCCGTCTCCTCTCTTATGCGGCACCAGGCGGATTTTGACCTGCTCCGGCTCACCCGACTCCGTGACCGTGCATCCCGCTATAACCGCTGTGGCATACGGATGCGAAAGCTGACACCGGGACGGATTACGCCCATACAAATCGCTGTTCACCTTCACGTCTCCGTAGAGCAGTTCCCGGGCATCGAACTCTCCGACGGCATGGCGTATTTTATGCAGCATCAACCAGGCGGTTTTGTAGGTGACCTCGATCACCTGGCTCAGCCGCAGTGCCGAGATGCCGTCCGGGAGCAGGAACAACTCCAGGGCCTCGAACCACTTGAGCAAGGGCAGATGTGTTCCTTCAAAAATCGTGCCGACCAAAGCCGACGTTTGATGCTTGCACTTTGCGCACTCGAACAAGGGGATATGCCGGGAAGTCAAACGACTGCACCGGGTGTGAGCACAGCGCGGGCAGACAAAGCCGTTCGGCCACTTCATCGCGATCAGCGCCTCCATGCAGGCCTGCTCGCTGTTAAAACGGTTGCTGAATGATTGAAGTTCTGTTCCCGCATTGACATCCATGTTCACTCGCCCTCCGAATCAAGAATTTACGAACGTGCGTTCGATTTACTTCATTATATCAAACGTACGTTCCCTTATCAAGCCGAAAATCTCACCTGAACCGCCTTATTTGTTCCTTATTAATTCCCTTACCCTAGCCCCCAAACCCTGCCCACTGAACGAAAGGGATAATGGTGCAAAGCAGCATGCAGGGACACCAAGACACGAATGCTATACATAGACAGCCACCTCAGTCTTTACATGCAGGAATATTGCTCATTTTGAACGTATTTTCATGATATGAAACAACCTAAAAAAAGTGGAATTTTAGCTAATGAGCGTGATCTTATGGGGACGAAACGAAGGTGCTAGAATTCAGGTAAAGCGGTTACATGAAACCGTAATAATGATGGGGGGATGTAACAAATGCAAATGTCCAACAAAAAGACAGCATCAATCCTTTTGATCGCGCTTTCACTGTTGCTGGTGCTCGCCGGCTGCGGCGGGAAATCAAACGGCGGTGCGGCGAGCGGCGGCGGAGGAAATGCGGGCGCCAATGCCGGCGGCGAAGCGGCCAAACCGGCGGACGGCGAGAAAGTCACCATCAAGTTCATGCATCTGTGGCCGCAGGGCAGCTCGGCCCAGCAAAATAAACTGGTCAACGAAATCATTACCCAATATCAAACCGACCATCCGAACGTGACGATTCAGCAGGAAGTGTTGGAAAACGAGCAGTACAAAAACAAGCTGAAAATTTTGTCCGCTTCCAACGAGCTTCCCGATGTCGGCGTGACCTGGGCGGCAGGGTTTATGGATCCGTACGTCAAAGGAAACCTGTTTACCCCGCTCGACGATTTGCTGGACGGTGGATTGAAGGATAAATTCGTTCCGGGCACGACAGACGCTTACGCCGTAGACGGAAAAACGTACGGTTTGCCAATCGAACTGAACATTTCGCCGATTTATTACAACAAAGCGATTTTTGATAAATACAATTTGCAAGTGCCGCAGACATACGATCAATTTTTGCAAGTCGTGAAAACGTTGTCAGATAACGGCGTGGCTCCGATTGCCCTCGGCAACAAAGACCGCTGGACCGGTTCGCTGTGGTACATGTATCTGGCGGATCGCCTCGGCGGACCGGAAACGCTCAAGAAAGCGATCGACCGCTCCGGGTCGTTTGAAGACCCTGCGCTGATCCAGGCCGCTGCGGAAATTCAAAAGCTGGTGGATATGAACGCGTTTAACAAAGGCTTTAACGGCTTATCCAACGATGAAGGCAAGTCCGAATTCATGAACGAAAAAGCGGCGATGTACCTGATGGGTACTTGGGAAATTCCGAACTTTACGTCGAATCCGGACGTGCCGCAGGAATTCAAAGACAAGGTAGGCTTCTTCAAATTCCCGACGGTAGAAGGCGGCAAAGGCGACATCAACAGTTGGGTCGGCGGTCCTGGTGTAGGCTTGTTCGTCGCCGAAAACTCCAAAGTCAAAGACGAAGCGAAAAAATTCGTGGAGTACTTCATCGGCAAATGGGGCGCGGAATCGGTCAGCACGGCGGGGGTTATTCCGGCCACGAAAGTGGACACCTCTTCCTCCGATCTTCCGCAAATGTACATCGACCTGCTGAATGAGCTGAATAATGCCAGCAACCTGACGTTGTTCGCCGACGTGCAAATGAAACCAAACGCGGCGCAAACGCACTTGAACATGATTCAGGCGCTGTTCGGCAAAGCGGTCACGCCGGAGGATTTCGCCAAGGAGCATGAAGCGGCCCTGCAAAAAGGGGAGTAAGGCATGATAAATAGAAAAGGATGATGAACCGCGGCTCGCCAAAAGAAGTTTCGAAAGTTTCGAGATGCCTAAGGCGGGCCGCTAGAAAGGAAGAAACCTTATGAACAAGGTCATGTCGAATAAATGGGTCATTGCGATGTATGTGCTGCCTTCTCTTTTGCTGATCATGGCCATGATCTATATTCCCATTGTACTGACCGGTTACTACGGGTTGATGGACTGGGACGGCATCGGAGCCATGACATTTATTGGCCTTGCCAACTACAGCACGCTCGTGAAAGATCCGATGTTTTGGCAAAGCGCCTACCATTCCTTGCTGCTGGCCGTTTTCTCCGGGTTTAGCCTGATCGGCTACCTGCTGATTGCGCTCGTCTTGTCCGGAAAGATTAAAGGAGCCAACCTGTTTCGAAAAATTTACCTGATTCCGATGCTGTTGTCCTCGGTTGCGATCGCCCAGCTGTGGCTGAAAATTTACCACCCTTCCAACGGGGTGCTCAATAGCTTCCTGACCTCGATCGGCATTACGGACGCGCCGTCCTGGCTAGCGGAGCCGTCGATGGTGCTATACGCCCTGTTCGTGCCGATCATCTGGCAGTATGCCGGCTTTTACATCCTGATCTATTACGCTGCGCTGAAGAACATCCCGGAATCGCTGGTGGAAGCGGCGCGCATCGACGGTGCGGGTGCGATGTCGATCGCTTTTCGCATCAAGCTGCCTCTGATTGTGGAAGTCATTAAAGTGACGATTGTACTCGCTATCGTAGGTTCGCTTAAATATTTCGATCTGATCTATGTCATGACCGACGGGGGACCCAACGGAGCGAGCGAAGTGATGGCCTCCTACATGTATCATCAGGCTTTCCGCGGCTTCGACTTCGGTTACGGCAGCGCGATCGGGTTCTCGCTGCTGCTGATCTGTCTGGTTGCGACCTGGCTGATCCGCAAATTAACAGCCTCGGACGACACGGTTCAATATTCCTAAGGAGGAGGGGCCACTGATGGAAATGGAAAAATCGATCCGTTTGGAACCGGCGGTGTCCGGTCCCGGTCTGCAGTTCGGCCGCAAGCTGGGGTACAGCCTGCTCTATATCGTGCTCGTCCTTGTGGCGGCGCTGCAAATTTTGCCGCTGATTTGGCTGCTGTTCTTTTCGCTAAAAAACAATCAGGAAGTTTTCAATATGCCGCCTTTCTCCATCCCGGCGCATCCCCGCTGGGAGAACTACGAAAAGGTGTGGACTCAGGGCAACATCAGCGTTTATTTCCTGAACAGCGTATGGATCACCGCCGTATCGCTTGTTTTGACCGTACTGCTGGCCAGCTTCGTCACCTTTGCCATTACCCGCATGAGATGGAAGGGCAGCTCGTTTGTCCTCGGTTTATTTATGGTTGGGATGATGATTCCCGTACACTCGACGCTGATTCCACTGTTTAGCCTGTTTTTGAAAATCGGCTTAACGGATCATCCGCTGTCGGTCATCCTTTCCTATGCCGCGTTTAACCTGCCGATTACGATTATGATTTTGCTCGGGTTTTATTACGCGCTGCCGAAGGAAGTGGAGGAGGCCGCCATTATGGACGGCTGCTCGATCCACCGGATGTTCTTCCGGATCATCCTGCCGATGACCGCTTCGGTGCTGTCGACGACGGCGATCATCAACATGATTTATAATTGGAACGAATTTATATTCGTCAACACCTTCATCAGCTCGGACCACTTCAAAACGCTGACGGTAGGCGTCCAGAACTTCATCGGCCAGTATACGACCGATTGGGGCGCGATCGGAGCGACGCTGATGATCAGCATTTTGCCGATTCTGCTCGCCTTTTTCATCATGAGCAACCGCATTGTGGAAGGAATCGCCGCGGGATCGGTCAAAGGCTGAATTCATTGCTTTATCGCGATAATGCAAAAAACAAGAGGAACTGGGAGCAAACGGGAGCATGTTTATGCCCGCTCAGCAAGTGGGCGCTTTCATGGCCCCTCTCGCTGGCATCCCCGGTCATACCGGAAGTGAAGCGGTTTTTCAGCGCACCCTCGAAACTTTTATACTTAAAAGGACTAAGCGCAAAAAGTATAAAAAGGAGTGGACAGCTTGAGTAATGGGGATGCATTTGAGCGTCGCAGCGAATTGTTGAAAAGACGGATCGGCCGAATGATTGCCAAGGAGAACCAGCACGGATTGGGGCATCAGGACACCTTCCTGCTGCAGCGGTTTATTAAGGAACTGCATCAAAACGAACAGGAACGGAACGCGAGAGCGGGCAGCTAAGAGAGATTTTTATCATATAGTTTGGATGCGATCGGCAAAATACCCCTTATTTTCGTAAGGGGTATTTTTATTTTGAATACCCTTAATTTTATATATAGATATGTCGAAATACGTAGTATAATGGCGAAAATATCACACAAAGGAGATACCACCCATCATGAAAACATTCCGCTTGAACGCTTTACGCCCCAAATTTCTCATCCTTTGTCTTTTGCTTTTGGCCGTTCCCTCACTTCTGCTTGGCTACCTGGCTTTTACTATTTCCAAGCAGCAACTGGATGTGTCGGGCCAAGCACAGTTGAAAAGCAGCGTTCGTTTGGCAATCGCCATGATCAACAATTTGGATAAAGAGGTCAAAGCGGGACATTTAACGCTTGAGCAAGCAGAGGACATGTTTCGTGAAGAGATCCTCGGACCCAAAGGCTCCGACAACAAACGGCCGATTAACCCTAAATACGTGGTTGGCCAAAGCGGTTACTTATATGCGGTCGATAAAAATGGCATCTCCGTAATGAATCCCGCCAACGAAGGAGCGGATATGAACACGGTCGTGACCAAAGATGGCGTGGAAATGGGTAAAACGATTCTCGGACTCGGTAAAGCAGGGGGAGGCTTTTATACATACATCTGGAACAATCCAATCACCGGCAAAGAGGAAACCAAAATTGCCTATGTGGAAATGGACGAAAACTGGGGGTGGATCGTAGGTTCAGGCGCTTACGCGAGCGAATTTAATCAAGGTGCCAATGAGGTGCTGCAGATTCTCATCATTACCCTGGTGATCTCTTTGGTGATCGGCGCGGTGGTCGCAGGGCTGTTCGTGAACTCGATCGTCAAGCCGATCTCCATTATGGCCGGCCAAGTGGAAAAGGTATCCAACGGCGATTTAACGATGGAGCCGCTGACGTTCAAAAATAAAGACGAAGTCGGAAGACTGGCGGAAGGTTTTAACACGATGACCGGCAACCTCAGGGAACTGATTCGTCATGTGTCGGGCAGCTCCGAGCAGGTGGCGACTTCATCCGGAGAATTAAACGAAAGCGCCCAACAAACCTCTAAAGCCACCGAACAAATTGCGCTTTCCGCCCAGGAAGTCGCGGTTGGAGCGGAGCAACAAGTCAAAACCGCAAATGATGCCAATGAGGTGGTAAGTGAAATTTCAAAAGGCATGGAGCAGGTCGCCTATTCGATTCAGGCGGTTGCCGAGGCAGCCGTAAGCGCCAACGAGGAAACCATAAAAGGCAACGAAGTGGTTAAGCAAACGGTGGAGCAGATGGGCGTGGTGCAGGAGCGGGTTGAAGCGACGGCAAACGTGATTCACTCTTTAGGGGAGAAATCCAGCGAAATCGGGGAGGTTGTTTCCCTGATTACGGAAATAGCGAACCAAACCAACCTGCTTGCCTTAAACGCGGCCATTGAGGCGGCCAGAGCCGGGGAAGAGGGCAAAGGTTTCGCCGTGGTGGCCAATGAAGTCCGTAAATTAGCCGGGCAGTCATCCGCAGCCACCGAAAAGATACGGGCGATTATTCAGGACATTCAACATGAAACACAGGGCGCGGTAATGGCCATCCAAGAGGGGACCTACGCTGTGGACGAAGGATTGAGACAGGTCCAGCAAACGGGCAACAGCTTCAAAACTATCACCAAGATGATTGAGGAAGTTTCTTCCCAGTCCCAGGAAGTTTCCGCGATCGTGCAGGAAGTAAGCGCCTCTTCCCAAAACATGGTGGCGATGATCGAAGCCGTAGCGCTGATCTCCGAACAATCCGCTGGCAACTCCCAGAGTACGGCGGCGGCTTCCGAAGAGCAACTGGCATCGATGGAGGAGATCTCGGCCTCTGCCACCACTTTGGCCAGTATGGCGGGAGAGCTGCAGAGTTTGGTCGCTAAGTTTAAAGTCTGATTTTAGTGTGAGGACGCCTGCTGGCGTCCCTTTTTTGTTCACCTTATAGAATTTATAAAATTATTCGGGCATGGTAGAAGGCGATGCGCAGGTAGAGAGGGGAGGAGAAGAGGGATGGAACTGGGGGCTAAGGGACACCAGAGCCGTTATTTTCGAAAAAACGGAGGATTGCAAAATGCAACGGACACGGAAGACCTTATTTACCTCAAATCGTCCTGGATGAACGGGTTTAGAGCGAAATAGGGTCGCCTGTGTCCGTTAGCCTGGGAAATATCCGGGAAATGGGCGGATAAGGTCGCTGGTGTCCGTTAGAGCAACGTCCAAAGTTTAGGAAGAGCCTCCAATCGCTCCAAGGTAGAAGTCAGAGATAAGTTTGCCGGAAGAAATTAATTAGTTAGTATACGTTGACATGTAAGCGCTTTTAAAATACAATAAAAACGTATTAGCAATACGTTTTAGCAAAACGATTTAGCTCTGTCTGTCTAACGTGTGCAGCGGATTTTATTGCTCTCGTCTTTAAGGGCCATGTACAATGGGGGTTAAGCTGTTTGTTTTTTCCAAGAATGATGAACGAGGTGTTATAGTCATGGCCAGTATTAAAGAAATCGCCCAACTTGCCAACGTATCGCAAGGGACGGCCTCGATGGTCCTGAACGGCAAAGGGGACAAATACCGGATATCCGCTGCAACCCAGCAGAAAATACTTGAGGCTGCCAAACAACTCAACTATCAGCCGAACATCTCGGCGCGCCGTTTGCGCAGCGGGGGGGAGACTGTCCTGCCGATCATTGCGCTGTTCTGGACGCTCGACACCCGCGCCGCTTTGGTCGGACGATTTTTGAAGGGGTTGCAGCATGCGATGAGTGAACTGGAGGATGAATACGAGCTGCTCATTCACCCTTACGTGGGCTCGAAGCTGAGCGAGGTTCAAAGCCTCGTGACCGGCACACGGTTCAACGGGGCGATTATCGCCAACTCGACGGAGGAGGACGACGAATTCCTGGAAACGGCGGATTTGAACGTGCCGGTGGTGCTGTACCAGCGGGATTCCAACAAATACGCCTCCGTCAGCGTGGACAGCTGCGAAAGCGGCGGGATGGTGGCCGAGATGCTGTATGGCCGCGGACACCGCAAGGTGGGGCTGATCGTTCCGGACGTTTCCTCCAGGGCGATCCGGCTGCGCGAGGAGGGCTTTATGGCCAAAGCCGCGGAGCTTGGGATGGATGCCGGCGAAGCATGGAGCGTTTACGGGGACTTCTCGGAACAGGGCGGTTATGAGGCGGTTAAACGCTTGAAGCCGGAGGGCGGGGCTTGGCCGTCGGCGATATTCGCCCTCAGCGACCAGATGGCCGTCGGAGCACTAAAGGCGCTGGACGAATGTGGCGTGAAGGTGCCCGAAGAGCTGGAGATCATCGGTTACGATAACGATGAGGTGACGAACTACACGATCCCAACGTTGTCGACGGTTCATCTGCCGGTTGAGGAAATGGCCGGCGAGTCTCTGAGGCTGCTGATCGAGATGATGCGGTACCAGACAAATGTAAAGGCCGCCAAACACATGGAAACACGGATCGTTATGCGCAAATCCTGCGGCGGGCCGATCGGCTAAGCAAACTTGTTCTAGAGGCAGCACCGGGGGGCGGCCCAAGGCTTCTCCCCGTTAAAAAATAAAGGTTGCAAGCCTATATATATTCAGCTCAGGAGGTGATGGCACATCCGCAACGGCACATCCGCAACGGCAAATGAGAAAGCGCTTACATTTTTAGAAACACTTATTTGCTTTGAATAGGGACGAGCAGACCGTCTACATGAAGGCTAACGGACCTAAACGACCTTATTTGCTTGAAAATTAGCCGTTTTCATTTCTAACGGACAGGAGAGCCGCTATTTGCTCGAAAAGGCTGGATATGTGCTCATAAGTGTCAAATAAGGTCTGTGGTGTCCGTTACATTTCGAAAACTGTTGATTTCACCGAAATAACGGCGCTGGTGTCCGTTAGGATTCGTTTTACGGTTGGGACATGCATACGTTATTCCCGGATCGTTCAACTAGTTAGCGATTGAATAACAATAGTTTGGATAAGGCAAACACATTGACGACGTGGAGGGAAGCACATGAATACGCAGAGTAAATCGCCGATGGCCGGTGGCGTTTGGCCGACAATGGTCACGCCATTCACGGCGGGCGGAGAAATCGACTACGAGGCGCAGGCGCGGGCCGTGGAATGGTATATCGCCCATGGCGTGGCCGGGCTGTTTGCCGTATGCCAGTCCAGCGAGATGTTCCATTTGCGTCTGGAAGAGCGGGTGAAGTTGGCCGCGTTTATCAAGCAAAAGGCGGCGGGGCGTGTACCGGTCATCGCTTCGGGACATATATCCGGCGATTTTGCCGACCAGGTCCGCGAGCTGAACGCGATGGCCGAGACGGGCATCGACGCGCTCGTGCTTATTACCAACCGGCTGGCCCGGGAAGAGGAAGGGGACGACGTGTGGCAGCACAATCTGGAGCGGCTTCTGAAGGAACTGCCGGAAGGAATACCGCTCGGCTTTTACGAATGCCCTTACCCTTACAAACGGCTCATTTCGCCCGAGTTGCTCCGCTGGAGCGCCGATACCGGCCGTTTTTGCTTCCTGAAGGACACGAGCTGCGATACGGACAATATCCGCCGCAAGCTGGAAGCCACCCAGGACAGCGACTTGAAAATATACAATGCCAACACGGCCACCTTGCTGGAAACACGGAGGCTCGGCGTGCACGGCTACAGCGGAGTCATGGCCAATTTTCAACCGGACCTGTACGTGTGGCTGCTGCAAAACTGGCGGGTACAGCCGGAGAAAGCGGAGGAACTGATCGCTTTTCTCAGTATGACTTCCCTGATCGAAAAGCAGTTGTACCCGGTGAATGCCAAGTATTATCTCATGCTGGAGACTATTTTCGACAATTACGTATGCCGGGTCAAGGACCACCGAAGCTTCACGGAAACGAACCGTTTGGAAGTCCGCCAGCTTCGTGATTTGTCCCAAAGGATGTCCGCACAACTTTTATTATAAGGAGGAGAAACAAATGAGCGTGCCCATCATAGAAAATCGCCTGGCGGGCGAGATGCCCAAAATCGGCATCCGCCCGGTTATTGACGGACGCCGGGGCGGCATCCGCGAGTCCCTGGAGGAGCCGACGATGAAGCTGGCCGAGGCCTGCGCCCGCCTGCTCTCCGGGAAGCTGCGCCACGCAAACGGGCTGCCGGTGGAATGCGTCATCGCCGACACGACGATCGGCGGTGTGGGCGAAGCGGCCAGAACGGCCGAGAAGTTCCGGCGCGAAGGGGTCGGCCTGACGATCACGGTAACGCCTTCCTGGTGTTATCCGCTGGAGACGATCGACGAAGATCCGTGGATGCCGAAAGCGATCTGGGGCTTCAACGGTACGGAGCGCCCCGGAGCGGTGTATCTGGCCGCCGCGCTGGCCGCGCATAATCAGAAGGGCCTGCCCGCGTTCAGCATTTATGGGCGCGATGTACAGGATATAGGTGACGATACCATTCCGGGTGACGTCCAGGACAAGCTGCTGCAGTTCGCGAAGGCGGGACTGGCGGTCGCTGCGATTCGCGGCAAGTCGTATTTGTCGATGGGGAGCGTTTCGATGGGGATCGCCGGCTGTATCGTTGACGAGGGCTTTTTTCAGAACTACCTTGGCATGCGTAACGAATATATCGACATGACCGAGTTCATCCGCCGGATGGAGCGGGGAATTTACGATCATGAGGAGTATGCTAGAGCTTTGGCCTGGACGAAAGCCAACTGCCGCGAGGGAGAGGATGTCAATCCCCCTGAACGGCAAAGATCGGCGGAGCAGAAGGAGAAGGATTGGGAAACCGTCGTCAAAATGTCCCTGATCGCCCGCGATCTGATGGTCGGAAATCCGCAGCTGGCGGAGATGGGTTATGGCGAGGAAGCAATAGGCCATAACGCAATCGCCGCCGGATTTCAGGGGCAGCGGGCCTGGACCGACCATCTGCCGACCGGCGATTTCATGGAAGCGGTGCTGTGCAGCTCCTTCGACTGGAACGGCATCCGCGAACCGTTTGTGCTGGCGACCGAAAACGACAACCTGAACGCGGTCACGATGCTGCTTGGACACCAGCTCAGCCAAAGCGCACAAATCTTCGCCGATGTGCGGACCTACTGGAGTCCGGAGGCGGTGGAGCGCGTCACCGGACAGCGGTTGACGGGCCGGGCGGCGGGCGGCGTGATTCATCTGATTAATTCCGGCCCGGCCGCGTTGGACGGTACGGGTGAACAGACCTTAAAAGGGCAGCCGGCGATGAAACCGTTTTGGGAGATCGGCGGGGAGGAGGTCCAGCGTTGTCTTGATGCGGTAGCCTGGTGTCCGGCGAAAGACTTTTTCCCGTCGGGCGGATTTTCCACCGATTTCACCACGCGCGGCGGCATGCCGCTGACGATCGCCCGCATTAATCTGATCCGCGGGCTGGGGCCGGTGCTGCAAATCGCCGAAGGTTATTCGGTGGAGCTGCCGCCGGAGGTGCACGAGGCGCTGGACCGCCGCTCCGACCCGACCTGGCCGACGACCTGGTTTGTCCCCAATATGACCGGTTCCGGTCCGTTCCGCGACGTTTACGCGGTGATGAGCCATTGGGGTTCCAACCATTGCGCGGCCAGCTATGGGCATATCGGGTCGGAATGGCTGACGCTTGCCGCCATGCTGCGCATCCCGGTCACCATGCACAACGTGCCCGAGGAGCGGATTTTCCGCCCGAGCGCCTGGGACGCCTTCGGCGCGAACGATCCGGTCGGCGCCGATTACCGGGCCTGCGCGGCGTTCGGTCCGCTGTACAAATAGAGAAGCGGAAAGGATGGTGATGAACATGAACAAGGAGACGGAGCCGCGTTATGTGATCGGGATTGATTTTGGCACCGCATCGGGGCGGGCGGTGCTTGTCGATGTAAGGGACGGGCGCGAGCTGGCCTGGCATGTGACCCCTTATCCGCACGGCGTGATGGAGGAGGAGCTTATCGGCTGCGGCATCCGGCTTGGCCCGGAGTGGGCGCTCCAGCATCCCGGCGATTACGTGGAGGTGCTGCGGCGATCCGTGCCGGAGGTGCTGGGAGCAGCGGGTGTTTCATCCGGGCAAGTGATCGGCATCGGTGTCGATTTCACCTCCTGCACGATGCTGCCGGTGGATGAAGCGGGAACCCCGCTGTTTTTAAAGGAAGCGTACCGCCGCGAACCGCACGCATACGTCAAGCTGTGGAAGCATCATGCCGCCCAAGGGGAAGCGGACCTAATCAACGCCGTGGCGGCTGAGCGCGGCGAAGCTTTTCTCAGCCGCTATGGCGGAAAAATCTCTTCCGAGTGGATGGTGCCCAAAGGACTGCAGGTGCTGCGTGAAGCTCCCGAAGTGTACGCTGCGGCGGATCGCTTCGTTGAAGCGGCGGACTGGGTCGTGTTTTGGATGACCGGTGAGATGAAGCGCAGCAGCGGCTGCGCCGGTTACAAAGCGCTGTGGCACTACGAGGAGGGATACCCTTCCGCCGAGTTTTACCGGGCGCTCGATCCGCGATTCGAACGTTTCGCGGAGACCAAGCTGCGCGGGGAGATCGCTCCGTTGGGCCGGGCCGCGGGCCGGTTGACGGGCGAGGCGGCCGCCGTAATGGGGCTGCACCCCGGTATCCCCGTCGCTCCGGGGATGATCGACGCCCATGCGGCGGTTCCCGGCGTTGGTGCCACCAAGCCGGGACAGATGGTCCTGTCTATGGGGACGTCGCTCTGCCACCTTCTGCTCAGCGACAAGGAGCTGGCGGTCGAAGGGATTTGCGGCGTGGCCAGGGACGGCATCATCCCCGGACTGTACGCTTATGAAGCGGGACAAGCGGCGGTCGGCGACCTGTTTGGCTGGTACGTGCAGCAGGGCGTGCCGGCGTATGTTGAACGGGCGGCTGACAACGAGGGCGTAACGGTTCACAAGTGGCTGGAGCGGCGGGCAAGCCGGCTGCGTCCGGGAGAACACGGGCTAATGGCGCTCGATTGGTGGAACGGCAACCGCTCCGTGCTCGTCAATGCCCATCTCAGCGGCCTGATCATGGGCTTGACGCTGCAAACGAAGCCCGAGGAAATTTACCGCGCGTTACTTGAAGCAACCGCCTTTGGTACCCGCAAAGTGATCGACGCGTTTGAAACAGCGGGCGTGAAGGTGCGTGAATTGTTTGCCTGCGGCGGTTTACCCGGGAAAAACCGGCTGCTGATGCAGATATTCGCCGATGTTACCGGCCGCGAGATCAAGATCGCCACCTCCGCGCAGACGCCTGCGCTTGGCGCGGCGATGCTTGGCGCGGTAGCCGCGGGCTCGCACTGCGGCGGCTATGACCGCATCGAGGAAGCGGCGGAACGAATGGCTCGCGTGCAGACGGAGACTTACCGTCCGAATCCGGCGTACAGGGCGGTGTATGACCAGCTTTACAGGGAGTATACCGAACTGCACGATCTGTTCGGGCGTGGAGGCAGCGAGGCGATGGCGCGGCTGAAGCGGCTGCAGCGGCTTTAGCGGGAGGCCGCGGCCGCAGGAGACAGCGCGATCCCGAGATGCCCGAGCAAGGCGACGGCCGCGTCAAAAGAAACGAACGCCGGTGATCGCGGGCGACATCAGGTTTTTTGAGCGGGAAAAGCAGGTGTATCCGGCGGCCGTTCGCAAGGGCTTGGAACATTTGGTTTTGGGCCGTCTCTCCGCATTGCCGGTCGGCAAGTACGAACTGGAAGGCGAGTGGATGTGTATGCGTTGGTGCAGGAAAATGTTACCCGTCCGCCCGGCTCTAGGGTGCGCATTGTTTAAAAACGCTAACGAACCGACGAGATTTAATGGGGATGCTGTACAAGAGAGTTAAGCCGTTTGCTCCCCTTAACGTTTCGCGGATTCGTTGGCGTTTTGTTTTACCCATTCTAGGAAATGGATCAACCTGGAAAAATGCCTCTTTAGAACCGTTAGATTTCCGTACTTCTTAACGCATTCGACCTCCTCTGTCAGATACCGCTTTCCAGTCCTAATCTTAGGAAATAGAGGAAAAAAAGGGAGTTATTTCTTCAGTTCAAAGGATGATGGCCAAAATAGGGGATTTTTATGGCGCTATTGTTCGGCGAGAGCGGCTTAATGGCGACTTTCCAAGGGGAGGAGGAAGAATAGACGCAAAAATTACCGCTATTGTCCGAAGAAGGGGGAAAGCGTCAAAATAGCGGAAAAAGTTACCGTTATGCAGAGCGGCATGTCCGGGTCACACCAATAAGGGCTGGCGAACGAGTACAACTCGGAGCTACTTGTGCCGTTTCCAATGGTGCAGCCGAGCGTCGCAATTGAATCATGCAGACAGCGCGCCGATCGCCCCTGTCGGGAGCAGCAAGCGCCGCGCCGATCTCCCCCGGTCGGTCGCTGCAACCGCCCGCTGCTGCCGCTGTCAGCCCACGTATTTGGTGAGCGAAATCAGCGCCGTCATCGTCACGATGTTCAACAAGGTGGAGATAAGCACGGATTGCGAGGCGAAATCGGGCTCATTGTCGTATTCCTCGGCCAGAATCGTGCTGTTCACGCCGGTCGGCATGCCGGAGGCGAGCAGCAGCGCCTGGGCGGGGATGCCTTTCAGCCCCAGCAGCAGAATTAAACCGAAGCCGACCGCCGGGCCAATCAGCAAGCGAAGAGCTACGCTGATATAGACATCGAAACGGTCAAGCCGCAGCGGGTATTTGATGATTTGCGCTCCAAGCGTCAGCAGCGCGATGGCGACCATGGAGTCGGCGATATATCCCATCGGCTTCGAGACAAAGTCCGGCAAAGGAAGATCCAGAATATGCAAAGCCATGCCCAGCACGAGGGCGTAAGGGACAGGCATTTTCAAAAATCCGATCAGGGCGGCTTTCAGGGTCCCGCCGGATTTGGCCCGCTGTACGGACATTACGCCGTAGGTAAAGGTGACCAGGCTTTGAAACGTCATCACCAACGCCTGCACCGAAACGGCGAGCGGATCGCCCTTGAACGCCAATTGATTGATCGGCAGCCCGTAGTTCCCGGAGTTGTCGAGGATGAGGCTGTTCGTAAACGCGGCCCGCATCCCGCGGCTGAACTTCAGGGTGCGGCTCGTCAGCATGCTTATACCCCATAACAGCAGTACATACAATACGTAGAAACCGGTGACGCTGCCGAGCAGCTCCGCGGACATTTGGGATTGGTACATGCTTAGAAACACCACCGCCGGGGTGATGAAATAAAAATTGATTTTGGACAATGTGTATAAATCGAGCCGGAACGCACGCTGCATCAGGCAGCCCAGCCCGATCAGCACAAAAATGGGGAGGACGACCTCCAGTATAATATCACCGATCATCGTGATGTTCTTCACTTCTTTCAGTAAGAGATGTATTCTAGTAAAAAGGCAACCGATTGTTATTATATCATGCTCCATGGTTTCGAAGGCGATCGGATTTGAAGGCTTACGAGGAGTAGGCAAGCGGAAAGGATGATGCTCACATGGATAACCCTCATGAGCAGAAGAAGCGGATTTTAAGGGATGTGGAACGGATTACCGCTTTGGAAATGAAGTTGACGGTGTTCAACAACGAGCGGTCGTTATCGCATCTTGAAACGAAACTGACGGCGGCCCGAATGGGCGGCGCAACCCTGCTGATGGACCGCCAGTCGCCCCAGTCGAGTTATTATAACCGTGTCATCGGATTCGGACCGGCCGATGTGGAACAGTTGCCGGACATCCTGCGGTATTACGGGGCGGAAAATATCGTGCCCTGCTTTGATATAACCCCGGACAAGCAAAACAGCGCAGTCGCGGGGGCTTTAGCGTCGCAGCGGTTTGTTCCGAGGCTGCAGCTCGTTTTTCTCAAGCAGGAACTGGAATCCGGAGCGGACTTCGCCCTTCCCCGGGTATCCATTCGCCGGGTCGCTACACCGGAGGAGGCAAAGCGGTTTATCGCGCTGATCGGCCGCTCGAATGGGGGCGGAGTCGAACTGGACGAGCACGGGATTGAGCGGAAATGCCGCTACTTTTGCCGGGATGACTTTCAAAATTTTGTGGCCTATGTGGATGAGGAACCGGCGGCGATGGGCTCTTTGTTTATTCGCGGCGATGAAGGGTATGTGGCCAATGATTTTACGTTTCCGGATTTCCGGGGGCAAGGCTTGCAAACGGCGCTGATCCGGCACCGTCTTCAGGTTGCTGAAGCGCTCAGCTTAAAAACGGTTTACACTGACGTGGAATTCGGTACGGCCAGTCATCAAAACATGCTGAAAGCCGGTTTTGAACAGGTGTATATGAACACGTTTTGGATGAAGTCGGTGATTGAGGAGTAATGGTCTGAGTGTGATGTTTGTCTCATCCTCCCGCGAAAATCCTTGCTACAATTCGGGTTAAAGGATGGCAGGGAGGTGAGCTTGGATGGCGGTATGGAAATGCGAAGCTTGCGGGGAAACGAAGGAAGGACGCTGCAAACCGCAGAAATGCCCTAAATGCGAAGCGAAAGGCCAATTCGTCAAAGCGGACGCCCAGTAATCTCTAAAACATCATAGAAATGTTGGACAGGCCCTGTTTACGTTTCCGGATGAATGCCGGCCGCGTAAGCAGGGCCTATTTGCCTCTCATGCGATGCGGATACCTGATCAGCAGTTGGCCGAGCACTTCGGACAGCACCAGCCCGATGGCGATCGAGCCTGAGATCAGAAAAGCCTGGGCGGCCAACTGGACAGCGAGGTTGTACTCGTTCTCCACGAATTTGCGCATGGCGTCATAGGCCAGGCCGCCGGGGACGAGCGGGATGATTCCCGCGACGCTGAAGATGATGACGGGCTTTTTATAATATCTGGCAAACAGGAGGCTGATCACGCCGACGATAAACGTGGCCGTGACGGTGGCGAAAATGGCGTCCGCCCTCTGCTCAAGCAGCACATAGGCGGCCCAGCCGATCATGCCGGAAATGCCGCATTGAAGCAGCGTACGCTTAGGAGCGTTAAACAAAATGCCGAAGGCCGCAGAAGCGATAAAGCTGGTAAATAGTTGAACGATAAGACCGATGACAGAGTTCATAACGTCCACAGATCTCCTTTAAGTCATTAAAACAACGTAAACATCACCGCGATGCCCGCACCGATGGCGAAGGCGGTAAGAAAAGCCTCGGCCCCGCGGGACAAGCCGGATACGAGATGACCGGCCATTAAATCCCGGACCGCGTTTGTGATCAGCAGACCGGGGACAAGCGGCATGACGGAGCCGATGATGATTTTGTCGAGCTCGCGGCCCAAGCCAAGCGTCACGAGGAGCGCCGCCAGCAATCCGATCAGCAGCGAGGCCGTGAATTCAGCAAAAAATTTAACTTTGACCAGGCGGTGAAAAAGGAGGAAAGCCGCAAATCCGGCGCCTCCGCACAGTACCCCGGGAATGAAATCGGGCAGCCCTCCCCGGAACATCAAGGTGAAGCAGCCGCTGGAAAGCGCGGCAGCCGCGATTTGCAGCGCCACCGGGTAGGCGTTTGTGCCAACCTCGATTTCCAGGAGCCGGGCGCGGGCCTCGGCACAGGTCAGCGCTCCGCCGGCCAGCTTTCGCGATACATCATTGACATCGGCGACCTTTTGCAGATCGGTCGTGCGCTCGACGATCCGGATCAACTTGGCCGATTCCGTTTCACCGGATTGAAAAACGATTCCCGTCGGCGTTACATAGCTATGCGATCTAGGCAGTCCCAGTGCGCTGGCCATCCGGTTCATCGTATCTTCCACGCGATAGGTCTCCGCGCCGCTTTGCAGCATGATCTTTCCTGCCAAGAGGCATACCTGGACAGGCTCCTGCGGTAAATCCGCAGCCTCGTTCATATCCGCACCCTCATTCAGATCCGCGGCCCCATTCATCCCTTTTCACCCTCTCATTGATCTCAGAGCCATTATAACACGCAGGCCATCAAGCCGGAACACGGAGCATCAATGTCGAATTATGACGAAATATAGGAGGAGAGATGATCTTTTTCATCTATTTCTGTGCTATGCTAGCATTATGAACCATCGTTTTGCCTGCACTTCCTTCAGAGAGGTACGTTCATGATGCTGCACACTTTACTTGCCAACTTTGCTTTGCTTACGGCTTTTATATATTTCGGCTATATGACTCGAAGCAGGTTTTTGTCCAAACAACAAAACACGCCGTGGACCCGCATGTTGCTCGGATTGATGCTGGGGTTGTTCGGCGTCGTTTTGATGTATTATAACTTTCCGATAGGAACGCAAACGGTTGCCGATTTCCGGCAGCTGCCTATTCTGATCGCCGTTTACGCGGGAGGAGGGATCAGCGGCGGCATTTCCACGCTGATTATTGCGGTGTACCGCCTGTTTTTTTTGCATGGGTTTAGTTCCCATTCTATCGTCGGCGCCGCTAATGTGCTGATTACGCTGTTGATAGCCTTGCTTTTTCTCCGCGTCCGAAAGCTTTCGCTAAAAAGCTGGATGCCGGCCTTGCTGTTATCCGCCGCGAATACTATGGTTATCTTTTTGCTGGTGTTAAACATAAATTCATGGGTTGAAATAGTAACATATACGCTATTATTTATTGTCGCAGGGTTGTTTACGTATTCTATGCTTCAGCATTTACGGGAAGCGAACGAGTCCCTGAAAATGATGAGGGAGGCCGCTACTCGCGATTATTTAACCAGTCTGCACAACTCGCGGGCGTTTGAGGCCATGATGGCGCAAAAAATCACCTCCTCCAACCGAAACGGGACGCCTTTCACCCTGTTGTTTGTCGACATTGATTTTTTCAAACAGGTCAACGACAGCTATGGCCATCCGGCGGGTGACGCCATTTTATTGCAATTCGCCGATGTGCTTCGGGATACGTTCCGGCCGGGCGATCATATTTTTCGCAAGGGTGGCGAAGAGTTCGTCATCCTCGTCGACCAGTGCGATGCGAAGCAGATCGAAAAGATCGGCGAACGGCTGCGCCAAAACGTGGCGTCGCATCTGTTTCTCCTGCCGGGTGGCGGGGAGCTCAAGCTAACGATCTCCGCCGGCAGCGCAACGTACCCGGACGTTCATCAGGAAGAGCTGATCAGCAAAGCGGACCAGGCGCTGTATGAGGCGAAAAAAACGGGCCGCAACCGGCTGTGCCGGGCGATCTAACTAATCATGCGGCGCATTATCGGCACTGTCATTGGATATATCCAATAGAATTGGAAATTAGGTGGAAAATACAACGATTAGATTGGATATTTTCCAATAGATGACACTCAGCAGGGGGCCAAACGCATGATTAGAGAGAAATCTATTGGAATTTTTCCAACGAGGGTTCAATATGACGTGCGATTTCCGTCAATCTATTGGATTTTTTCCAATCAAAACTGCTCTCCCCAGCTAAGGCGTGGTTCTGCACATCAAAGAACTGCCGGAGCAAACTGTTCCGGCGGTTCTTCTTGGACCTTATGAGGCGGCCAATGGCAACGGCGCGCTATTCCTCATCCCCATCGTACCCGTTTAACAAATCGGTGCCGTGCATGGCGTTCGGATCGGGCGAAACCGGATCGACCGGGCTGTCCTTCTGGATGGCGTCGGCGTCAGGCACGTCGGGCAGCTCCCCGAACAGCAGGTCGGGGGGGTTGGTGATATTGCTTTGGTCGTCTTCGTCCGCATTTTCGCTGATGCCCTGGGCTACACGCGTATCGTGGTGCAGCAGATCATCGTCGGGAATATCATTTTCCGGGCGGTTCTCAGCTAACAGTCCGTATCTTTCATATACAAAATCCGCTGCGGTTTTGTCGTCGGTTGGATTCATGGACAAGTCCCTCCTTTTTAATTCGCGATTATTTTGAAGTTTGCCCCAAAATCCGGTGTTCCTCTCGCTTTTATGGCAACTTTCACTTGAAAAATTTGGAACTTATTTTTGCTTTAAATGAGAACATATGTTTGGTATACTAAGGTTAACGAAATGGTAAAAATGAATGGCATAAATGAGGATCAACCTAGAAATCGGTGCCTTGATAGCCGGCTACTGGAACAACCGACTGTAGGCTGACCGTCAGCCTACAGAATAGCGGCACTTTATGTGCTTATTATCCGGATCCAGGATGTTCATGCTCATTAGTGGAATTTTATGTACTTATTTTCCTATGAATGGTCCGGAATGCGGGTATTTCCTTGTGATTCGAGAAAATAGCGACATAGATGTCCTTTATTTTCTCAAATGAACGGAGATCGCTGGAATAACGCCATTTCTTGCCCTTATGTTTTTCGCAGGAGATTAATCAAGGAGGGAAGGGTATGCCCGAAACCCGGTATGAACATATTCAGACGAAAGCGACGTTAAACCGTGTCAAGGAGGAAGCGATGCCTTTCGAATGGTCGATCAATCCGTACCGCGGCTGCGGCCATGGTTGCAGCTTCTGTTATGCCAGGGCGTTCCAGACGTTTCTCGGGAGAAGCGCGGAGGACGAATTCCAATATCATATCTCGGTCAAGGAAAATGCGGCGGAGGCGCTGGAGCGGCAGCTGTCGGGTTTGGCCCGAAAGTTCGCATACGACATTGAGGCCGTTAGCCGGCATGTCGGGCAGGTGGCGATCGGCACGGCCACCGACCCGTATCAGCCCGTCGAAGCTAAAGAGCAGATCACCCGGGAATGCCTGAAAGTGTTGGCCAAATACCGGATTCATACCAGTGTGACGACACGTTCTCCGCTGGTGATGCGGGACCTCGACATTTTGCGCAAAATCCCCGGCGTTTCGGTGAACATCAGCGTCAATACGCTCGATGCCGAGCTGATCCGCAAGCTGGAGCCGGCCTCGCCCCATCCCGGCAAGCGTCTCGCTACCGTGAAATACTTGGCGGAGCACGGTATTCCCGTCGGCATATTCGCCGCCCCGGTTCTTCCGTTTTTGACCGATTCGGAGGAAGGCTTGGACAACCTGCTCCGGTCGGCCAAGGAGCACGGCGCCGGCTTTGCCATGATTTCATTGCTTAGGCTATCGCCGGACGTGAAAGCCTGGTATTTCCGGACGCTGCAGCAGCATGCTCCCCAGCTAGTGCCCCGCTACCGGGCGCTTTATGCCGGAGCTTATGCGGAGCAATGGTACACGGACCGCTTTAAGAAGATGGCACGCGCTCTTTTGGCCAAACACGGATTAGGCGGTACGGAAACTCCCGGGGCCCAGGCTTCATCCGGCACTGGCACGGAGGCTCCGGCCTGGCAGTCGGGGGCCGTCCCGCAGCCAGCCTGCACTGTATCCGAGCGGGAAATTACCCCGGAGGTGGAGCAACTTTCTTTTCCGTTTTAAGTCAGCGAAGCTTTTAGGTGCTATTATTTTTACAAGGAGACATTCCTGAGGAAAAATTGAAGGAGGTCATCAGCATGGACCAATTGGTAAAACGTGCCGACCAGAAACTTTCGTTTTTAAGTGCAGACGAGGAAGTTCGCCGGATGGCTGAATTGCGTGAAAAAGGGATTGCCGATCAAATCGCAAGAGAAGAACTTGCCGAAGAAAGAGGCAGAACATTAGGAAAAGTTGAAACAGCTAAGAATTTGCTGAAGATAGGTCTTCCCATTGAACAAATATCGGCTGTAACAGGGTTGCCAATAAATGAACTTGTAAAATTGCTTGATCAATAATTTCCATGCCCTATCCGTTATGAATATTCGGCCAGACCCTTACCGCAGGTGCCGCCTGCGGTTTTTCGCATTGCAGCGATTGCTCCTATAGTTCACGGCATTAATTCCTTGTTCCAAGGTATCCATTAAACGCCGACTTCTAAGTTGAGCCCCAAATTTGGTTCAACCTAATCATCAGTGCTTGACAGTCAAGCCGGAAATAGACCGTGGCCTGGAGCGAGACTCGCTATCCGGCGGCTTTGCACGATTATCCCGTTTGATCATGTGACTTGGCTTTCTGAACCAAGGGGATAATCGTGCAAAGTGGTTTGGAGAGACCCCCCATCTCCGTCATCATTTATTTTGTCAAGCACTGATTTTGGTCTTGAGCCCAAAATTTTTCTTTCAGTTTTTTTATAACTATTCATAGCTAAAACTTCATATAAACGTTAAAATATCTGTGGTGCAAAAAACTTAAAAAATTTTCTCTACATTTCCATATTATTGGAGGTTTTGATAGGGATTGTAGCGAAATGTATTAGGTAGCTCGTTTTATATTAAGTGCAGAGGTGCTGTAATGAAGTCTTGGATCAAAGGCGTGGCTGTTTTTTTCGTGCTGCTTCTGGCGGCTTTTTGTGTTTTTCTATTTAAAGGTCCAAGCGGCCCGGGTTCGGACGTTACCCAAATCGATCACTGGCAAATCACCTGGACAGACCGGTTGGATCCACAGATAAGCAAGGAGAAGCTTGAGGCCCTGGATGGCTGGATTGATGTGAAGGCTGACGGAGAGATTCCGGAAAAATCGAAACCGGGGATGTCGCAGTGGATCAAGATACAGCTTCCAGAAGTAACCGATAATTCTCAGGTTATGTTTATCGAAAAAATAAATGCTAGGCACATTGTAGTTAATATGGATGGAGCTCAAGTCTACGAATCGCGGCGACAATTCAATTACAGTATCAACAATGTCGTGATTCCGATCACTGCGGAAAATTCCAAGCAAACGGTTTATATTGGAGTATCATCGAAGACCTACAAAATTGGTCTTTTCGCTCCAATCAAAATCGGCGATTATCAGGGATTGATGAAAAAAATTGTCAGAGACAACATACCAGATTTAGTTTTGGGCAGCACGCTTGTATTTATCGCCGCAATTATGCTCATCTGCTCGCTTTTTTTGAAATATGTAAACATCCCGATGTGGTTTTCGCTATGTGCGGTCATTTTTTCCGGTGGGCTGCTCGTGCTCACATATACATCGTTTGTATTTTGGTTGTTCGACTATACGATAGCGGGTAGATTGTTGATGGTATTGTTTGACTTAGGGTTGTTTACTTTGCTTCCTTCGCTTACCTATTTTTTTGAACAAGTATTCGGTCCCGGATACTATGCTCTGATTCGGCGGTCGCGAAAATTTCTGGTCGCGTATTCTATGCTTTGTTTCCTTGTGCTAATTCTCAATGAGATATCGGACAATCTATTTTACACACTCTATACGGTGGTTACTGTTCAACTCATGGGATTAATCATGATTGCCCAGTTTCTTATTCTGGCCAGCAACTTAACGATCAATGTCATCAAGGGGAACAAAGAGGCGGTCATTTTATTGGCCGGATTTTTGATTTTCGCGTTGCTCTGTGTCAGCGAACTGGTTGGGTTTTACTTTAGCGCAGGGTATTATACATTGTTTTTATGGAAATTGGGAGTCATCTGCTTCCTTGGGTCATTGATCATTATTTTAAGTAGAAGATTTGCTGCAAACCATGAGCAAGTGGTGGAGTACTCAAAAAAGTTGGAGATGTTTAACAATGAACTGCAGCGTTCGGAGAAGATGGAAATTATCAGTGAACTGGCCGCTTCCGTAGCCCATGAGGTTCGCAACCCGCTGCAAGTTACTCGCGGATTTCTGCAACTGCTGGCCGAAAAGCAGCAAAACTCCGATAAAGTTTATTTAAACATGGCTTTGGAGGAATTGGACCGGGCATCGGGGATTATTACGGACTTCCTGACTTTTGCCAAGCCTGAAGCCGGAAAGGTAACGGCCCTGAATGTGCTTGATGAATTTGTCCATATCGAAGGAATATTAATTCCGCTCGCCAATCTTCAGGGAGGCAAAATCTCCGTTCATATTCCCAAGAATCTCTTCGTTCGGGGAAACTCCTCAAAATTCAAGCAGGCGTTCATCAATATTATTAAAAATAGTATAGAAGCGCTTAATGGCGAAGGCGAGATTCTAATTTGGGGTTATGAAGAAGAGGATAACATCGTGATTCATATTAAGGACAACGGGGAAGGGATGGACAAAGAGGTGCTAGCCCGGCTAGGAGAACCTTATTTCTCCAATAAAACCAAAGGCACCGGGTTGGGTCTAATGGTTACATTCCGGATTATAGAAATAATGAACGGTGAAATTCACTTTACCAGCGAAAAAGGGGCAGGGACGGAAGTCGTTATCCGGTTTCCCTCCGTAAATCAAGAGAAACAATCTGCAGGATAAACGCTTTTCGATCCCTGCCCGTTTGGCGTTAACCGGTTGGCGATGTTGAGTCTGGCTTATTTTGAAGTTAGTGCCACGCTGCGTTTGGTTTTATCACGTTATTCACCATATTCGCCGGGTTTGGCGGCAGCACCACGTAAAATTCGTCAGATTTTTCTTCGACGGTTTTAATTTTGATGTGATCCGGGAGAATTACGCCGAGCGCCTCCTGAATAGCGACTTTTGGATCGGCGAGCAGCTTCGCTTTAAAGTTGGGGTCTTGCCATGCTTTCTCAATAACTTGCGATTGAAGGAGAGCTCCTGTTGTCATAAGATCACCCTTTCGTAAAAAAATAGGTTAATATTTCCTCATTACTATACCATGGAACTCGACAAAGTGCTAGCTAAGTGTCTTATTTTTCGACAGCCAATACTCCAATCCGCCACGAATCAACAAATTCCGCTGTTCCCGGAGATCTTGCGCCCCTTGCTTGAGGCTTTGCCGGAGATGTTCGTGAAACTCCTGCAAATGCGCAAGATCAGGGGCGGAGGCGGCCAGAGCGGCGGCGTTATGATCCGTCCGTTCCGCATAGGTGAACAGAATGTCCCGCACGTACAGAGCCTCTCTGATCTCCTCCGGAGTTGGCCGACGGTCTTTCGGGATTTGCAGCTCCCGCTGGATGGCGGAGATCAGGCAATTGTAGCTGCCTTCCCTTATATCCTTCTCCCAATCCTCCCAATCGTCCAGCATTTGCAGCGTGACCAACACCGTGTCCACCGCCGCTTCAAAAGCGGGAATCCGTGCTTCCCGCCCGCTCAGCAGCAGCGTCCCCGCTACGGATAGTTTGACCGGGGCGGCCTTGTGAGCCACCCGTACCGGGTCCTCCTGAAAAAAATCGCTCCCGTTCTCAAACGCGACCGCTTCGGCCCACTCCGCCGCGTATTTACGGTAATAACCCCAGAATGGAGAAGCGGCGGGAAAATAGCCGCCGTAAAGTTGCAAAAATTCGAATTGAAGCAAATTTGCCAGCGGCAGCTTTCGTTTATCCTTGTCCTCCGGATCGTCCATCACTTCGTCGATCAAATGGTAATACATCATGACGAAAATCATCGCCACAGTAAAGCGCCGGCTGTCCTCCGGTTTGGTGCCGGCGGCCTCCTGCAGCCAAAACGGCAGCAGGTAGCATATGTAATTTTGGGAACCGTCCCTTTTTATTGCGTGAAACCTGTCAAGGTAGGCGACAGCTTGTCCCCGGAAGGTTTCTGGCATTCCCGACAAAATCTCTTCCGCGTCGCTGAAAGCCATCTCCAGCTCTTTTTCAAAACTAGTAAACCAGATCAAGGATACGACCTCCCCTATAAATAGGAAACATATAAACATTATATAATGACAAGCCGTGCTTGTTCCAATTAGCCAGAGACAGCGCCTGTCCCCCGCGGAACAAAAAAAGAGACCGTATGCCTGCGCATACGGTCTTCAAATTTCATTGAATTTTTTCCGGTTCGGGATATTCCTTCCCAAGTGTGTCCACCATGACTTTTTTCATCACCGGAGGATTCTTCGGCTTGTCCTCCGCCTCACGCGGCAGGTTCACGATTTCATTCACAACGTCCATTCCCTCGATGACTTTGCCGAAGGCAGCATAGTTGCCGTCAAGGTGTGGGGCATCCGCAACCGTGATGAAGAACTGGGAGCCGGCCGAATCAGGATCTTCCAAACGGGCCATGGACAGCACCCCGGTTGTATGCTTAAGATTGTTCTCTGCGCCGTTTGAGTTGAATTCGCCCTTAATGCTGTAGCCCGGACCGTCGGTACCGATGTCGTTCGGGTCGCCGCCCTGGATCATGAAGTCCGGAATGACGCGGTGGAAGGTGGTTCCGTCATAAAAACCGCTTTTCACCAGCGAAATAAAGTTGTTCACGGTATTCGGAGCCACCTCCGGGTACAGCTCGAGCTTGAACTTCTTGCCGCTGTCCATTTCGATGGTTACGATGGGATGCGAGGCGGCTCCGCTCATATCCACATTTCCGGTTGTGTCTGCAGGTTTCGCACCGCATCCGGCCACTGCGATTAGAAGCAGAGAAAACAAGCTCAGCAGCAGCGGACGCTGCATCATTTTTTTCATCATAACTATGGCCTCCGGTTCGATTAAGCTGAGAATTTTACATGTCCTTTTTCTATCTATAACATTTGATGAATTCCGATTAAAATCAGCAGCAATCCGGAAATGACGGTGGCGCGGGTGCCGAATTTCTCCGCCGCGTACTTTTGGCTTAATCCGGCGCATAACGAGAGTAGAACGAGACTGAAAACGCCGACGGCCAGTGAGGTGTACCATATGTTGAGTTGGGTAATTCCGGCGTTAAATCCGCCAGCCAGGGCATTCATGGCCAAGGCGATGCCCAGCAGGACCGATTCCCCCAGGCTGAGCGATTTCGAGCTATCCTTGTCGGCTTCTTCAGGATAACGCAGCAGCCGGGTCAGCGGGTTCGCTTCGCCGGACGGCGGCAACGGTTTTTTTTCTATGTACGGCTGCAGCAGCACCCATACTCCGACCCCAACGATGACGACCGTGCCGATCAATTGCCCCACCCAAGGGTGAATCCACGAGGAAATCCAGCTTCCGAACAACCCCGACACCAGAGTGGCCAAAAAAGAAATAAGGGCAATGGTCAAATTGGAATACCAAGGAATGCGGATTTTCCGGACTCCATAAGCGATGCCTACACCCGCATTATCCAGGTTGGAGGCAATACCGATGGCGATGACAGCGAGCAGACCGTTTAAACTCATGATGTTCGCTCCTTTGCGTTACGTGATGACACAGCATATGCCCAGAAGCGGTTTTTGGTTTCTTAATAGAGGTAGTTCAAAAAAGTCATCTTTTGATCGCGAATAAAACGGTTTCCTTTGGGTGTCAGAAAGTAGTATAATTACCACAAAGATAACCCTTAGGAGTGATAAATGTGCTTGAAAATTTGTTGCGTCCGTCTCATCTGCTGCTTTTGGTGATTGCGGCGCTTCTGTTGTTTGGTCCCAGCAAACTACCGGAACTTGGGCGCAGCTTTGGCACGATGTTGAAGGAGTTTAAGCGGGGCGCGCGCGGAGATGTGGTGGAGGAAGAGAAGCCCCAAGCTCAAGAGATTCAGGCCACCTCGGGGGAGACGAACAAAACTTCATAATAGAGATAAATGGGCAGGGCACCTTCCGGTGCCTTTTTTTGTTGCTCTAGAAGGTGTGGGAAATATTGACTTTCGTTTTAGGCAAGTGTATAACATCGTTATAGGCAATTGTCTAAAAGGAGATGGATAGCGAATGAGTCGCTTCAAGAAACTGCCTGATACCGAATTTGAAATCATGAAGGTCGCTTGGGCCAATGAACCGCCGATTACGACAGGCATGGTCATGGAACAACTGGGCAACGAACGCGAGTGGAAAGCGCCTACCGTTATTTCGCTGATGATGCGCCTGGTGGAAAAAGGGTTCCTGAGAACGGAGAAAAACGGCAAGGAACGCACCTATTTTCCGCTTATAGCCAAGGAGGATTATCTGAAATTTGAAACCGGAAAGTTTATGAAGCTTTATCACGAAAATTCCTTTCTTAGCTTTGTAAATGCGCTGTATGACGGAAAACGGCTCAGTGACCGCGATATTGAAGAATTGCTAAACTGGGCAAGAAAACGGGGGAAATAAGATGCGGGAATTTCTAAGTGCATTGATCGAATGCTCCATTTCCATGACCGTCCTTATACTTGGCTTTACGGCCATCACTCCGTGGCTGTCAATCGTTTTCTTAAGCTGGTCAAACGATGGAGACAACCCGCAGATACGCAAATTTATGAAATATTGTTGAACATTAAAAACGATATCGGCATAACGAAACAGGTCGGATTGCATATCGCCCCCTGTGTAACCAGCCCGATGATCACCGGTTTCGTAAACCCGACTTTATTACTGCCCGCACAGCAGTTCTCCGCCGATGAATTACCGTATATCCTCAAGCATGAGCTTATTCATTTTAAACGAAAAGATCTTTGGTATAAAAGCCTGATATTTGTTGCGGCGGCGATGCACTGGTTTAACCCCGCAGTGTATCTGATGGCCAAGTCGATTGCCAAGCAATGCGAGATTTCCTGTGATGCGGAAGTGGTGAGAGGGGCGGATTATGCCGCAAGGCAGCAATACAGCGAAACGATCCTTCGAGTAAGGCGTTATCAATTTAGAGGCTGTGCGAAATGCCGACAATGAACTGATCGGTCTATCGCCTGTCAGCCGGGAAAAATACGATGAAGCATTTTCCTCCGGAGACCCTGATGATGAGGAGGATAGTATGTTAAGCCCATACCTGGAATATGGGGTTTCTTACGATGAAGCAAATGGTCAATGGAAATTCGGCAATAAACCGATTCACTATCTTAGCGACGGGGATTATCTAACCTATGTAAACAACAGCGTGTACGCCATAAAAAATGGCCTATCCCTCGAAGTGATCAGAAATGCCGATGGTCAGATCGAAAAATTGGTTGAAATCTCGGAGGGCAATTTGTATTGAACGATGCCTTGAAGAAGAAATAACAGACGGCCGGCTTCCGAACGCAATTTTCGGAGACCGGCCGCCTGTTTTTGTCCGCACGCCGTTATGTTTGCAGCAGCAGCAATATAATCGAGGACAACCCCAGGCAGGTGCTGACCAAATAAAGCACCACGACCGCCTGTTTCTGACTGAGGCCGGCGCGGAGCAGCCGGTAATGGACCTGGCTGGCGTCGGCCTGATACGGTGATTTGCCCTGCAGCATCCGTTTGATGACGACGAACAGATTGTCGAAAATCGGTACGCCGAGCGCCAGGACCGGGATAAACAGAGACAGCACCGTCGCTTGCTTAAATGCACCGTCCAGCGCGATTACGGCCAGCATAAAGCCGAGAAAAGTCGCCCCGGCATCGCCCATGAACACTTTGGCCGGAGGTTTGTTATAACGCAAATAAGCGAGCGTAACCCCGATCAACGTGATCGACAGCATGGCGGAGTTCGTTTGTCCTTTCGTTATGGCCACCACAAACAACGTAACGGCCGATATCGCCGACAACCCCCCGGCCAGCCCATCGAGCCCGTCCGAGAAATTGATCACCGTCGTTACGCCGAAAATCCACAAAATCGTCAGGATAAACTGCAGCCATTCGGGGAGAAAAACGTAATGGCCGCTCAGCGGATTCACGAACCCGTTGAATTGAATGCCCGCAAAATAGACCAGCACGGCAGCCGATACCTGCACGATCAGCTTCGGCAGCGCCGGAAAATCACGGCCTTTCGTTTTGTACCAGTCGTCGACGGTGCCGATCGCCAGCAGCAGCAGGCCTCCGCCAAATAACGCCCCGGTTTCCCAGGAGAAGTCCCGCGTAAACAGCAGATACGAAACAAAAAAACCGGTAAAGATGGCGTAGCTCGCCGTCAGCGGGATCGGCTGCCGGTGGACTTTCCGCTCATTGTCGGCACGAGGCTTGTCCACAAAATCGAGACGAAAGGCCAGCTTGCCCAGCGGCGGAATGAGAAAATAAACGATCAAAAACGATAGCAAAAAAGAAAGTACGTATAAAATCTTGCTCACCACCAGATGAATAGACTGATTTGCATTTACTCCCCATATTATAAAAAGAATCTTAAAACTTGTCGAATACATGCTACAATAGCAACATACAGTACACAAGCGAAAGATGAACCGAAGCCTGGAACTGTGGTACATTATAGGAAAAGGCAAGAACCGTACGGAGGGATAATAAGAATGCAAGACGATTACTCGCGTAAACTTGAAGACCAGAAAGGTCTGTTCAAACAGCTTGGCATCAAGCTGGATGCGCTCTCCATTCACGAAAAGGAATTTGACGTCAAAATGCGCGGTTACGACAAGGAGGACGTGGATCGCTTCCTTGACGAAATCATCGTCGACTATGAGCGCTTTTACGATATCATCACCGATTTACTGGACAAATATAAGGAAATTCAGCGCCGCCAGGCCTATTGGGAAGAAGAGAAAAAGGCGTTCGCCGCCCGCAAGCCGCAGCTTGAGCTGGAAAACGCCGTGGACCGCCGCCTCGTCGAAGACGGGATCCGCCAGTTGGAGCGCAGTCTGGAACAATTAAAATTACAAGTTCGCAAGGACAAATAAATAGGAAACAGGGAAAAGTAAGTGAACATTCGAAGAACCGACGCGAAAGGCGCCGGTTTTTTTGACATATCAGAAAGTATAAAATTTCGGGCTGGTAGAGGGCGATGGATAGGAAGAGAGAGGGAGGGAGAAGAGGAATCAGGGCGCTAAGGGACAACAGAGCCGTTATTTGCGGAAAAACGGAGGTTAGCAAAATGTAAACGGACACAGAAGACGTTATTTACCTCAAATCGGCCTGGATGAACGGGTTTCGAGCCAAATAAAGTCATGTGTGTCCGTTAGGCTGGGAAATACTCGGGAAATGAGCGGATAAGGTCGCAGGTGTCCGTTAGACTCTCCTGCGCATCCAAGGTATGGAATTGCGCGGGCAAAGGGCCTCGCCAGCGGCGAGGTTTTTTTGCATATTGGCCTCCGTTTGGGCGCAGAATAATCTTGTTCAATATTCACGGGATGTTCATGTTTCCAAGACTTGCATCTTGGGAGGTTAAGTGGTAATATATAAACAAGATTTAGATTTAGTCTAAATTTAAGATTTTAAAAAGCATAAGTCGAAGCAAAAAGGGCATTAAAATTTTTGAACATAGGAGGAATTTGAAATGGCAAATCAAACGATGACTCAAGTTGACCAACAGCTGCAAAAACAATTGAACCTGCAAATCGCGAACTGGACCTTGATGTACACGAAGCTCCATAATTTCCACTGGTTTGTAAAAGGTTCGAATTTCTTTACTTTGCATGAAAAATTCGAATCCTTGTACGACGAAGCCGCCGGGTACATCGACGACATAGCGGAGCGCCTGCTCGCCATCGGCGGAACTCCGGTCGCCACGTTACGTGAATCGTTAGCGATCGCCACTTTGAAGGAAGCAAGCGGCAAAGAGACGGCCGACGAAATGGTAGCCGCCATCATCGCTGACTTCGAGACGCTGTCCAGCGATCTGAAAGATGCCATGGAAACGGCTGCCCATGTCGAAGATGAAGCAACCGGCGATTTGCTGCTTGGCGTGCTTTCCGCCTTGGACAAACATCGTTGGATGCTGAACGCTTACCTGGGCAAATAAGCTGGCGGATTAAACACCGCCGCAAACGAAAGACCTGCCTTGGCAGCCGAACCGCTGCCGGGGCAGGTCTTTTTTGCAAGGCTTAAATCACCTTGAAGCGGTCGATGAGCCCGTGAAGCTTCTCCGACAAGGAAGACAGGAGGCTGGCCAAAGCATCGATTTCTTGCATCGCGGCGAGCTGTTCCTCAGAAGCGGCGGACATGCTTTGTGCGTTCTCCGCGGTTTCGCTTGCGAATTTGACAATGTCCTCAAGCGAATGAACCAGCCTTTGCGAACTGTCGGAGAGCGTCTGCACGTTTCCGCTGACATCGGCTATAGCCTGGGCGGTAAATTCCGCCGAATTGCCGATATCGGCAAGCGAACGCCCGGCACTGCGGACCAGCTCCGCGCCGCGCTTAACTTCCAGGACGGTCTCGTCCATCGTCCGGCCGGTTGCTTCGATTTGCTTCACGATATGTTCGATCAGCGCGGCGATTTGCCGGGCGGAATCTGCCGACCGCTCCGCAAGCTTGCGGACGGAGGCGGCCACCACGGCAAAACCGCTGCCGTGTTCCCCGGCCCGGGCAGCTTCGATCGAAGCGTTTAACGCGAGCAGGTTGGTTTCGGCGGCAATTTCGGCGATGATGTCCAGAATGCTTTGAACCTCTTTGGAATCATCCCCAAGCCCCTGAATCAGCGCGGAGAGCTGCACGATTTTGAGCTCCATCGTTGCCATTTGCTCGCTGCCGAGGCGGATCGATTCCCCGCCTTGCCGCGACGCCTCGGAAGACTGCAGCGCCGCCTGCGATACGTTTTCGGCCCGGCTTGCGATTCTAGCGATCGTACCGGACATTTCGCGCAGCGCCTTGGAATTTGCCTCCAAATTGCGGAGCTGCGTCTCCGCGCCTTCCGCCAGCTTTTGCGAAATGTCCACGGTTTGCTCTCCCGCCCGTCCCGTCTGTTCAGCGCTGGCCGAAAGCTCCTGCGAAGAGGAGGCCACCTGCATGGACGTATCGTTCACCTCGGTAATCAGCCGGCGCAAGCTGACGATCATTTCTCCGAAACCACTCGTCAGCTTCCCGACTTCATCCCGGCTGCTCAGCAGCAGCGGCTCCACGGTCAAATCGCCTTGCGCCACGCGGTCAACTTGCCCTGACAAAGTTTCCAGCGGACGGATCATGCGGTGGATGAAAAAGTAAATGAACGCCACGGCGGCCAAAAATATGGCCCCGCCGATAGCGAACGGCAGCGCGATGATATCCCAGGTACGCTCCCCGATAATGGAGGCATCGAAGTTAATGACCATCAGGCCGATGATCTCCTGGTTCGGATCGTGGTTTCTGTATATCGGTCCGTAACCGCTGAGCAGTTTGACCCCATCGTAGTCATAAACCTTCGTGTAGACGGAATGCTTCATGGTCATGATCATATCCCGGTCCTGCGGGCTGAAGTAGAACGAATCCCCAGCCCGATACCCGCGTTTTTGCAAATTTTCGTCGGCGGCGAGGATTTGGCCGTCCAGGGACATGAGGAATACTTCCTTGAACAGCGGCTTATGAGCCACCGTCCAGTTCAGTCGTTTCTCCAGTTCCGCCAGGCCGGTCCGGCCCCCCTGGGCCAGAGCTTCGATATCCTTCGGGTCGACCAGGCCGGTCGTAATGTTGGCGCAGCCGACGGTTTCAATGCCAACGGACTGTTCGACCTGGGCGTACGTCATCCGGTAACCGAAAAAACCGAGCAAGAGCCCGACGATGACGAGCAGTCCGATTAATACGGAAGTTATTTTTTGTGCGAATCCCATCGTTTTTCCCCTATCTTTTTTGCGGAATGATGTCTGAATATGTAGAATGGTCTAAGACACATTATAATGAGAAACTATTTACAAAAAATAAACAACATCACTAAAAATAAATTGTTGGGAAAAAAATTATCAGAGGTGACATGGCATGACAGAAAACGGGGAGAAATGGCGTTTGTTCGTGGCGGTCCCCATTCCGGCCGAGGTGAAGCGGAAACTGGATGACTGGTGCCGCCAGCGGCGGGATCGGCTGCTGTTCCGAAAGTGGGTGCACGCGGAGGATTATCATATTACGGTGCAATTTTTGGGAGACATGCCGCCCGAGCGGCTGGGGGAGCTGGAAGCTTCCCTCAGGAAAGCGGTCCTTGGCGTGGCACCTTTTCCGCTGGAAGCCGGCGGCTGCGGCACCTTTGGCCGCCCGGTCAGTCCAAGCGTGCTGTGGGCGGGGGTAAAAGGGGATCTGCCGGCGCTGGGCCGGATTCACCGCCAGGTTACCGAGGCCAACCGGGAGCTGGGTTTTGTCCCGGAAGAGCGGCGCTACAGTCCGCATATTACGCTGGCCCGCAAATACCGCGAAGACGCGGCGGCAATAAATGCGGAGGTGCTGAAGGAGGATGCCGCATTCGGTTCCTGGACGGCGGACCGCCTGGTGGTCTACCGAACGCATATGCATGAGCGGCCCATGTACGAGACAGTGGCGACCGTCAGCTTCAGCCAATGAAAAAAGGCCCTGACGGGCCTGGCGGTTTTGCCGGATAACTCCGGGCTGCGGCATTTTTTCCCTCGCTCTGCTAGTTGGCACGCTGCTCGGCAAGGCTTTCGGCGGGGAGATGGGCCATGGCGGACAAACTATCCGCCGCTTCCAGCAAATTCAGCACGCTAGAAGCGCATTGGTCCGGCCGGTAATGCGAGGAGAGGGCGTTCTGCTTGCCCCGCGTCGGAATGGGGGCGGAGAGCCTCTTGCTGCCGCGGATAAAGGCCAGCCAATCGTCCAGAACGTCCAGCGAAGTCAATTCGGAGCCATAGCCGCGGCTGACAAAAAACTCGCGGTTCTTCTCCTCCTGCCCCGGAATCGATTCGAAAAACAGCATCGGAAGGCCTTTGGCCAGGCCTTCGGTGCAGGTCATGCCGCCGGCCTTTGTGATCAAAAGATCGGCGGCGTCCATCCATTTGCTCACCTCGCGGGTGAAGCCGAGAACTTTCATGTGGGGATGCTGCAGGGCCGGGTGGCTGCGCAGCTTTTCGGCCAGCTTGTCGTTGCTCCCCATGCAGCACACGAACTGAACTTTATCCAGCCAGCCCGCTAATCCGGCGATCAGATCCTCGTCAAACAAAAGCCCCCATCCGCCGCCCATCACCAGCACGGTAGGCATATTTTTCAGCCCCAGCTCGGCTCTGGCCTGCACGGGGTTCTGCTTGACCCAGAAATCCGGATGGACGGGAATGCCGGTCGCCTGGATTTTGGCCGGGCTTACGCCGCGGTTTTGCAGCAGTTCCTTGACCTCGTGCGCGGATACGAGAAACCGGTCCACGCCGGGGCTGATCCAGGAACCGTGAGCGTCGTAATCGGTAATGATCGTACATAACGGGATATCGATCCCGGACGCCTTTAGCCGTGAAACGATGGCAGCCGGAATCGGATGCGTACAAACGATAAGATCGGGATCCAATTGATTGATCACCTCCGCGGCATGCTGGTAAAACATTTTATGAAGCGCCAGGCGCGTCAGCTTGCTCACGGGTTTTTCGTAATTTTTGCGGTAAAGCTTGCCGACCAGAGCCGGACTCGTGCTTACGGTCATCCGGTAAGCGGATATAATCCACGGAGCTACCGTCGGATGCAAAAACGACCCGAGCTCCATCACCTTCGTCTGGATATCCGGAGCGAGCTTTCTAAGCCCGGCGGCCAGAGCGTGTCCGGCCTGGGTGTGGCCGCTTCCGAATCCTTCCGATAAGATCAGCACTCTTTTTTTACGCATGTCGTTCACCTGCTCCAAAGTTTAATCCGGATTCTCTCTTTTCCTCATGGCTATTTTATTGCTTTTTCGCACCGGTTTAAAGAGGCTCGGGACGGGTACGGAGCTGGACCTTGGACGGGGGGCTTTCGCGGGCAGGGGATCCGGGGATGCCCCAAAAAAGATGATTAAATACCTTGCGGCCGGTACTTAATAATGATAGAGTGAAAATTGACTTAATGACCAAAAATGATTTTTAGTCTGATTTTTTAAGAGTTTATTTCTTAAGTATATCATGTACTTTGTACAAGGAGGTGTCCCTCATGGCGCTGGTGGACCGCCGCAAGCAGGTCGTCGAAGCCGCGGAAAAATCGTTTTCGCTGTTCGGGTATAAAGCGACGACGATGGACCATGTGGCCAAAATTGCGAATGTGGCTAAGGGAACGATTTATACTTTTTTTAAGAACAAGGAAGAGCTGTTTGACGAAATCCTGCGCTCCGTGATTGTTGATATGCGCCGGATCGTTGAGCATGAAGTGGATGAGAACAAGGGTTTTTTCGATAATTTGCACCGGGTGATGGATGCGATCTTGGAGTACCGGAGCGAACACGAACTGCTCATCAAGCTGTCGCAGGAAGTGCGGGAAATCGGCACGCCCAAGGCTCGTGAAGGCCTGGAACAGGTCGAAAATAACATTTTGGATTACCTGGAGCGGCAGATCGCCCGCTCGGCGGGGCGGAAAGAGATTCGCGATTTCGACCCGAAGCTCGTTTCGTTCGTGGTGTTCAAGCTGTATATCACGCTTACATCGGATTGGAACAAAGCGCATAAGCCGCTCAGCAAAGACCAGATCAAAAATTTCATCCGCGACTTTTTGGCAAGCGGGCTTTCGCCGGTAAAGTAAGACAGGCAAGCTCGTTATAATCGCCGATCGCCATCCGTTCCCGGGACGTCACCGGGGGCGGATTTTTTTTGGCTGATTTTCACACCGGATGAATATCCTGCATACGTAAGAACGCTTTCGCGGAAAGCAGCGGATAAATTCCCTGAAAAATATAATCAATAGTGCAAAAGAAATAGAATATAGTGCAAAAACAGACGTGACATTTTCCGTTAGAATAAAAGAAAGATTATTCCGGGCTTATCCGGCCAAGGGAAGGTTATCAGGCTCCTAAAATGTTTCGTTAATTATCGCTTATTTTAACTATAGAAAGGTTGCGTCAGATGATGAAACACACCGTTACACCAGTCAAGCAGGGACTGTATGATCCCGCTTTTGAAAAAGACGCTTGCGGCATGGGGTTTGTCGCTCATATCAAAGGCCGGGCCTCCCATGATATCGTCAGCAAGGCTTTGACGATGCTGGCGAATATGGAGCACCGGGGTGGTCAAGGCAGCGAACCGAATTCGGGGGACGGCGCAGGTATTTTACTGCAAATTCCGCATCGTTTTTTTGCCGCGGAAGCGCAGAGTCTCGGATTCGCTTTGCCTGAGCCGGGTCATTATGGCGTCGGCATGCTGTTTTTGCCGCATGATGAGGAGTTGCGCAGCAAGCAGGAGGCGCTGCTGACGCAAATCGTTGAGGAGGAAGGCCAAAAGCTGATCGGCTTCCGTACCGTGCCTACCCGGGACGATATGCTTGGCAAATCGGCCAAAGCGGCCAAGCCGTTCGTTCGCCAGGTCTTTATCGGGCGGGCCGAAGGGGTGCGGGATGAGCTGGCCTTCGAACGCAAGCTTTACGTGATCCGCCGCCGGGCCGAATTGGCGATCCGGTACAGCGGGGCGGAAGGCGGGGACGCTTTTTACGTATCCAGCCTTTCCTGCCGTAAAGTAGTCTACAAAGGGATGCTGACGACGGAACAGGTCGGCCAGTTTTACCTGGATTTGCGTGACGAACGCCTGGAATCCGCGATCGCGATGATCCACTCCCGGTTCAGCACGAACACGTTTCCGAGCTGGGAACGGGCGCATCCGTACCGCTTTATGATCCACAACGGCGAGATCAACACCCTGCGCGGCAACGTGAACTGGATGCACGCCCGCCAGTCGATGCTCGAAACCGATGCCTTCGGCGCTGATCTGGAGAAGGTCAAACCGCTCATCAATCCGGACGGCTCCGATACGGCGATGTTCGACAACACCTTTGAATTTCTGTACCTGAGCGGCCGTTCCCTGCCGCATGTGGCGATGATGATGGTTCCTGAACCATGGGTTGGGCTGAGCGATATGGATGACGATAAAAAAGCGTTTTACGAGTATCACAGCTCGCTGATGGAACCTTGGGACGGACCGGCGGCGATGGGCTTTACCGACGGCGTCCAGATCGGCGCGATCCTTGACCGGAACGGTCTGCGTCCGTCGCGTTATTATGTGACGAAAAACGATCTGATCGTGTTGTCATCGGAGGTCGGGGTGCTCGATATTCCGGCGGAGGACGTGCTTTATAAGGACCGGCTGCGTCCGGGGCGGATGCTGCTGGTGGACACGCGGGAAGGGCGGATCATTTCCGACGAGGAAGTGAAATCGGCGATCGCCAAAGAGCACCCGTACCGCGAATGGCTAAGCGAGCATTTGATCACGCTTGAGGACCTGCCGGAGGCGCTGGAGCTCCCTGCGGAAAGCCATGAAGATATTTCGTTGCGTCAAATGGCATTCGGCTATACGTACGAAGATTTGCGCAAAGTATTCGAGCCGATGGCCTTGACCGGGGCGGAAAATATCGCTTCGATGGGGTACGATGCGCCGCTGGCCGTGCTGTCGGATCAGCCGCAGCGGTTGTACAACTACTTCAAGCAGATGTTTGCGCAGGTAACCAATCCGCCGATCGACGCGATCCGCGAGGAGTTGGTTACGTCGACGGTAACGACGATCGGGCCGGAGCGCAATTTGCTGAAGCCGGAGCCGGAAAGCTGCCGGCAAATCCGCCTCGATTCGCCGATTTTGTCCAACGAGGATTTTGCCAAGCTGCGCCATGTGCATCGTCCGGGATTCAAGGCGATTACGATTCCGATCCTGTTCCCGGCCGCCGAAGGAGCCGAAGGGCTGCGCAAGGCGCTTGACACGCTGTGCGAAGCGGCGGACCGCGTCATTGCCAAAGGCCATAATATCCTGATTTTGTCCGATCGCGACGTGGACGCGGAAAACGCGGCGATTCCCGCACTGCTGGCCGTCTCCTGCCTGCATCACCATTTGATCCGCGAGGAGACGCGGACGAAGGTGAGCATCCTGCTGGAGTCCGGAGAGCCGCGCGAGGTTCATCATTTTGCGCTGCTGCTTGGCTACGGGGTCAGCGCCGTGAACCCTTATCTCGCGTTCGAAACGCTGAAGGATATGATCGGCCAAGGCATGTTGAAAGATGTGTCGTACGAAAAAGCGGTATACAACTTCATTAAGGCCGCGACCAAAGGTGTGGTCAAAACGTTGTCCAAAATGGGCATCTCGACGATTCAATCCTACCGTGGGGCGCAAATTTTCGAAGCGGTCGGTTTGGAGGCGCCGTTTGTCGACCGGTACTTTACGTGGACGCCTTCCCGGATCGGCGGGATTGGGCTAAGCGAAGTGGCCAAGGAAACGCTCCACCATCACTTCCGGGCGTTTACCGACAAGGACGGTAAAGACAAGGTGCTGGATTCCATCGGGGAATACCAGTGGCGCGACGGCGGGGAAGAACATCTGTTCAATCCGCAGACGGTGCATTTGCTTCAACAGTCGGTGCGCACGGGCGACTATAAGGTGTATAAAAAGTTTACCGAACTCGTTCAAGGGGAGAACGAAAAATATCTCACGCTGCGTTCCCTGCTGCAGCTGAAGCCGGTTGGACCGAAGGTGCCGCTGGAGGAAGTCGAAGCTGCGGAATCGATCATGCGCCGGTTCAAGACGGGTGCGATGTCCTTCGGCTCGATCAGCAAAGAGGCGCACGAGACGATCGCGATCGCGATGAACCGCATCGGCGGCAAGAGCAACACCGGCGAAGGCGGCGAGGACCCGGCGCGTTACGTGCCGGACGCCAACGGCGATTTGCGCCGCAGCGCGATCAAGCAGGTGGCCTCGGGCCGGTTTGGCGTCACTTCGCATTATTTGGTTAATGCGGACGAAATTCAGATCAAGATGGCTCAAGGGGCAAAACCGGGCGAAGGCGGACAGCTGCCGGGCCGCAAGGTGTACCCGTGGGTTGCGGAGGTGCGCGGATCGACGCCGGGCGTAGGCCTGATCTCACCGCCCCCGCACCATGACATCTATTCGATCGAGGATTTGGCGGAGCTGATTTACGACCTGAAGAACGCCAACCCGCAAGCCCGTATCAACGTCAAGCTGGTGTCCGAAGCCGGCGTCGGCACGATCGCGGCCGGGGTGGCCAAAGGGCGGGCGGACGTGATCCTGGTCAGCGGCTATGACGGAGGAACAGGGGCCTCGCCGCAAAGCTCGATCCGCCATGCGGGTCTGCCTTGGGAACTGGGCCTTGCCGAAACCCATCAAACGCTGATGCTGAACAATCTGCGCGACCGCGTGGTGCTGGAAACCGACGGCAAGATGCTGACCGGACGCGACCTGGCCGTCGCCGCTCTGCTGGGCGCTGAGGAGTACGGCTTCTCGACGGCGCCGCTCGTGGCCGTCGGCTGCATCATGATGCGCGTCTGCCAGCTCGACACCTGCCCGGTTGGGGTGGCGACGCAAAATCCGGAGCTGCGGAAAAACTTCACCGGCGATCCGCAGCATGTAGTGAACCTGATGAAGTTTGTTGCCGAAGACCTGCGCGAATGGATGGCCGAACTTGGTTTCCGCACGCTGGACGAAATGATCGGCCGCACCGATTGCCTGGACACCGCCAAGGCGGTCGGTCATTGGAAGAAGAAAGGCGTAGACCTGAACGCACTGCTGCATATGCCGGAGCTGCCTGAAGGCGGCAGCCGTTACTGCACGCAGCGGCAGAACCACGGGATCGAGGAGACGCTGGATGTGACGAAGCTGCTTCAAATCGCCGCGCCGGCGCTCGAACGCGGGGAAGCGGTCAGCGCTCGCCTGCCGATCTGCAACGTCAACCGGGCGACCGGCACCGTATTGGGCAGCGAGGTGACACGCCGCTACGGAGCCGAAGGGCTGCCGGAGGACACGATCACGCTGTACTTCGAAGGCTCGGCGGGCCAAAGCCTTGGCGCCTTCATTCCAAAGGGCATGACGTTAACCGTGGAAGGCGACGCCAACGACTACACCGGCAAAGGACTGTCCGGCGGCAAAGTGATCGTGAAGCCTTCGCCGCGGGCGACGTTCGTGCCTGAGGAGAACATCATCATCGGCAACACTTCGTTCTACGGCGCCACGAGCGGCGAAGCATACATTCGCGGCATCGCCGGCGAACGGTTCGCGGTCCGCAACTCCGGCGCGAATGTGGTCGTCGAAGGGGTGGGCGACCACGGCTGCGAGTACATGACCGGCGGGCGCGTCGTCGTCCTGGGTGGAACGGGCCGCAACTTTGCGGCCGGGATGTCCGGCGGGATCGCATACGTGCTCGACGAGAGCGGCGACTTCGCCGGCCGCTGCAACCTGGAGATGGTGCTGCTCGAAGTGGTCGAGGATCCGGCCGAAGCGGATCAGCTCCGCACGATGATCAGCCGCCATGTCCTGTACACGGACAGCGCGGTGGGACGGCGGGTGCTGGACAATTGGAACGAATCTTTGCCGAAGTTCGTCCGCGTCATCCCGAAAGACTACAAACGGATGCTGGAGCAAATCCGCAAAGTGGAGAACGAAGGCCTCAAAGGCGAAGCCGCGCTGCTCGCCGCCTTCGAAGCCAACACGCGCGAATTGGCCAGAGCCGGCAAAAACTAACGGGGTATCGGCATATCGGGAGCGAATATACGAGCTGAAAACCGGAAAACCCGGAGGACCTGAGTTGAGTTGATCTCAGGCCTCCGGTTTTTTTCATAGGTGCGTGTTCAAAAAGTCGGGTTTTAGTATTGAAACGTATGCCCACCTCCTGTTGAATACAAGTTTGACGTCGAATCCACTTCATAACTTGCTTCAGATCTGATGGTGATTGGAAATATCCAATAGATTAGCCCGAGTAACGGCAATTTTGGCGGCTTGATTGGAAAAAATCCAATAGATTTGCTTCAATCAGGCTTTTTTATCGGTTTTGGGGTGAATCTATTGGAAAAAATCCAATCACACTTGTTATATTGGAAGTGATTTTCCATATCTATTGGATATTTTCCAATGTGAGCTGAGCAACCTATAGCGTGACTAAGCTTTTTCAGGTGTACATTGGTCCAACTGGGTTCTAGTCTGGCTTGCATCGGACTTGGCTTTCCGTCGAGGTTTGATTTAGTCCGGCTTGCTCCTTCACTTCACGTAACGATGCTCTTCACTCGGTTGTGCTCTCTCATCCAGCTTTGCCTATCAAATTGATCACGTGCTATACTAGTCTCAGACGAAGAACGTCCCTTTACGCATCTGTATTTGCATGGTGCGGCGCTGGGGCGTTCTTTTATTTTTTGTGACGATGGGGGGATAAAGGTATGGAGTTTGAGGAAGCGCATCAGGCGTTTATGGAATACCACTTGTCCCGCAGGACGGGGGAAAGGAAAGGCAGGTTGCTTCGCGGTCATCAATATGCCGAAAAACTGTTGCTGCAAAATGTATGGTGGCCGCTATTCGGCTCATTGGAACACCTGCATCCGGAGTACGAAGTTTACGATTGGAACCGAAAGTCACAGTTTCTCGATTTTGCCTTTTTGCCGGCCTTCGGTCGGTTTGGGCTGGAATGCGACGGTTATCAAAGCCATGTCAAGGACATGGATCGCGAGAAGTTCAGCTATGCGCTGAACAGGGACACGTTTTTAACCGGGATTGGCTGGAAGATGATTCATTTTTCCTTTGATGATATTCAAAGGCGCCCCGAGGTGTGCCAAATGCTGCTGCAAATGGTGATTAGTCCTCGTCTTCTACGGAAAGGCAGTGATCGGCCATTACCCGTCACGGAAAAGGAGATTCTCCTCTTAGCCTGGAGACTGGGACGGCATGTTCGCCCCAAGGACGTGACCGATGCGTTTGATATCGATTTCAGAACCGCCCGCAATCGGCTGCGTTCCCTTACGGCCAAAGGATTGCTGGCCCCTATCGAAACGGGACGTGGGGTTCGCGGATACGAGCTCCGGGAACTGGCATTAAACTATCTTCACTAGGCTTAAAAGATCAGCACAGCAAAAAGGAGCTGGGGAGCAGAAGGAGCGGGTTGGATTGCCATGCTAGGCGTGCAAGAAACTTGCAGGAGGTTCGCAACTTATGTTTGACTATAATCGTCTATTTTCTATATAGGTGTGGCCTGGAACCAAGTGGTTTAGGGGAATATCCTTCTGTGGTAGAATATAGAAATATTGCTTGATTAGAATGGTGATGTTCGGCGACACTGTGTAAACAATTTGTTATGCATTTAGTGTTGTTTTGGCTGGGCATTATTTCCGCTGTGGATTTTGAAGGATAAGAAATTGCGAAGCAAGGAACTAGGTTGCGAAGTAAAGAACTATCTATGAACAAGATAAACAAGAAGCAAAGGGGGAGCAACATGACGGTGGCGGAGGAGCCTGTTGTGCGGGTTCAGGGTGTGAGCAAGACGATCGGCTCCAAGACGTTGATCGATGCTTTGACGTTGGACATTCCGGCGGGGCAGGTTTACGGGTTTTTGGGGCCGAACGGGGCCGGGAAAACGACGACGATTCGCATGATGGTCGGGCTGATGTCGATCTCGAAGGGTGATATTTTCATTCAAGGGGCCAGCATCAAACATCATTTCGAGCAGGCGATTTCGCATGTGGGGGCGATCGTGGAAAATCCGGAGATGTACAAGTTCCTGACCGGGTACCAAAATTTGCTGCACTATGCCCGGATGTCGCCGGGGGTGACGAAGCAGCGGATATGGGAAGCGGTTGAACTGGTGGGCCTGGATCGCCGAATCCACGACAAGGTGAAAACCTATTCGCTGGGGATGCGCCAGCGGCTTGGCGTCGCTCAAGCGATCCTGCACCGGCCCAAGCTGCTGGTGCTGGACGAGCCGACCAACGGCCTTGACCCGCAGGGGATTCGCGAGCTCCGCGATTATTTGCGGACGCTGGCCCGCGAGGAAGGCACGACCGTGTTTGTATCCAGCCATTTGCTTGCGGAAATGGAGTTGATGTGCGATACGGTGGCCGTGATTCAGCAGGGGCGGCTCGTCGACGTCAAACCGCTGCGTACGGAAGGGGAAGCGGAACAAGGACGGGAAATGGCCTTCGAGGTCAGCGACGCGGAGCGGGCCGCCGAGATTATCGGTGCCGGTCGCGCCCAAGGCGGCCGCTTTATCGTCACGGCGGACCGCACCAAGGCCGCGGAGATCAATGCCAAGCTGGTCACGGCGGGCATCTCCGTTTATGAAATCCAGGCGTTGACGCGTTCGCTGGAGGATCAATTTCTGGAGCTTACGGGAGGTGGGCGCATTGAGTAATTTTTGGAGGCTCGTCCAGAACGAGAATATGAAAATATACCGCCGTTTGCGCACCTGGATCATGGCCGGGCTGCTGGTTCTGCTGACGTTCCTGTTTGGGATTTTGTATACGCTGGATGGAGGAACGTCCACGCTCAGCGCCTGGGACGTCGTGGATCAGCTCACATTCCTGTATTATCTGGTCGGCATTTTCTCCGCCATCGCCGCCGCTGATGTGGTGGCCGGAGAATTTACGTGGGGAACGATCAAGCTGCTGCTGATCCGTCCTTGGACCCGCACGAAGGTGCTGGCTTCCAAACTGTTGGCCGTGTTGCTGTTTACGCTGGCGATGTCGGCGGTATTTTTTGCCGCGGCGCTGGCGGTCTCTTTTCTCATCTATCCGAACATGCCTTCGGCCTTGTTTCCTGAAGGGAAAAGCCCGGCCTTGTCCATCCTGGAAAATTGGCTGTACGACTACATAAAATTTCTCGTGATCACGATTTTTTCATTCATGCTGTCCACCGTTTTTCGCTCCAGCGGCCTGGCCATCGGTTTATCGATTTTCATTTTGTTTGCCGGTGACCTTTTCGCGATGCTGTTTAATCCGGTGCGTTTTCCGTGGGCCAAATACATCCTGTTCACGAACATGAATTTAAGCCAATACTACGGCGGGCGGATAGGTCCTGCCGGGATGACCCTGGGCTTTTCGGCGGCGGTTCTGGCTGCGTATGTCGTGCTGTTTCTTCTTATTTCCTGGCTAGTGTTCAAAAAAAGGGACGTTGCGGCATAACCCTAAAAAGTAAAGTTCCCATTTGCTTCTTCATGCCGGCGGGAGTATTCTCGCATGCTCGGGCTGGGTTCCCAGACTTGGGGCCCGCCTAGGGATTATCCCGCTTCCGGCTCCACTGATTTTTTACGATTCTCTTTAGCGCTCATGGGAGCGGGAGCAGGAGCAGGAGCAGGAATAGGGGCGGGGGCAGTCGGTTCCATTTTGCTCGAGCCGTTGAGCTGCCCGCCTTCGAGAATGATCAGCTTGGCAACATCGACATTTCCTTCGACCTGGCCGTTGCTCGTAATCGTCAGCTTCCCCCCGGTTAAAATATCACCGACCACCTTGCCGGCCACGATCACTTCGCCGCCTTGAATATTCGAGTGGGCTTCTCCGGTCTCGCCGATCACGATCTGCCCGAGGCACTCGATTTCACCGCTGAATTTTCCTTCCAGGCGCAGGTTGGACTTGCACTCCAGCTTGCCTTCGATGCTGCTGCCCTGGCCGATTAACGTGTCGGTGAGTCCTGCTGGATTTTTCCTGTCTTTTAACATGGTTCACTTCAGCCTCCATCACTTAGAATAGTTACCTCAAATAGGGTAGGGGATCGATGGTTTTTCCGGCCTTCACGATTTCAAAATGAAGATGCGGCCCGGTGCTGCGCCCGCTGCTGCCCAGCTTGCCGATTTGCTGTCCTTTGTCCACCGTATCCCCTTCAGAAACGCCGATCTCGTTCAAATGCAAATACCGGCTTTGCAGGCCCCCGGGATGTTCGATCACGATATATCTCCCGTGCGAGCTGTCTTTGTCGGTCGTGGTGACTTTGCCGGCTCCGGCGGCGTAAACGGGATCACCGAGCTTGCCGCCGATATCGATGCCGGCATGAAAAGCGGCCCGGCCGGAAAAAGGATCCGTCCGGTACCCGAAGTTCGAAGTCAGCCGCGTGGAAAGCGTGGGCCATTCCGAAGGGGTGCCGGAAATGGTGTATTGCGTTTGCCTTGCTTTTTTGAGCGTAACCGGGACGTTTTTCTCCATTTCATCAAGCATGTCGCTCATCATCGCAAAATCGTCGCCCGTCTCCCGGGCAAGGGCTTCGATTTCATTGTCGTGTACCGCGATAAATTCGCCGCCGATTCCGCTGGCCGCAAGCGAATCCTGCGAATCGTCCCGGGATAGGGAAGACAGTTTGCCCAGTTCCTTTGAATCGCCGTACTTATCGATAAATTTCTGCAGCTGGGCCTCCAGCTCCGCTACGCGTTCCATGCGTTCCATCATCTCCTGGGACTGTCCGGAAAGCGCGATCACTTCATTTTGCAAGCGCTGAATCGCTTCGTTTTTGTCGGTAACGACTGCTTCAAAAGTGATGGTTTGCGATTTTAATTGTTTTTCCAACCTGGAAACATGATGGTTCGATTGAATTTGCAGGCTGACGATCAGACCGGAAATCGACAGCAGCGCCAGCAGCGGGACGGCAACAACGAGCGGCTTGGAAACTTGAACCTGCTTGACGGGCTGGTTGGCGTCCCGAAGGACAAGCAGCGTCATCCGGTTAGGGTTCGGCAAGCTTACACTCCTCATGGCATCTCCTTCCCTACTTCTCGAGTTGGTTCTATATCTTATCTATTCCTATGACTCTTAAATCATGTCAAAAATGTAATCCCTGTCTGATATAAATCATGTCTTCCGCACAAGCTGTTCTCATGGTACGCGATGAATAAACCAGCGGCCGAATGGTTAATGCTGATGGCTAGGGGAGGCTGCATCTATGATCTGGTTGCTTGTAATTTTACTTATGTACATCGCTCAAATTGCTATGATTCTCATTTTGGAGTTCAGGAACCCTAGCAAGGCCGTGGCGTGGATGTTTATTTTGCTCCTCTTTCCGTTTGTCGGCTTCATTACCTATTATTTTGTGGCGAAGGATTACACTAAACGTCAATGGCTGCGGCTCCGCGCTCAGCCACCGTTTCCCGATGCCCAAGCGAAGCTGCGGAAGCGGATCTCCATCGTGAGAACGGCCGAAGAGGCGCATAATCCGGCTTTCCAATACCACAAAAGATTGTTTGGGCTGCTGACCCATTGGCCGAAAAATCCCATCACAGGGCGCAATCTAACGCAGGTGTACTCGGACGGCGAGACGGCTTTTTCCGCCATGCTGGAGGAAATGGAAAAAGCGAAGGATCACATCCATTTGCAATTTTACATTTTTCGGGCCGACGGCATTGGCGCGAAATTTCAAGAGGTCATGATCCGGAAAGCGAAGGACGGGGTAAAAGTACGGCTGCTTTGCGACGGTTTGGGCAGTTACCTGCTGCGGGCTTCTTTTGTCCGAAGGCTGCGCGCGGAGGGGGTGGAGGTTTATTTTTTCCTCCCGCCGCTGATCGCTTTGCAAAGCCGCCGGTTGAATTACCGCAATCATCGCAAAATTATCGTTGTGGACGGAACCGTTGGCTTTGTGGGCGGTCTGAATGTCGGGGACGATTATTTGGGGCTGTACGAAAAAACCGGATACTGGCGAGATACGCATTTGCAGCTGCGCGGCGATGCCGTTTATTTTTTGCAAATGACGTTTTTGCACGACTGGCGGCTGGCTTCCGGCAAGCGGATCGATGAACGGGGCTTGTTTCCCGACCACTGCTGCGAGGGCAGGGAGCAGGTGCAAATTTTAACGAGCGGCCCGGGTCAGCCGAGGAACAACATCCGGGAGATGTGCTTTGGCGCGATGTCGGTGGCAACCCGGAGAATTTGGATCACATCCCCTTATTTCATTCCGGACGAGGCAGTTTATACGGCATTAAAAACGGCGGCTCTCAGCGGAGTGGAAGTGATCGTGATTTTGCCGTATCACGCTGATCACCGGCTGGTCAAGCTGGCCTCGCTGTCGTACGTTGAGGAACTGCTGGCCGCCGGGGTAAAGTTTTATCAGTATACAAAAGGTTTTATCCATGCCAAAGTCCTGTTGGTCGATGACCTGCTGGCTTCCGTCGGAACGGCGAATATGGATATGCGCAGTTTTTTCTATAACTTTGAAATGACCGCGCTGCTGTTCGATCAAGGACCGATCGCCAGACTGGTGAGTGATTTCGAACGGGATATCGCCGACTCAGTCCCCATTCGTCTTACGGAATTTGCCCGGCGTTCGCGGTGGCAAAAAGGGAAGGAACTGCTGGCGCGTTTGCTGTCGCCTTTAATGTAGCGGTTGGTTAGGCCTTCACCGGACTACGCAAATGCTGCAAAATCATCTTGACGGACTGGGGCGGGACGGCCGCGAGCAAATCCCCGCGCTCCTTCAGGCGCCCGCCGATGTTCAGCAGGTTGAAGTCGGACGGCTTGGGATCCTTGCGCACCTCCTCCCAGGTCAGAGGCGTCGAAACGCTGGCCGCGGCGCGGGCTCTCGGCGTGTAGGGCGCGGCCAGGGTTTTGCCGCCATAATGCTGCAGGTAGTCGAAATAGATTTTGTCGCCCCGGTCCTTTTTTAACCGTTCGATGGTGAACAGGACCGGATGTTTTTCGGTGACGTAACGGGCGACAAAATGGCCGATGGAGCGCAGTTCATCGAAGGTGACACCGTACTCGACGGGGACGATGATCTGCACGCCGGTGGCGCCCGACGTTTTGGGCACGGAGGCAAGCCCCAGGGAAGCCAAAACATCGCCGACGATGGCGGCCGCCTCCATAATCCGCGGCTCCTCCTCCCGGGACGGATCGAGGTCGATCATCCATTCGCAGGGCAGGCTTTCGCCGACGTAATGCAGCGAAGGGTGAAATTCGATGCAGGCCAAATTGCCGAGCCAGAGCAGGACGGGCAAGCTGTCCATCACGATGTACCGGATGTTTTCGTGCAGCTCCGTGCGCACAAATGGCGGGAGCGGTTCGGGGGCGTTTTTCTGGTAAAAAAATTTGCCGTGGATCCCGCCGGGATAACGGATCGTTGTCAGCAACCGGTTTCTGCAGTATTTCAGCAGGTAAGGCGACAGCTCGGCGAGCTTCTCCAAATAAATCCGTTTGGTGATGCCGGCTTCCGGCCAGAGCAGCTTGTCGGGATTGGAAACGGACACCTCTTGGCCATCGACACGGATCGTTCCTTTGATCGTTTTTGGCATACGCTTGCGGATAGCTCCTTTCAAACGGGGCGGCCGGGGATGCATCATCCAGGCATACGGGCCACAGGCCACAGGCCGGGTTCCCCCGCAGATTGTTACCTCTAGGCTTGCCTGGGGGAGCGGAAACTATGAGCCGGCAGGAGAATGGAGCTTGACGGCCAAGGGTAAACTTGGAAACGTAAAGCTGCACACATCTTTGTGACGGATGGAGGCAAACATTCATGGATCTAACACCGGTCGCGCCGTTTGAGCCGATTCGCAGCGAAACGATCCCGCAGGGGGAAAACTGGGTGGCCCAGGTAAAATGGGATGGCGTACGGATACTGACCTACTATGACGGGCGGGAAACGCGCCTTATCAACCGCAAAGGCAACGACCGGACGGCGCAATATCCGGAATTCACCGACATCTCTTCGTACTGCCGGGCAAACTCGGTCATCCTTGACGGGGAGATGATCGCTTTATCCGGGGGCAAGCCCTCTTTTCATGAAATCATGCGGCGCGACAGCCTGCGGCGGGAACGGGAAATCCGCTTTGCGAGCGGACGGATTCAGGCCATTTACATGATTTTTGATGTTTTATACTACGGCGGCGACTGGGTGACCGGGCGTACGTTGGCCGAACGCCAGCTGCTGCTGCAGGAGATCATCATTCCCGGCGACCGGGTGCAGCTCGTACCCAATACCCGGGACGGGCAGCTTCTGTTTAACCTGATGAAAGAGCGGGGCTGGGAAGGCATCGTCTGCAAAAAGCTCGACAGCCCCTACCAGATCGGCGGCAAAGACGGCAGATGGGTCAAACGGAAGCTGGCCCGGGACCTGTATGCGGCGATCGGGGGCGTTACGTACCGGGATGGCATCGTTAACGCGATATTGCTCGGCTTGTATGATGCCGAGGGGCGGTTTCTGTACATCGGACATGCAGGGACGGGAAAATGGACGGTTGAGACATGGCGTGAGTTAACCGCCAAGATCCCGGGACTGGCCGTGCCGGACCGGCCGTTTTACAACGTTCCCGAACGCATCAAAGGGGCCGTTTGGATTCAGCCGGCCCTGACCGTAAAAGTGCAATTTCTGGAATGGACGCCCGGCGGAACGATGCGTCATCCGATCATCCAGGGATGGGGGGGCGTCCCGGCGGAGGAATGCAGCGTTTCGCAAAGCATGTAGCATCGGTGTATCCGGGAGCGGGACTTCGCTTTAAGCAAGGCTCCTTCAGCGGCAACCGTAGTCCCTGCATGCCCAGCTGACCGGTCAGCCATCGGCGGCAGTCCTTGGGACGCCCAGCTGACAGGTCAGCCATTGGCGGCAGTCCTCGGAACGTTGGCTCCCCTAGCGGCAGTGACTTTCCCGGGGCGTTGCCGACTGGCCGGTTATTCGGCTTTCGGTTTGGCGGGGCTTTTGCGCTTTGGCTTCGGTTTAACCGCAACGGTTGGCCTTCCTCCTGTTTCCGCTTTTCCCGTTGCTGTGCCTCTCGCTGCAGTGTCCCCCACTGCTGCCCCTCCCGTTACCGCGCCTTCCTCCAGCTGGGCTTTGGCTTTTTTGGCGGCGGGCTTGCGTGTCCGTTTGGCCGGGGCGGGACCGGGGTCGGTCGCGACCGGTTTGACCGCCTCGATGCTGGCCTGCAGCGCGGCCATCAGGTCGATGACGTTGGTCTCCGGTTTCGCCGGAGCCAGACTGATCTCCTCGCCGGACACCTTATGCTCGATCAGCTCCAGCAGCGCCTCACGGTAGTCGTCCGTATATTTTTCCGGCTCAAACGGGGTGGACAGCTGCTCGATCAGCATTTTGGCCATCGTCAGCTCTTTGTCGTTGACTTGAACCGTTTCCGGGAGGTTGGGGACTTGGGAGAGCGGCCGGATTTCATCGGGATAAAAAATCGTCTCCACCGCCAGGCATCCCTCCAATACCCGAATCGCCGCCAGGCTGCTTTTGGAGCGGATGGCGATTTTGGCGATGCCGATTTTCCCCGACTGCTTCATCGCTTCGAGCAGCAGCTGGTAGGCGTTCGAGCCCGCCTGATCGGGCGAGAGGTAATACGTTTTTTGAAAATAGATCGGATCGATCTCCTCCAAATCGACGAAATCGAGAATGGTGATCGTTTTTTCGACGTGATCGTTCAACTGCTCGAGCTCCTCTTTTTCAAACAGGACAAATTTCCCTTTTTCATATTCATAACTGCGGGAAATTTCCTCCCAGTTGACATCGACATCGCATGTCGGGCAGCGCCGGACGTAGGAGATCGGACTGCCGCAAACTTTGTGGATATATTTCATGGAGATGTCCTTATCCTCGGTGGCGGAAAACATTTTGACGGGAACATGGACCAGCCCGAAGCTGATCGCCCCTTTCCAGACGGTATGCATGAGGAGATTGCTCCTTTCTTTATCGGCGTTAGGCGATTTATACACGTTTATGTGGTTAATGCGGCTGAATTGGTTACTCGGTTGGGCATGAAACGCTCGTAGGTCTTATTATGGTTTTAAAATATTTTTCTATTAGCGGGGGTTGCGACCAGGGCGACCGCTCATTTTCATGAAATAAAGCACGGCGCCGGGAACCGGAGTGTCGGGAGTCATTCACTTGGGAATTTTGGACTTCAGGAGCAGGTTTATGGAACAATGTACCCTCATGAGGCGATCCGTCAGTGCGTTGCGGAGGATAATTGCAAAAGATGCAGGTACTTTCCCGAGCTGAGTTGCTTTTTTCGAAATAACTGCAAAAGGTACAGCTACTTACGGCTTAAGCCGGTATATTTATCAAACTCGCAAATATTAACTGTACTTTTTGCAGCTATTGAGGCATTTGCCAAAGGAATCGGACGAGATAACTGCAGCTTTTGCAGCTAATCACATCCGAATGGTATTAGGCTTGTTGCTCGCCGCTCATCAGACCACTAGCGTTTCATAAACTCTTGCACAATTTGTAGCCCTGATACTGATACTTTCCAGTACTTTCCGGATTTCCGCAATGGCTCAGGTTCTGAATCGAAACTATCGTCCGCCAGAGATCTAACGGTTGTAGCAGTGGCTATTTTACGAAAAAAGGCCTTTTCTAAATTTTAACGGTTGTGAGCGCCGTTATTTGCCTAAATCTAAGCAAAATTGCCTGGGTTTAAGTGAAATAAGCGCCATGGCAACCGTTACAATTTGAAATCAACGTTTTTGGAACAAATAACGGTTGTGGCAACCGTTAGAATAGTTGTGTGGTTAGAAATGTAGCTTGTCAGACACCTCACACTGAAAAAAATCCGGTAGAATACGCTCAAATCGCCCACTTTGCATACTACCGTGCCTCATCTATTGGAAATATCCAATCAGGCTACGGTATTTACCATTAATTTTATGATTCTATTGGAGATTTCCAAACATAACAACTGTATTGGACAGCATGCTTCATGGTTGCGGGGGCTTCGGCGGACCGATATAATGGGGACATACGTTTTTTTGCGATCGTTTCATCCGGCGGAGTGTAAGGAGCGGCTTCTTAAAGGGACACCGCACCTTGCTAACTCGCTTAAAGGTGGTTGACATGGTGGAGTTTGATGACAAGCCTTTCGCTTCGTATGTTTATGAAGCCGAGGATCTGCACGGAACGGAAAAACTGGCTGCTTACTTGGCCCGGCAAGCGCTGCCGGGAACGGTGATTGCCCTGGACGGGGATTTGGGGGCGGGGAAGACGGCGTTTTCCCAATTGTTTGCGAGACACCTTAGGGTTTCGGATACAGTCAACAGTCCGACGTTTACGTTGATCAAAGAGTACGAGGGCCGGTTGCCGTTTTATCATATGGACGTATATCGGTTGTCGCTGGAAGAGGCCGAGGAGTTGGGGCTCGACGAGTATTTCTATGGGGCGGGCGTTTCTCTGGTGGAGTGGGCCAGCCTGATTGAGGAGCTGCTTCCGGCGAATTTGCTGCAAATCTATATCGAAACCGTGTCGGCCACGGCGCGGAAAATGCATATTAAAGGGCGGGGCGAACCCTATGAAGCGTGGGTATCCGCCCTGAAAGAGAATGGGGTTTCCTGAACATGAACAACAATTACGAACAGCGGCCGCAGCAGCGGCTTTTGGCGTTTGACACCTCGACGTCGTCGCTTGCGGTAGCGGTCATGGAGGATGGCCGGCTGCTGGCGGAGCGGAGCATGCACGCCGAACGGGATCATTCGTCGCTTTTGGTTACGGCGATCGGGGAATGTTTGGACGCGGCGGGGCTGTCCAAACGGGATTTGACCGGGATCGCCGTCGGGGTCGGGCCAGGCTCGTACACCGGAATCCGGATTGCCGTCACAACGGCCAAAACTTTGGCCTGGGCGCTCCGGATTCCAGTTTATGGCGTCTCGAGCCTGGAGGCGCTGGCGCTGGGCGGCTGGGCCGGCGCCAGCGACGCCGCTAACAGCAAAGCCGGCGCACTTGCCGGAGCCGCCGGCGTAGCCGCCGCTCCCGCCGCCGCGGACCGCGGCTACGCCGGCGGCCACTGGATCGTGCCGCTGGTGGACGCGCGGCGCGGCCAAGCCTATACGGCGCTGTTCGCCGTGCCAGCGGCCGGCGGGTGGCCGCAGCGGCTCGCACCCGACGCCATCCGGCTCACGGACGGCTGGGCCGGCGAGCTGTCGCAGCGCCTGACCGCACTGGAGCCGGATGAAAGACCGGCCGCCGTGTGGTTTGTGGGTGAAACCGCAAAACACGAGGCGGCGCTCGGCCAACTGCGTTCCGCCGCCATGCCGCAGGTCCATCTGGTTCCCTACGAGCTGGAAGGCGTATGGATGGGAATGGCCGGCGTGAAGCGGCTGCGGACGCATCCGGCAGACGAAGTTCATTCGCTTGAGCCGAATTATACCCAGTTAGCCGAAGCGGAAGCCAAGCGGCTGCGCAACGGGTAAAGGGGGAAGCGGACATGATCTCAAGGAAAACGGAGCATCTCCAGCCCGAAAACATCGGCTTCCGCACCATGAAACTGGAGGACATCCCGGATATTATGGTCATTGAGCATGAAGCGTTTACGTTGCCCTGGAGTGAAGAAGCGTTTCGCAACGAATTGACTCAAAATCAGTTTGCCCGCTATTTGGTGCTGGAACATAACGGCAAGCCGATCGGCTATGCCGGCATGTGGACGATCGTGGATGAAGCCCATGTGACGAATATTGCGGTAAGAACCGCGTACCGCGGTTTGCATTTGGGGGAAAAGCTGCTCCGCCGTATGATGAAATGGGCGATCGAGCTAGGCATGGTAAGGATGACGCTGGAGGTCCGCGTTTCCAACGAGGTGGCGCGGTCGCTTTACGGCAAAATGGGTTTTTCCCCCGCAGGGGTAAGAAGAGGGTATTATTCCGATAATCATGAGGATGCGCTCATCATGTGGTGCGAGTTGCCGAAGCGGCCGCACCGAGCAGGCACGGAAGGAAGCGGATGGTATTGATTCACGAACAGGATTGCTATATTTTGGCGGTGGAAACGAGCTGTGACGAAACTTCCGCCGCCGTTGTCAAAAACGGGACCGAGGTGCTGTCCAATTTGATCGCCAGCCAAATCGAAACGCACCGCGCCTTCGGCGGCGTGGTGCCGGAGGTGGCCTCGCGCAAGCACGTGGAGAGCATTACGCGCATCCTTGAAGAAGCGGTTCGGGAGGCGGGAATCCCGCCGGAGTCGCTGTCCGCGATTGCCGTTACCGAGGGACCGGGACTTGTGGGCGCGCTGCTCGTCGGCATTATGGCGGCGAAAAGCCTGGCTTTTGCCCTCGATAAACCGCTGATCGGCGTGCATCATATCGCCGGGCATATCTACGCCAACCGCTTGATGGAGGACATTTTGTATCCGTCCATGGCGCTTGTCGTTTCCGGCGGACATACCGAGCTGGTGCTGATGGAACGCGAGGGCAGCTTTAAGCTGCTGGGCCATACCCGCGATGATGCCGTAGGGGAAGCGTATGACAAAGTGGCCCGGGCGCTTGGTTTTCCGTATCCGGGCGGGCCTTATGTGGACAAGCTGGCCGGCGAAGCGGCCGAGGCGGAGGCCGAGGAGCTTCCGCGGGCGTGGCTGGAGCCGGATTCCTACGATTTCAGCCTGAGCGGGTTAAAATCCGCCGTGCTGAACGCGGTGAACCAGCACCGGATGCGCGGGGAGGACGGCTATCAGCCGGCCATCGCCCGCGGCTTTCAGGAATCAGTGATCGAAGTGCTGGTGGAGAAGGCCGTGCGCGCGGTACGGGCGACCGGTTCGCGCCAGCTCCTGCTTTGCGGCGGAGTTGCCGCGAACCGCGGCCTGCGTTCCGCGCTAAGCGAGCGCTGCGCCAGCGAGGGGATTTCCCTGCTCATTCCACCGCTGGCCTATTGCACGGACAACGCGGCGATGATCGGCGCTGCCGCTTACTTGAAATGGAAAAGCGGGGAATTTTCCAGCCTTGGGCTGAAGGCCGAGCCTTCATTGTCGCTGGAGGGCTGGTCTGTTCAAGCGGATAACTAAATCAATATAAAAAAAACAGCTGTGCCATAGACCGTTCCCAGGAATTCTATGGTACAGCTGTTTTTGCGTAGTGCCCATCGGCAAAGATCCTAGCGGTTTTCCCCTGCATCCGCCGCTTCGGCCGCGGCCGCGGTTTCTTTGATGCCGGGGGTAAGGACCGCTGCCGAAGCTGCGGAGGCGCCGCCGCTCATTTTGCTCGTTCCTTCAAAAATACTGCCTTCTTCAATGGACAGTGCCGTCGCTACGATATTTCCGTATAGCTTGCCTTTGGACGTAATCGACAGCTTGCTTTTGGCTTGCACGTTGCCGTAGACTTCTCCGGCGATAATGATATTCCTGGCCAGAATGTTGGAGTGGACCATTCCTTTTTCCCCAACCGTAACGTCCCCTTCGCATTCGATGTCGCCGGTAATTTGCCCCTCGACGCGGATGCTGGCATCCGACTTGATTTTTCCTTCAAAAACGCTGCCTTCGCCAATTAATGTATCGGTTGTGTTCGGGTCGAGCCTCTCGGGCTGCCTATTGCCTCTTAATTTCATTTAGAATCTTCCTCCCTGGATTTTCTTAAATACAGCTCAGGATCAACCGTAGATCCGTTTTTCTCAACTTGAAAATGCAAATGCGGCCCCGTGCTTCTGCCGGTCGATCCCATTTCCGCGATCTTTTCGCTTTGTTTGACGGAATCTCCTTTTTCCACTTCAATTTTGCTTAGGTGCATATAAATCGTGGTGAGCCCTGAAGGATGGGAGACCGTTATGTAATTACCGCGCCCGCTGTTATATCCCGCATCCGTCACTTTGCCGTCCGCGGCGGCATATACTGGGTCCCCAACCCCGCCGCCAATATCGAGGCCTTTGTGCAGCTCATGGCTGCCGCCGTCAAAAGGGTTGTCCCGCTCGCCGAATCTCGACGTAACACGGACTGATTCCGTCGGCCAAAAAGTCGGCAAAATGACCATCATTTTTTTGTACTGCTGCAGCGATGATTTGGTCTGTTCCAGGCGCTGCTGCAATTTTGGCATTTCATTTAACGAGGTGGTGATGCTTTCCTTGGTTTCCTCCACTAGAGAAGCGATGTCCCGTTCCGATAAAGGGATCGCATCGCCGCCCACGCCGCCTGCTGCCAGAGCTTCCGTTTCGATGTTTTGGGTTAAAGAAGCGGAATTGGTCTTGGTTTTCTGAATGACGCCGTCTTCGGTAATCGACTTCAGTTCTGTCTCCAATTGCTCCAATTCGCTCATTTTTGATTCGATCGTTTTGGATTTTTCGGAAAGCTCCATCAGCTCGGACAGCAGCCGGTCAATCTCCTTCTCCTTATCGACGACCGTGCTTTGGAACTGGTCCGACGAATCGGAAAGCTCCGCTTCCAGCGAGCCGATGCGGCTTGTGTGGCTGCGGTTGACGACAAATAAGACCAAAACTGAGCAGAGCAGCACGGCTGCGGCGATCAGAACGGCCAGTAAATGAGTAAAATGAAATTTAAAGCGGAATACGGGATTTGTCCCTTCGGGTACGACCAGCATAGTATATCGCCGGGTTAAGCTTTTTTTGAATCTTCCCCTCATGTTATCCTCCTGTCATTCTAACGCCAATATATCTAATAGGACAAAAGTCATTATTTGAACTTGCCTCTACAATTATTTCGGCAAAATGTTCCAAATCCCTCTACTGTTAAAAAATTGTTCGTTTTTTCACCATTTAAGCAGGAATTTGTCGAAGACGGGGAATGAGCGAAATTCTACCGGTCATTTTTTTGCCCGGGAAAACGCCGGTTTGCCTGTAAAACACTCGCGCAGCTGGTGTATAATGATGGAAATAAGAACAGACTTCGGGCATCCTGCCGAGATGGGGGAGCATGATGAAACCGTTAAAAAGGTCGAAATTGCGGATCTGCTTAGGGACTTGCTACTATCGAACGCGGCGTTACTTAGAATGGTGGCTCGGTCCGGACAAGCCGGCTAAGCTGCGGGAAGCTGCGCTTTTTCCGCATCGTATTTTTCGGCATGAAACGATTTTGCTCAGGCAGCTCAAGGACGTCGATATGCAGCTACAGTACAACAAGATAATTAACCTTAAGTTGGCCGTAAAGAACATTGACGGGCTGATTATCCGGCCGGGGGAGACTTTTTCGTTTTGGAGAGCGGTGGGCAAGCCGACCCGGAGAAGAGGGTATGTGAACGGTATGGTGCTGCACTACGGGAAATTCAAGCAGGGAGTAGTACGTCACGGAAAACCACGCGCTGATGATGTATGAACCGCTGCTGGAATCTGGAAATGGAAAAGAAGACGGAAGGAGTCTGGCCTAATGAGCTACAAAAACACGTTTATTCGGGTTTCACCCGATTGTCCTGCAGACAAGGCCATTGTTCCTGAAGCAGGGAAAAAGGGAAAGCCGATTCATATGATCCAGTATGAGCTGCTGTTGGAGGCGCCTTACCGATACAATCATGAGGAACTGATTTTCGAGGTGCATGTCCGCCACAAGGGCATTCCCGAGGAAGCGCTTCGCGAACGCAGGCAGGAGCTTTGGGACGAATTGTTCAGCAAACCTCATGCTTGTATGCGGGCTTCGGCTCTTCCGAAAAAGTACGGGTGGGGTGTTCATTACGATGATCAAGGAAAAATCGCCCTCTATGGCGTGGATTCCCCCGAATACCGCAAGTTCTGCGAACCGCAGGACGGCCGGGTCAAACTGATTGACGGGATGCGCAGCAGCCGGAAGTAATTAGCAACAAGCAGCAAGTAACAAGTAGCAAGTAGCAAGTAACAAGTAGCAAGTAGCAAGTAGCAAGTAACAAGTAGCAAGCAACAAGTAACAAGCAGCAAGTAACAAGCAACAAGCAACAAGCAGGAGTAAGCAGCTTGACCGGCCAATGAACCCTGCTTCGCAAACCTAACGGACTACAGCGCCTTTATTTCGGCGAAATCCGGAGTTTTCGAAACGTAACGGACACCACAGACCTTATTTGGCGTTTAGGCGTGCGAATTTGGCCTATTTCGAGTAAATAAGAGCCCCTCAGTCCGTTAGAAAATGAAACTCCGTTTTTTGCGGCCGATAAAGGCTCTCGTGTCCGTTAGCCGCATCGGCCGGCCTGCTGCCGCCTTATTATGAAGTGTTCGTAGGCCAAGAGGAGAAGGAGAAACGAAATATGGAAGAGATCAAAGGCACATTAATTACGGTGGAAACGCTGCGTTCGGATTTGGTACGCCTGGGCGTGCGGGAGGGAGCGACGCTGCTCGTTCATTCCTCTTTTAAATCGTTAGGGGAATGGGTATGCGGAGGGCCTGCCGCCGTCGTCCTTGCCCTGGAGGAAGCGGTGGGGGAAACGGGCACGATCGTGATGCCGACCCACAGCGGCGATTTGACCGATCCGTCCGGCTGGGGGAATCCGCCGGTGCCTGAGGCGTGGTGGAAGACGATCCGCGAGCAAATGCCCGCGTACGATTCTTCGCTGACGCTCCCGCTCAAGATGGGCGTCATTCCGGAAACGTTCCGCAAGCAAAACGGAACCCTGCGCAGCGAGCATCCGCTTTATTCCTTTGCCGCCCGTGGCGCTCACGCGGATCGCATTGTCATGGAGCATTCCCTCGCGTACGGGCTTGGGGACGAGTCGCCTCTGGGCCGAGTGTATGATCTGCACGGAGACGTGCTGCTGCTCGGCGTCGGGCACGGCAACAACACCTCCATCCATTTGGCGGAATGCCGGTCCGACTACCCGGGCAAAACGAAGCTCATCAACAAGGCCCCGATGAAGGTTAACGGCGTAAGACGTTGGGCCGAATTCCCGGACGTCGCCTACGATTCTGACGATTTTGAACGGCTGGGGGCGGATTTTGCGCAGGCTACAGGATTGGTGAAAAAGGGGAAAATCGCCGGGGCCGAGGCGATGCTCATGCCCCAGCGCGAATTGGTCGACTATGCCGTCCACTGGCTTACGCGCCATCGAACGGAGCCGGGAGTGTAAAGCTAGACATGTTTGGTTGCCGGTGAGATCATTCGGCCGCAGGCCCGGATTCCACTTCGCCGTCCCAACTCAGCATGCCGCCGCTGTAGTTGTGAACCCGCTCAAACCCGTTATGCCGGAGGAAACGAGCTACCTCAAAACTGCGGCTGCCGCTGCGGCAAATCAATACATAGTCCTTGCCGGGATCAAATTCCTCCAGCCGGTTCGGGATCTCGCCCATCGGGATCAACGGGACGCCGGGAATGTGGCCGGCTTCGTATTCGAAAGGTTCCCGGACATCGATAATGACCGTTTGGTCATCCGGGTTTTGCAGTAAAGCTTGCAGTTCATCTTTGTTGATATGGGAAATGCCGTCGATGATTTCGCTCATGGGAAGCGCCTCTTTTCTAGTAGAATGTTCATGCCTGGTCCGGAACTAATGAAAAACGTCCATGCTTAGATAACGTTCACCGTTATCTGGGGCGATGCACAAAATGCGTTTGCCGGTCCCAAGCTTTTTGGCAAACTGCAGCGCCGTCCACACCGAAGCCCCGCTGGAGGGACCGACGAGAATGCCTTCCAGGGCCGCCAGACGCCGGACGGTGTCCAACGCGTCTTCATCGCTGACCTGGACGATTTCGTCATATACTTCGGTGTTCAGGATCGGCGGGATGAAGCCCGGGCTTGTTCCCACCAGTTTATGCGGTCCCGGCCGGCCTCCGGACAGCACGGGAGAGCCTTGGGGTTCGGCGACAACGATGGAGATGCCGGGAATATGTTCGCGCAAATATTCCCCTGTGCCCGTGATCGTCCCGCCGGTTCCCGCGGTGGCGATGAACAGGTCCAATCGGCCGTCCATTTGCTGTACGATTTCCGGACCGGTCGTCAGCCGGTGGATTTCCGGGTTGGCCGCGTTTTGGAACTGCTGCGGCATAAAGCTGCCCGGGATTTGAGCGTGAAGCTCCCGGGCTTTTTCGATCGCCCCGGGCATGCGGTTTGCTGCCGGTGTCAGAACGACTTCGGCGCCATACGCCTGCAAGATGGCGATCCGCTCCTTGGTCATGTTATCCGGCATGACCAGAATCGCCTTATAGCCTTTGGCCGCCGCATTCATCGCCAGACCGATGCCGGTGTTGCCGCTGGTCGGCTCGATGATCGTGGCCCCCGGCTCCAGCAGGCCGGCTTGTTCCGCGGCCGCGATCATATGGAAGGCGGCGCGGTCTTTGACGCTGCGGCTCGGATTGAAATATTCCAGCTTTACAAAAACCTCGGCATCTTGCTCTCCCGCCAGCCGCCCCAATTTAACGGCCGGGGTGTCCCCGATCAGCTCGGTAATATGATTTACTGCTTTACTGGTCATGTCGTGGCGGCACCTGCTTTCCGATAACCATTATTTTTTAAATCCATCTTTAGCTGTAGCTGTCTTTGTTTATTTTATCGGGTTTCGGGGCAATTGGGCAACTCGAAGTAACAAAAGTCACTGCGCAAAAAGATCCTCTGTGTTAATGTACACGCACAGCGTAGAAGGGTTCAGCGAGAACTCTTCTTTTTTTTTACACTCATGGACGAAAAAAGGGGGGGCTTTAGTTGGCGAGGTTTCAGACGGCAAATGAGGAGATAAAGAGCGGGCATAAGGCATGGCGCTTTCCGTAAGGCTGCCTCTGCCCGCCCGCTAATTTTCCGGCATATCCAGGATCGGATACCTTGACAAGGTTACCAGCTGGATAAGGCGGAGCGTTTCCACGTATCCTTGGCGACGCAAACGTAAACATAATTTTCATCCCAGGCGATCTCCCCCGGGTTGCCCGGCGCATTGGCGGAGGCGGGAGTCTGGGATTGCTGGACCCGGATGCTGTCTCCGTTTACGTCGAGTGCGGCTTGCGGATCGTTGGTCCCGATCCCGACATGGGCGTCGTCGCGTTTGATCGTCAGGGCGCTGTCGATAGCCTCTCCCTGATCGGAATAGCGGACGATATTCAGATCGGCCCCGGAGTTGTTGCCTTTTTGCTCCACGCTGTTGGCTTTGACGCTCCAAAGCGGCGTCGTTGCGTTATCCTTCCCGTTTTTGGCAAACTCCAGAACCCGGTTTCCTTCCCCGGCAACCCGCAAAATCCCGTCCATCACGTTGAAATTCGAGGAATGGGTGCGAATCTCCGCGACATCGGTATCATAAGGAATTTCTAAGCGGGTGAACAGCTGGTCTTTATTTTCCCCATCAGGGGACATCGTCGTTTCGATCGATATATGCTTATGATCGTGCTGCTCCGGGTTGTTGGCCTTGTCGTGCGAGATGATAGCGGTCTTGTCCTTCCCTTCCTCATCGGCCCAAGCGATCGCCGGTTTGGCCCGATCCGCCGTCCATTGCAGCCGGATCAAATCGGACAGATGCCCTTCCTCTTTGACCCATTTCTGATCCGTCGACAAATGAATCCGCTCGTTTTGCGGAAAAGCGAGCCCTCCGCCCGGGAGCTTGGATTCCGTAAAGGCTGGAGCTGTGGATGAAGCGTCTTGCGTCGCGCCAAACACTTGGCAGCCTCCCAGAAAAGCAAGGCCGGCTCCCAATGCGGCCAGTGAAGCGGCTTTGACAAGTTTCATTCATTTCTCTCCTTTTCGGCAATCTTTTACAGCTTTTTCTATTTTTCGCTCTATTCGATCATAAAGAGTTTAAAACCAGGAGGGCAATAGGCATTTCGGATGGTTTGCAGGCGGGAGGCGAGCGGCGAAGCGGCTTAACGGAAAAGCGGGAAAAAAGAATCAGTAACTTGACAGGAGGAAATGGCATGAAAACGAAGTCCGAGGCATCAAAATTCACAAAATACGTCATTTTGCTTACGTTGAATCCCGGGAAAAGCCTTGACGAGGGGCTGATCCGCGGACATGTGGCCCATTTAAGGGAACTGGACAGGCTGGGACATTTGGTCATGTGCGGTCCGTTTACCGACTATAAAGGCGGGATGATCGTCATCGAAGCGGACACGATCGAGCAGGCTCGGCAAATCGCCGAACGCGATCCGTTCGTGAAATCGGGAGCCGAGAACTATGAGCTTCGAACCTGGGAAATATCGTGCGAAGAAAACCGGCATTTGGGAATGGGATAATGGAAGGGGAAGAAAAAAGTCTGATTTTGTCAAGATGTGGACAAGGTTATCCACAGATTGTTGGCTAAATTTATGAAAAAATAATGAAAGCTTGCCTGTCAGCTTATGATTACGTTTGCGGAAATAACCTGCGTTTGTTTTCTGAAAACTGTGGATAATGTGAATAAGTTGGTGGATAATTAGGCGTTTTTGTGAAAAAACCTAGTTTACCCGCAAAAAAACGGCCCTGAAGGCCGTTTTAATGTAAAAATGATTCAGGATAATGTGGATAAGTTTGTGCATAATTTGCTTTATTGTTTTCGTTTTGTAAAATAAAAAAATTTTGTGAAGGTGTCGTAAAATCCATCTTACGCTTCGGCTAAAGCTTCCCATTCCTCATAAGCGGAAGACAACTGCTCCTTGTGCCGTTCGATGGCCGATTGACGTTCCTGAACCGCCATGTAATCCTGGTAAACCTCAGGCAGCGCAAGCTCGCTCTCCAAGGCGGCGATGTCGCCTTCCAGCTTGGCGATCGTTTCCTCCAGTTGCTCCAGCCTCCGCTGCCGGTTGCGTTCTTCGCGTTTGGCCTGCTTGTCGGCTTCATAGGAAGCGGCTCCTGATTTCTGGGCGGCGGACGCCTGGTCCGCCGCAGGAACAGCCCGGTTGGCCGCGCCTGCTTTAACCTCGCCGGCTCCGGCTTTTTCCGCGGCAAGCTCCGCAAGTTCCTGCTTCTTCGCCAAATAATCGTCGTAATTGCCCAGGAAATGCTCCGCTCCGTTTGGATGCAGCTCCACGATGCGCTCCGCGATTTTGTTCAGGAAATAACGGTCATGGGATATGAACAGCAGCGTGCCGTCATATTCAAGCAAAGCGGACTCCAGAACCTCTTTACTGAACAAATCCAAGTGGTTGGTCGGCTCGTCGAGAATTAGGACGTTTGCTTTTTGCAGCATCAGCTTGGCGAGCGCGACCCGGGCTTTTTCGCCGCCGCTTAACGCCGCTACCTTCTTCAGCACGTCTTCGCCGCTGAACAGGAAGTTGCCGAGCACGGTGCGAATGCGCGCCTCCTCCATATGGGGGAAGGCGCTCCACAATTCTTCAAGCACCGTATTGCCCGGATTCAGGTTGGTCTGTTCTTGATCGTAAAAGCCGATTTTTACCTTGGCGCCCCAAGTGATTTTTCCGGCGGCAGGCTTCAGATCCCCGGTCAACATTTTAAGCAGTGTCGATTTCCCGATGCCGTTGGGTCCGATCAGAGCGACCGTCTCTCCGCGCTGGAGTGAAAAGGAGACGTTTTGGAACAACGGCTTCTGCTTGTTTTCGAACGAATATACAAGATGATCGGCCTGCAGCACGTCCTTGCCGCTCATGACCTCGGCTTCAAAGGAGAAGTTGGCTCTTTTCAAATCGCCCTGCGGGCGGTCGATGACGTCCATCTTTTCCAGCATCTTGCGCCGGCTTTGGGCCCGTTTGGTCGTAGAGGCTCTAACGATGTTCCGTTGAATAAAAGCTTCCATCCGGGCGATTTCGTCCTGCTGTTTTTCATATTGCTTCATTTGGCTCTCGTATTCCGCCGCCTTAAGTTCGATAAACCGGCTGTAGTTCCCGGTGTATTTGCGCGATTGATGACGTTCGATTTCGACGATGGAGGTGACCAGCCGGTCCAAAAAATAGCGGTCATGGGACACGACCAGCAGGGCCCCGGAATAATTCCGCAAATAATCCTCCAGCCAGGTCAGCGTTTCGATGTCCAAATGGTTGGTGGGCTCGTCAAGCATCAGCAAATCGGGCGCCTGGAGCAAAATCCGCGCCAGCGCCAACCGGGTCCGTTGTCCGCCGCTTAAGGTAGAGATGACGGTGTCCGGCGGGAAAGCTCCGAAACCCATACCGTGCAGAACGCTGCGGATGCGGGTTTCGATCTCGTAGCCGCCATGATCCTTAAACCAGTCCGATTTGAGCGCATAACGGTCGAGCAAATCCTGATGCGCTTTCTCGTCCCGGGCCAGCCCGGGATCGGCAATCTGCTCTTCCATCCGCCGCAGCTCGCGCTCCGTCTCGATCAGCGGAGCAAAGACGGCGAGCATTTCCTCCCAAATGGTGCGGTCCGACTGCAGCCCGCTGTTTTGCGCCAGGTAACCGATCGTTGTTTCCTTCGCTTTGAAGATTTGACCGCCATCATAGGATAATTCACCGGCTAAAATTTGCAGAAATGTCGATTTGCCGGCACCATTGACACCAACGAGACCAATGCGGTCCCGTTCCAGCACTTGCAGGCTGATACCTTCCAGTACGGGGGTAACTCCGTATAATATTGTGATGTTCGTAGCTTGAAGCAGCATATCCGATTCTATCCTCCAAAAACATTATCATTAGAACATGATCATTATATTTAGTGTACATGAAACGAACGTTAAATGCACCGCTCATTGAGGGAACATACGGCCGGTTTGCCTTTTACGGTCAGTTTTCATTTTCATATAACAATGATAAACTAGTTCATAGAGATAACTCGACTTTTTTTGCATAATCAATGATGATATGCGCACTTATGCCGCGTACGGAAGGAGACGAGGGATGGAGCTTGCGGAAGCGAAACAAGAGCTGCGCCGGCGGATGGCCCAAGTTCGGGCAAGCATCCCTGAAGCCGCGCGAGCGGAGCAGTCGGCGGCTGCGGCAGTCTGGGCCGAGCGGGACGTGCTGAATCCGCTGCGCCAAAAACGGGGCGGCCGGCTTAACGTGATGAGTTACGTGTCTTTCCGGGACGAACCCGATACACGTCCGCTGATCCGCAGTTGCCTTGCGCAGGGAGACCGGATACTCGTTCCCAAAATCCGCGAGAATCGCCTGCTCTCCCTGCACGAAATAAGCACGGAAGCGGATTTGGTTCCTGGCACCTGGGGCATTCCCGAACCGGGGGATGAATCGCCGGTTTGGCCGCCTGCCCGGTATCCGGAGCTCGATTTCATCCTTGTGCCGGGGCTGGCCTTTGATCGCAGCGGAGGTCGGATCGGCTTTGGGGCGGGTTATTACGATCGGCTGATCGGGGAATTGGCGGAGTACAGCGGAGGAACGGGCCGGGTGGTCCTGACCGCGCTGGCGCTGCAGGAGCTGATCGTTCCCGGCAAGGTTCCGATGGAGCGGCATGATTTTAGGCTGGACCTGCTGTTTGCGGCAACCGGAACGATATATATGAAGGAAAGTAGTGATAAGCTTGATGAACTCGGAATCGGGACAAGGGATGACTCACTTTAATGAGCAAGGCAGAGCCCGTATGGTGGACATTTCCGGCAAGACGGCGACCGTCCGCGTCGCCGTGGCCGAATCGAAGATTTCGATGCTTCCCTCTACGCTTGAAGCGATAAAACAAGGCCGGGTTGGCAAAGGGGACGTTCTCGCCGTCGCCCAGGTGGCCGGGATTCAAGGCGCGAAACGGACGTCCGACTGGATACCGATGTGCCATCCCCTGCCGCTTACGGGCGTGGATATCACGTTCACCGATAATGGACGGGACGAGCTGTATGTGGCGGCCACGGTGAAAACGGAAGGGAAAACCGGCGTCGAAATGGAGGCGCTCACAGCGGTTTCCGCCGCAGCGCTTACCGTGTACGACATGTGCAAAGCGCTGCAAAAAGACATGGTGATCGGCCCAACGCTGCTTCGTTCGAAAACGGGCGGAAAAAGCGGAGATTACGTCCGGCCGTAAGGCTCGGCAGGGCTTAAGAATACGGAACTCAGCATTGATGATCCCAGCATGACCACTGAATTTGGAGTTCCTACAATGGATAAGGAGGGTGACTTCATGGTTTGGAAAACAGCGATCCTTACAGCGAGCGATAAAGGAGCCCGAGGCGAACGTGAAGATACGAGCGCCCAGGTTATCCGCGAACTGGTGGAAGAGGAATTGGGCGGCGAAATCGTGGAATACCGGATCGTTCCCGATGAGCCGGATGAAATTATTGCGGCTTTGATTGAAATGACCGATTATTTTCATGCGGATTTGGTATTCACTACCGGAGGAACGGAGCTGGCGATCCGCGACGTCACCCCGGAAGCGACGAGACGGGTCATCGAACGCGAGGTTCCGGGCATGGCGGAAGCGATGCGATATGCGGCGATGCAAAAAAATCCGGCGGCGATGTTGTTCCGCGGGATTGTCGGCATTCGCGGCCGCACGCTGATCGTCAATTTGCCGGGTACGCCGAAAGGCGTGCATGAAAATTTGGCGGCCATTATGGAACAATTGCCGGAAGCCCTGCTGATGGTAACCGGTCAATTCCGCTTGTAATCACTGCACTTTTACCGTCTTTTTTTGCCGGAATGTAAAATAAATGGACTGTAACTGTGACATTCGTTATGGTATGATGTGGGCGTGTGGTTAGAACCGTGTCATATCCCTGCCTATTTATTGGATATAGCGAAAGGAGACTGGTGCGATGAGCGCAGGCGGATTTTTATTGATTGTCATTGCGGCGTTGCTGCTGTTTGGACCGAATAAATTGCCGGATTTGGGACGGGCCGTAGGCCGAACGTTCCGGGAATTCAAAGAGGCGACGCGGGACATTGTTGACGATGTGCCGGAAGTGAAGCGGACGGAACCAGCCCCTGCCCGCGCCGAAAGCCCTAAACCGGAGGACCGCCGGCTCCCGGAATGAGCTCATGGCGGGAAGAGGAGGACGGTTGATGGCTGAAGAGCAGGAACTGCAGAGTATCGTCGACCATCTGTCGGAGCTGCGGCGGCGGTTGATGCTGGTCTGCATCGTTTTTGTCATCGTGCTGGTCGGCGCTTTTTTTGTGGTCGATCCGATTTATCATTATTTGACGACAAATGCCATTTCCGGCGTGAAAATCGAACTGAACGCCTTTTCGTTTTGGGATGGTGTCGGCGTCTACATGAAAATCGCCATGCTGGTGTCGCTGGGGATTACGCTCCCGTTTACGCTGTACCAGGTCTGGGCGTTTGTCAGCCCGGGGCTGAAGCCGGCGGAACGCAGGGCGACCGTGAAATATATTCCGTTCGTATTTATCTGTTTTTTGGTGGGGCTCGCCTTCGGTTATTATGTCGTATTTCCGTTGGCGATGTCGTTTACGGGGTCGCTCAACAAGCAGCTTGGTTTGGTCGAAACGTACGGCATGGCGGACTATTTCAAATTTATGATGAGTCTCGTGTTGCCGATTTCGCTGCTGTTCGAGCTGCCGCTGATCATTTTGTTTTTGACCCAGCTTAGGATCGTGACGCCAAAACTGCTGCGGAAAATGCGCCGGGTCGCTTATTTCGCGCTGGTCGTCATTTCGGTGATGATCACTCCCGCCGATTTATTGTCTGCCTTTATGGTGCTGATTCCGCTCGTTATTTTGTATGAACTGAGCGTGCTTTTGTCGCAGCGGGTGTATAACAAGATCGTGGCGGCGGATGCGGAGTTGGCGGAGAAATATAAATAAGGAAACGCGCCTTTGAGATGGGGCGTGTTTTTTTGTGCATGCTGGTGTTCAGGAATATTTTTCCAACCTAGAGGATACAATGGGAAGGGCGTCTTCACGCCTATAAAATATAGAAAAAAATTGCACAAAGAAACTTGAAATCTGTCCGCAAGTTGAGTAATATAAAAGTGGTTGTTAGCACTTGAGTAGATCGAGTGCTAATACATATGATCTTACAAAACCCTAACCCAACATATTTAAAGGAGGCTGTTTTTTCATGATCAAACCTTTAGGTGAACGCGTTCTGGTACAACCGATCGAACAAGAGGAGACAACGGCATTTGGCATTGTGCTTCCGGATACGGCCAAGGAAAAACCGCAGGAAGGCAAAGTAATCGCTGTAGGCAGCGGAACTTTGAAGGATGGGGTGCGTGTTCCGCTTGAAGTTAAAGAAGGCGACCGCGTGCTGTTCTCCAAATACGCAGGCACCGAAGTGAAATACGAAGGCAAAGAATATTTGATTATGAAAGAAAGCGACATTCACGCGATCATCGGCTAAGAACTGCCGGTAGGCGAACTTTAAGTGCGAGTTCAAAAAGTCAGGTTTTCAGCACCGAGAAGGTTGGATGAAGCCAGGGACTGAGTAGCGAAGCGTAGGTAAGGCTACGTGAGCAACGGAAGGCCCGGCTGAATTCAAGATTCGATGTCGAGTCCACCTCGTGACTTGCTTCGTGATCAAAAGATGACTTTTTGAACAACTTCTTTAAGCCGAAATATACGAATGAATTTTCATCCAACATTATCAGGGAGGTAATATAATCATGGCAAAAGAGATCAGATTCAGTGAAGACGCCCGCCACGCAATGCTTCGTGGGGTTGACGCGTTGGCGAATGCAGTAAAAGTAACGCTTGGACCGAAAGGCCGCAACGTGGTGCTGGAGAAAAAATTCGGCAGCCCGCTGATCACGAATGACGGTGTTACGATCGCTAAAGAAATCGAACTGGAAAACGCTTTTGAAAACATGGGCGCCCAACTCGTTAAAGAAGTAGCTACCAAAACGAACGACGTTGCCGGTGACGGTACGACGACCGCTACGGTTCTGGCGCAAGCGCTGATCCGCGAAGGTTTGAAAAACGTTACGGCTGGTGCCAGCCCAATCGGCCTGCGCAAAGGGATCGACAAAGCGGTTCGCGCGGCTGTTGAAGAATTGAAGAACATCTCCAAAACGATCGAAGGCAAACAATCGATCGCCCAAGTTGCCGCTATCTCCGCCGCTGACGAAGAAGTTGGCGAATTGATCGCCGAAGCGATGGAAAAAGTAGGCAAAGACGGCGTTATCACTGTGGAAGAATCCCGCGGTTTCGCCACCGAACTTGAAGTGGTTGAAGGGATGCAGTTCGATCGCGGTTATGTATCTCCTTACATGATCACTGATACGGACAAAATGGAAGCCGTACTTGACAATCCGTACATCCTGATCACCGATAAGAAAATCAGCAGCACGCAAGAAATCCTGCCGCTGCTGGAAAAGATCGTTCAACAATCCAGACCGCTGTTGATCATCGCTGAAGATATCGAAGGCGAAGCTCAAGCGATGCTGATCGTGAACAAACTGCGTGGCACGTTCAACGCGGTAGCCGTTAAAGCTCCTGGCTTCGGTGACCGCCGTGAAGCAATGCTGCAAGACATCGCCGCTCTGACAGGCGGTCAAGTGATCACCGAAAAACTCGGCCTTGATCTGAAGAGCACGGCTGTGGATCAACTCGGTAACGCACGTCAAGTTATCGTTACGAAAGAAAACACGACGATTGTGGACGGCAGCGGCGATAAAGCTGACATCCAAGCTCGCGTGAACCAAATCCGTGCGCAACTGGAAGAAACAACTTCCGAGTTCGACAAAGAAAAACTGCAAGAACGTCTGGCTAAACTGGCCGGCGGCGTAGCGGTTGTTAAGGTCGGCGCAGCTACGGAAACCGAGCTGAAGGAACGCAAACTGCGCATCGAAGACGCTCTGAACGCAACTCGCGCAGCCGTTGAAGAAGGCATCGTATCCGGCGGCGGCGTGGCACTCGTGAACGTATATGGCGCGGTAGCAGCCGTTAATGCTGAAGGAGACGAAAAAACCGGCGTGAACATCGTGCTTCGTGCTCTGGAAGAACCAGTTCGTACGATTGCCGCAAACGCTGGCGAAGAAGGCTCCGTAATCGTGGACCGTCTGAAGAAAGAAAAAGTGGGCATCGGCTACAACGCTGCTACTGGCGAATGGGTGAACATGATCGAAGCCGGTATCGTGGACCCTGCTAAAGTAACTCGTTCCGCGCTGCAGCACGCAGCTTCCGTAGCCGGTCTGTTCCTGACGACCGAAGCGGTGATCGCCGACAAACCGGAACCGGAAAAACCAGCCGCTCCGGACATGGGCGGAATGGGCGGCATGGGCATGATGTAATAAGGGCCACCCGCCCTTATGCATCAAAAGTTTCCGTGAGCGGAAACGCCGTTTAACCACATAAAATATTAAAAAGCTTCTCCGGGCATATGCCCGTGAGAAGCTTTTTTGCGTAGATTATAGAATTTACAACTCAACTTTCGCAGAGCAAAAATCAGCTTGAGGATAGGGAAGACCGGTGGGTTGGGCGGCAGATCAACACTCGCTGTCCGGAGACTTTGCACGATTATCTCCTTTGATCAGGTTGCAGAGAAACAGACAAGCTCGGGAGAAGAAAATATTTGGGAGAAGCAGATTTCGAGATAATTTAGACGGGCTTAGGAGAAGGAATCAGGTTTAGGGGCACCGGGTGTGAGCGCAGCGCGGACAGACGAAGCCGTGCGGCCACTTCATCGCGATCAGCGCCTCCAAGCAGGCCTGCTCGCTGAACGAAAGGGATAATCGTGCAAAGGCTGCAGGCAGGGACACCAAGACACCGAGGCACCCAGACGCCAAGACACGAACCCTTTAGACAGCCCCTTCACCTGGCGTCGATTTGTGACACTGCTCGAGGGCGGCTACGGTGCAAAAGGTAGCTGCGCTGACCTCGGCGAATCGTGACGCCTCTTCATCGTTGACAAATTGTCATAGAAAAGACATAAAACAACGGATTTTTATGAATTTTATCACTCAAATGGGCTATATAAAGAATCAAAAGTTATAGCTTATGATGCTATTGGGATATTTTGTAGAGGGGAGTGTCCGAATCGGGAGAAAATGCTGAATATCAAAAGTAAATGGATCATTTTTATTCTGTCCGGTGTGTTTCTGCTAGGTCATTCATTTGGGGATGCGTCCGCTGTATATGCTTCTGAGAGCGACAATGGACCATTAAATGAATCCGCCTCTTCTCTGCAGGATATCGTTAATAAGGCAAAACCGGGAGACCGCATTGTGTTGCCGGAAGGGAATTATTCCGGGCCGGTCCTTATTAATAAGCAATTAATCATACAGGGTTCGGGCAAAGTGTCGTTGTTAAACGAGGAGCCTGTATCGGGGATAACGATCCAAGCTGACGGGGTCGTCGTTCAGGGGATCAACATTTTTCAGAAACAAGCCGGGGAAGAACTGGCGGCTGTCAATGTACGGGCTGACAACGTAACCGTACAAGATTTGCGGATGACCACCCGCGGATTCGGAATTATCATGCGCGATTCCAACGGCGGCGTGGTCACAGGCAACTTCATTTCTTGGGATAGAAACTTGGGAACCGCCAAGATGGGGCAAAAAGGCAATGGGATCGATCTGTACAATTCGGATAATACCGTCATTGAACGAAATAAAATCCTGAGTATGAGGGACGGTATATATCTGGAGAACAGCAAGAACTTGGACATTATGGGCAACCAGATTCTTGGATCACGCTACGGTATTCATTGCATGTACATCGATGGAACGAAAATCGTGGAAAATCGGGGCGAGTACAACATCACAGGGGCCATGATTATGGGGGTTAAGGATGTGCTGGTCTCGGGCAACTCCTTCGCTAAACAAAGCAATAACGTCAATTCGCAAGGGATTTTGCTTTATGATGTGCAAACGTCCCTGGTTGAGAAAAATGTGGTGGACGGAAACCGGGTGGGATTATATCTTGAGTTGTCCAGCCGCAATGAAATAAGAAACAATTCGATATACCGAAATTTCGTAGGTATCCAGTTTGTTGATGCGGAAAACAACCTCATTCATGAAAACGATTTTGTGGCTAATGTGATTGAGGCGGAAGCAACGGACAGCAAAATAAACCAAATTGAACGGAATTTCTGGGATTCGTCCCGCGTTTTGGACTTGAACAATGACGGGATTAGCGAAATTACATATTCGATCAATCCGTTTTACCGGGAGTTAACCGCCAAAGATTCCGCCTTCCAGCTTTTTTTTCAATCACCCGGGATCAGCTTTTTAAGCGGCATGTATGAGAATGATCAAAAAAGCTGGACCACGGACAGTTCGCCGCGCATGAATCTGAATACGCCGGTCATCGCCGCGGATTCATCAATGGATAGGGAGTATATTTCGAGTAAAACCTTTATGCTCATCGTGGCTTCTTTGCTGTTTTTAACATCGGTAATAACAATAATCTATGCGGGGGTAAACAAATCATGAAAAAGGGATTATCTGCTTTGAGTTTAATTTTGATCGCCTTGCTTACGCTTGCCGGCTGTGGAACGAAAACGTATACTGCGCAGCCTATCAATGAGGATGTTGATATTTGCGTCATTTGCAATATGCAGGTCAAGGATGACGCCTATGCCACTCAGATCGTTACGAAAGAAGGCAAGAGTTTAAAATTCGATGACATTGGATGTATGAACGAATGGAAAAAGCAAAACGGTACGGACGATATCGGAATGGATTTTGTTCGTGATTACAACGACAAAGCATGGATTGAGTTCGCCAAGGCAACATACGTCTATGACCCTTCCCTTCGTACGCCCATGGCTTACGGGATCATTAGTTTTAAAGACAAGGCATCCGCGGAGGAATTTATCAAGGAGCAGGGCGTAGGGCAATTGTTAAGCGCGGCGGATCTGAATAATCACACCTGGGAGCAAAGCAAAGGAATGATGGACATGGACATGCATATGCATAGCGAAGGGGAAGCTCAGGGTCATTAATTTTAAAAGATGAGGTTATAGCCATGTCAGATATGCTGCAGGTTGCGAAGAAAGAAATCAAGGTTGGACTGCGAAACCCGTGGGCTTACTCATTTTTAGCTTTATTTTCCGTGTTTAGCCTTTGTTTGCTGCTGGTAAATTCGCAAAATGAGATTAGCGGGTATTCCGGGGTAACCGGCTCGATGTTAAGTTTAATATTGTACTTGCTCCCATTGATGGCGCTTTTTCTAGGGTCGTTTTCATTAACCGCAGAAAAAGAAGAAGGCAGCTGGCAGCTGTTATCGACATTTCCTTTGGGAACGATTCCTTTTCTGCTGGGGAAATACTTCGGCTTATCCATCGTCTTGTTGACCATTATCTCATTTGGTTATGGCTTAATGGGCTTGATCACCGCCCTTTTTGGGATCGTTTTCGAAGTAAATACGTATTTGCTCTTTTTTCTGTTTTCTTGCGGGCTAGTGCTGCTTTTTTTGACGCTAGCGTTATTGATCGGGTCATTGTCCAAAAATCGCTGGCAGGCCATGACCATTTCGGTGATGATCTGGTTTTTTGCGGTGATCGGCTGGCCGACGATATTAATCGCTGTCCTTGGATTCCTGCCATATTTATGGACAAAACCTCTGCTCATTTTTCTGACGTTCTTAAACCCGGCGGAATTTGTCAGGCTGTTTGTGGTGATTAAGCTTGGAGGCGGTTCCGTGCTTGGGCCGGAATATTACCAATGGGTAAGCTGGATTCAACGTCCTAGTGGCAGTGTTATGTTTTTGCTCTTGTTTGTGGCTTGGCTGTTGATCTCCTTGTCGGTTGTCTGCTGGATTTGGGAAAGGGGGAGACGGCGTGGCTGAAGCTTTTGTGGTTGCCGCGAATGTAAACAAAACGATAAAAGGGCAGCGGATCGTCCAGGATGTTTCTTTCCGGCTAGAACCCGGCAGCATTGTTGGTCTATGCGGTGGAAACGGAGCGGGGAAAAGTACGGTGCTGCGTATGGTTGCAGGCATCCTTAAGCCTACATCGGGTGAAATTTACGTCAACCGGTTGCAGTGGAAACAGGACAGAAAGAAATTCGCCGAACAGATGAGTTATATGCCCGATGATTTTCAGTTCCCGCAGGGAATGGCGGCGGCAGAAATATTGTCTTTTTGGGCCGCGTTGCGCAAGGTGCCTGAACAAAGAGTGCAGGAAGTTTTAAGCCTTGTTGGACTGGAAGAAAAGAAAAACAAACTGGTCAGCACTTTTTCAAAAGGGATGCGGCAGCGCGTTCTTTTTGCCCAGGCGATGTTGTCGAAACCTCCCTTGGTCATCATGGATGAGCCGACCAATGGCCTGGATCCTTACTGGATGAAACAATTTGTAAACCTGGTGAAGGACGTAAAACTTGAAGGCCAAACGGTTCTCTTCTCGACCCATCAATTGGATATTGCCGAAGAATTGGCGGACTACGTCATCTTTCTGAATACAGGACGCATTTGCGGCGAAGGCTCAGTACGGCACTTTCGTGAAATATACGGCTCTTTTCCGCTTCATAAAGCTTTTCAACAGAGTCTGGAATTGGATTCGCGAGGCGAGCAAGAGGATGAATAGAAAATTAACATTTTTGATCGCTTTTTTATGCGCCGGTGCCGTACTTTGGGTTGTTTTATCCAATCGTCATCATAGCGGGGTTCATCCTGCCCATGAGAGATTAAGTATCGGAAGCCCCGCTCCCGTATTCCAGGCGGTAAATACTTACGGCGAGAAGCTGTCGCTTGACGAATATCGTGGCAAAGTCATCGTGCTTAATTTTTGGGCATCCTGGTGCGGACCTTGCGTCAAGGAAATGCCGCTCATCCATCGAATCTCCCATGACAATGACTCGGATGTCGTAACCCTGTTTGTGAATGTGGGGGAGTCGAAAGGAACCGTAAATGAATTTTTGTCCGGCCATCAATTTGACTTCCCCGTCATGATCGACGCAACCGGCAAAATATCGGGCTTATACAAGGTTTCTGCCCTGCCGACTACCTATGTGATCGATCAGGCTGGGAACATCGCCCACCCGATCATCGGGGAAATTAGCAGTGAGGAGCAGCTTCAAACTTATATAAATTCAGTAAATTAAACGTACAGCGCGGATTCCGGGATTCTCGGGGCCGCGTTTTTTTGTCTGAAAAATGCTTATTCCTTGTTGACAGTGATTTTGTGAATAAACTATAATAGTCAAATCATACTATTGAGTTTAAAAATAAACTTAAAAGTCTATTTTCTAGGGAGGGAAGAGAATCTTGCTAAAACGTGGTTTGCAACTCACACTGATCGGCACTTTGCTTGTTACGAGTTCGGCCTGTTCTTCAGCAGATTCGGAAGAAGCTGGCGCAAGCGTGCAAAAGGTTACCACCATGAAAGTGGAGATGGTGCCGGTTGCCGGTTCATTAAACCTTTCGGGTACGCTTGAGGCGTACAAAGACGTTTCCGTTGCTTTTGAATTATCGGGAATTGTAGAAATGGCCAATGTTGAAGTAGGGGATTCGGTTGTGGAAAATCAACTATTATCCCAATTGGATAGTTCCTCTTATCAACTGCAGCTTGAAAAAGCCAACACATCTCTTTCACAGGCAGCAGCGGGGATCAAAAATGCGAAAGCCGTCCTGTCGTCGGCAGGAGCTTCCATAACCTCGGCCGAAGCGCAAATGTCCTCGGCTACGGCATCCTTAAACCAACTGCTTAAAGGTGCTCGCCAGCAACAAATAGCCCAGGCGCAAACTCAGGTTGATCGGGCGCAGGCGGCACTGGCCAAAGCACAGACGGACGCAGATCGCATTCAGTCGCTGTATACTGAGGGATTGGCTTCATTAAATGAATGGGAACAAGCCCAATTGGCTTCAACCAATGCATCCAAAAACTTTGATGACGCCCAGAACGCTTTGTCTCTTCTGGAAGAGGGAGCGACGGAAGAAGAGCTTGAATCGGCGCAGGCGGCCGTACGGCAAGCCCAGTCAGCCAAGCAGTCTGCCGTTGCTGCCAGAGAGCAGGCGCAAGCGGCGCTTGAACAGGCTTCTTCCCAGCGGGAGCAAGCTCTGGTGGCTAAAAAGGAGGCGGAACTTGCCTTGGCCAAAACGGCATTGAAGTCCCCCATTTCAGGGACGGTCCTGGCCAAAAACGTGACAGCGGAAGAACTGGCTGCAGCCGGTCAACCGGCTTATACGATTGGTCAAATTGACAAATTGAAAATATTGCTTCCCGTTCCGGATCACGACATTGAAAATTGGGAAACGGGCCAGAAAGTCAAGCTCAGCCAGTATAATCAGACCCGGGAAGGGATGGTTCATCGTATCTATCCAACTACAAACACGAATACGGGTTCCATCAATGTTGAAGTTATTGTTGATAACGCCGATCGAGACTGGACACCCGGGCAAGTGGTCAAAGCCGGGCTGCTCACTGAACAAAGCAAGCAAATTGTTATTCCCGCGCAAGCCGTGCTTAGCAACGGAAATGAGACCTACGTATTCAAAGTAGTGAATCAAAAAGCGGTGAAGACCGCCGTCAAAGTCGGCGATTTGATTGAGAACCAACTGGAAATTATCGACGGCCTCTCGGTCGGAGATCAAATCGTTACGATTGGCGCCAATTTAATCTATGATGGATTAAACCTCCAGTATGTGGAGGAGGAAACCAAGTGATAGAATATTTTATCCGCAAAAAGAAGCTGACCATTTTTATTTTTGCCATGGCTCTGGTCTTCGGCGTCTTTGAGCTCAGCCAGCTTCCCAGACAGGAAATGCCGCGGATTATCCAGAAAACAGCGATCGTCACGACGGTTTATCCCGGGGCCGGACCTGAGAAGGTGGAGCAGGATATCACCATCCTATTGGAGCAGAAATTTAGAGAAGTTGAACATATTAAAACTTTGGAATCCACCTCGGAATACGGGTTGTCCACCATTACGGTAGAGACGGAAGGCGCGGTGAACGCGGAGGAGATTTGGCAAAAAATACGGCAAAAAATTGATGATCTGGAAGCCTCATTGCCGAAAAATGCGCAGAAACCCGTAATCAATGAAAATTTGAACAAAACCTTGATCCATTCCTATGCCATCACTGCCGATTCGCCCGAACAATTGTACGCATTAAATGATCTGGTTACCGACTGGAAAAATCAAATCAGCACCGTTTCCGGCGTAGCACAGGTCATTGTTCAGGGACTTCCTGACCAGGAAGTGCGGATTCAAATGGATGCCGACAAACTGCGGCAGTACCAAATCACCTGGGAGCAGTTGATGCAGGCGGTGCAGCATGAAAACGAACGGACTCCGCTCGGCAACCTGGATTACGACGAGATGACCTACCAGCTTCATGTGGAGCAGTCGCGGAATGTATCCGATTTGAACCGCATCATGATTTCAAAAACGGCGGAAGGGGTTCCCGTTTATTTGGAAGATGTCAGCACCGTGCTGCTTGCCCATAGTCAATCCAGTTACATGGCCTATTACAATGGCGAGCAGGCCATCGTCCTGACGGTGATGGGGAATACGGGAGCCGATGTCGAGCGCATGTATGAGAAAGTGAATCGGGAAGTGCTTGCTTTAAAAGACACCCTGCCGAAGGATTATCGGCTGCATACCTTGTTTTCCCAAAGCGATCGGATTGATGATATTTTCCATCATCTCTCGCGGGAAATGCTGTTTGCCATTGCCTCCGTCATCTTGGTATGTACTTTAGGGCTTAATTTGGTGACTTCATTCGTTGTGGCGCTGGCCATCCCCATTTCCATAGCCATCGGATTAATTATTTTGCCCATGATCGGCGTAACTTTAAATCAAATTACGGTAATCGGGCTTATTATTGTGATGGGGATCTTGGTGGACGATGCGGTTGTAGTTAACGATAACATTGAACGAAGATTATTAACCTTTGGAGAATCTCCCAAAGAGGCTGCTCTAAGGGGGACAAAAGAAGTTGCCATTTCTATTCTGACAGCGACTTTAGCTTTGGTGGCCGCCTTTGGCCCGTTGCTCTTTATGACGGGGGACGCGGGATCGTTGGCCAAACCGCTTCCATACGCGGTCATCTTCACCCTGCTTGCATCCATGTTGATGTCATTGACGATAATTCCTATTTTTCGGGAGTGGTATGGAAATCGGGCAAACGCAAAGAAGGAGGAGCGGCCGCTGAAACCTCCGGGGCTGCTGGGAAAACAAATTGACCAATTGCGTGATATATACGCCGGAAAGCTGGTTCCCCAAGCCATTCAACGTCCCGGGTTGTATGCGGCAGGCGGGTTGTTGATCAGTACCTTGTTATACGGCCTGGTGCTAATCACTTCGTTGGATCTTTTTCCGGGAACGGACGATCCGCAGTTAAGCATCAATGTGCGTATGCCGGTAGGCACTTCCCTTGAGGAAACCCGGGAAATAACAGCAGAGATTGCCGAATGGGTGCGTCAGCAGCCCCATGTCAAGACGGTTACCTATGCTGCCGGGGGCAATGCCCCGATGTTATTCCAGGATATGACTGCAGATGACAGAACAGGTCCGACCATTGGTCAGGTTGCCGTTATGGGCGAGGAAGAGATGTTTGATGCAGAGGGGATGGTGAAGAAATGGTCGGCCGAATTGCCGGATCGATATCCGGGACAAACGATTACCCTGAAAATTCCCAAATTGGGCTTGCCCTTGGGCAAGCCGGTTTCGATTCGCATCTCCGGAAACGATCTGAATCAACTGCAGAACCTGTCCCAAACCGTAAAAAAAGAAATAATGAATACGGAAGGCACACTGGATGTCCATGACAATATGGAAAATGAACGTTATCTTTTGGACTTTCAAATCACTAAACAAGCCATGGACCACTATCAGGTAAGCTACAGCAATTTAACCAATACTTTGTTATTGCTGGGGAACGGGCTGCAATTCAGTGAGTTTGATACCGGCAGCGATTTGGTGCAAATAAAATTAAGCCTGGACAAGGCGGATCAAAACCCGCAAGACTTATTTCAGCAGCTGAACGTAACCAATGCGGCAGGTTTGCAGATTCCGCTCACGCAGCTGGTTGAAATGAAACCGTCCTTTGCAACGCAAAAAATAAATCATTATAATTTAAAACGTACAATAAGCATCGATGCGGATGTATATGGACGTACGGCTAATGAGGTTGTTCACGAGGTTAAAGGCAAGATGAATCACATGGTTCTCCCCCCGGGATATACCTGGGAAGTTGACGGAGAAATCTCCGGACAAAACGAAATTTTGCTTGAATTGGGCAAACTTTTTATTGTGGTGATTTTCCTGATTTTCTTTTTGATTTTTTTACAGTTTTATTCTTTTTCGGCGCCGCTTATTATTTTGACAACGGTCTTCCTGGCCGTCGCTGGCGGATTGCTTGGTCTGTTTTTAATGAATATGCCCGTAAGCTTCATGGGTGTATTGGGAGTGATGGCATTAGCCGGAATTGTCGTCAGGAACGGAATTGTCTTGCTGGAATTTATTGAGGATGCCCGGAGGGAAGGTGCGGAACTTAACGAAGCCATTCTTTCGGCGACCCGTGCTAGATTTCGGCCCATTTTGCTGACGTCCGTTACCGCGATTGTTGGCATGATCCCGATTGCCGCCATGGGCGAAATCCTGTTTAAACCGCTGGCATTCACCATTATATTCGGGCTAATCTATTCAACCTTGTTAACTTTGTTTGTTGTTCCTTCGCTGTATTTGATCATTGCAAAATTTAAATTAAAAAGACAAAATAAAAACGCGGCACTAAGTTTGGATGAAAGTCATTCGTTATAAAAAATTGCTGGTGATGAAAAGTGAGGGAAAATGAAAAAGATAACCAATGAAGAGATTGTTCAAACAGCGCTTTCTTTGTTCTCCGAAAAAGGTTACGAAGCTACCTCCGTCGATGAAATTGCCCGCAGCTGCGGCATGGTGAAAGCCTCATTTTATAAATATTTTAAGAGTAAAGAAGAGCTTTTGCTGAGTGCCATTATGTGGATAGATGAGGAATTGGAGAGAGAATACGAGAAACTGCAGCTTAATTCCCACCTTTCCCCCAGGGAAAGATTGGCTAATTATTATTTGATCGCGCTTGAGCGTGTCTACAAAAGCAAATTGCATATGGTCTTTTTGCCATTTCCCACGATTGAATCGAACGATGTTAAAATTGCCCAGGTCACGGAACGCGTTGAGTCGAGGATAACGATCCGGCTGTTGGACTTGATGAGCGATCTGTATGGAACCGAGTGGAATGCCTATTATTATGATGTGATTTTTGCGATCAAAAGCATGGCTATAAGCTACATCCGGTCCAGCGATTGGGAATTGTACGATGCCGAGTACAAATCATTGGTTCGGTTTATTACCAGTATCAGTGATATTCTGATGCGAGGGATGACGAACCCTGATAACCATTACGAGATCATGTGGAAGCATAACGTGAGTATTTATGAAGCCTTGGGGAAGCCCTGGACCAGATGGAAACAGATTACATCGCTCATGCAAAAAATGCAGTCCTCCCTTGACCAGCTTGATCTGAACGAAACGGACAAATCCGAATGCCAACAAATTTTAGACCGGCTGCAGCAAGAACTGTCGGAGGAAGCCGCCGAAACAGCCACCATTAAAGCATTACTGCTCTTCCTGGAACAGATTCCACAGCTGCGGGAGAACTGTACCCGGATGAGAGAGGTTCTAAGGGCTTAGGCGCATACCGATAAATAATTGCCAACAAATTAAGCTTAGCGCGGCTTCCGAAATTCTCGGGGCCGCGTTTTTTGCCGCCTCCGAAAAAAGTGTCAAATTGTATAAATAAGTAAAACCGTTTGCCGTTAAAACAAATTCATTTCCTGCATTGGAAAAAATAAACTTGACCCGCGCCATTATCGTGATTTTTTGTTTGACAGATACGGAGGAGTGGTTCATAATACTTTTCATACTAAATTCATAGGAATTATTAGTTAAGGAGGGGCAGCTGTGTTAAAGTACAAAACGTCTTTAAAGAAATCGTTAGGGTTAGGCCTATCAGCCATTTTATTATTGGTGTTGGTTGCCGGATGCTCCGGAGCTAAAAATGCTGCGGATCAAAATAATGGAACACAGCAAAACACCAATCAAAGCGCGGAGCAAAGCGGAAATTCGAAAGAGCCTGCGGCGGGAGGAACCTTCGTCTATGGACGGCCCGCATCGGTGACCTCGTTTGATCTGCATAATCAGATTACGGCGAACAATGCTTTTGCGATTGACAAAGTATTTGAATCTCTGGTTTCGTTCGATAGCAACGGCAAAATTATCGATTGGCTGGCCAAGTCCCATAACGTTAGTGATGATGGATTGACCTATACGTTTGTGCTGCGGGACGGCTTGAAATTTTCCAACGGCACGGATGTAACGGCGGAGGATGCTGTATTTTCGCTGAAACGGCATTTGGAGGTTGGCGGTCCGCTTGCGATCGCGGCCAAGGTTGATTCCGTTAAAGCGCAGGATGACCACACGCTCGTCATTACGCTCAAAGAGCCGTACACTCCGTTTATTTCGGAGCTGTCCAACTTCTCCAACGGCATTATTCCGAACAATTTCGGCGGGGTTTCCGAAGAAGAGTTCCTCAAACATCCGGTAGGTACAGGTCCGTTTGTTGTTGAAAAGTTGGATCCGGCAGGCGATGTGACCTTTACGAAGAACCCTTACTATTGGCAGGAAGGAAAGCCTTATATCGACAAGCTTGTCTACAAGCTGATTCAAGATGACAGTCAGGCGATCAACCAGCTTAAGGCCGGGGAAGTGGACGCGATCGAGTCCCTGGCGCTGCAAAATGCCAATGAGATCAAGCAAGGCCCCGACACTGCCGTATTAACCAATGGCAGCTGGGTGACGGAGCAGCTGTTCTTCAATACGCTGGATAAGCATTTTTCCGATGTCCACGTCCGCCGGGCTTTGGCTTTGGCTCTTGACCGCGAAGGTTTGACCAATGCGCTGACCTTTGGCTATGCCAAACCTGCGAATTCCTTGCTGCCGACGGCGATTCCTTATAACGCCAACGATACGATCAAACCGCTGAATTTCGATTTAACCGCCGCCAAGAAGGAGCTGGCCAAATCGGCCTTCCCTAACGGCTTCACCACCAAACTCTTGGTGGCGTCCGGCAACAGCACAAGAGCGCAGGAAGCACAAATTATTCAAGCGGCAGGCAAGGAAATCGGGATTAACATCGAAATCGAGTCCATTGAGTTGGCGACCTTCCGCGAGCGGTTTTTCGCTTATGATTTCTCGGCCATGCTGAACAGCGGGCAAGCCGATTCGCCCGACGCGAATTCGATTATTGCGTTCCAAACCGATCCGGAGGGCTTCAGCAAATCCTACTGGACGCATTACACAAACGATGAAGTAACCAAGCTTCTGCATGAAGGCCAAACAACGTCGGATGGCGAAGGCCGGGCCGAAGTTTACTCCAAACTGCTGCAAACGCTGGCGGATGAAGTACCGTATATTCCGCTTTATTATCCGGATATTCTGAAAGGCGTCCGTTCTTCCGTGGAAGGCCTTGTGGTTTTGCCTAATGGAAGCCTCCGCTTTGAAGATGTGCGTATCCAAAAATGATGAAACGGAGTAAAACGTTAAATCAACCGGCAGGGACCCAGGCCTCGTACAGGTGGCTGGTGACGGCTGTCGTAAGAGCCATCGCCGTGATCCTCTGCGTGATGACCGCCGTTTTTTTCCTGATCAGAATCGTGCCGGGGGACCCTGCAAAAATGATCCTGGGAGAGTACAGTACGCCTGAAGCCATCGAGAGTATGCATCATACTCTCGGGCTGGACCTCCCCTTAGGGGAGCAGTTCGTCCGGTTTGTGAAGACGCTCTTCACCCAAGGAGACACCGGCAATTCCATCATTGCCGGTACCTCTACAAGAGAGTTGATTGCCGAGCGGGCTCCGGTTACCTTGCTTCTGATCGGGATGGCTTGTTTTGCGGCGATCGTGATCGCCCTTTTGCTGGCTGTACTGGCCGCTACGCAGAAGGATAAACTGCCGGATCATTTGATCCGTATCTTTCCTACCGTAACCTTGGGCATGCCAATCTTTTGGGTTGGCTTGCTTTTGATTTTGGCGTTTAGCGTTCGTCTGGGCTGGTTCCCGGTTGGCGGGGTACGCGAAGGCTGGATCGGGACTTTGCACAGTCTTACACTTCCGGCGATTACCGTTGCGTTCTCGCAGATTCCCACCCTCGTCCGCTCGTTAAGAGTGCAGATGCTTGAAGTGTTGGAGGCGGATTTTGTCGTCACCTTGAAAGCTGCGGGAATACCAAGCAGCGTGATTTTGTTCAAGCATGTGGTGCGGAATGCGGCTCTGCCGACGCTGATGCTGCTTGGCGTCAACATTTCGTATCTGATCGGCGGCACGCTGGTCGTGGAGCAGGTGTTTGGCATCAAGGGGATCGGCAGCCTACTGTTCACTTCCATTTCTAATCGGGATTTCCCGGTCATTCAAGGCATTGCGCTATATTGTGCGATTGGTGTTGTGATGATTAGTCTTCTGGTTGAGATCATCTCCTGGTGGCTTGATCCCAGAACGAAAGGAAAACAATGAGAACTATAACCATAAACCCCGAGTTGCAGGAGGGTGGTAAAAAGCCGGGCGTCATCAGCCGAATCCGGCGTACTCCTTCGCTTCTGGCGGGGAGTATAATGCTTGCGGCGCTTGTTCTGCTGGCGGTGTTCATCCCGTTGATTAGCCCCTATGATCCTTCCGGGCAAAATTTGAGCGCATTTTTGCAGCCCCCGTCTGCCGAACATTGGCTGGGGACCGACCAATTGGGCCGCGATTTGTTTACGAGATTGATATATGCGGCGCGGACGGATTTGACCATTATGGTGCTGGCTGAAATTGTTCCGTTTTGTACCGGTGTATTTCTCGGCATGGTCGCGGGGTATTACGGAAAATGGGTGGATTCCGTCATTTCGCTGATTACCGATACGTTTATCGCTTTTCCGTTCTATTTGATTGTAATTATCGTCGCTTTTGCCAGCGGAGCCGGGCAGCGGGGGATTTATATCACCTTTATCTTGGTCGGCTGGATTGTGTTTGCCCGAGTGACTAGGGGATTGACCGCTTCGTTTCGCCGCCAGGAATGGGTAGCCTCCGCTCAAACCTTGGGACTGCCTGGTGTAAAAATCATTTTGCGCCATATTTTGCCCAATGTGCTCCCTCAAGCGATTGTCGTCCTCATGACAGATATGGTTGGGCTGCTTGTTGCCATTGTTACGCTCGGGTATCTGGGCATCGGCATTACCCCGCCAACCCCGGATTGGGGGACGATGATATCCGACGGCCAGCCGTTTATCACCACAGCCTGGTGGCTCTCGGCGGTTCCGGGCTTGGCCGTAGTGTATACGGGAATTGCCTTGTCTCTTGTGGGTGACGGGTTGGCGGACCTATGGAGGAAAAAATGATGTCAACAACTCCGGTTTTGGAAGTAGAATCCCTATCGCTGGCGGCCAAATCAAACCCCAAATTGGTCGATAACGTCAGCTTTACGTTAAACAGGGGAGAAACGTTGGGGTTAGTCGGGGAATCAGGCTCGGGAAAATCGCTTACACTCCGTGCGATTCTGGGACTGCTTCCGCGCGGTGTCGAGCAGGCCGGCGGAGTGATTAAGAGCGATGCCGGAAGCGCGATGGTTTTTCAGGACCCCAGAGGGGCGCTGGATCCGCTTTGTCCGGTTGTACAGCAGTTGACGGAAGTCGTGTATTACCGGCAGCGATTAAGCCGAAGGGCTTCCCGCAGAGCAGCGTTGGAACTGCTGGAAATGCTTGGACTGCCGGATTCCTTGAAGATATCCGACCGCTATCCGAGCCAGTTGTCGGGCGGCCAGTGCCAGCGCGTCGTCATCGCCATCGCCCTGGCGTGCAAACCCGGGATTCTGCTCTGTGACGAACCTACAACCGCGCTCGACGTAACCGTGCAGCGGCAAATTATTGAAACGATTTCGGCTTTGCAGCAGGAGTTGGGTTTTGCCATGGTGTTTGTTACGCATAATTTGGCCATTGCGGCGGCGTTGTGTTCCAAGCTGTGCGTCATGAAGGAAGGGAAAATTGTGGAGCAGGGAGAGACGTATGGTCTTTTGCAAAACCCTCAAGACCCTTATACCCAAATGCTGATGGACTCGGTGCTTCCTGTGCCTGAGCTTGAAGGGAGCGTTTGAAGATGGAATTAGCCCTGCAAGTCAAAAATATCAAGGTGCGTTACGGCGGGTTTATGGCGCTGGACGGCATCGATTTGCATGTGCGGCAGCATGCCACGCTTGGGCTTGTTGGAGAGTCGGGTTCAGGAAAATCCACATTGGCGCGGGTGATTGCCGGGTTGATTGTGCCTGATGAGGGGCAGATCGTGCTGGAGTCGGAGCCTTTGAAGAAGAGGAGAAGCCGTGAGCAGCGCAAAAAGATCCAGATGATCTTTCAGAACCCTGATGCGTCGCTGAATCCCAAGCATTCGATCCGGCAGATTTTGTCCGAGGCGTTGTTGTTTCATCGTATTGTGGACCGCGCTCAAGTCGAGAAACGCTGCAAGGAGCTGCTGGCCCGCGTTCACATTGCCGAAAGCGCTTTGGACAGATTTCCTCATGAATTCTCCGGCGGCCAGCGGCAGCGGATTGCCATTGCCCGCGCATTAAGCGTGGAACCAAGCGTTTTGATCGCGGATGAACCGACGAGCGCATTGGATGTTTCCGTCCAACGGAGCGTGCTTGACCTGTTTAACACGTTGAAGGATGAGCTTGACCTCACGATGCTGTTCATATCCCACGATTTAGGGGTCATCCATGAAATCAGCGATACAGTGGCGGTAATGAAGCAGGGAAGGCTGGTGGAGATCAATGCCAAGGAGCGGTTTTTCGCCCGCCCTGAAACGGCATATAGCCGCGAGTTGTTGTCCGCTGTTCCGAGAATGCCGAAATTAAGTACAACAGGAGGTTTACATCAGCATGAGCCGAGCACCTAAAGGATATGTACCGCTTTTCCGATCCGAGTATGATACACTTACACATCAGCTCTCTAAGTTATTGTTTACGAAGCATTCTCCGGTCATCATCCCCGGGGAGGCGATCCTGGGCATTGAAGCGGTGGCCGCCGGGATCTCCGCGCCAGGCCGGACGATTTTGAATGTCGTGACCGGTCCCTATGGAAGCTTGTTCGGAAAGTGGCTGGAACGCGGCGGCGCCACGGTCGCCCAAGTTGCCGTCCCCTTTGATGAGGTGGTTACTGCGGAAGCGATCTTGGCGGCAATTGAAAAATTTAAGCCGTGCGCGCTCTCTTTTGTACAGGCTGAAGTAGTGACGGGTGGATCCAATCCGGCTCGTGAAATATTGAAAATTGCGCGCGACTTCAATCTTATCACGGTGATGGATTCCGTGTCGGCGGTGGGGGGAGAAGCCTTGCCGGTGGATGAATGGGGAGTTGATTTCGCAGCTATCGGTGCACAAAAAGCATTGGCCGGCCCTAACGGAGTCAGCGCCGTAAGCGTTTCGCCGCGTGGCTGGGAATTCCTTGAATCGAACCCGCATGCCCCGCGCAATTCGATCTTGTCTCTGCTGGATTTGAAGCCAAACGGGGATGGCACGGCACCGCTGCGGGTTCCGCCCAACATTCCGGCTCTGGAGGCCAGGGCTTTGATCTCCGGCTTGACGCTTGTGGAAGAGGAGGGATTGGAGCGTGTGATCCGGCGCCATGAATTGGCCGCGGCATCTGCGATTTCTGGAATTAAAGCCTTGGGGCTTGAGCCTTGGCAAAAGGATAGCCGATTTTATTCCACGCTGACGACAACGGTGCGGACTTCCGGGGAACCGGGTTTACTGATCGATCAGCCTGTAGGGATTGTTGCTCCGGGAGATGGAGAATTGTTTGGGCAACTCTTGCGGATCAACCATTTTGGAGCGAACGCCTGCCGGCCAAGCGTAGAAGAGGCTATCAGAACGCTCGCCCGGTTGTTAGGCCAAAAGCCGGAACACGCCATAGCGGCCGTTTCGCAGGTTTGGGGGGAATGAACTTGATCAATAAAAACTCACAACCGCAAAACTTGAATCAAGTACACATAGCAGGGGTTAACGGAAAACGTTTTGATATCACGATTCAGGATGGCCGGTTCTCCTCGATCGTCGAAGCAAATCCGCACCGCGACGTGACGGATCGTCCAGGCGAAGATTTATGGATTAGCCCGGGGGTCATCGATCTGCACACCCATCTGGCTTGGACGGATTTTGACCATGCCGATCAATTGAAACGCGACCCGCATGAGATTGAAGTGCTGCAAGCGCAGGCTTTTGCAGCCACCCTTCGCACCGGCGTGACGACGGCAAGGGATGCGGGTGGCATTTTGCCCAGCACCGTGCGGCATATCGTGCAGCACTACGGACATCCTTTAAGGGTACAAGCCAGCAGCGATATGATTGGGGCCGCCGATGCCCGCCGTGGCCTGGGGCATCTGGAGCAGCGTCTGCAGCCGATTTTTGACACCGGTGCAGGCTGGATCAAGATTATGGCCACAGGCGGCCTTGGAGCCCCCACGGAAAAGGTGCTTGATCCGATATTTTCAAAAGAAGAATTCACCTTCATCGTTCGCCATGCGCATGCTCATCACAAAAAAGTCTTGGTTCATACCTGGGGAGGAGTGACCATAGACTGGTCTATTGCTGCGGGGGTGGAATCTATAGAGCACGGCATGTTTCTGACGGAGGATCAGGCCGGGCGGCTTGCCGCGTCCGGAGTCGCTTTTGTGCCCACGACATCGATTTACCGCATTGCCGCCGACCCTAAAGGCGTGTTGGCTTTGAACCCGGTGATTTGCGACCGCGCAGCCCGGGCGGCCGAAGCCCATCCCAAGGCGATCGCATACGCCCAAAGGGCGGGAGTCCGGATCGGATTCGGGACGGATTACGCCACACCTCAACTTCACGGACACAATCTCCAAGAGTTGGATACTTTGACGGAGTACGGGCTGTCTTGGGCAGAGGCGTGGCAGGCTGCCACAACGACCGCAGCCGAGATTCTTGGCAGCGGCCATGAATTGGGAAGGGTTGCGGAAGGTTACCTGGCGGATGCGATTCTCTTTAATGCCGATCCCTATCAGGCGGGGAATGCGGAGCAATTGCGAAAGAGCATCGTTTCCGTTATAACCGGAGCGTCTTAACACTATCCTCTCGGCCTTCAAAATAACGGAACTTTATGTACCTATTATCCGGAGCCAGGCCTGTTTATCCCCAATAGCGGCATTTTTGGTACTTATTTTCCTATGAAGTGCCCAGAACGAGAGCATTCCTACCGCGACTCGAGAAAATAGCGACATAAATCGTCTCTATTTCTCTCAAATTGACGGATATCACCGGAGTAGCGACGTTTTTTGTCCTTATGTTTCGCTGGAACAAGCGACCGCCAGAGTAAATTCCCTGGCGGTTCGCATTACCGGTTTTTTAATTTTTCGACTTCCATTTCGAGATCGGCGATCCGATGGTTAAGGAACCGGACATCCCCCCGAAGTTCGGACTCGTTTTCGTCCAGCTTTTGCTCAATCCGGACCAGATCGCCGTGCATATGCTTCACGTCCATGCTTAACGCTTCAAGTTTGGCGTCGGTTTCTTCCTGCCGGTCGCGAATCGCGCTAGTGATCAGCCGCAGCTCTTCTTGTCCTGTCTTCAGCAGTTGGATTTCATCCTTTACCGAGCGAATGTCATCCTTTACCGGCTGTAAGGACTCGTTTATCACAGATTGTAGCAATTCTTTTAACTCCGCGTTGCTCATCGTACAAAACTCCTCATCGGGTTCCTCATCGGCTGAGGGAATTGCTTAATAACCCAATTATACTTTCCCTTCGGCCCTTTGAAAATAAAAGAGGACAAAACTTCACAATTTTCGCAAGAAATTGAACAATACGTCATTATATTGGCGCAATGGCACGGCTCTGTTTTGACGGTTTTATGATGGCAACATTTCCCTCACTTTGTTCGTTATAAAAAAGTGATGACTCACATTTAGCACAGGAGGGAATTTAAGAAATATGAAGAAATGGAGATCCATCGCAGCAACCGTCGCAGTTCTGTCTCTTATGTTTACCGCGGTCCCGATTCACGCGGAGCAGCCGTCTGATCAGTCGTCCCAGGCGGTGGAGCAAGACGCGCAGACCGCGCCGAACATCGATCAGGCCGTCTCGGATAAACTTACGGATGCACTAAACAAGCTGGCCCCAAATTCGAAAATTACGTTTACCAGCGTAGACGAGAATCTTTGGATCTTTGAGGGGACGCTGAACGGGAAGGCCAACGCAACTTTCAGCCAACTCTATAACCCGGAGAAAAACCGGGTAGAGTCCACGTCGATTATTTATAAGGCCGACGATAGGGATAAAGTGATGGACAAAACTTTGCGTTCCCGTGTAGCGTCCTTTCTGAAAACTTTTGACACCGACAAAAAATTTAAACCTGAAGCGCTCTGGCGGGTCTATTCCCCGTACCAGGAGGATAAACAGCTGCGCAATTACTGGGTATTTTTCGGCAATGCTCAAAATCTGTACATCGACTTGGATAATAACAACAGTATTAGAGCAAGCATCTCCTATTCTTTAGGCAGCACCAAACCACAGTTGAACAACAAAGCTTCCCGCGCCCTGAAAGCGCTGGGAATCAGCACCACCAAACCTTTCGACTTCGTCATTCGCGAGAAGGAAGGGGATAAAAATTTCGTATGGAATTATCAGGACGAAAACGATTTTAACCATGTTTTGATCGGGGCGAAGACCGGCAAAGTCTGGGAAGTTTATAATATGACAGGAGAAGATTGGAACGATGAGCAGGATTTTGCCAAGTCATTTGCCAAGCCGAAGCTGAGCAAGACCAAAGCCCTGTCCGTGGCCAAACCGGCGGTTCAATCGGTCTTTTCGATCAATCTGAAAGGCTATTCGGTATCGATCAAAGCTAATGAATATACGTTCACCAAAAAAGGAGCTCCCACACTGGTTGGCAAAATCAACAAAAAAGGCAAATTTTATTCGTGGCAACAACTCCCGGCGAACGGCGTTATATCCTAGGCTGAATAACCTTAGTCAAAAAAACGAAAAACCGTCCGACTTCATCATCGGACGGTTTTTTGCGCCTATACTCTAATATCCAAATGTCTGCCCCGGTTGGGATCCAACTGACTTTGTTCTAACATTTTCACCAGGTTCTGACCTTGGACTTCAGCCTGGTTTTTGGCCATGCTCAGTACTTGGATGCTGACAGCCTGGGAAAGTTTGGCTTGGCTCATAGCGGTTGATGCTGCTGCGATATCCATTTTCTCACCTCCTACCGGTTGTATCGGCATTCACGAGCAAATCGATTAGGTTTGCAATTAACCATTTATAATTTAAGAGGTAGTTCAAAAAGTCATCTTTTGATCACGAAGTAGAATCATGGAGCTTATTCGGCGTCAAATCTTGAATTCAGCCGGGCCTTCTTGGTGCTGAAAAGCCGACTTTTTGAAACACGTAATTTAAGGTAATTTTCAGCTTTTTGTAAGGTTCCTTTAAGCAAGGGCTGCTATATTTTAAGTACTCCCTCTTCTTAATTGATATATATGAAGAAGCCGTCCCGAATAGGGGCGGCTTCTTCCGTTCTCTTGAGGCTTATTTCAAATCTTCAATCGAATTGATATCGACATAGCTTGGAACAACAAGCCCTGTTTTGACGCCGGTCATGTTTGGACCAAGGTCCTCCAATTTATCGCCGTATTTATCCCAGTAGTCTGCGTGGGTCAGCGGCAGCCAAGCGGCCGCGGTCGCATCCGCGTCGCCTTCGGCAACCCCGGTCCACATCGGGCCGGCTTCCACCTGCAACGCTTCTACCTTATAGCCAAGCTTGTTCTCGAGAATGTATTGCAGCAAATTCGTGCTGGCGATTTCCGAGTCCCAAGCGACATAGCTCAGTTTGAGCTTGTCGCCGTTCACCGGCGTCAAGCCTTCTATCCAACTGTTCACACGGTCCTCGTGGCTGTCCGCCCAAGCCTTAGCCGCTTCGGCCGGGTCTTGGCCGTCCTGGATGGCGGTCATCATTTCGCCCATTTCGTCCGAAGTCCACTCGAAGCGATCCAGGAACTCATAGGCTGTTGGCTGATCCTCTTTCAAGCCTTTGCGCACCAGGGTGTGAATTTCTTCGGCTTCCCCGTACACTTTTTTCGGATCATCCAAGTATTTCAGATCGTATTTGGCAAACATCCAGTGGGGCGTCCAGCCCGTAATGACAATCGGTTTTTTGGCTTTGACCGCTTTATCCAGCATCGCAGTCATCGCCGCGCCCGAGCCTTCGATCAGCTTCCAATCGCTAAGGCCGTATTGGTCGATTGCGCTGGCCGTCGCTTTCATGATGCCCGCACCGGGATCGATGCCGATGATTTCGTAGTTCACTTGTTTGCCGATGGAGTCGCCCGCCGCATTTCCGCCGGTATTGCTTCCGGCGCTGGTGCCCGTTTGACCGCAGGCGGAAAGCAGCAGTGTTCCGGCCAATCCTACCAGCATCATCAGGTTCCTCGTTTTTTTCATCTTATTCTCCCCTTTTTTTGGATTTCAACAAATTTTGCGTAAAGCGGTCCAGCACGATCGCGAGTACGACGACGGCCAGACCGGCTTCGAAGCCTTGACCAATTTTAAGCTGGGTCACAGCCCGGTACACGGTGGCCCCGATCCCCTGTGCGCCGATCATGGACGCGATGACGACCATGGACAGCGACAGCATGATCGTTTGGTTCACCCCGGCCATCAGTGTCGGCATCGCCAAAGGCAGCTCGACCTTAAACAGCTTCTGCCAGGACGTGGAGCCGAAAGCGTTGGCCGCTTCGGTTAATTCGCCGGACACCTGTTTGATGCCCAGATAAGTCAGCCGAATCGTCGGCGGAATCGCAAAAATGACCGAAGCGATGACGCCCGGAACAACGCCCAGACTGAAAAAGGTAACGGCCGGCAGCAAGTAAACGAACGCCGGCATCGTCTGCATGAAATCAAGCAGCGGCGCGATGATCCGGTGGGTAATTTTGCTGTAGGCGCTCCAGATCCCAATCGGAATCCCAAGCAGGATCGAAATCAGCCCCGACGTAATGACAAGGCCAAGCGTATTCATCGTTTCCTGCCAATAACCCAAGTTATCGATCAGCAGAAACCCGATCACCGTAAACAACGCTAGCTGCCATCTGCCGATCAGATAAGCAAGAATTCCGATGATCGCGATAAACAGAAGCGGATGAGGCAGCAAAAACAATCCGGAAAAGAAACTTACAATCCATTCGATGACCGCGGACAAGCCGTCGAAAAATCCACCCAAATACGTGCTCATCCAATCGACGATCGACTCAATCCAGTCGGCAATCGGCAATTTAGGAATCGAGTTCATGAGCGGTCACCTCCTTCGTCTCATGATGAGTTTCATGATGAGTTTCATGGTGGGTTTCACCGGCAAGCGCGCCGAGCACGGCGCCGCGGACGATGACGCCCAGCAGGCGTTCCTGTTCGTCCACAACCGCCAGCGGTACTTTCGACGAGCTTGTGACCTCAAACAGATCGCTCAGCACAGTATCCGGCATGACCCGCGGACCGTCCTTGATCAGAATGTCGCTGAGCGATGCTCCGGTTTTCGCCGCGGCCGCGGCGTCTTCGGCGGTAATGACGCCGAGCAGGCGCTTGCTGCGGTCGATCACAAACAGGTTGGAGATTCCCCGTTCGCGCATCAGTTCCAGGGCAACCCGCGGTCCGCGATCCGGGTAGATCGTCTCCGGACGCCGCATCACTCGCGCGGCGGTCAGTACTTTGGACAGATCGACGTCCTCGATGAACCGTTCAACATAGCGGTCGGCCGGATTCGTCAGCATTTCTTCCGGCGTTCCGATTTGTACCAGCGCGCCATCCTTCATCAGCGCGATCCGGTCGCCGATCCGCAGCGCTTCGTCCAGATCATGCGTAATAAAGACGATCGTTTTTTTCATTTTTTCCTGCAGTTCGAGCAGTTCGTCCTGCATGTCGCGGCGAATCAGCGGATCCAGCGCGCTGAACGCTTCGTCCATCAGCAAAATCTCCGGGTCGTTGGCCAGCGCCCGGGCCAGACCGACCCGCTGCTGCATGCCGCCGCTAAGCTGCTCGGGATATTGATTTTCCCAGCCCTTCAATCCGACGAGCTCCAGGCCCTGCATGGCTTTTTCCTTCCGGTCGCGTTTGTTTACTTTTTGAACTTCAAGCCCGTATTCCACGTTTTGCAGTACCGTGCGGTGCGGGAACAAAGCGAATTTCTGGAACACCATGCCGATCGATTTTCTCCGCACTTCGCGAAGCTGTGATTTATTCATTTTCAGCAAGTCCTGCCCGTGCAGCAGAATTTCGCCTGCCGTAGGTTCGATGAGCCGGTTCAGCATCCGTACAAGCGTCGATTTGCCGCTGCCGGACAGGCCCATGATCACGAAAATTTCCCCTTCGCGGATATCCAGGCTAACCTGGCCGACACCAATCGTAATGCCTTTCTCCTTGAGCAGGCGTTCCTTCGTATAACCTTGTTTCAGCAAAGGTATGCCTTGCTCCGCGTGAGGACCAAACAATTTGCTTACTTCATGGACACGCAATATTTCCTTACTCATGTATTCACTCCTCTTCTTAACAACTTTGCCCTCCGATGCCTGACTTCGCTGCAGCAAAAAGCAAGGCGAAGCGGGCAGCATCGCATCAACCTATGTATAACAGTCTAACAGGGAAAAGGAACATAATTCAAAGCTCAAATCCGTACGTAAGGAACGTACAGAAAAAACTGAACGTAACGAATCTACAGATAACTCCCGTATGCTCCCATATCCTACCGAAGTCGCTTCTTTACATTTAGGCAGGCTTTACTTAAGATAGAATAAGCGTTAGACTACGCAGTGTTAGATGGCGCCAACACCATAGAATCATGGTTCGCAATGAATAGGAGGTTGCAAGCATGAGCTTGGACCAGCTCACAGAAGAACAGCATGCGTCATTAATGAAGGTACGCAAGCGTGTTATAGAAGCGATTGGCAGAAATATGGACTTATATGGCATTTCTCTTTCTACGGGCCATTTGTACGGGCTGCTTTTTTTTGCGGATAAGCCGATGACCCTGGATGAGATGGGCGTCGAAATGAGTATGAGCAAGACCAGCATGAGCACGGGCGTGCGAACGCTGCTTGATCTCAAAATGGTGAATAAAGTATGGGAGAAAGGCTCGCGCAAAGACTTATATGAAGTAGAATACGACTGGTATCAGACGTTTACGGACTTTTTTGCCATCAAATGGAGAAAAGCCGTGGAAGGCAACATTCTGGTGCTGCGCCGTTCCCTGGAAGAATTGAACCGCTGCCTGGCCAGTGAGCCGGAAGGACCGCTCCGCAAGGTGCTGGAGGAAGACGCTCGCAAAATGAAGGAAGCGGTAAAATATTACGAATGGCTGGACCGCCTGATCGACACCATGGAAAACGGGGACATCTACCAGCTCGTACCTAAACCTGAATAATCACGCCTTATTGTAAAAAACGCTTAGTCCCGGACCCGGCCTAAAGGATGGCCGAAGGGACTAAGCGTTTTTAGTATACTCCGATGTTGTCCAGCATGATTTTGGCCGGTCCGCCGTCCAGACGGAAGGCCAGGCGGGTGATTCCGGCCGATGGGTCAAAGCCCGGCTTCGCGGCGGTGAAGGCCGCTAATGGCAGGCGGTAAGTTTGAAATACCGCTTCGGTGGGATGCTTGTATTTGCCTTCCGACAAGTTCCGCTCCAGCCACGGATGAATCGTGAAAGTGGTCTCGGGAAGCGGCGCCCTGTCCATGAACGCGGACAAAGGCAGGCGGACGGCTAGGCCATGGCTGTCGGTCAGTTCCACGCTGATTTCCGGAGCAGCCGGATCGGCCGCAGCTGAATCGTTTTGTTCAAGCTCATGGTTTAGGTCCGCCAACGAAAAGGATAACAATTCGGGAGCGGACCCGTCCATTCCGGGAAAGGGGGCGCCTTGCTCCCATTGCAATGTGTAAACGGAGCTGATGCCTACTGTACTTTCGCCGCGTTCCAGCACGATGCCGCGGGTAGGCTTGCTGACATTATGCCGGTTTTTGGCGTTCCGCTCCATCCAGATGAGGCCGCTGGCCTCCGCTTTTCCGCCCCCGGGAACCGACGTCTTGTTTGTGTCCTCGTCATACCGGGCCCAGGCGATAAATGATCCGCTCTCAAACCGGTTATAATAGTCCGTGTCCGGCAGCCAGGACATTCCGGTGCGATAGTCTTGGAACAGGGCAAGATATGACTCTCGCTCTTGCTCCCGCTCCTGCCGTTGCAGCGTTTCCTCCAAAAATGCGGAAATATACACTTTCGCGATTTCCCGCTGCTCGTCGGGAGCCAGCATCCCGCTTCGGCTAAGCAGGATGCCCTTCGGGTAACTGACGTCGCTTGCCCCCCAGCTGCTGTTAAACTGGCTGTGGTTGGCATCGGCGATGTAGACCGAAGCTTTGAATTTATCCGCCCCGCGGGAATACGTTGTTCTTATATACTGGCGGTCGCCGTCGAAGTCGTTGACATCGCCGTCCCGGGCGCCCTGCAGCGTTAAGTAGCTGACATCCCGCAGCCTGGTGTATTTGTTGTCCACCTTTTTGTCGGTCGGGGCAATGGCAACCGCGGCTTGAATCCGGAACGAGTCCAGACTTTGCAGCGACGCGTCGGAACCGAACCAATTCCGGTAATCGGCGGCCATGACGGCCGCTTGCCCTCCGCGCGAGTGGCCGATCAGGGCGATTTGCCCGAAGTCGATTTTCCCGTAAAACGGATTGCCCGGCTCGGCGGCAAACTCCCCGATTTGCTGCAAATGCTTCAGCAGCATCCAAGCGCGCACCTTCATATCGTTGTCGGGTATCCCCGACCATGCCGAATAGTTCAAAAAGTTTTCGTCCACCGAAACGGCCACATATCCCCGGCTGGCCAAAAGCTCGCCCAAATAAGCGTATCCCCCGTCGGAAAAGTCCTCCATCAAATGATTGCCGTGAACGATCAGAACGAGCGGATAAGGCCCGGCGTTCCCTGAATTCTCCTCGGGCGTTTCCGGCATCCATACCCGGCCATTAACGGGAAGCGCGTGCTGGTCATAACCCCAAAACCAGGTGCGGAGCCGCGGCCAGCTTTTAATGTAAGCGGAGGCGTCCACCGATTCGGAGCGCAAATCCGTCTCTTTCCCGAATTCCGGCTGCCAACGGTCTTCGCAGCTCCCATAATATAAAGTAGAAACTGGATAAGTTCCCGGGTTAGCCGGATTATCGGCCGGCTCGAAAGCGCCCGAATCGGAGAGGGAGGCCGGCACCGTGCCGGTTTGTTGCGAAACATCCGGCCAGACGGCGGCGGTTAGCCCGAACAGCGCAAGCACCGCGATCAGGCCGGCTTTGGCGCGCAGGGAGAGACGCAGGCGGGCAACCCCTGCGGCGATCATGCCGGCGATGGCTCCTGCCAGTGTCACCACGCCAGATATCACCGCGGAAGCGGGGAAAGGTACTTCACTAAAATAGAAGATGAAAAAAATGATGGCCAGATCATACAACAAAGCTCCCGCAAACAGGCGGGGGATCGGCACTCCGATCAGCGCCAGCAGGACTGCGGCCGCGTGCGCCGCGGCGAACATCCCTATCGTCCCCGTCAGCACAAACAGCAGCATGTCGAAGGCGGTACCGAAGCCCGTAGGCATGCCCAAAGCCAACAACATAAAAGCGAACATGCCGGCCCCCCAAGGACCGGCTGCCGCAAAACGCCAATAGGCGGTATCGTATCGGTAAGCGCCCTGAATCCGGCGAATCAGCCGGTAACGTAGGCTTGGTTTCTGCAGAACAAGTTCGGTCAGTATCTGAAGTTCCATAATTCCCCCCAACCCGCTTTAGACTTCCGCCGTTATTGTAACATGCCGGGCAGGGGAGGAGAAACAGTCTGTTTACGTTCGAAGGTTGACAACGTTCTAGCGGCTGCGGCCGGCACCGGAGCGAAAACGAAGGATGGACCAGGCGGTCAGCAGGATCAGTACGAAGAGACATACCGAGATGCTGATCCGGTTTTGCGCGTCAAACAGAAACAACAGGGCGATGACCGATAAGCAAATGACCGTTAAGCTCGTGATATACGGATATCCCCAGACTTTAAAGCCTGGCGCCAGCGGATAAGTTTTGCGCAGCTTAAGCTGGGACAGGCAGATCGTAATCCAAACGAGCACCACGACGAAACCCGGCACCGCCATCAGCAAGCGAAACAAACCGGCCTGATTCAAATAGGCGACCAGCGAACCGAGGATCAGCACGCTGCCGCAGAGCTTCAGGCTATTGACCGGAACCCCTTTGGCCGAAATACGGGCGAGAAAAGGTGGGGCTTCGCCGCCCGCCGCCATGGAGTGGAGCATGCGGGTAGCGCCGTAGATGCCGGAATTGGCCGCCGACAGAACGGCCGTAATCAGGATGAAGTTCATCAGGTGGGCCGAACCTTGCAGGCCGGCGGACGCCAGCACCTGGACGAACGGGCTGGTCTGTTCGTTCAGGCTGTTCCACGGGACCAGCCCGCATATGATGAGAATCGGCAGCGTATAAAACAGGACGACGCGCAAAATAAAGCTTTTGACGACCCGGGGCAGCACCTTTTCGGCATCTTGCGCTTCGGATAACGTCAGGCCGATCAGCTCGGAGCCGCCGTAAGAGAACATGACGACCAGCAGGGCCGAGAAAATAGCAGTCCAGCCGTGGGGAAAGAAGCCGCCGTAAGCAGTGTAATTGTACGGAAACGGAGCCACGGCCCCGGGAATCCAGCCGAACAGGATGGCCGCGCCCAGCACGATGAACACCACGATCATGGCGATTTTGATGCCGGCCAGCCAAAATTCGAACTCGCCGTAACCCCCGACGCTCATCGTGTTGACGGCCAGGATGAAGGCCGCGCTGGCTAGGCTCAAAACCCAGAGCGGCACGCCCGGAAGCCAAAACTGCAAGAAGCTGCCGGCGGCGATGACCTCGATGACGCAGACGGCCAGCCACATAAAGCAATACAGCCAGCCGATGATAAAAGAGACCCGTTCCCCGAACGCTTGGCGGATAAAATCCTTCATATTTTTGCCTGGATAGACGGTGGCCATCTCGGCGATCGCGCCCATCACGACAAGCAGCAGCAAGCCGGCGAAAACGTAAGAAAAAATCACGCCGGGACCGGCCAGGCTTACCGTTTCCGCGCTGCCTTTGAAAATGCCGGTGCCGATCACGCCGCCCATCGCCATAAAACTGATATGACGCGGCAGCAATTTTTTTTGCAAAGTGGCTTGGTTGTTGGATTTCATATGAACAGTGCCCCCTGAACGCATTGTTGGTCATAAATGGATATTTACTAATCTTACTGCAAATCGGCAGAGATAGGAAATGACAAACCTCTTCTTTTGCCTTGACAAATATTTTTTAGCCTTGTTTAATAGGAAAATAGTTTTTTAACAAAATGTGAACAAAGAAAGGCGAACTCCATGAATACGCATCTCAAAAACATTCATCCTTTATCCTGGACTATTATTATAGGAACGATCTTTGGCCGGATGGCCACATCCATGAGCATTCCGTTTTTGTCCATTTATTTGATCAAATCGATGGGGGCGACCGCCTCGGAAACCGGGATCGTCGTGGCCGTCAGTTCGCTGATCGGCGTATTCGCCAGCTTTTACGGAGGATACATCTCGGACGTTATCGGACGAAAAAGAGTGCTGTATATATCCATTTTCGGCTGGACGTTGGTGTTCGTTGGCTTTGCCTTGGCGGACAAGGTATGGATATTTTTTGTCATGAACGCGCTAAACGGGTTGTGCCGGGCGATGTTCGAGCCAACCTCACGGGCGCTGCTGGCCGACATTACGACGCAGGAGAGCAAGATGCTTGTATTTAACCTGCGTTACGCGGCGATCAATCTGGGCGTGGTCATCGGGCCGATTCTCGGCATGCAGCTTGGTGCTTCGGAATCGGGGATCGCTTTTTATTTTGCCGGCCTCGTCTATTTCCTGTACGGTATCGTGCTCCTAATCCAGTTTATGGCCCATAAACATGTCGGCACTGCCGAACATGGCGCCGGCGAGCGCCTGACATTGCAAGGAGCCCTGCAAGTGACCGGGCGGGACCGCACCTTCGTGTACGTGCTGATCGGCATGATCTTTTGCGTGCTGGGCTACGGCCATTTCGACTCTACGTTGGCGCAGTATATGGAGATGAGTCCGGATATCGAAAACGGCGCCAAGTGGTTCAGCTACATGCTGTCGCTGAACGCGATCGTCGTATTGGCCGTGCAGTTTCCGCTCGTCCGGTTGGCCAGCCGTTTTTCGCCGATCGTCCCGATCATCGCCGGCAATTTGTTCGTTTCCTGCAGTTTGCTTCTGTTTGGAGCGTTCCATACGATTTGGGCGTTTATCCTCGGGGTCGTGATTTTTACGATCGGGGAAGTGCTGATGTTTACGATGACCGATGTGCTGGTCGACCGGATCGCGAAACCGGAGCTGCGCGGCACTTATTTCGGCGTTTTCGGGTTCAACAACCTGGGGAATACGCTGGCCCCGCTGCTTGGCGGATTTTTGCTGGATTCGCTGGGAGCCGGAGCGGCGCTGCCCATTTTTGCGATACTTGCCCTGACGACGGCCTGCGGCGTGCCGTTTTTGCTGCTGGCCAACCGCCATCTGGCGTACGGCAGGCCGGCCAAAACAGCCGAGGCTGCGGAGGCTGCGGCGCAAAGCTAAGCCGGCGCGAGCCCCGGTTGAAGTATTTGCGCAGTACAGCTGCAGCATGCCGTTCATCGCATGGAAGGACAAGGGCTGGCTGTTTTTGGAGAATCTCGACGGATTTCAGGTCTGGATGCTCAAAATGAATGTAATAGTAGTCGCAGATTCGGGTATGGTAGAGAGCGATACGTAGGAAGAGAGGGAAGGAGAAGAGAAATCTGGGGGCTTAAGGGACACCAGAGCCGTTATTTGCGTAAAAACGGAGGCTTGCAAAATGTAACGGACACAGACGACCTTATTTACCTAAAATCGGCCTGGATGAACGGGTTTAGAGCGAAATAGGGTCGCCTGTGTCCGTTAGGCTGGGAAATACCCGGGAAATGGGCGGATAAGGTCGCTGGTGTCCGTTAGAGCAGCGTCCAAAGTTTAGGAAGAGCCTCCAATCGCTCCAAAGTAGAAGTCAGAGCCATTAAAGGACGCCGTTAGGCGCAAGCAGAAAAGCCAACCGCCTTCATGCCAATGCGGTTGGCTTTTCTTTTCATAACGCGATTTAAGTAAAACGCTTATTTTAACGCTCCGATTGCTGCTGACCGAATACCGTTTTGGCATCTTCCGCCATTTCTTTGGCAAACTCTTCTCTCTCCTTGCTCGGAACCGGCATTTTGTTGAACTCGTCTCTTTGCACTTCATATTTGCTAGGACCTTGAGACTCTTTCTTCATACTGCTACCCTCCTTCAACTCCCGATAAGTCAACAGTAGGGTGCGTTGGCATGATGGATTTTATGCACCTGATTATTTTTTGATTTGCTTCGGCCAAATGAAATACGTAACCGTAATGACCAAATCCACGCACAGCACAATACCCCACACTCGGAGCACCCCAAGCAAAGCCTCGGTACGGCTGGAATCGTTGATGAAATAGATCATCCCGGCGAGCAGCAGACCTCCGATCAGAAACGCGAGAATATGGCGGATAAATCCCTTCAATTCATGTTTGGCATGATCCATGCCGTAACGCTTTGCGGGCTTGACAGCTTCCTCTTTGGCCACATAGAAGCGGAACTTGGCGTCGGCCCAGTCTATCATGCTTTTTCCGGAGGCGATCGATACCCCGATATATACGGCTGCAAGCGCATGGGCCGTCGTGGCTGTTGCCTCGTTGTACAGGTCGACGCCGGTAATGACGAACAGGATCAGGTCGATGACCGGAGTCAAAGCAAGCAAGGCCAGCCCAAGCTTAGGCCGTTTCCATAAATAACGTACGATTAATCCTGCGGCAATGACCACCCAAAAGGCGATTTCGCAGGCGACGATTGTCCAGGCCACCGCATTCATGCGTGTTTTCCCCTCCTGTAATTTGTGAAGTCCTGAAGTATTGTAACATCGTTATTTATTTAATACAACTGTACCGGATAGATTGTGTTGTTGGCCCATGGCTGGTAAACTGAAGATATGCCAAAACAAGTAGACCATACTCAAAGAAAACAAACGATCGCCGAAGCGACGTGGCGGGTCATTTTACAGCAGGGGATGGAAGGAGCGTCGGTGCGCAACATCGCCAAAGAGGCGGGACTGTCGGCCGGTGCGCTGCGCCATGATTTTTCCTCGCAGGAGGAACTGCTTCGCTACGCGATGAATCTGGTGAAGGAGAAGGCGGCTGCCCGAATCAAAGCTATTCTGATGCTGGAGTTGCCGCCAAAGGACAAAGTATTGAGAACCTTGCTGGAGATCGTGCCAACCCGCGAGGAAACCAGGGCGGAAATGGAGGTTTGGATGGCGTTTACGACCTATTTTCGGCACAAGCAGTTGGGATTTGACGCGCAGCATGACGGGATATACCAATTGATGCGATACCTCATCGCTTATTTGGACCAGCAGGGGCTGCTGAAAGCGGGAGTGGATCAAGAGCTGGAGGCGGAGCGGTTGTATGCCTTGATCGACGGCATCGCCATCCACGCGCTGCTCGACTCGCAGCGGCTCGGCGCAAACAAGATCAGCCGCATCCTGGTGCATCACTTGAATTCGATGCTGGACTAGAGCGCGGCTCACCCGGTCCGGCTTATTTGTTTTTGCGCGCCGGATTCAGCAGGGACAAGCTGAAAAACAGCACAGTGGATCCCAGCAGAATGACGATGCTTAGCCAGTTCTCCACCCTGTAGCTGCCGAATTGGTACACCACGCCCATGCTTCGCATGAACTCCGCCTCCATCCCGTCCGGTGCCCCGGCGAAGGATATTTCCATCGGACGTTCCAGCATCACGCTGCGGATCAGTACGCCGGCGTGTGATACGGGAAACAGTTTGATGGCCCACTGCACCGCTTCCGGCAGGCTGCCCACCGGCACGTAAACGCCGGTCAGGAAGCCGATCAGCGTTCCAATCACCGTACTGGCCGCCGAGAAGGCGTTTTGGCTGCGCAAAAATGTGGTGATGAAGAAAATAATCGAGCTGCTGGCCAACACGGACATTACGATAAGGCCAAGCACTTTCAGCATGCCAAGAATAGGCAGCAGCTCGCCGCCAACCAGCAGGATGTACAGCTCTCCGAGCGTGAAGGCGACCGCGCTCATAAGGATGCCGACGGAGCAGGCGCTGAGGATGTAGCCGCCGGTCAAACGGCTTCTGCGGATCGGAGAGGCCGTGAAGTCCTTGAGAATATTCCGCGACCGGTCTTCGGCCATGATGCCAAATGCGCCCATCGTTGAAGTAACGGAGGTGACGGCGAGAATGCCGGCCAGCACCCAGCTGTCGATAAGAAAGCTTACTCCTTGGATATCCGGCAGGCCGCTTGCGATCATATCGCCGAGGAACACGACGTATAACCCCAGGATGATAAAGACCGCCAATAAGGAAAACAACACGGCGGCCCGGTCGCGGAAGAAGATTTTCAAATTCCGCTGCGCGATGCGGATCATCAGCTTCTTACCTCCATTCCCGTCAGGTTAATAAAAACGTCGTCCATCGTTCCATTGATGATTTCGACGTTCTCAATATTGCCTTGGCAGCGATCGATAATTCCGAGCGCTTCCACGGTGCGGCTCAACGCGATCCGGTATACGCCGGCGGCGTCCAAGTCGAAGTGAACGCCGAGATCCGTCAGCACGCCGGCCAGCTCAGCGCCATGTACCGGCTTGATTTTCAGCAAATCCGCAGCATAGCGGTTTTTCAGTTCCAGGGAAGTTCCCCTAGCCAGCACCTCCCCATGGTCGATGATGGTGATGTAGTTGGCCAACGCAGCTTCTTCCATATAATGCGTAGTGAGGAACACGGTCATGCCCTGCTCCCGCTGCAGCTTCAGGATCATCTCCCACACGTTTTTGCGCGTTTGCGGATCCAGCCCGGTCGTCGGTTCGTCCAGGAACAGTACCTTGGGCGTATGAATCAAGGCGCGGGCGATATCGGCCCGTCTGCGCTGGCCGCCGGACAGCTTGCCGTAGGGCCGCTTTAGGAACTCGCCGGCGCTGGCCGTTTCCACCGCTGCCGCGATCGCCGCCTCCAGCGCGGCGCGAGACAAGCCGTAAAAGCTGCCCCGCACCTGTAAATTTTCTTTAACGGTCAACAGCGGATCAAGCAGGCTGTCCTGAAACACAATGCCAATGGAACCGCGAATCCGCTCATCGTCCCGCCCCAACCGGTACCCGCCGATGATAACTTCGCCGCCGTCCGGCTTGAGCCTTGTCGTGAGCATATCGATCGTCGTTGATTTGCCCGCTCCGTTGGGCCCCAGAAAGGCAAACAAGCTGCCTTCCTCCACGTAAAAGCCGATGTTCTTCACGGCCTCAAGCGATCCGAACGATTTTTTCAAGCCGTGCACTTCAATCATCTTGTTCATGGGTATCTTCCCCTTACTTGTTCAATTCGCGCTTTTGGATAATCCGCAGCTTCCGGTTGATCCTGCTCGCGTCGGCGCGGTCTTTCATGATCATCACGCCGTACACCGCAAAATATGCCAGAATCGACATCCCGCCGATGACGGCGGTACTGTTCAGGTCAAAAGAGAATACGCCCAGCAAAGGGCCAACTATAAACACGGACAGCAAAACGGCCAGGATATCGGCGGCTATCGACGTCCAGAGACGTTTCCAGGCGATCCGCTCGGTCACAAGCATCAGTATGGCGATGCAGCAGGAGGTGATGGCAAACAGTTGAAACGTGAGCACGGTCTCAAAAGGCGGCAGCACCTCCAGCAAAGACAGAATCGAATAAGCCAGGACGACAAATGTAAAGGCTATGCAGTCTCTTGTGAGATAGGCTTTTAATCTAGTCATTTTCGGCACCTCCTAAAAATCGAATTTTTGCTTGAAGCCTTGAACATAGTGGCGGTTGATAAACAGCTTCTCCCCGTTGTCGAGTCTGGCCTCAAACCTCCCGTTGATCAGGGCCCGGACGCTGGACAGCTTCATGATGTTTAAAATACAGCTTTTGCTGATCCGGGCAAAATCGGCCTGGGCGAATTGCTGCTCCAGCTCGTAAAGCCTCAGGCTGCACTCATAAACATCTTTTTCGTAATAAGCGAACGTTTTGTCGTCGATGGACTCGAAGTAGTAGATGTCCTCGGGCCGCAGGGGATAGCTAGCGCCGTCTTTTTTACCCGTGATGGCAAAGCCGTAGAGACGAATCTGCGCGATCAGCTTCTCCAAATCGGCGTCGATCAGCCTGCATTTAATGGTGATTTCCACATCCTCATGGTCAAGCGATTGGTCGATAATCAGTTTCAAAGGATTCACTCCCCGGTATCCTCTATATAGGTGAGTTAACCATATCACGGCGATTTTTGCGGACGCAATGCCGTAACTGGCAAGCTGCGTGTTCGAAGGGGTAAGATGCATGGGCCAGAGCTAGTCTGCATAATCGGCCAAGTTCCCTCATAGACATGTATCAGTTTAGGAAATCAAACTGCAGAGGGGATGATCTTATGCGCCGTTTCTCATGGATAGGGATGCTGACCATCGTGCTGGTTTTAAGCGTTGTGTTGGCTGCATGCGGGAAAAAGGACGCTGACGGCGTCGTCAAGGATTTGGACAAAGTGGTCTCTGGATTAAAGAGTTATCAAGGTTCAGGCACGATGACGCTTTATACCGGCGACAAGCCGCAGGAGTACAAGGTGGAGGTATGGTACCAGAACCCGTCGTTCTACCGGATCGCGCTGACGAATGCGCAGAAGGATATCACGCAAATTGTGCTTCGCAATGAGCAGGGCGTTTACGTGCTTACGCCCAGCCTGAACAAGAGCTTCCGTTTCCAAAGCGATTGGCCGGAAAATCAAGGCCAGGTTTATCTGTATCAGACGTTGGCCCGCAGCATTTTGACCGACGGCTCAAGGCAGTTCGGAACGGACAAAGACAGCTATATTTTTGAAGTGGCCGCCAACTACAACACCCATGCTCTCGTGCGGCAAAAAATTTGGCTGGCCAAAGACAACTACGCTCCGAAGCAAGTTCAGGTATCCGATGCGGAGGCCAAGGTTGTCGTCGAAGTGAAATTCGACAAGTTTGATTTTGATGCGAAGTTCGATAACAAATCGTTCGATATGCAGCACAACCTGGATGCGGCGGCACAGAACGCCCAAGGCACGCTGCTTGAGGTCGATGAGAACGGTATGCTCGTCGAGAAGCCGGCCTCGGAACAAGCGGACGGAACCGACTCCGCATCGGCAAGCGGGGCAAGCGCGGACAAAACGTCCAGCCCGGCCCTTTCGGAACCGTTTGGCGTCATTATTCCCACGTATTTGCCGGATGGGGTAGAATACAAGGACGACAAAGTGGTGGAAGGCAGCGAGCGCATCACTGTGCTGCAGCGTTATGACGGTACATATCAATTTACGCTGTCGGAGACGCGTTCCCCGGACCGGACCGCTTCATTGGTGTCCGGCGAATTGGTCGACATGGGCTTTACTTGGGGCCTCTTGACCGGTGAGGAGCTGCAAACCTTGACCTGGACCGTGGACGGTCTGGAGTTCCGGATCACGAGCGAAAACCTGCCTGTCCATGAAATGGTTAAGGTCGCTGCTTCTATGCAGGATCAAACGGGTAAATAATGAAGAACAGGCGGATTACGGATGTTCCGGCAATCAAAACCGATTTGGCCGGACCCGTCTTTTCGCCTGCTTTTGTTTAGCCGCCTTCATTTGCCTAAAAATGGGTGCTTCCGCAGAATTGACAGCCGTCTTCCTGACCATTACGATTAGTGTATTGCTCAGGATGTTTTTGGACTTTCAATCTTTAGAGAAGGTGACCTAGAAGTGCAAGTGAAGTATCGACCTACCTATGCAGAAATTGATCTGGACGCGCTTGAAGCCAATTATACAGTGCTGCGGAGAAGATTGCCCGCAGACATGAAATTGCTTGCTTGTGTAAAAGCTAATGCTTATGGACACGGTGCCGTACTTGTGGCGAAAGAATTGGAAAGGATCGGCGCGGACTATCTTAGCGTCGCGTTTTTGGATGAGGCGCTCGAGCTCCGGCACGCCGGGATCAAGCTTCCGATTCTCGTATTGGGCTATACGCCGCCGCATGGGGTTAGAACCGCTTGGGAGCATGACGTCACGCTGAACGTGTTCAGCGAAGAGGTGCTGGAGAGAATCGCTTCGCTTGATCCGGCGGCGTTCCCGCATAAGCTGAAAGTCCATATCAAAATCGACTCCGGGATGGGGCGTTTGGGCCTGTTGCCGGGGGATGGGGCGGTTGCCTTCGTACGCAAGGCCATGCAGATTCCGCAGGTGAAAGTGGAAGGATTGTTCACCCATTTCGCCACGGCGGATGATGCGGACAAAACCTATACATTGGAACAGTTCCGCCGGTTTCAGGGAGTGGTAAACGCGCTGCGGGAGCATGAAATTGAGATCCCGATCATACATACGGGTAATAGCGCGATCTCCATTGACTTGCCGGAGTTGTCGCTCCAGATGGCTAGAATCGGCATCGCTTTATACGGTCTTTATCCGTCCGACGATGTGCGGCAGGATGAGGTGAAGCTTGCCCCGGTGCTGACGCTCAAAACGCGGCTGGTTTGGGTAAAAGCGCTGCCTCCTCATTCCGCAGTAAGCTACGGGGCGAGATACGTAACCCGGCGGGAGGAGCTGATCGGCACCCTTCCGATCGGTTATGCGGACGGATATTCCCGGATGCTGAGCGGCAAGGCGCAAGTACTGATACGCGGGCGCCGCGTCCCTGTGGTCGGAACGATTTGCATGGACCAATGTATGGTTTCGCTTCAAGCTTTGGCTGACGAAGCCGAAGTAATTCAAGCCGGCGAGGAGGTTGTGCTCATCGGTCAGCAGTCCGGCGAGGAAATTAGCGCCGGCGAGCTGGCCTCCGCTCTTGGAACCATTCATTACGAAGTGGTGTGTATGCTTGCTCACCGTGTACCCCGGGTATACAGACGCAAGGGCCAGCCTGACGTATTGATCAATCCGCTGCTGTAAACATTCGTTTCGGCAGACAAAATTCAACAAAACTTTTCCCCCGCATGAAGGATTTTGTGCCAGGTCCATCGAAATAGCAAATAGATGGAAGTTGTTCAGGTATGTACGGCATTGTCATTTTTGTTTATAATGAAATGCAGCATACTTGATATACGTATGGCATATATTTTTGTATAAATTCCCTTGAATAATGCTATACTGATGACAGGGAATCAGGGTCGACAAGGTTTTTGGGGGTGGAAGTTAAGGATGGCCAATATGCACAACACCAAAAGAATCATGATCAGTTTACCGGATCATCTTTTGCAGGAAGTGGATGGGATCGTTGCGATGGAAAATTCCAACCGCAGCGAGTTGATCAGACAGGCCATGAAGCTGTATCTGAACGAACGCAAGAAACGATTTATTCGCGAGTCGATGCAGCGCGGGTATATGGAGATGGCAAAAATCAATTTGTCCATGGCCTCGGAAGCATTCCATGCGGAGGAAGATGCAGACATCACTCTGGACCGCCTAGTAAGCGGGGTGTAAACATTGATCGTAAAGCGCGGCGACGTTTTTTTCGCAGACCTCTCTCCTGTCGTTGGATCAGAGCAGGGCGGGGTAAGACCTGTGCTTATCATCCAGAATGATATCGGCAATCGATTTAGCCCTACGGCCATTGTTGCCGCTATCACGGCACAAATCCAAAAAGCAAAGCTGCCGACCCATGTGGAAATCGATGCGGCTACGCACGGATTTGACAGAGATTCCGTAATTTTGCTGGAACAGATACGTACGATCGACAAACAACGACTTACCGATAAAATAACTCATTTGGACGAAGAGACGATGAAAAAAGTTAACGATTCGCTGCTGATTAGTCTCGGTTTAATCGATTTCTGATATGTACGCGTGAGTTTAGTGCGCGGGCAGACGCTCCGGAGTTTTCCGGGGCGTTTTTTGTGTTAGCTTAATTCAACCGCTCCGAATGCTGATTCCGTTTGCTCATCGCCACATTTTATAAAATTCTTCAGCAGGGTCAAACTATAACGGAGCATTTTGGGTAAACGGCGCTGTTTGATCATTATTTTAGAATATAAAAATAAAGTAAACGTGAATTGGAGCTTAAAATTTTCTGAAAGGAATTTCCACAAACAGAAAAACGGGAAAATATTCATGGCATCATTCCGGAAGATCAAGTACAATAAAATATAAGGAAAAATCTAGGGAGGACCGCTTTACATGGATCAACATCCGTCTGACACATCTTATCCGTACGCATCATTCAACAACGATTACCCGCCAGGCCAGCCGCCAATGCCGGCCAAAACAAACGGCAAATCGATCGCTTCGCTGGTGCTTGGCATATTGTCGATCGTCATACCTTACATCGGCTTTATTTTGGGAATTGTCGCTATCGTGTTTTCTACGTTGGCCTTCAAGGAACTCAAAAAGACGAATGAGCAAGGGAAAGGCTTAACCGTAGCGGGGCTCGTCTGCGGCATTATCGGGACGGCATTATACGGAATTATCCTGCTGTTCCTTGTCATCGTTTTTATTGCATTCGCGGCAACGCCGGACTTGTACACGAACTTTTAGGATGATTGTAAGAGAGGGAGAGAGCATCGGTGCCTTAGAGCCCGGTGTTTTTTCGTTATTATAGGCAGGCTGCTGCGTTTGTTTGGAGGAGATCGAGGGATTAACGGTAAAAAAGGGCCCTATTTTCATCAAAAAAGGAGCCAAGCAAAGATAGAGGGATTTTTTACTGCTATTTTAGAAAAATGAGGTCAAAAAGCGCTTTTTCCTGGCTGGGTGATCCAATAGGGGCAAAAAATTCCTCTATTTAGCCTATGATGAGGAAAATACCAAATATAGCGACACAAATTACCGCTATTTCCGGCAACGAGGCTGCCCCACCCATTCCCATTCCTTCTCCATGACACGTCAATGGACCGCGGTATAATCGTGGGGAAAAACTGCCGCTAATCGCGGACTGTCTTCTTTGAATTTTACGCCGGTAGTTGTTTTTCTTATAATAGAAACAATCGTTATTTTTCTATGAAAGAGGGATCCACATTGTCACAATCGGAATCGAACGGAACCGCCGGACAGCAAGTCATTGACGCGGGAGAACAGGAACGGATTGTCACCCAAATCGCCAAGGAGCTAAGCTTGTCCTTGAAGCAGGTGCGCACAACGATCGGGCTGCTTGACGAAGGCAACACGATCCCGTTTATCGCCCGTTACCGCAAAGAAATGACGGGGGAGCTGGATGAAAATCAGCTTCGCAATATCGAGGAACGCACGCAGTATCTCCGCAACTTGGAGGAACGGAAAAAGGAAGTTGTCCGAATCATCGACGAGCAGGGAAAACTGACGGACGAGCTGGCGGCGGCGATCGCCCGGGCGGTGAAGCTGCAGGAAGTGGAGGATTTGTATCGTCCGTACCGGCAAAAACGCAAGACGCGGGCCAGCGTCGCCAAGGAGAAAGGGCTGGAACCCCTGGCCGAATGGCTCCTATCCCAGCCGAAGCAGGGAGAGCCGCTGGCGGAAGCAGCCCAATACGTGAAGCCCGAAGCAGAGCCCCCCGTAGAGTCGGCGGAGGAGGCGCTGCAGGGGGCGATGGATATCATCGCCGAGATGATCGCGGACGACGCTGCGGTCCGGGCCTGGGTTCGCGCGCAGACGATGGATCGCGGCCTGATGGTGTCCGAAGCCAAAACGCCGGACGAGGAATCTGTATACGAGATGTATTACGACTATCGGGAGCCGGCCAAAAAAATGCCGTCCCACCGTATTTTGGCCATGAACCGCGGTGAGCGGGAAAACCTGCTTAAAGTAACGCTTGAGGTGGAAACGGAACCTATTCTCCGCCATATGGCCGGCAAGCTGATCAAAGGCCGTTCGGTTACGGAAGAAGTGCTGAAGGCGGTGATCGAAGATGCGTATAAGCGTCTGATTGCTCCGTCGATCGAGCGGGAGGTTCGCGGAGAATTGACGGAGAAGGCGGAACGTCAGGCGATTTCCATCTTTGCCGCCAATTTGCGCAGCCTGCTGCTGCAGCCGCCGGTTCGCGGCAAAATCGTGCTTGGCGTCGACCCGGCGTACCGGACCGGCTGCAAGCTGGCCGTGGTGGACGATACCGGCAAGCTGCTGGAGGTCGCGGTGACTTATCCGACGCCGCCGAACAACAAAAAGCGGGAAGCGGCCGCCAAGTTCAACGAGCTGATCGACAAATACGGCGTGGAGCTGATCGTGATCGGCAACGGCACGGCTTCCCGTGAAACGGAGCAGTTCGTGGCCGAGGTGATTGCTGAGCGCCGCGACCGGAAGCTGGCGTATTTGATCGTCAACGAGGCGGGGGCCAGCGTGTATTCCGCCTCCAAGCTCGCCCAGGAGGAGTTTCCCGATCTGGACGTCGCCGAGCGGAGCGCGGCATCGATCGCGCGGCGGCTGCAGGACCCGCTTGCCGAGCTGGTCAAGATCGAGCCGAAGGCGATCGGCGTCGGGCAATATCAGCATGACGTCTCCCAGAAGCTGCTGGACGAAAGCCTCAAAAATGTCGTAGAATCGGCGGTTAACCATGTCGGGGTGGACGTCAACACGGCCTCGCCGGCGCTGCTGTCCTACGTTTCCGGGGTCAATGCCACGACGGCGAAAAACATCGTGAAGTTCCGCGAGGAAAACGGGCGCTTCCGTAACCGCAAGCAGCTGCAAAAGGTGCCGCGGCTCGGCGCCAAAACGTTCGAGCAGTGCGTCGGCTTTATGCGGATCAACGAAGGTGAAAATTCGCTCGACCAGACGCCGATCCACCCTGAGTCATACGAGGTGGTGAACCGGCTGTTTGCGGAGCTTGGCGTCAGCCTCGATCAGCTAGGTTCCAAGGAGCTGGCGGAGCGGCTGTCCGCCCTAGATCCGCAAGAGCTGGCCGTCCGGCTGGACGTCGGCGTGCCGACGCTGCGCGATATTTTGGACAGCCTGCAGCGCCCGGGGCGGGACCCGCGTGAAGAGCTCCCGCTGCCGATTTTCCGCACCGACGTGCTGAAGATCGAGGATTTGTCGCCGGGCATGGAGTTGCAGGGCACCGTCCGCAATGTGATCGATTTCGGCGCCTTCGTCGATATCGGCATCAAAAACGACGGGCTCGTGCACATCTCCCAGATGAGCAACGGGTACGTCAAACACCCGATGGATGTCGTCTCCGTCGGGGACAACGTCACTGTATGGGTGCTGAATGTGGATGTCAAAAAGGGCCGGGTCGGATTAACGATGCGCAAACCGGCCGGAATAGAGGCTTAATCTAAAGCCGCAGAATGAACAAATGTTTAAAGTGCCGGGCGCTGATCTTCAGTAGTCCCGGCACTTTTTTTAGATAAAAGACTACAGCCGTAGGAAAATAATACTCCTCAACATGGTTTATCGTCTTAGAAAGCACGCGCCTTTGGGAATGCCTTTGAATAGTTGTAAAAGCAATTAAAACGTGTTAACCCGCTTTTTTATTGCTATCTAATTGTACGTTTTGCAACTAATCGCCCAGAGCCAACAACATTATCTAATAGGTGAAATGTTGTCATTGGATATATCCAATAGAATTGGAAGAATATTGGTAAATACAGTTGCTTGATTGGATATTTTCCAATAGACGGTGCTCAGTGGGAGGCAAAACAGGCGGTTTGAGCAAAATCTAATGGATTTTTTCCAATGAGGGTTCAAAATGGTGTTCGATTTCCGGCAATCTATTGGATATTTCCAATGAGAGCGTGAATGCGGCTCCAATATTTCTGGCTTTCAGGAGAGGATGTTGATCGCTTATCATGCACCTTTAAAACCGCTACAGACCAACGGACTGCTTCAGTTTGTCCGGGTCACAGACAAGAATCATCTTCTTGTCCACCCGGATCAATTCGCTGCACTGCAAATCCTGCATCACTTTGGTTACGGTCTCCCTGACGGTTCCGGACATGTCGGCGAGCTGCTGGTGAGTGAGCTTGAAGGCGATGAGGAAGCCTTCGGGTTTGCGCGTTCCATGCTGCTCGATCAGCCTTAGCAAGGTTCTGACAATCCGCGTCCGGGCATCAAACAGCGTTAAATCCATAATCACTTCGTTTGCTTTGCTCAGCCGGCTTAGGGCGGTCTCCAAAATTTTCAGGCAGATGAGCGGATTATGCATCAGCATGCATATGAAGTCCCGCCGTTTGAGAACGTAGAGCACTGATTTCTCAATGGCCCGGTCGGAAGCGGCACGATCCCGTACACTTTCCAGCAAAGCCATTTCTCCGAAAAAGTCCCCTTCGCTCAGCACGGAAAGAATGATTTCCCGGTTTTCGTCATTGCGATAAATATGGATGATGCCGGATTGAATCAAATACAGTTCGTCCCCTTCATCGGCCTCGTGAAAAACGATCGTTCCTTTATCGTATCCCCGCGTGATGAATAACGGGGCGATTTTGGCCAAATCGGCGTAAGTAAGATGCTCGAAAAAAGGAAAGCTCCGAATTAACTCCAATTCGTTCATCGCAACGCCTCCTATGCAAAAAATGCTTTAGTCCCGCCACCTATCACATTAATGAGAAATAATTCGCGAACGATCGACAATTTCCTTCAAATTTGAAAATACCACACAAGAAACCGCTTGCAATTCAAAACGGGTTGTGATATAAAATGAATATAAATCTAAACGATTAAATTACTGTTTAACGGATTAAATCCGGGGGAGGGGGAACATGACTAATCCGAGCATCAAAGATATTGCCGCCAAAGCCAATGTATCCACGGCGACCGTCTCTTATGTGCTGAACGGAACGCGAAACGTCCGTCCCAAAACCCGCGAGCGGGTGCTGGCCGTGATCGAAGAGCTGAACTATAAGCCGAACGACATTGCCAAAAGCTTGAAGCGGCGGCGCACCGACACGATCGGCGTGATCGCCGAGGACGTCACCGTGTTCAATACGCCGGAGATTATCGACGGAATCAACGATTACGGCGACCGCCACGATTTGCACATCCTGCTGACGAACCTGCGGCTCGACAAACGGATCGGCCGGGATTTCGAGCATACGGATCAATACCGGAAATATGCGACAAGTGCGGTTTCCGAGCTGCTCAGCAAGCAGGTTGACGGCATCATATACATCGGCGTGCATCCCCGGGATTTAACCGGGTTGATCAACAGCGAAGGCAAACCGATCGTTTACACGTACGCCTATACCCAAAACGACATGGCTATCCAATACAATGACGAACAGGCTTCTTACGAAGCGATGTCCTACCTGGTTGGCAGGGGCCACCGGAGAATCGCGATTATCAGCGGCCTGATGGACTCCATCCCATCCCGGTTGCGCCTTAACGGTTATTACAAGGCGGTGACCGAATTCGAGCTTCCTTTTGACCCGCTACTGATTAAAATGGGGGACTGGGAACGGGAATCCGGCTATCGTTTGACCCGGGAGCTGCTGTCCTTGCCCGAGCCGCCTACGGCGATCCTCGCGATGAACGACGTGATGGCGGTTGGTGTGCTGCAGGCTGCAAATGAAGCGGGGGTGAACATCCCGGCGGATTTGTCCGTCATCGGGTTCGACAACCGGGAGTTTAGCGATTATTTAAGCCCGCGGATTACGACTATGGATCTGCCGCTGCATGAAATGGGCTACCGCGCAATGGAAACGCTGCATGGCGTGATCCGAGGAAAGCAGGTGGAGCGTCCGGGGATGCCAGTGTGCCGGCTGATTGAACGGGATTCCGTGGCGCCCCCGAAAAGCGAAAAGCTTTAAAGAGGTAGTTCAAAAAGCCATCTTTTGATCACGAAGCAGCTCAAGAAGTGGATTCGACGTCGAATCTTGAATTCAGCCGGGCCTTCCGTTGCTCACGTACCCAAAACGTACGCTCCGCTACTCAGTCCCTAGCTTCATCCAACCTTCTCGGTGCTGAAAAGCTGGCTTTTTGAACATATACTTAACGGGAAACTTTCGCTAAGAAAGTCCCTTTATCCAGTAAAATCTAAACGTTTAGATTTCGACACGGTGATACCTTGCGAATGGGGAGTCAAGGCTGGCCCCGCAAGTTCACATATAACATCAACCATAAATTTTCAGGAGGGGTTCGTGTGAAAAAGAGCAAAAAATGGTTTGTCCTTGCCTTGGTCAGCGCGTTATGTCTCAGTCTGTTGTCCGCTTGCGGGGGCAAAAATGAAAGCGGTGCCAATACAGGCGGAGCGGCAGACGGCGGAGAAAACGGGGCAGAGCAAGTGACGCTGCGGTTTATGACCTGGGATTCCGGACAAACGCTGCAGCCTTATCAAAACGCGATCAACGCTTTTATGGAAAAACATCCGAACATCAAGGTCAAAGTAGAATCCGTACCGGACAACTACGACCAGAAGCTGTTGACTTCCCTTGCTTCCGAGACGGCGCCCGATGTGTTTATGGCTTGGAATTATCCGCTTTATGTCCCGGGAGGGGCGCTGGAGGATATGCAAACCTGGGTGGACAAAGACAACTACGATTTGAACAAATATTACCCCATCATTATGGATTACATGAAATATGACGGAAAGCTGTGGGGGCTTCCGACGACTTATTCCACGCGGGCGATTTACTACAACAAAAAGCTGTTTGACGAAGCGGGCGTTGCTTATCCGCAGGACGGCTGGACCTGGGGCGAGTTCGTCGATACGGTGCAAAAATTAACCAAACCGGGCCAATACGGCTTTATTATGACGCCGGATGACGTAATGACCATGCAGCCTTATTTCTGGAGCAACGGCGGAGATATGGTCAGCGATGACGGTAAAACGGTCGAAGGTGTGCTGAACAGCCCGGAAAATGTGAAGACGATGACATTCCTGAAGCAATTGTACGACGCCTCCTCCAAAATCAATTCAGCCGGCAAATTCAGCACCAACAACGGGCTGGAGTCTTTCCAAACCGGGCAGATCGCCATGTTTGACAACGGCATGTGGCCGCTGGGGGATATGCTGAAGGAAGGCAAGCTGGATATCGGGACCGTAACGCATCCGCTTCCCGAAGGCGGCAATCTGAAAGGTATCATCCATACGTCGGGCTATTCCATGCCGAAATCAGGCAAAAACAAGGAAGCCGCCTGGGAGCTGATCAAGTTCATGTCAGGCGAGGAAGGCATCAAAATCATTACGGCCGACAAATTCGCCTTTTCGCCGGTCATTTCCGTGGATGAAGAGAACGGTTATGCCAAAGATCCTTATTTGGAGTCCTTCGCCAAGGAATTGGAAGGCACCGATAAGCTGATCGCCAGCATGCGCCATGAGAAGTGGAGCCAAGCGGAAGATTTGATCCGTGCCGGGGTACAGGCGATTTTCTACGGCAACGCCGATATTCAGAAAACGCTGGATGACGCATCAAAGCAAGCGCAAGCGGTATTAAAGTAACGGAATTGCGGGAAGCGCTTACGGCGTTTCCCGTGTTTCCCCAAACGAGGTGATGACAAAATGCAAGCAGCCGGCTCGGATGCCGCCATGTTGCGCCGTGCGGCCAGACGGAAAAGACGGCGCGAAAATTTCGCTGGTCTGTTTTTTATCTCTCCGTGGCTGATCGGATTCCTCCTGTTGATGTTTTTCCCAATGATGTTTTCGCTGGTTATCAGTTTTACCGAGTGGAATATGGTCGGCAGTCCTGAATTTATGGGGATTCAAAACTATGTGCAGATGTTTACGGCCGACCCATTTTATTGGAACGCTATGACCGTCACGTTCAAGTATGTGTTTATCATGGTTCCGCTCCAGGTGATCTTCGCGATCCTTATCGCCGTGCTGCTGAACCGGGCTTCGTATGGCATCAAGCTTTTCAGGGCCGTTTTTTACTTGCCATCCTTGATTCAAGGGGTTACCCTGGCACTGATTTTCAGTTGGATGCTGAACGATGATTTCGGACCGGTCAATTACATGCTGGAGCTTGCCGGCCTGCCGCAGGTGCATTGGCTGACCGACCCGAATGTCGCCTTATACGCTTTGATCTTTATCGCGCTGTGGGGCGTCGGATCGCCGATGGTGTTGTACTTGTCGGCACTTCGTGCCGTTTCGTCGGAATATTACGAGGCCGCCGATATCGACGGCGCCGGTCCAATCCGCAAATTTTTCAACATTACGCTTCCGCTGATCACGCCAACGATCCTGTTCAACATTCTGACGAGCCTGATCTCGGCTTTCCAGACGATCGTGCTCGCGTTTGTTCTGACCGGCGGCGGCCCGGCCAACTCGACCTATTTCTATTCCCTGCACGTGTACCGCAACGCTTTTACGCATTTCAAAATGGGGTACGCTTCCGCGATGGCGTGGGTGATGTTTGTTCTGATCGTGCTGCTGACCGGGCTTATTCTCAAATCGTCGAAATATTGGGTGTACTATGAAGCCGATGGAGGTGGACACTGATGCACATGCTGGCGCGAAAAAAACGAATTCAGACGCTGCTGTTCCAAATTTTGATCCTGCTGCTTGCCGCGGCGTTCCTGTTTCCGATCGCCTGGATGTTGTCCACCGCGCTGAAAGCGCCGGAGGATATTTTTACGCCGAAGCCGGAGCTGATTCCCGATACGTGGCAGTTCCGCAATTTTGCCGATGCCTGGAACGCCCAGCCGTTTGGGCGGTTTTTGCTCAATACGCTGATCGTGGTGGGTGTTTCCACGCCGTTTGCCATGCTGTCCGCGACGATGGTCGCTTTCGGGTTCGCACGGATTAATTTCTGGGGCCGGAACGCCCTGTTCCTGCTCGTCATCGGCACGATGGTGATTCCCTGGGACGTCACGGCGATTCCGCTTTATATCGAATACAACAAGCTGGGAATGATCAACACGCTGTGGCCGATGATTTTGCCCGGGGCGTTTGGTTCCGCGTTTTTCATTTTCCTGGCCCGGCAGTTTATTATGGGTGTGCCGCGCGACCTGGACGAAGCGGCGGAAATCGACGGCTGCAACCGCTGGCAGATCTACTGGAAAATCATCCTCCCGTTATGCCGGCCGATCGTCGTCGTTATCGGCGTATTCCATTTCGTATGGTGCTGGAACGAGTTTTTGACGCCGCTGATCTTTATCAACGACCAGAGTATGTATACGCTGCCGCTGGGGATCAATCTGTTCAAAAATGCGTTCAACATCGAATACGAGAAGCTGATGGCGATTTCCTGCCTGTCGGTGCTGTTTCCGGCCACACTGTTCTATTTTACGCAAAATTTGATTCTGGGAGGTATTTCGCTTAGCGGTGTCAAAAAATAACAAGCCGTCATGACGGAGGGTGGAGAAACATGACCATACTGAGCAATGCAAAGTTTGAACTGGCTTTTAACGGACGCGGCGCGGTAACGGCGCTGTTGATGAAAGAGGATCCCGCTGGCATGAACTGGGTGGTGGACCCGGAGTATCTGGCCGAAGCGGGGTATGAGGATACGCTGGATAAGCTGTTTGGGGAATGGACGGCGGTGGTGGACGGCCAGACGCTGAATAGTGCGGAATTGACGCCGGAAATCACGCGGGAAAGCGATAGCCGGTTGCAGGTCCGGTTCAAAGCGGAGAAGCTGGAGGTCGGTCTGACCTATACGCTGGAGGGGAATCGGGTCCGTTGGATCATCGAGTGTGAAAACCGGGCGGACGAAAGCGTTCGGATCGAAGGGCTGCATATTTGGTTTTCGCTCGCCTATGTGATGTTCCGGGACGAAAACGTGCTGCGGAATATGCAGCAATCGTGCGCGGTTTTCGCCCATTTGGGCGGAGACTTCGCCAAGTTTGCGGCGATCCGGCGCAGCGATGAGGCGCCTCATCTGGCGGTGTACGGGATTAGGGGGCGCACGGCGGCGTTCGGTTCGTTCTGCCGTTACGAGAACCGTTTTTTGGAGCAGGTTTCGCCTTCGCTGGACGGGGTGCTGTTTCACCGCCTGTCGCTGGTGGAGGACGGCGGTTCGATGCCGGAGTCGGCGGCGGCGGACTGGATTTATGGGGCAGGATATCATCCGGTCGTGTTGGAGTCCGGTCAGAATATGAGTTGGGAGTACGCCATCGCTTCCTGCGAGGGACGGGATGATTTCTATCGGCAGGCGATGGCGCTAGGCCATCCGCGCTGGAACTATACGCCGGTGCTGGTCCGGGGAGGAACGTTTGAAGCGGAACTAGAGCTCCCGGCGGGGGAGGGCGTGCGGGAAATCCGCGTGGTTTCCGCGGTTCCCGAACCGGCTGGAGGCTGGCGGATTGGCGAGGAAGCGGTGACGGAGCGGTTTGCTGTAGAGGAAGCAGTGGCGAAGCGGTTAGCCGCAGAGGAAATGGTGACGGAGCGGTTAGCTGTAGAGGAAGCGGTGACGGAGCGGTTAGCTGCAGAGGAAGCGGTGACGGAGCGGTTTGCCGCGGACAGCGAGCGCGGGGAGGTGCTGCGCGTCTCTTTGCGGCGGGAGCAGCCTGGCGAACACAAGCTGGAGCTGACGCTGGATGACGGGCGCAAGGACGTGCTGATCTGGAACGTGCTGGAGCCGATCGACCGCATTCTGGAGAAGCGGGCTGAATGGCTGTGCCGGAACAATTACGATCCAGCGGGGATTGAGGGCAGACCGCACGCTTTTTTGCCGCTGTCCAACCAGGGCGAATCTTTGGGTAAGCTGGCTTTTTTGCTGATGAAAAACAGCTTGGCGGTCCCGGCCCCTGAGCAGGTGGCCATAGCCGAAGCCTCGGCGGTATTGGATATGAAAAACCATTGGTTCGAAGGCGGCGATTTCTCCCGGCCGCGCGTTTTGTACGGGACGTTTTACCGGATTTTCGATCTGGATTACATCGCCCATGTGTTTTATTTGCTCTCCCGGATGGACGCGGCGCTGCTGAAGCTCCATCCGCCGCAAACGTACCTGGCGTGGTCCGCAGAAGTTTTGTGCGTGCGGTTGGATCCGCAATGCCACGAGGGACAGCGGGAAAAAAACGAGACGGGCTTAAACGGCGTATTTACTATGTACGTTCAAGACCTGCTGGCGGATTTGGCGGCCGCCGGCCTGACCGGGGAGCTTCGCCGTTTGCAGGCGCTGTGGGATGCGTTTGGAAGCCGGCTCAAGCGTAATGTCCGGCAGTTTGCCGGGGCTGTCACCGAGCATTTTTACGACAATGCGGGGTTTGGTCCGACCTGCGAAACGCTGCTGCGCGTTGGCATGACCAGCAAGGGGGAACAGTATGCACGGCTGATTTTGGCCAATATCGGCTTCAGCAACGATTACCGGGCGCAAAATCCGGACCGCTGGTGGGAAGCGTTGTCTTATATGATTCACTCCCTGTGGGGCGGTTTGGTCGCGGCTTCGGCGCGGACGGCTTACGAGCACTTGGGCGACCCGCAGTATCTGGAAGCGGCATACCGGGCCAGCATGGCCGTCTTCAATTGCTATGACTGGAACGTGGTGTCGACGCCGCGCCGCCTGCAGCCGGGTGAAGCCGCATCGACCTACAGCGTCGCTGCTCCCAATCTGAACATGCCGTCCCTGTCGCGCAACCGGTTCGGCCAATCGGTGTTCCGGGACGCGAGCGACCCGTTGTTCGCGCGCTTGTTCGCGAATGCTTCGGGCGACGACTGGGACATGGGCGAGGAACTGGTGGCGTATCTGCTTGGGTTCGGCACGACCGCTTATTTGTACCGCGATGAGCAGGGGCGGCTTCGCTGCGCGAACGGCTGTTTGACGCGTGATGGTGATGGGGATGGTGATGGCTGGCTTATCACCAGCTACGCCGCATACCCACGGCAAATCGTGATGCGGGAGGAAGGGCTGGTGCTGCGGGCGCAACCGGGCGAGGCGCTTCGGCAAGCGCGATATTGCGATGGCCAGCTAGTGCCGTTGTTGTGAGCTTAGCCAGAACGTGGGGCGGGAGAGTAGGCTTGATAACAGAACTCCCGCCTTCTGTGTTTTTCGTCCTGATTGGATATATCCAATAGAATTGGAAATTAAATGGGAAATTAAGTGGCTTGATTGGAAATTTTCCAGTAGAATAGTCTCAGTAGGGTGCAAAACAGGCCATTTGATCGAAATCTATTGGATATTTTCCAATGAGTGCTCAAAAATTTCGTCCGATTTCGTGAATCTATTGGATATTTTCCAATGAGGGGGGAAGGGCGGATAGGTTTGCCGGGAGCTCCGGTGCATGTTACGTGAAATTCACACTTAAATGAAGCAGCCGTCTCCAACCTGCCATAAGCGGAGGGACGGCTTTTTCCAGCGGTTACTGCATACTGCTTGTTTCGCCTTGGCTGTTCCGGCGGCTGTAGTAAAAAAACCAACAATCGTTCAGCAGCCGAATTTGACGGCGGTCTCTTTTGTTAAAGGCACGCATGATCTGATTGCTGAGCCAGTTAGGCAAGCGTATCTCCTCCTCCGGCAATCACCTTGGTATGTTTAGACTATGGGGCGAATCCCCAAGATGTGCACGTCCCACCAGAAGATGAAGCGAAAATCGCGGCTTTTGATCACGAAGTGGATGCCGAGAAGCGGATTCGGCGTCGAATCTTGCGTTCACCTTCGAAGTCCGGTGCTCATGTAGGCTATCCCTACACTCCGCTCCTCCTTCTGCAGGTTCACGCAACCTTCTCGGTGCTGAAAAGCCATAATTTTCGCCTTCATTGGAAGAGGAAGCGAAAATCGCGGCTTTTGATCACGAAGTGGATGCCGAGAAGCGGATTCGGCATCGAATCTTGAATTCAGCCGGGCCTTCCGTTGCTCACGTACCCAAAACGTACGCTCCGCTACTCAGTCCCTGGCTTCATCCAACCTTCTCGGTGCTGAAAAGCCGTGATTTTCGCCTTCATTTGAAAGAGGAAGCGAAAATCGCGGCTTTTGATCACGAAGTGGATGCTGAGAAGCGGATTCGGCGTCAAACTTCGAATTTAGTTTGCGCCTTCTTCCTCGTACCATTGTTCGAGTTGGGCCTGAAGGGCGCGGATTTCGGTCAGCAGTGAAATCAGCGGATAATTTTCTTCCCGGATAGAAGAAAAGGAAGCCTCGAGTTCATTAATGTAATCCAGCCCGCTCGTAATCCGCAGCGATTCCTGCAATAGATCCAACCGGTCGCATTCGGCAATCGCGCGCGGCAGCGCCGGGACCTGCGCAGCCGTTAATTTGTCGATCTCCTTATTTAACCGCAAATTCAATGCGCTGAGCTGATAAGCATAGTCAGCCGGCATTTCCACGAATTTCAATTCCTGGCCTTGCTGTAAAATCACGTATCTCATCATGGACATCGCTTATGATCTCCTTTTCTATTAACCTACTTGACAGTGTAGCGTAATAGGAAGTTAAAATTCAAGTAGAAGTCCAAGCCGGTTTCCGGTGACGGCAACCCGCCGGGACGCGAGCAACAAGAAAGGAGAACCCGATGAACAACGACCAATTGCAAGCCTGGATAGAGCATGTCTCGCTCCGTGATTTCGGCGTTCCTTTTCGCCACCACGCCCGGTTTAACAGCCGGCTGCGCACGACCGGAGGGCGCTATTTTACGAAATCCCATGACATCGAAATCAATCCCGCTCAGCTCGCCGTTCATGGGCAGGAGGAAGTCGAGAAGATCATCAAACACGAGCTTTGCCACTATCATTTGCATTTGTCGGGACAAGGTTACCAGCATCGAGACCCGGAGTTTAAGGCCCTGTTAAAAAAAGTCGGAGGAAGCCGGTTCTGCAACGCTTTGCCCGGAGATAAACAAAGAAAAACTTTACCCCACCGCTTCAAGCTGGTTTGCGCCCAGTGCGGCATGGAGTACCTCCGTAAACGCCGCGTGGATCCAAACCGCTACCGCTGCGGAAAATGCGCCGGCCGGCTGCGCTTAACCGCGCTCCCCGGCAATTAAGCGGAACATGTGGTATACTTTGATCATATAACGAAAGAGGAGTGATCGAAGATGGCCCAGTCCAAAGCCAAAAAGTTGCGCAACAAGCAAATCCGCGAAGGGAAAAGAAACCCTGAACTCAGCCGAAGCCCGTTTGCTTTCACGGATATGAGGACCCGTAAAACGAAAACGAAGCTGGAACAAATGAACAAACCCAAATATAAGAACCACGCTTCCGCTTATGGAGACGATGGTTCTTTTTATTTTTTCGGAGAATCGGTGTTTTTGGCAATGGTGAAAAAAATTTCATAACGTTCCGCATCCGGAGATTTTTTATCGTCCTGGTGCTGTTCGCAGAAATCATTGATCCATTGAAATAATTCCTCCGCTTTTTCCTTTGTCAAAAAAACGCTGGGACTTGTCAACTGTGCTGAAGGCGGAGCGAGCCTGGAGGCCTTCAGAAAGCGCTGCTTGCTTTCATCGTAAAGGTGGGTTAGCAGTTTTTCCGTCTCGGATTGAAAGACCTGCTGGATCGCCTCATCGATCTCGCTTTTTCTAATGTGGATTTGCCCTTTAAAAGGCTCGAAATATTTGGCCGTAATGCCGTTGATCAGTTTGGTGTCCACCAGTTGCAGCAGACCGATGCTCTCCAGTTTTTTGGCGTGATAGTATACTTTGGCAGGCACCTCCCGCATCACATCCGCCACTTCCTTGATCGTCGCCGGACGATTCAACCGCAGAAATTCATTCATGATCTGCATGCGATATGGGTCCGAATATATGCGGATTTCCTCCAACGTGTTCAGTTCCTTGATTTCCATGTGCACGCACCCCGCGTTAAGACTAGAGCCAGCTATATTTTCCGTACAATTTAGTATAGCTTATCTGTGAGAATGCGCAAAGCCGCTAGCAATTCGTCAAATGCTCATAAACTTTCGCTGTTTCAACAGGTAAACGACAGGCAGAAGCAGGCAAATACCAAAAACGAGATAAAGCCGGTGGACCTGCATCCATTCCCCCATCACGCCCGCCAAGGCGCTTCCCAGCGGAATCGCACAGGTGCAGACCATATTGTTAAGAGCGCCTACTCTTCCCAGCAGTTCTTTTGGTACCGATTCCATGAAATACGTCGTGGCCGGGGTATTGATTAAAGAGATGGCCAAGCCCATGCCAGAACAGCAAGCGGCAGCCGGGTAAAGCGGATGTAACGGCCAAATAGCGGGTACATACAACAAAGCGTAATTGCTTCCCAGCAGGCAGTAACCGGTGATGATGAGTTGGCTTTTTTTAAAGTTATCGCCCTTTTTGCCGATCCATAACCCGCTCGCGATCATCCCGATGATCAAGCTAATGCCCAACAAACTGAGACCTTCTGGGCCGGACCGTAAAATTTCGTTAACATATACCGCATTCAGCACATTGTACGGTGATAGGCAAAAGTTCACATAAGCTGCCGTGAAAATGATGATTAGGATAAGTTTATTCGCTCTAAGGTAGCGCAGGCCTTGCTGAATTTCTTGAAAAAAGGAGCTGCTTGCTTGGTTTGTCGGAGGAAGGGAGTCAGGTGAGATGCGAATGAATGCGAGAAGCGCCGCAGCGGCCATGAAGGTAAGTCCGTCGATTAAAATCGCATGCGATATTCCCCAGTAGGCGATGATGCCGCCGGCCGCTGCCATGCCCGCCAGTTCAGCGATCCTTGAGGCGGAAGTGCTGATGGAGTTGCCGCGGAGCAGTTTTTCCTTGGGAAGAAGCTGCGGGACTAGAGCCATTTCGGCAGGGGAGGTGAAGCATTCCAGCGTTGAAATCAGCAAGGTAAAAATGTACAGATGCCACGGAGCCAGAAGCCCCTTCCAATACATCAAAGCCGTGAGGGTGACGAGGATTCCCCGGCCCAAGCAGGTTGCAACAATAACAAGCTTTTTGGGCCACCGGTCCACCAGGGTTCCCGCAAAAAAGCTGAACAGCAAGTTGGGCACATAATTCAAAGCGAATAGGGTACCCATTAAAACCTTAGACCCCGTTAGCATATAAACCATCCAGCTGTAGGCAATGGAATCGATCGAATCTCCAAACCGGGAAATGACGCGTGCAAGGAGGAGATACGTAAACGGTTTGCTTACCAGCAGATCGGCCTTTAAACTACCTAATCCTTTTCTTTTGACCAGGACTTTCTCGCTCATGGCACCCACCCCTAAAAAATAAACTCAACGTAAAAATAATTTTAACGTTAAGTTTATTTTATTGATTCTCCAGTGGATTGCAATAGTTATTTTCCGTGGCTTGTCCTATGGGGAATGATCACTAAATATTGACTTTACCGCCTAATCGTGATAAATTTATTGATGTTCTCACAATTTACAACGTTCCCTGATAGCTCAGTTGGTAGAGCACTCGACTGTTAATCGAGTTGTCACAGGTTCGAGTCCTGTTCGGGGAGCCATATTCTTGGAGAGATACCCAAGTGGCTATAAGGGGACCCTCTGCTAAGGGGTTAGACTGCGTAAGCGGTGCGAGGGTTCGAATCCCTCTCTCTCCGTTTCGAAATACATCGTTTAAAGAACCTTCCGTTAATCCGGGAGGTTCTTTTTATGCAGAGGGGTGGGAAACCTCATTGGAGGGTTCGTCTGGAGGGTTCATCGTCGGGCATAAGCTTCGGGAGGATTTCGCCGCAGTCTCGAACGAAGTGAGAGTATTCTATCCCTATCCCTTTCTTACCGATGCTAACGGTTGTCATCGCGCTTATTTGCGCGAAAAAGCGGCGGTTTCTTTTTTAACGGATGCAATCGCACTTATTTAGGTGAAACCACCCCATTACTGCCGATAAAACGGGAAATAGGTTCGCTGGCAACCGTTACATTTTGTATCCGCTCGTTTTTGCTCAAATAGCATCGCTCACAACCGTTAGATTTTTTTGCGCCTTCTTTTAGGCTATTATACTTATCAAATTCCCGTAGTTTCTTTCAAATGGAAATTTAAAATTAGGGGTTGCAAGGCTCTAGTGTTTTTGCTATACTCAATTTTGTCGCTGCTTCCGAGCGGCATGAGGCTGTGGCCCGTTGGTCAAGGGGTTAAGACACCTCCCTTTCACGGAGGTAACAGGGGTTCGAATCCCCTACGGGTCACCATTTTCTTAACATATGAATATGCGGTCGTGGTGGAATGGCAGACACGCTATCTTGAGGGGGTAGTGGGCGTACGCCCGTGGAGGTTCGAGTCCTCTCGACCGCATCTGAATTGCAGAAAGAACCTTGCTGAACGCAAGGTTCTTTCTGCATAACCAGAGGTGATCAGGGTCTCTAGCAAGGCGAGCTTCTGGTTAGGACTAGCATCACGCCCCGGAAATACCGTGACTCAGCTGCGGGGAGAAAATAGCGGAACTTTATGGTCTTATTTTCGGGCAGTGAGCCTGTTGATCACCATTAACGGAATTTTTTGTCCTTATTTTCCAATGGACGATACGAAAACGAGCCATTTCCCTGAGATTGGAGAAAATAACGACATAAATTTCCTCTATTTCACTCAACATGGGGGATAGCGCCGAAATAGCGACATTTTTTTCCGTTAAGTTGTCCTATGTTCTCCCCCTGGGTTTCAACAGGCTAACTTTGGCAGTTTTATCTGCCTTGTTCCACAAGTGGAACCGCCAACTACAATTCCAGCAGGTGATTTAAAGCGTAAGCCACACCGTGGTGGTTGTTATCGCGCGTGACCATGGTGCTTAATTGCTTGATTTCATCGACCGCGTTGCCCATCGCAATGCTTGTCCCGGCTACGTGAAACATGGAAATATCGTTATAGCTGTCGCCGATCACGACGGTATCGGCCATAGGGACTCCCAGATGTTCGGCCATAAAGCGCAAGGCGCTCCCTTTATCGGTTTCGGTGGAGATGATTTCCAGGGTATGATCGGCGGAGGATGTCGTGTGAAGATGGTCCTGCTCGCCGAAGTGCTTGCGGATCCGGTTTAGCTTGGCTTCGTCAAAGGTAAATATCAGCAGCTTATAGACCGTCGCCCCGCGCTCCAGCAGCTGCAAAGGGTTTTCGATCTGTTGAAAACCAAATTGGAAAAATTGGATTTGGGCGCTTTTCCACAATCGCTCGCGGCTGGCCGCAGGGTTGGCGCTTAACAGCACATCCATTTCCGCCTGCAGCTTCTGTTCCCCGCCGCAAGGGGAATAAATCGCCTCAGGGCAGAATATTTCAAAATAAACCTGCTGCTCCAGCAAATATCGTACCGCGTCCAGGGCCGTGGCTTCTCCAATCGGTGTTTCCCGCAACAGCAGCCCGCGTTCGTCATAAACGGCGGCTCCGTTAAAACCGATGGTCGGGATAGCCAGATCGCCTGTCAACCCTTTGGCATCAAAGCTGGCTCGGCCGGTGCACAAGGTTACAGTGTGGCCTTTGGCGGCCGCTTGGCGAATCGCGTCCAGCCCCTCGGCGCTCGGCTTGCTTTCGGATGTCAACAGCGTACCGTCTAAATCTACGGCGATTAGTTTTTTCATGAATGGTTTCCTCCTAACCCGAATGTCTCTCTTTTTTCGGTTTTGTATGTTCTGTCTTCCTATAAAAGTATAGTTTATGAAATGCATTTCAGGTCAACAGGCCGTGAAACGCGATCATTTCGGCAATACGCTTGACTTGGCGATCGTATGCAAGTTCGATGGGGGCCGTTACATTTAAAGCACCCGGATGCAATTGGGACAAATGTCATGGGTACATTCGGCATGGGTATGCTTTTGCAAATAAGCTTTGCGCGATAAAATAAGGGCAGTCATGGAGACCTATTAAGTCCTTAAAGGCGCTGTGCTAAGATATAAGCAGTCCTTGAGCTTCAAAAACCCAATCTGTACGTGAAACACGCAGGAATAATAGCTTTTATTTTATCCCAACTTAAATGCGAGATGATTACGGTGTTACGGGAAGGTTGGAGAAGAAGTTGTCAATCTACGAACGTATTGAACTGCTGATTAAAAATGCGGGTTTGACCAAAAAGGCGTTTTGCTTGAAGCTTGGGATCAGCACGGGGAATTTGGGAGACTGGAAACGCAAGAAGTCAACGCCGAGTTCGAATAAGCTGATCGAAATTGCAAATTTTTTTGACGTAAGTCTGGATTGGCTCATGATTGGACGGGAAAAACCGGCTTCCACCGTAAACGAGGGCAAAGCCAAATATACGGTTCGGGACGGGGACTGGGAGGCCTTTGCAGCAACGCTGTCGGAATCGGAACGGGCTTTCGTCCGGGAATATATCGAATTTGCCCGCTACAGGAAACAACAGAGGAAGTACTCCGGAAAATAATCTCACTTTACTTTTAAGCGCCGCGAAGATATAATAGTAATGTTCGTTTCTAAATCACTTGCGGTCGTGGTGGAATGGCAGACACGCTATCTTGAGGGGGTAGTGGGCGTACGCCCGTGGAGGTTCGAGTCCTCTCGACCGCATCTTAATTTTGAACCAGGAGCTTCCCGGTATTTATTCGGGGAGTTCTTTTTTTTGCTAAAATAAATCCACCAAAACCAATGATTGTTTCTATAGAACCGGCGCTATTTTTTTCTATAATGAGTGTAAGTTACCTAAAAAGGTCAGACGCAATTCATCGGCTTAACCGGGAGGGATAACATGAGAATACTGGTTGTGGATGACGAAGCCAGACATCGGAGGGGCATGTTTCATTTACTTCGCTCGATTCGCCCTGATTATGAGGTGGCTGTAGCCAAAAACGGGTTGGAGGCGCTGGAGGCGATTCGGTTGCAGGAGACCGATATTGTCCTGACGGACATACGGATGCCGGGGATGGACGGGCTTGCCTTTCTTGAGAACTTGAGCGATATCGCCAAGCGGCCCAAAGTGATCATTTTATCAGCTTATAATTTGTTCGAATACGCGCAAACCGCGCTTCGCCATGGGGCCAATGATTATTTGCTGAAGCCGGTGAATACCGACAAGGTGGAAGAAGTATTGCTAAGACTTGAGGCGCAAATGGCACTGGAAACCCGAAAGGATACGGAGACAGGAAAAGAGCAAATCCTGGTGGACTGGCTCAAGGGCACCCTTGAACCGGAGACATTCCGGAATAGCGATGCGGAAGTGGCTGAAATGGCCGATCAGTCCGGGCTGATTGCCGTTACCGAATATTTGCCCGAGAACCACGTTCCAAGCCGGGAGGACGAGAAAAGGTTATGTGACGATTTGCAGGACGCCTGGTCGGCACTTGGCCTGGCCCGGTCATTTATCGTCAAAGAGGCGGGGGAAGAAAGGATCATTGCGGTGACGATCATCCGATGCGGCGGAACGGAAACGATCCATGCACAAAAAAGCGAAGCCAGGCTCGCGCTGGAAAAGCTGTCCCATCACCTCCGTTATGCGGGAGGCCGTTTGGAGCATGCCGCCGGTCATTTTTGTAAGCGTTTGCTGAATGAAGGACCTTCTTCTTACCGAGCGTCGCTTGCGGCTTTGCGATTTGCGTTTTATGACAAATGGAACGGGATCGTTATTCCGGAGGAACGGGCCTCGGGCGCCGTTAGTCCGTTCGAGCTGGATCATGAGCGATTGTATGCGGCCCTTTGCGGTCAGCAGGCCAAGCATGCGCTCGTTCTTTGCCGCTCCGCTTTCGACCGGCTGGCGGGCGAGGGGTGGACCGAACCGGCCGTCGTGAAAGACAGTGCGGCCTTAACTCTAATGCTGCTGAAGAGCCGCTGCCGGGAGCTGCTGGACCGGGATACCTCCGGGCGTTTGAGCGAAGCGGCAACCAAGGAAATCCCCGCGTGCGAGACGTACTATGCGCTCCTGTCCATATTGGAGGCCAGGCTGCTCGAAGTACATCGTGTGCTGCAAGGAAAGAAGCGGGGAAGGGGCGAGTATGTCGCGGAAGCCTGCATCCGGATCATACGGAGCCGTTACATGGAGGACTTGACGCTCGAAAATGTGGCGGAGCAGTTTTACTTCAACCCTTCCTATTTCAGCACCATGTTTAAGAGCCATACCGGCCGGACCTTCTCCGAATACTTGACGGATACGCGGATTGCGCGGGCAAAGGAGCTGTTGTCCGACCCGGCATGCACGTTGAAAATTTATGATGTCGCCGAACAAAGCGGGTACCGGGATACCAAATATTTTAGCCGCATTTTTAAAAGAACCGTGGGGGTTTCCCCGGAGGCTTACCGCCATAAATCACTGGAGAACCTTTGCCAATGAAGCTGAGAACCCGGTTGTTGACCAGCTACCTGATCCTCATTTTGCTGCCGCTCATTATCATCGGCCTTTTATTCTATAAGACCGGCCTGCAGGTCGTTACGAAGCAGGCGCAGGATAACGTCTACGAGATCGTTAAGAAAAACAACGAGGTGTTGGATGGAAAGCTGAAACAGATCGAGAACGACAGCGTGACGTTGTTTGCCGACAAGGAACTGCTGGATATTTTCAACCGGCTGGATTCCGGCAAGCAGGAGGAACTGCTGATGGCCGACCGCAAAATATCGCTTATACTCGGGCGGCATTTCGCCCAAAACGAAGATTTGTATACGTATCAAATCTGGACGACGTACTATACCTTCGGTCCGCAACGGAATATGCCGCAAGGAGATCCGACCCGGACGAAAATTTATCGGGCGGCCAAACAAGCCGGAGGCAGAATGGTCTGGTATCCGACCTATGATTTTGTCGAGATGTTTGAACAACCGTGGCTGTCGGATGCGGAAAATTACGATTACGGTTACTTATTCACGGCCACCCGGCTGCTTAATTTCTCCCACTTGGACAACACTTCGATGAAAAATCTGGATCCCGAAGTAGAGCGTCCGGTGCTGGCGATCAGCCTGAAGGCCGATTTGTTCCGGACTTTGTTTGAACGCAGCATTCCAGAGAAGTCGGAGTACATGGTGATGACTCCGGACGGAAATATTGTCGCGCATTCCGACGCAGAGCAGGTGACCGCTCGCTTCGCCGAAGACTGGGCCCGCCCGCTGCTGGCCAGCGGAACCGGGACGCAGCGGATCACGCTGAACGGCCAGAACATGATCGTCTGCTTCGATCGTTCGGAAATCACCGGCTGGTTGTCCGTCGTTGTCATTCCGGAGGCCGTACTGGTCCGGGAAATCGTGCCGACGATCCTGTTATCCACTTTGACGCTGGCCATCGTGCTGGGAGCGGTCGCCATTACGCTGGCTTTCCTTGTCGTCGGCAGGATTACCGGGCCGATCAAGAAACTGCTCGTGGCCATGCGATTTGTCGGCGAAGGAGACTTCCATATGCAGATCGAACCGGCGGCCAACGACGAGTTGGGAGTCCTGATCCGGAAATTCAACAATATGAACAGCCGCATTCAGAAGCTGGTTACGGAAAACTACGAAATCAAGCTGAAGGAGCAGCAAGCGGAAATACAGGCGCTGAACCTGCAGATGAATCCCCATTTTCTGTACAACACCTTAAACATCATGAACTGGGTGGCGATCGAAAACGGCCAGAAGGAATTGAGCAGGATGCTCGTTTGCTTGTCCAGCATGCTGCACTATACCACCCGCAAAGATTGGGACGCCGTGGAGCTTTCGGGAGAAATCGAATGGATGAAAAATTATTTCTATATTATGTCCGTCCGGTTCGAGGGAAAGTTCGAGGTGATGTACGACATCGATCCCGAGCTGTACCGCTTCAAAGTACCGAAGCTGCTGTTTCAGCCGTTTGTGGAAAACGCGCTTATCCACGGTTTTAACCAGTTGGAGGAGGGCGGCCGCATCACGATTGTCGGCAGCCTGGAAAACGGCAGCAGGCTGTTTCGCATAACGGATAACGGCTGCGGTATCGAAGGGGAGGAACTGGCAAGGATCGCGGCAGGCGAGACTGCGACGGTCGGGATCAAAACCATGATCTCCCGCATCAGGCTCCGGCATGGGGAGCAATACGGCTTATCGATTGCCTCATCGCCCGGAATCGGGACGACGGTAACGATCCGTTTGCCGGGCATCGTCGAAGATTAGTCCACCAAACCTAAGAATAATCCGATTTTGTGAGCGCCTTCATGCTGATATAGTTGAGGCATCATAGACTGCAGCTATGAATCGATCGAGGCGAGAATGAGAGGGGTTATGAAGCATGAAGCTGAAAAGGAAATCGATACCCGTTCTATTGGTCCTTTTGTTGATGATGACCGGTGTGTTGTCCGCCTGTTCCGGTGGAAGCGGGGGAGATAACGGTGCGAACGCAGGCGCGGAAGGCTCGGCGTCCCCGGATTCCGGCTCGAAGGAACCCGTAACGTTAAGGTTGACGTTTTGGGGCAGCCCCGGCGAGGTGGAAGCTTACCAAAAGGCGGTTGACCGCCTACGAGTCACGCATCCGCATATCAATGTCAAGCTGGAGAACATTCCGTCGGATTACGATGCCAAATTAACGACGATGGTGGCCGGGAACGAGGAGCCGGACGTGGCGATGATGGAGTCGGCTTCGATCGCCTTTCCGTTGGCCGAGGAGAACAAGTTTCTGAACCTGCAGCCGCTTCTGGACGCGGATGGTCAGTTTGGCCCCGACCGGCTGGTGCCCAACATTTCCTATTATTCCGAACCGGGCAATATGATCGGCATTGGGCCCGGCCCGGAGACGTTTTCGTTGTATTATAATGTCGACCTGTTCAAGGAAGCGGGCGTCGAACCGCCTCCGGCCAAAGCGTCGGAAGCCTGGAGCTGGGAGGAATTCGTAGATGCCGCTAAGCGGCTGACTCTGGACGAAAACGGCAACAACGCCACGGAGAGCGATTTTGACCCGAAAAAAATCAAGCAGTTCGGCGTGAGCGGAGCCAACGGTTGGTGGGGTGCTTGGTCCAACTTCGTCTTCAGCAACGGCGGCGACTTTGTCTCTGAAGACGGCAAGACGTTTGGTCTGAATCGGCCGGAAGCGGTGGAGGCGCTGCAAAAGGTCGCCGATCTGATCAACGTTCATCACGTTGCGCCGTCGCCGGTGCAGGCTAAAAATGTGCCGAGCACCAACGTGGCCTTGCAAACCAAAAAGGTAGCGATGGTGATCGACGGGCAGTGGGCGAACTTCGATCTGAGCAAAACGGGGGTTAATTACGACGTGGCCCCGTTGCCGGTCTTCAAGGAACCGGTGACGACCGTCGTATGCGCCATGTTTTCGATTTTCGAATCGACCGAACATCCGGAGGAAGCTTGGGAACTGGTCAAAGCGCTGCTCGATCCGGAAGGATCGCTGGAACTGAACCACCAGGGATTGTGGATGCCTGCTCTCAAAGACTGGTACGTACAGCCGGACCTGATCGGCAAATGGACGGCCGATTCGAAAGGACGCACGCCTGGTTATAAGGATGCGGTGATCGACATGATGCTGAATTACAGCTATCAATCGCCGACCGGTTATGTAAAGAACTTCAACAAAATCATGGATGCGGTCACTCCGGCTTTGGATAAGCTGTGGCTTGGCGAACTGACTGCTCAGGAAGCGATGGACTCGGTCGCAGCCAAGGCCCAGGCGCAGGTACAAGGACGCCGCGACATTGAGTAATCAAAAGTCAACCAAGGAGGACCACATGACAACCGACATCCGCTTGCAAACGCAACCCGCCCCAAGCCCTGCGGTTCGTTCCAAGGAACGGAAAGCTTTGTTGTACGGACTGTTGTTCACGCTGCCGGCCACGCTGGGATTTGTGATTTTTACGGCGGGGCCGATGATCGCCAGCTTTTTCTTGAGTTTGACCGATTACAGCGTCTTTAAAGAGGCGACCGGTTGGGTCGGATTCGAGCATTATGCCCGCTTATTGTCCGGCCTTGACGAACTGTTTGCCAAATCGCTGTGGGTCACGTTCTATTTCGTTTTCCTGAAGGTTCCGGCGACCATTTTGGTATCTCTGGGCATTGCGCTGCTGCTCAACATGAACGTAAAGGGCCGCTCGATCTTCCGGACGATCGTGTATTTGCCGAGCATCGTTCCCGCGGTGGCCACGGCGATGATCTGGATGTGGCTGCTGAATCCCGATCTTGGACTCATCAATCAACTGCTGAGCGCGCTTCACCTGCCGACGAGTTCTTGGCTATATGCCGAAAGCAGCGTCATCCCTTCCGTGGTGCTGACTACAATGTGGGGCATCGGCGGCACGGTTGTGATTTTCCTGGCCGGTTTAAGCGGGATTCCGGACCAGTATTATGAGGCGATCGACGTCGATGGAGGAGGCTGGTGGCATAAACTGCGCCATATTACGATTCCCCTCGTCAGTCCGACGATTTTTTTCAATACGGTCATGGCGATCATCGGTTCGTTCCAGGTATTTAACGAGGCGTATATCCTTACCCAGGGCGGCCCGAACAACGCCAGCTTGTTCTACATCTTTTATTTATGGCGCACGGCGTTTCGGGATACGGAAATGGGATACGCTTCCGCGCTGGCGTGGATCATGTTCGTGATCATCATGGTGTTTACGCTATTGGTGTTCCGGACGGCCAAGTCCTGGGTGTATTATGAAGGGGAGGAGCGTTCATGAGAACCTCGAGACTTAAGAAATGCTTGGCTTATGCGGCTTTGTCCCTGATTTCGGCGATGTTCCTGATCCCGTTCGTCTGGATGGTTCGCAGTTCCTTGATGGATTTGGCGCAAATCTTCGTTATGCCGCCGGTGTGGATCCCGCATCCGGTCAAATGGGACAATTTCGTGCGGGCGCTGACGATATTGCCTTTTGATCGTTTTTTTCTGAATACGGTCATTATCGTCCTGTTCTCCGTCGTAGGCACCGTGCTAAGCAGTTCGGTCGCGGCCTTCGGATTTTCCCGCATTTCGTGGAAGGGCCGCAACGTGGTCTTCGGGATCCTGTTGTCGGCCATGATGCTGCCGGGCGCAGTAACCTTGATCCCAACCTTCCTGGGGTGGAGAACGTTGGGGTTCTACGATACGTACATGCCCCTCATTTTGCCGGCATTTTTTGGGGGCGGGATTTTTAATATCTTTTTGCTTCGGCAATTTTACATGACGATTCCGCGCGATTTTGACGAGGCGGCGGTGGTGGACGGTGCAGGCTATTTTCAAATTTTTGTCCGGATCATATTTCCGCTCAGCCGCTCCGCAGTTATCGTTGTGTCCCTGTTCACATTTCTGGCGGCTTGGAACGACTTTTTCGGTCCATTGATCTATTTGAAATCCAACGAGAAATTCACGCTGGCGCTTGGCCTGCAAATGTTCCAGGGCGCCTATACCTCGCAATGGGATTTGCTGATGGCCGCCTCGGCCGCCGTCGTGCTGCCATGCGTTGTCGTATTCCTGATCGGGCAAAAATATTTCCTCGAAGGCATTACGCTAACCGGGTTAAAAGGGTAATGCCGGGCAGGATACGGAGGGAACTGTACAATGAGTCCACATCAGCTGAAAATGCAGAGCTGGAGGAGCGTTTCTTTTAATCAGGTAGGTCTCGCGGATGGCTACTGGCGACCGCGCTTGGAGGCGCTGAGCCGTGTCACGCTGCCGGCCTGCCTGGCCCAATGCGAAGCGACGGGCCGGATTTCGAATTTCGCCAAAGCCGGCGGCTTGGAAAGCGGCGAACACCAGGGAATGTATTACGATGATTCCGATGTTTACAAGGTGCTGGAAGGGGCTGCTTACTCGTTGATGATCGTACGCGATGAGCGGCTGGAAGCGGAGATCGACCGCATTATCGATCTGATCGCTGCGGCGCAGGAGGAAGACGGTTATTTGTCGACTTACTATACACTGACGGCGCCGGACAAAAAATGGACCGACATGGAGAAGCATGAGATGTATAACGGCGGTCATTTGCTGGAAGCGGCCGTGGCCTACTACGAAGCCACAGGCAAACGCAAGCTGCTGGACGTCGCCTGCCGTCTGGCCGATCATTACGACCGGTTGTTCGGGCCCGGGAAACGCCACTGGGTCGAAGGCCATGAGGAAATCGAGCTGGCGCTGGTCAAGCTGCACCGGGTGACCGGCGAAGCGCGTTATCTGAAGCTGGCACAGTGGCTGCTGGAAGAGCGGGGGCACGGGCACGGTGCCGGAGCGATTTGGGAAAAAGAGGATTGGGGACCGGCTTATTGTCAGGATGACGTTCCCGTTCGGGAAATCCGGCGGGTGACCGGCCATGCGGTTCGGGCCATGTATTTGTACACGGCGATGGCCGACGTGATAGGCGCCGCCGCCGATTCTTCCTATGCCGAGGCGCTGCAGCACGTGTGGGCGCATACGGTGGAACGCAATATGTATGTGACCGGCGGCATCGGGCCTTCACGGCACAATGAAGGATTTACGACGGACTATGACTTGCCGAACGAAAGCGCGTATTGCGAAACCTGTGCCGCGATCGCCCTGGTATTCTGGAATCACCGGATGAATCTGCTGTACGGCGATGCCAAATATGCCGACGTGGTGGAGAAAGCGATGTATAATGGCGTGCTGTCGGGGATTTCCCTGTCGGGGGACCGGTTTTTCTATGAGAATCCGCTTGCTTCCCAAGGGAACCATCACCGGGTCGAGTGGTTCCATACGTCCTGTTGTCCGACCAATTTGACCCGGTTCCTGCCTTCGGTCGGCGGGTACGCCTATGCTGTGACGGACCGCGGCCTGGCGTGCAATTTATTTATGGGCGGCCATGCGGAAATTACGCTGGAGAGCGGCAATCCCGTGAAGCTGGAGATGGAGACCGGTTATCCCTGGGACGGTGGAATTCGCCTGACGGTTCATCCCGGCAAAGACGAGGAGTTTCCTGTGTTGCTCCGGATACCGGGCTGGTGCAGGAGCTATCAGGTGGCCGTAAACGGAGCACAGGTCAGGTCTACGGATGTGACAGTTCATCAAGGGTACCTTGTCCTTGAACGAAAGTGGACTGCGGGCGACTTGATCGAATACCGGCTGGATATGTCCGTGCAGGTCGTGCGATCGCGGCCCGAGGTCGAAGCGAACCGCGGCCGCATCGCTTTTCAGCGGGGACCGCTGGTTTACTGCTTGGAGCAGGAGGATAACGGCGATTTGACGTACGATGATTTTTCTGTCTCTGCAAAAACGGCATTTTCCACCGAACACCGGGATGATATATTGGGGGGCGTGACGTTGATCTCCGGCCAAGATCGGATTGGTGCTCGTTATACCTTCATCCCTTATTATGCTTGGGATAACCGGAAACCGGGCTTTATGCAGGTATGGGTGAAAGAGGAAGATACGCCGGCGATTTACAATGTGTGAGTACGGGCCTGACGAGTGGTCCTGAGGATGAAAGGATGTGACAGCCATTATGAGAAAATCCGTAAACCCGCTGTTCCCGGGCTGGTACGCCGACCCGGAGGCAAGAATTTTCGCTGGACGGTACTGGATTTATCCGACGTATTCCGATGTTTACGAAAAGCAAACTTTTTTTGACGCCTTTTATTCGGAGGACTTGCTCACGTGGATGAAAGCGGAGCGGATTTTGGACCTTTCGGGCGTGGCTTGGGCCCGCAAGGCGGTTTGGGCGCCTTCGCCGATCGCGGCGGGCGGCAAGTATTATTTGTATTTCGCCGCCAACGACATCCAAAGCGACGCGGAATGGGGCGGTATCGGGGTGGCTGTCGCCGACCGGCCGGAGGGACCGTTCACCGATCCTCTGGGCAAGCCGCTGATCGAGCGGTTCGTTTTTGGCGCGCAGCCGATCGATCCGCATATTTTTATCGATGACGACGGGACGCCTTATTTGTACTACGGGGGCTGGGGGCACTGCAATGTCGTGAAACTGAAAGCCGATATGATTAGCCTGGATGCCCATGAAGACGGCGAGGTGTTCAAGGAAGTGACGCCTGCCGGTTATGTGGAAGGGCCCTGCATGCTGAAAAGAAATGGCCTGTATTATTTTATGTGGTCGGAAGGCGGCTGGGGCGGTCCTGATTACTCCGTTGCTTATGCCATTTCGGAAAGTCCGCTTGGCCCGTTCGAACGCGTGGAGAAAATCTTGTCCGCCGATCCGAACGTGGCGACCGGCGCCGGCCACCACGGTTTTCTGAACGTTCCGGGCACGGACGAGTGGTACATCGTGTATCACCGGCGCCCCCTGGAGGAAACGGCGGCCAACCATCGCGTCGTCTGCATCGACCGGATGGAATTCCGCGCGGACGGCACGATCAAGCCGGTACAACTTACCTTTGAAGGCGTGGCTGGCCGCAAGCTGCCATCTCCGCCAGAGCAAGCATAAAACCTGGGCAATTCTGAAATTTTTTACCAAACAAGAACAATATTATAACATTGTGCTAATACTCCCTAATTAAACTTCTCTTTAGTTCGTAATTATGGGGAGGGGAAGCAATGAACAAGCTTTGGAAAGGGTTGGCCATCAGCGGTTTGGCGCTGTCCGTCGTATCGGCGGGAAGTTTCGCTGCGGCGCAAGGGCAAGAGGAGAAGTCGGAGCAACATGCGGCGAACGGAAAATCGCGGAATCTGATCGTCCTGATCGGCGACGGCATGGGTCCGGCGCAAATCTCCGCAGCGCGGTATTACCAGCAGTACGAGCACGGTGTTAAGTCGTTGAACCTTGATCCGTATTATGTCGGTCAAGCGACTACGTACGCGGATCGCGGGGAAGACGGGGGTACCGTCGTGTCCGGGATCGTCACGGACTCGGCTTCGGCCGGAACCGCGTTCGCCACCGGGCACAAGACGTATAACGCCGGCATCAGCGTATCGAACGAGGACGTCTCCAAGCCGTTTGCTTCGATTATCGAAGCGGCCGAGCGCGGCGGCAAGTCGACGGGCCTGGTGACGACGGCGCGGATCACGCATGCGACGCCGGCCGTTTACGTCTCCCATGTCCGCAACCGCGACAACGAAAACGCGATCGCTTCGCAGTACCTCGAAAGCGGCGTTGACGTGCTGCTGGGCGGCGGGGAATCGTTTTTTGTCACCAAGGAAGAAAAAGGAAAACGCAGCGACAAAAACCTGCTGCCTGAATTTAAAGCAAAAGGTTACCAAGTGGTGAAAACGGCTCAAGAGCTAAATGCTCTGCCGGCTAAAGAAGGTAAAGTGCTTGGTCTGTTCGGGAGCTCGCACGTTGCCTACGTGCCCGATCGTACAGACGAAACGCCAAGCCTGGCGGAGATGACGTCCAAAGCGCTCGATATTTTGTCCACCGACAAAAAAGGCTTTGCGATCATGATCGAGGGCGGGCGGATCGACCATGCCGGACACGCCAACGACCTGCCGACGATGGTGCAGGAAGCGCTCGATTTTGACGCGGCTTTTAAGGTGGCGCTAGATTTTGCCAAGAAGGATGGCAATACGTCCGTCGTCGTTACGGCCGACCACGAAACCGGCGGTTTGTCCTTGTCCCGGGACAATATTTATGAAGTCAACATCGACCTGTGGGACAAGCAAAAGCATTCCTCCGAATATCTGGTTACGGCGCTGAATGAAGCGAAAACGATTGCCGACGTGAAAAAAATCGTTGCGGAGAACACTTGGATCACCGACTTGACGGATGACGAAGCCAAGCTGATTCTCGATGGCGACGGTTCTTCCTACAAACGCGAGGGCGGATATAACGCCGTCATCTCCAAACGGCTGCTGATCGGCTGGTCCGGCCACGGACACTCCGCCGTCGATGTGGGCGTATGGGCGTACGGGCCGATCGCCGACAAAGTCAAAGGACAGATCGACAATACGCAGATTGCCTTTGCCGGTGCCGAAGTGCTGGGGGTGGATCTGCAAAAAGCGACGGCAGAGCTGCAGTCCAAATATATTTACCCGAAATTTAAAATCAACCGCGAAAATGAAGTGCTCTATCCGGCGAAGGCCCTGACGGAAGCGCTCGGCGGGGCTTACAAGGAATCCGACAATACGGCGACGTTGAGCGGAAAAGGCGGCAAGACGATTACGGTGGACCTCAAAGCGGGTGCCGCAAAAACCGCCGGGGCATCGGCGTCGATGACGGTCGACGTGGACAACGGTACGTTGTACCTGCCGCTGGCGGCGTTTAGCGAATTGACCGGCAAAACGCTGAAGTGGGACGCGCTTTCCGAACGGATTGCATTGCAGTAATCCGGCAGGCAGACTATCCGAAAAAACAGGAGGAACGATCCGTGTTCTCCTGTTTTTCCATCTTAACGGAGGGAGAGAGCATTCATGCTGAGCATTCGCGGTTTGAAAAAACAGTTTCAGGTAGCCGGGCAGCACATTCCGATTCTGGACATCCCCGAATGGGAGGTGCACCAAGGGGAGAAGTTGGCGATTACCGGGCCAAGCGGATCGGGCAAAAGCACGTTGCTGCATATCGTCAGCGGCTTAATGCGTCCCGATGAAGGCGAGGTACAGGTGTTTGACCGGGCGCTCCAGCAGATGTCGGAAGCGGCGAGGGATCGTTTCCGAGCCAAGCATATCGGCTACATCCTTCAGGATTTCCACTTGATTCCTTCCTTGACGGCCAGGCAAAACGTAGAAATTACCTTGCCCCGCGCGAAAGGCAGACGAGAGCGGCGGGAGCTGATCGACCATTGGTTTGAGCAGGTCGGCTTAAGCGACCGCAGCCGCCATTTGCCGTCCCAACTGTCCCGCGGACAGCAGCAGCGGGTGGCGATCGTCCGGGCGCTGATCAACGATCCGGCGCTGGTGCTGGCCGACGAACCGACGGGAAGCCTGGACTGGGAGACGGCGGAGGAAGTGACGGACCTGCTGCTTCGGTTGTGCGAAGGCCAGCAGCATACATTGCTGGTGGTGACTCATGACCTCAATATGGCGGACCGGTTTCCGCGCCGCTTGCATATCGGGGAAATCAACCGTTTGTCCGGCGAGCGCCGGAGATTATCCGCCGCCGGCAGCGGCGGTTCCGCGCCTGCGGCCCGGGAGGAGCAGACCGGATGAGCCTGTTTCAGATTTTGATCCGCAATATTTGGCACCGCAAGTTTCTATCGCTGCTGACCGTCGTTTCGGTGGCGGCTACCGTGGCGTTTACCGTGCTGCTTTCACTGTCGCGGGATAGCGTGGAGCAGGGGGCTGAGAAAGGGTACGGGCCTTTCGATGTCGTCGTCGGGGCGGCGGGAAGCGAAACGCAACTTGTGCTCAGCACGTTTTACCATATCGGAGCGCCGACCGGCAACATTCCGCTGGCAACGTTGGAGACGGTCCGGCAGGATCCGGGCGTGGATGCGGCTTATGCGATGACGGCTGGGGACAACTATAACGGGTATCCGATTGTCGGGATCGAACCGTCCTATTTTTTGACCCGTTACGGGGACCGCGCGTTAGCGTCTGGGGAGCTTTACAGGGCAACCGGCGACGTAGTGGTCGGGTCGTACGTAGCGAACATGCTTGGTCTTCAGGTGGGCGACACGTTTGCCGGAGCGCATGGACTGGTTGAGGGAGCCCATCACCTGGAGGAAGAAGCGGAGGAGCACGAAGAGCATGATGAGCACGGAAGCTTCAAGTATACGGTGAAAGGGATACTTCCCAGGCTCAACACGCCCGATGACCGCGCCGTTTTTACGACGGTCGATTATGCCTGGGCCGTGCATCAAAAAGCTGACGAGGAAATCACGGCGATTCTGGTTAAGCCGGCGACGCTGCTGGGAGCGCAGCAGCTGAAAAACGTTCTGGAGCAAACCGGCACTGTCCAGGTTGCCTATACGAGCAAAGCCGTTGCCGACGTCGTCAACCTGGTGGACCGCGGAGCGGATATTGTTGAAGTTCTGACCTGGCTATGCGTCATTTTGGCGGCGATTTCGATTCTGCTGTCCCTGATAGCCGCCGCCGGCGAACGGACGAAGGATGTCGGCCTGCTGCGCTTGTTGGGAAAGTCGAAGACTTACGTCTGGATGACGATGATCGGCGAAGGGCTGCTGGTCACCGCCGCGGGGCTGGTGCTAGGCATCCTGGCCGGCCATACCGCCGGTTATGTTTTGCAGGATGCGCTGTTTGCTTACGGGGGGATTCAGATTGAACCGTTCCGCGCTACGCCGGATCAGGCGTATATTGCGGCGGGGACGCTTGTCATCGGACTGGCGGCTTCGCTGGGGCCGGCGATCCGGCTGTACAGAATGGACCCGCTTACCCTATTTCGGGCGTAACGAGAGAGGAGATGGCCTAACGTGAAAAAAAGTTTATCCCTGCCGTGTCTGCTGCTCGTGCTGTCAGCGCTGCTGCTGCATGCCTGCGGCAAGGATACGGGTTCCCGGGAAGAAGCCGGATCATTTGGCGCCGCGGCATCAGTGGGAACGGCCTTTAGTTATGAGGTGCAAGGCCCCGATACGGCGGAGAGCGAAAAGCCGGATCAGGAGCCGGGTTCAAATAATAACCCTGCTGATAAAGAGGCAGTTGGCGTCCCGGAGGCCGCCGAAGTACAGAAGGCTGGCGCTGCGGCGGACACGCCGGCCGGAACTTCGCAGGATGCGGCAGCTAAGGCGGACGCGGCCGAAGCGGACAAAGCTGGAGAGAAAACAGCCGACAAGCCGAAGTCCGCGGATGCCGGCCGGGCCTCTGCTTCAAGCTCCAAAAAGCCCGATACCGCGAAGGCTGGGCAAAGCAAGGCGTCAGGCAAAAACGTCGCGGCGGCTTCGTCGAAGAGCGCCGGTTCGGGCGGAACCGCGAAAGCCGAAACGTCCGGCGGCGCAAGCGAATCGGCCCGCACTTCCTCTTCCGATAAAGTAAAGGGTGCAAAGTCGGGTGTGACGACCATCGGGTGGTCCGAGTTTTTTGACGGGGATGATCAGACGACGCCTTCCGAGCGCTTTTGGGATCTCAGCGGATCAACGGTTACCATCAAGGGCTTTATGGGTGAAGTGCTGTCGTTTGAAAACCACTGGTTTTTGCTCATTCCCGAACCGGGTGCGGAATGCCCTTTTGACAACGGGGATGAGACGTATTGGAACAAAATCATGATCGTGTTCGTACCGGATGATGTCAACCTTCGCTACAAGTCGGAGGCGCTGCAGATAACCGGCCGCCTCGACGTCGGCATTAAAATCGACGAGTCCGGTTACAAGACGATGTTCCGGTTGTACGACGCCTCCTTTGAAGAGATCAAAGAATAATGACTAGCCCCCCTGCTCAGAAAATAAACGGACAGGGGGGATCTTATTTAAAATCGGCTTCACGAAGAATGAAATCGCTTTTTTTTGCGCATCCTATCCAAATACAGGAATTATATTGCCAAACAGGCTATTTAACGCCTTTTTAAGTTGACACGCCGAAGAAAATTATTTAATATGTCTAAGTACTAAAAGAGAGTATCTCTGGAACGGAATGAAATTTGATAATACGGGTGATCGAATGTCTTACAGACCGAATGTTGTGAACGTGACAAAGGCCGGAAACAACGACAATGATGGATTATACGAGTTTATCGCCAAATTGGCCGACGGTACGGAATGCCGCGTGTTTTACCACCGCTATCCGAACTGGCGGTTAACGAACGTCAACCGGCTTCAAAAGACGCCGTGCCCGGTCTGCCGCAAAGATTTTATTTGCCAGTGCATGGAGAAATTTTCCGGTGAAATTCACCGTCAGATCGCTGAAGGGCAATGGTTTGATAAGCTTTTGTCGGAGTAATTTTATAACTTAAGCAGGCACGGGGGAATCCCGTGCTTTTTTCTTTTAATTTAGGACTTGCCGAAGTCCCAAAACTGTGATATTCTTACAGTAAATATCAGGAATAACGGGAGCGGTAGCACCGTCCATGATCCGATTTGTATCGGGTTTTGGGCGGTGCTTTTTTTGTTTCCGTTCAAAGGAAGGTGAACTTATGGGGCCAGTCCGGCTTGCGCTTGCCGTGCGGGATGAGCAGTATATCGAAGCCTTTTTATATTACGTTCGCAGCAGCGAGTTTAGCCACAATCTGATTTTGACCGCATTCAGCCGCAGGGAGGCGTTAGATAAATACCTGGAGGAGTCAACAGAGTTTGTTGACGCTGTCCTGGGAGAATCGGCATTTCGGGAAACGATGGATGCGGCCGATAAGCGGGGCATTTCATGGATCGTTCTGGGTGAAAGAGGCGAGGCAGATGACGGCAAACCTTGCGTGCAGAAATATCAGCCGCTTCACCTGCTTCTGCAATCGGTGCTGGACATGGTCCGCGGCGGAAAAGCCGGAGGGGCAGGGGCGGAAGGACAAGCGGCGGTCATTGCGGTTTACTCTAGCGTCGGCGGATGTGGCAAAACGACCGTGGCGCTGAATATGGCCCGGCAGTTGGCCTCTGAAGGGGGCAAAGTGTTTTATCTGAACCTGGAGACGGTATGCAGCGGCAGCTTGTTTGCCGGAACTCCGTTTCGGGAAGGGCAAACGGCTGGACTGGCCCGGTTGTTGTATGACCTTAAGGCGGCGGACGACAAGGGGGAGGCACCGAGGTTTCCGGTCTCCACGTATGCCTACAGGCATCCTGTGCTGCAAGGAGATACGTTTGGCCCGCTGGAGAATATCAACGAAATGCTGGAGATGGAGCGAAAGGATACCGTCGAGCTCATCGATTACATCGCGGGAAGCGGTCTTTATGACGCGGTCATTGTTGATCCGGATTCCTATCCGAGCGGAAGAACGGAGGGTGTGCTTGAACGGGCGGACCGGTTGGTATGGCTGGTCACGGATGAATGGAGCGTGATGCGGAAGACGGGGGCTTGGCTGTCCCACCTGGAGCGCTCGAAGGCGGCTTTGCATCATGATCTGTTTGGCAAAACGCGGTTTGTCCTAAATAAGTACGCCGGAAATATCGTAACCGATTTGCCGAAGCCGGGGCTTTCGATTCAAGCGACATTATCGTTTATTCCTTCCTGGAGCCAGGGGAGCAGGCAGGGAGAACTGCCGTACTCCCCCGCGTTTCAGCGGGATTTGCTGAAATTGTGCCACGCACTTTTGGGCGGTGCGGCAAATGTCCGGGTGCGGGAGGGGTAAAGGTGAAGGAAGAAATATTCGCCGCCCTGCGCAGCGATTTACGTTTAGGGCTTGATGTCACTAAGGTGATGAGCGACGGGCAGCTGTTTGAGTACATTGAAGGCCATGTGCTGAACGATGCCCGCTTGGCTGAATTGACGGCGTCCGCCAAACGCCAATGGGTCCGCCGGTTATACGATTCCTTCCGCGGTTTCGATGTGCTGCAGCCGCTTGTTGAAGACCGGACCATCACGGAAATCATGATCAACAGCCACGAGGAAATCTTCGTCGAGCAGGAAGGTCATGTGCAGAAGCTTCCCGTCCGCTTTGAATCCCGTGAGCGGCTGGAGGACATCATCCAAACGATCGTCTCCGGCGTAAACCGGGTCGTCAACGAATCTTCGCCGATCGTGGATGCCCGGCTTCGTGACGGCTCCCGGGTGAACATCGTGCTGCCGCCGATTGCGCTGAAAGGCCCGACCATGACGATCCGGAAATTCCCGGCGCAGCCGCTGACGATGGAGAAGCTGGTTGCGATCGGATCGCTGAGCGAGGAGGCCGCCTTGCTGCTGCAGAGGCTCGTCAGAAGCAAATACAACATTTTTATCAGCGGAGGTACCGGTTCAGGCAAAACGACGTTTCTAAACGCGCTCTCGCAGTTCATCCCGGCGGATGAGCGGGTGATTACCATCGAGGATTCGGCCGAGCTGCAAATCGTTACCGTGCCGAATCTGGTGTCGCTGGAAACCCGCAATGCCAACACGGAAGGAAGAGGCGAAATCGCCATTCGCGATCTGATCCGCTCGTTGCTGCGGATGCGCCCCAACCGGATCGTCGTCGGCGAGGTCCGGGGCCGCGAAGCGCTCGATATGCTGCAGGCGATGAACACCGGACACGACGGCAGCTTATCGACCGGGCACGCCAACAGTACGGCGGATATGATCAGCCGGTTGGAAACGATGGTGCTTAGCGGTGCGGAATTGCCGATCGGCGTGGTCCGTCAGCAGATCGCCTCGTCGATTGACATCTTTGTGCATTTGTCCCGGCTGCGCGACCGTTCGCGCCGGGTGGTGGAGATTTCGGAGGTGGCAGGATTAAAGGAAGGGGAGGTGGTGCTGCGGCCGCTGTTTATCTTTCAGGAGGAAGCGGAGCGGGAAGGTAAAGTCATCGGCCGGCTGAAAAGTACCGGGGCTGGGCTTTTGCATACGGACAAGCTGCGGATGGCGGGGATTTCGCCGGATGCTCCGGCAGAAGGAGGAGAGCCGCATGAAATGGCGGGCTGAAATTTTTTTGAAGAAAAGAGACGCCCCGGGCATTGTTCGTTCCGAAGGGCTCAACGATTACCGGGTTTACGTTCTGACGGGGCGGCAGAAAGCATTGTGTATCCTGCTCGGCGGGGCGGTGTTAGTCGCTGTAGGCTACGTTTTTTTTCATTCCGTTCCGCTGGCTTTGGGGTTTTCCATCTTCGCGGTGTTTGTACCGAAGTATTGGAGCGGGCATTTGCTCCGAAAACGAAGAGAAAATCTCAGCTTGCATTTTAAGCAGGCGCTTTATTCGCTCTCCTCATCCCTGGCCGCCGGCCGATCGGTGGAAAATGGATTTCGCGAAGCGATCGATGATTTGAAATTGCTGTACCCGGACGGGGATAACGATTTGATCAGAGAACTTGGGATTATTTGCACGCGAATGGAGTACGGACAGCCTGTGGAGGAAGCGCTGCTGGATTTCAGCCGCCGGGCCGGCATGGAGGATATCAGCAATTTTGCTGACGTGTTTACGACCTGCAAACGCTCCGGCGGTGATTTGGTGGATATTGTCCGGCGGACTTCGGCCCTGATTAGCGAGAAGCTGGAGATCGGGCAGGAAATCAGCGTCATGATTGCCCAGAAGCGCTTTGAAGCGAAGGCGATGCTTGCCGCTCCCATCCTGTTTTTATTGTTTATGGAAATGACTTCCCCCGATTATATGCAGCCGCTGCACAGCGGAGTCGGGCTGTTGATCTCGGCGGTCGCGCTGCTCGTTTTTGCCGGGTGCTCCTGGCTGATGCTTAAAATCGTCAATATCCGGGTTTAAGGAGGCTTTGCTGGATGTTACTGATGCCTTGGGGGATCTTGCTGGTTTTGCTGGGAGGATGGGGATGGGTATACCGGATATCCTTCCGCCGCTATAGCGGATATACCCAATTGGTCATGGAGGGCTTGAGGCTTCAGCGTTTGTCGCCGCCGATGCTGTATTTGCTGGAGCGCATCAAGGTGTCCCGGCGGTTTCCGGGCGTGTTCTTTAAAGTGAACCGGGCGGTACAGAAAATTTGCGGCGACCGGCGTTGCGGTGAGTTTACGCTGCTGTTTCTCGCCGAAATGCTCACCTGCAGCTGGCTGCTGCTTACTTTGGGGTGCATCTTGTCTCTGCTGATGAACGGCGATTCCTCCGGGCTTCTGATCGGGGCGGTGCTAGCTTTGTTGCTTCCGGCAGCGCTGATCCATGATCTGCACCGCAAGGTGGTTCGGCGGGAGCATGCCGTTATCCTGGAGCTTCCCGAACTGCTGAACAAAATCGTGCTTCTCGTCGGCGCCGGTTCAACGGTTCAGCAAGCGATCAAGCTCTGTATGGAGCGGAAACGCGAACAGGAGAATCATCCCCTTTACCGGGAGCTGTTCCAAATGCTGCGGGAATGGGAAGGGGGCTATTCCTTCCAGCAGGCGATGGAGGGATTCAGCAAACGCTGCGGAATTCAGGAGGTTTCCGCCTTCACGACCGCCGTGCTGCTGAACTATCGCCGCGGGGGCCATGATTTTGCCCTGGCGCTGCGCGATTTGTCCCATTCATTGTGGGAGAAGCGCAAAGCCGTTAGCAAAACGCTGGGGGAGCAGGCCTCGTCCAAGCTGGTTTTTCCCATGGTGCTGATGTTTATGGCGATCCTTCTGTTGGTTGGCGCACCCGCATTCATGATCATGGATCTTTAAGAGGTAGTTCAAAAAGTCAGTCGTCTTTTGATCACGAAGCACTTTTAATAAACTTTCGCTATTTTGAAATTCAAGGAGGAAGAGGCCGATGTTAACGGCAATGAGCAGTGGAGTAAAAGGATTTTGGAACGATGAGGACGGATTGGGGATGCTTGAGATGATTTTAATCATCGCGGTCATCGTCATTATTGCCGTGATCTTCCGTTCTCAACTGAAAGAAATCGTAAACAGCCTGCTCGGGAAAGCAAAAACGAAGACCGAAAAATTCATGGACGCGGAGTAGGCAAAACATGCGGCGTTGTCTGCGGGATGCGAGGGGAAGCTTTACGCTGGAAGCGTCCTTGGTGCTGCCGGTCATTTTTTACGCGATCTTGGTTTTGCTGTTTTTCTGCTTGTATTTGTATCAAAACGCTCTGCTCGGGCAGGCCGCTTCCGTGGCCGCGGAACGCAGCGCCTACACTTGGGATAACAGTCATCGTAATGATCTGACCGGTGCTTTTGAGGAAGGGGAATATGACTCTTTATACTGGCGTCTCAAGGACGACGGTATGCTGCAGGGTATTTTTGGCTGGGGCGAGGCAAACGGAGCCGTCCGGCTTCGCTTGCCTGCCGGGGAGGCCTCCGCCGATTCGCTGCCCGATAAAAAGCTGGCCCGGACGGGAAAGGGGCTTCCCGAGAGCATCTCGGGAGAAATGGAATATGACAACCGTATGCTTGTGCGTAAAGCTAAGGTGGCTTTGGAAAAGCTCGTTCCATTACCGCCGCTCGAGAGTTGGTTGGCCGATATTACCCAAACCGGAAATTCCTGCGCTTATGTTATCGAACCCGTGGAATTTATTCGTACCGTCGAATTGGCGCGTTATTATGGAGCGAAGTTTAAGGGTGAAGACGGGGACCCGATGGACCGGACGGAGGCCGGAAACGCGCTGAAGCTGTTTGGCAAATAAGCCGGGAATGAGGGATAAGAGCAGGAGAGGAGGAACCGTATGTTTGCTAAGAAACGCGCGGAGTCGGGAGCGGTTACGGTCTTTTTAATCGTGGTGTTTGCGGCGATATTCGCTTTTGTGGCTATTTTTATCGATTTTTCCAGGATGTTCGCGCTGCAGGCCAAGACGGAAGCCTTGGCTCACGCCGCCGCTAGATCCGTGATGTCCTCGTACGACCGGGAATTGGCCGAGCGGTACGGATTGTTTGCTTTGGGAGAAACAGACAGCAATTATATTATGTCCAAAGTGCTTCAGGATTCTTTTCAACTTGCGGGGCGAAGCGGCGGGCTGCCGCTGCTTGGAGCCAGGCTGGAATCCTCTTCGGTTGAACCGCTTCGTCCGCTCGGTTCCTACGCCGTGTTTGAACGGCAAATTCAGGAGCAGATGAAATACCGCGCGCCGATTGATGTAACGGTAGAAATTCTGAACCGCTTCAAACCGATGGCGCAAGTGATGAAAGACGCGTCCAATACGGTTGATTTGCTCGGCAAATTGCAGAAGCTGTACGATAGGCGGGAAGCGAAACTGGATGAGCTTTTGGAGTTGCAGCGCCAGGCTGCACGGACGGTGGAGGGTTTCGAAGAATCGCTGCCCAGAGGTTCCTCTCTTGTGATAGATGACGAACCTTTGGGCGGCGAAATCTCCTCGGCCCTGGACTTTACTGCCCAGTATGAAGATTACAAGGAAAAGGTTGAGCAGGATAAGAAACCTGGGCCTGGGAACCCAAAGTACCGATGGAAGATTGAAATCTACCGTTCCGAAACGTCCAAAGTATACAAGCAATTGGACAAAATTCGCGCCGAAGCCGAAGAAAAGCATGAAAATTTGCTGCTGCAAGCTAAAGCGCTGCTTACTGAGGTGCGCCAAATCAATGAGCAGATGAAACAAACGATAGAGGAGGCGGGGCAGCGCGCTGCCCGGAAGGGGTACAACGAAGTGGCTGCAGGGCCAAGCACCAGGGACGACGGCCAGGTGAGTGGAACGGAGGAGATTGCCAGAATACGGGAGCAAAGCGGTTCGTTTGTCCTCTCCGAGGAGCTTTTTACGGATCTTGAGGCGGATACCGACGATCAAGCCGCGGCTTTTCAGCAATTGAACGAGGAAATCACCTCGCTGTGCGCCCTGCAAAGCGGGGTATTATCGGCGGTAACGTCTTCAAGAAAGCTGCAAACGGCTGTACGCCGGGCTGGCTGGAAGGCGGATAAATATATGCGGAGCTATGTGGATCGGGGAGCGGCGAATGTTTTGGAGGCCAACATGCAACTGCTGGAATCGCATCGCGGGAGCGATAAGGAACGCAAGTCAGTTGAGAAGGCGGCCGGGGCTAAGCTGAAAGAAGCTGCCGGTCTTATCACACGAATTTCTAAGCTGGGAGACAAGCTGAAGGCTCAGCAGGAGCGATTCGATCAATTAAAGACACATTATGAAGCGAACCGGGACATGAACCAAGCCGTATCCGGCGGCGATGAGGGCGCGGGAGCCGCGATCGATGGCGATCCCTATCAAACGGGGAGCTCGGCCATGGCAGGTATGGACGGCTTATACGGAGGATTATCCGGACTATTGAGAGGGATGACAGACAACGTTTTTCAAGCCGAATACATCGCCAGCTATTTTCGTTATTTGGATGTGAGTGCGCTGGATGAACTGCTGCAAGGAGGCTCCGGTAAAGACAAATTGGATATGCTGAGTGACCAATTTGCGCCGGATCGGCAGGAGGCCGAGTATATTTTGTACGGGTTTCACAACCCGGTGGGCAATATCGCCGCCGCTTACGGGGAAATCTTTGCGATGCGCTTGGCGATCCGGACGATGGAAGGATTCATTAAAAACGGATCAAAGGGCAATCCTTTGCTGATTCTGGCTACCGCACTGTTGTACGGTGCGGAACATGCACTGTCGGATATGCTTGCTTTAACGCGCAAAGGCAAAATCCAATTGAGCGATTACATCAAGGTTGACCTGACCTATCGTGATCATTTGCGTATATTTTTGCTGCTGCACGGAAGAAGCGAAAACAGGTTGTCGCGAATGCTCGCTGTGATCCGGATGAACACGGGGATCGATACGGGAACGCGGGCGACCTATACGAGCGGGAAGGTTTCGGTATCGATACCGCTGTGGTTTTTGCCCGGGGTCGCAAGAGCGCTGGGGGTGACGGGCGTGCTGAAAGGAAATGTGGAAGGAAGCCGGTATTATGCCGAGAAACAAGCGGACTTCTCTTATTGATAGGCGGCAAGTTTATGGCCGGAAAAGAGGCTCGGTGCGGGGAAGCATTGTCTTGGAAGCGGCACTGGTCATGCCCGTCTTTGTGATGGTGGTGTTCTGGTTTATTTATATGGTACATATGACGCTGCTGTCCAACCATCTGCATACGGTCGCATCCAATGCCGTCAGGCAGGTTTCCGCCCATTTATACCCTGTAGCCCTTGCGGTATCGGCTAATTCGGACGAATCCGCGGAGAATCCCGGGGGCGAGGGCGAGCCGTCAGGCGGGGGACCTACTTTTAACTGGGAAATGCCAAGCCTTTCTTTGGCCGAATGGGCCAAGCAATATGCCGATGGTTTGCCTGAGCCGATCTCCGATTGGGTTATGAATGCCGCGGAAAAAGGAGACGAGCCGCTGCAGAATATCAAAACAGGCGTTGCGGAAAGCGTCCTTGATCCCGCGGTAAAACCGCTGCTTCAGCCGTTTCTTGAAGGAACGTTGTTAAAAGAGGAGCGTTTGCATGTAAGCCGTGTTACGGTACCTGACTTAAAAACGGGGAAACAGCCTTATTTCGGACTGGAAATCAGCTATGAGCTTCCGATCAAAGTTCCGTTTACATCGAACCGCGTTGTGCTTCAGTCGCGGGCCGAGGAACGGATTTGGATCGGCGATACCGGGGAACTGGAAGCGGGGGAAGACGGCCAGGGACAAACGCCGGTCATCCTGTCCAAACCGGATCCGGCTTACGCCGGACATCGGGCGACAGTGAAGGCAAGGATAGGACCGGGGCGGGCGGCCCAATTGACCGTTTATTACAAGAGCGGCGTCAGCCAAGCCAAATATTTAGGGGAAACTACGGCGGACGGCGAAGGCATTGTGGAATGGAATTGGCTGGTCGGAGGGAATACGACGCCGGGAACGTGGACGTTTGTTGTAGAAACGGAAGATGGCTTGCGGACGGCGATGGAGTTTGAAGTAGTCAGTCCCAAATAATGAGAAGGGAGCGGAAACGGATGTCTTGGGAATATTGGGGTTGTTTTTTGCTGTTGGCGGCTGCTTTCGTGACGGATATCCGCTCGATGAAAATCCCTAATTGGCTTACGCTGCCGGGCTTGGCGAGCGGTTTTTTGTTTCACGCCTTGACCGGGGGATGGAATGGTATAGGGGGTGCTTTTAGGGGCGCGGCGGTTGGTTTCGGACTGATGTTTATCCTCTATTTGCTGAGGGCCGTTGGCGGTGGCGACGTTAAGCTGTTTGCCGGAATTGGGGCTTGGACGGGCATCAGCTTTACGTTATCCGTCATGATGTATTCGATTTTGGCCGCCGGGTGCATCGGGCTCTTCATTTTGCTATGCCGGCGGGAGATGTTGTTTCGGCTGCGGCGGGTCGTCCGCGGCATATGGGGAGCGGTTATTTTCCGCAGCATCTCGCCTGTTCAGTCCACCGCCAAAGAACAGCTGCAGTTTCCGTTTATGCTTGCGGTGCTGCCCGGGGCGATCCTTTCGCTTTGTTACCAATAAAGCGGGTGCTCCGCATTTGATAAGGAGGTGGCAGAATCATGCGGAAGCAGCTTCAGAGCGATTTTGTCAGGGACGGCGGAGTTTACATGATTATAAAGGCCGAGGAGGGGCTGCGCTCGGAAGAGCTGAGCCGCGTTCAAAGGGATATGCTGGCCGCGGTTCCGGTGCCCAATTTGCTGCGGCTGGATATTCGCGAGGTGGATTTCGAGGTAAGTCTGCATTACGATATCTCCGGCAAAAAGATGCTTTCGCACTGTCTGAAGAGCGACAAAATCGCCATGTCTGAATTTTACGGCTTGCTGCTTCAGGTGGTTACGGTGCTGGATGATTGTAAAAAATACATGCTGTCCCCCGCTAATGTCCTGCTCGACGAGGGGTATATTTTTGTGGAGGAGCCCTTATCCTGTGGAATTTTTCACTTTGCTTATTTGCCTTTGAAGGATTCGCTGACCGCTGCCGCGTTACCTCAAACGCTGCTGGCCTTGATCACCCGGATGCTTGTAAGCGTGAGCCGGGTGGAGGGAAGCGGGATACAGCAAATCATCTCTTTTTGCGGCAGCGAGGAGGATTTTTCCCTTCCGCAATTGAAAAAAATGCTGCTGGAGCTGTTGACTGCAGCGGAGCAGACTGAAGGGAATCCGTTGTCGAGACCGATGCAAGCCGATGCGCCTGCGGCGGGCGAATTGAAATCATCGCATACGGTAATAAAAGAATACTTGCCGGACGGTTTCTTCGCCGGACATGCGCCAGACATCCCAAGGGCTGGTTCGGCTAACCCCGAGCGGGAACAATGGCCTGGCCTGGAGGAGGAGGAAGCCAAGCCTAAAGCTAGGATATCGCCGACATCCGGCATTTTGGGGGCCATCCTGCTGGACGCGCTGTGCTGGAAGTTTTTGTACCTGGACCGGCCATGGAACATCGGCCTTTACATTTGTATCGCGGCAACATTTCTGTTGGCTGGGGCAGCCTACTTCATTTGCAGCGGGAAGCTGCCGCTTCCGCAATCCGGAAGCAGGCGAAAGCAGCTTGCAACCGCAAACGACGCACAGCCCGGTGCCTTAGAGTCAAGAAACGAAGCGCAGCCTGAAGCCTTAGAGTCAAGGGGATCCGCGAAGCGAATGGAAGTCGCTTTTGCTTCAAATGGAGGATTAGAAAATGTTTTTGGAGATTCTCCATTTGCGCAAGCCCATTCTTTTCAGCATGAAGCAGGGATGGGGTATGGAGAGAAAGTAGAGGAGTTTGCGATACCCGGGAGCGGACAAGCCCATTTTTCGCCCGTTCTCGGCGAGGCTTCTCGAGGGGAGGCTTCAAACTCAGTATTAGCTCAACCGGCAACGATGCTTTTAAATAAGTCGATGTTGTCCGGCGCTTCCAAGCCCTCGTTTGCACCACGATATTTTTTGGAGAGGTTTAACGAAGACGACGGGGCAAGCCCGGAACGGATAACCTTGAAGCCGGGGAGCTTTGTGATCGGCCGCTCCGAGGAAATGGCGCAGTACGTGGAACATACGCCGGGCGTGTCCCGAGCTCATGTTGAAGTGATGGTGACGCCGGAGAAATGTTGCCTCAAGGATTTAGGGTCCAGGAACGGGACGAGCTTTAAAGGCGAACTTATCGCTCCTTATAAAGAATACGAGCTTGAAACCGGGGATGTCTTTATGTTGGCGGATGTTTCCTTCAAGTTTGGCAAGGAATTGCTTTAAGTTTATTTGCATCGTGTATCAGGGATTCTAACTGGATCAACGAACCTCCTTTTTTAAAATTTATGTTGCCCGTAGATTATCCGTCCAAAAGCAGTTATAATTAACGAGAATGATTCTCATTTACAAAGTGTAACGGGTATCATCGGTTGCATAGGCAATAAATTTTTTAAAAGGATGGTTCAACATATGTCGTCAGTCACACAATCTTCCAAGCCACGATACCGTTCCCGGCCGCTTGCGGCAACTATTGTGCTCATTGGCGGAGCGGCGCTGTTAGTCTTCGCCGTATGCCTATCGATTTCGGTAGGAGCCGCGGATATAGAACTCAGAACGGTTTGGAACGCGTTATTCCATTTCCAGCCGGAACTGACGCAGCATCAAATCATTATGGAGCTGCGTCTGCCGAGGGCGCTGGCGGCCGCCCTCATCGGAGCGGCGCTCGCCGTGGCGGGGGCCATTATGCAGGGCATGACGCGAAATCCGATGGCCGACTCCGGTTTGCTTGGGCTTAATGCCGGGGCCGGTTTAGCGCTGGCCGTCTGTTTTGCGTTGATGCCGGGGACGCCGTTTTTGGTGATGATGTTCTATTCGTTCATCGGGGCCGGGCTGGGAGCCGGGCTGGTGTTTGGCGTCGGTTCTCTATCCAAAGGGGGATTGTCTCCGGTCCGCCTTACCCTGGCCGGGGCTGCGGTCAGCATGCTTTTGACCGCCATCAGCGAAGGAATCGCGCTATATTTCAGGGTAGGACAAGATCTTGCGTTCTGGTATGCCGGGGCTATATCAGGATCCACCTGGTTTCAGATTAAAATGGTGTTGCCTTGGATCGCCGCTGGGCTTATCGCCGCTTTGCTGCTGGCCAAATCAATCACGCTGCTTAGCCTCGGGGAAGAGGTAGCCACCGGGCTTGGCCAAAAAACGGGGATGATCAAACTCGTCGGGATGATTATCGTGCTCGTTCTGGCCGGCAGCGCCGTATCGATCGTTGGGGCGATCGGTTTCGTTGGTTTGATGATCCCTCACGTCGCCAGGTTTCTGGTAGGCGTCGACTACCGCTGGGTGATTCCTTCTTCCGCGCTGCTCGGCAGTTTGTTGCTGGTGTTTGCCGATATTTTGGCCCGGATGGTTCATCCTCCGCATGAGACGCCGATCGGGGCACTGATCGCCGTGATCGGGGTTCCTTTCTTCCTCTATCTGGCCATGAAACAGAAGGGGGGATTGGAATGAACCGGGGAAATTATCCATTGCATATGCAGCAAAGGTCACGCAAAGCGTATACCGTTATGATCATTTTTGCTTTGCTGATTATCGGTGTGTTCATTTTTAGCATGAACACCGGCCATATTCGCCTCTCCCCGGTTGACGTGTTTAAGACGCTGTTCGGCATGGGGACGGGTAAACAGGAACTGATCTTATATCAATTCCGCTTGCCGCGCATCGTCATTTCCGTCCTGATCGGCATGGGGATGGCGGTTGCCGGTTGCATTTTTCAAGGAATTTCGCGCAACCCGTTGGCCGATCCCGGTGTGCTGGGGATTAATGCCGGGGCTGGGCTGGCCGTTGCGTTGTTTATCTCGTTTTATCCGACGACTTCCGATGCCCCTGTGTTTATGATGCCTGTGCTGGCGTTTTTGGGATCAGCACTTGCGGCTGCGCTTATCTATGTATTGTCGTTCAAGAAAAATTACGGCTTGCTTCCCATTCGGATGGTGCTGGTCGGTATCGCGGTTGCGGCGGGGATTAACGCTGCGATGATCGTATTGCAATTGCGCCTGCGGCCGGAAGATTTCCAGAACCTGCAAATTTGGCTGGTGGGAAATATTTGGGGGACGTCCTGGAAATTCGTTCTTGCCCTCGTTCCGTGGATCGTTATTTTGCTGCCTTACGTCTTCGTGAAGGCGCGCGTTTTGAACGTAATGAACTTAGGGGATCAAACGGCGACCGGACTGGGCACCCCGCTGGAGCGCTCGCGGTTTGGCCTGCTGGTAGCCGCGGTCGGATTGACCGGCTCCTGCGTCGCTGTCGGGGGCGGCATCTCGTTCGTCGGCCTTATCGCGCCGCATTTGGCGAGAAGGTTGGTCGGGCCTAAACACGAGTATTTGCTTCCGGCCTCCGCACTGTCGGGCGGTTTGCTCGTGATCGTCGGCGATACGCTGGGCCGTTGGGTGCTTCAGCCATACGAAATTCCGACTGGTATCGTCGTTGCGATCATTGGAGCTCCCTACTTCTTGTATTTGCTTTCGAAGTCGAGAGTATAGCTGGAGAAAAGGTCTGATTTGGGGAGCGGGATGCGCAAACCAATATTTTAGGCTTGCAGGAAAGTATGGTATGGGGATGGGAAGCTTCTTCCTGAAATAGAGGTGATTTGTGGCGCTATTTTGAGATTTCCCCCCTCATGCCCTAAAATAGCGGAACTTTTTGGCCTTATTTGAGGAACATGCTTGGATAAGGAACCTTATTACCCTCATCTTCTAAAAATAGGAGTAAAAAACTCCTCTATTTCTATTTAAATCCTTTTCTTGCTGAAGATAAGGACCTTTTTTACCGTTATTTCCGCGACCTCCACAAAAACGCGGGCAATGCGCTCCTAAAAAAGCCCGGAACCTCCAAATCATCAGGTTCTGGGCTTTACCTTTATTTTTGGCCGCGCAGATTTGTGGCCGCTTGTTCCAGTTCAGGATAAGCAAAGGTGAACCCGGCCCTTAAAGCGGCTGCGGGGAGCACCTTCTGCCCGTCCAACAGGAGCATGGACCGCTCGCCGAGCAGCGTTTTGAGCATTGCGGACGGCAGCGGGAGCCAAAACGGGCGCCGATAGACGCGGCACAAAATCCGGCCGAATTGTTCATTGGTTACCGGATTCGGACTGACGGCGTTCACCGGGCCGCGGATGTCCGGATGGGTCAGGGCGTAATCGAATAATGAAACGATATCCTGCAGGTGAATCCACGGTACCCACTGCCGGCCGCTCCCTATGGGGCCGCCGGCCCCCAGCAAGTAGGGGAGGCGCATGAGCGGATAAGCGCCCCCGTCATTGCCCAGCACCACGCCGATGCGCAGCTTGACCAGCCGTTGCCCGGAAAATCCTTCATCTGCGGCGGCCTCCCAGGCGCTGGTAACCTCGGACAAAAAATTGGCATGATCCGGGGCAAGCGGGGAAGTCTCGTCAAACTCCTTGGTTAAGGAGGTGCCGTAAATTCCCACGGCCGAAGCTTGCAGAATCACTTCCGGGGGGTGGGGGAGCGCCTTCACGAAACGCGCAATCCTCTTCGTTGCAGTTAATCTGGACTCCAAAATCCGCCGTTTATTGTGTTCGGACCAACGTGTGTTTAGCGTTGCCCCCGCCAGGTTGACGAAGGCGTCCGTTCCTTCGAGCGGAGAGATGTCCTTTTCGAGATCACTCCAGGTGACATAGCTGAGCAGTGACGGCTGGAAGGCGGCCTGATCATCGGGTTTTGATCGCAGAGGATTGCCGCCGCCTTTTTCACGGCCGACGATAATCACTTGACGCCCCTGCTCCAGCCAATAAGCGGTTAAGGCCCGGCCGATAAATCCCGTGCCGCCAAAAATCGCGATATTCATCGTCATGTCTCCTTTTAAAAAAACATCCGGCTGTCTGAATAGCTGATTCATGGCCGGATGTTTTTTCGCGTTGCGGTTATTTATTTAGTAGATGCCGGTAAGGCTGATAATCAATTTGGTTCTTTTCCAGAAATTTGACCAGGAATTTATTGTCGCGCTTAGGTGTGGCTACGATATATCCTTTGATGCAGTGATCGCGGGTAACTACAGCAGCCTTTTCCTCAAGGGCGATTTTACCGATTTCCGCCGCAATGGAATGTTTGGCGATGTCCCGGAACGGTCCGGGCACGGGCTCGACGAGTTGATCGAGAAAGGTTTTGGTTTCGTCGGTCCATAGATGCCGGCTTTTTTCGACCCAATGATTTTGCCAGTCCAGCTTGGACATGCCGTCCGCTTTGGGGAGCACCTTTAAAAATTTGCGGAACATGAAAAATCCGCCGATCGTCATCATGCCGAGCAGCACAAATCCCCAAAACGCGATCCCGTTCATAAACCAGCGATTGGGCCCTACCGCCGTTAATATCTGAACCCCCATTTGCAGCATTAATTCATCACCTCAGGAGCTTCGTTTAGATTTTCTGCGCATTTTACGTTACAATATATTTCAAATTAAAATTATACCTTATTTCTTTATTTATTTCAGCATTCAAGCTAAAATAGGCTTGTTTAGCGATTTACTGTCCAAAAGGGGGAAAATATTTATGCTTAAAATCGGTTCCCATGTTTCGTTCTCGGACAAAGGCCTGCTGAGCGCGACGGCCGAGGCGGAATCCTACGGCTCCAGTTCGTTCATGATATACACCGGGGCTCCGCAAAATACGCGGCGCAAGCCCATCGATACGATGTACATTGAAGAAGGCAAAAAAGCGATGGAGCAGGCCGGGATCGGCGAGATCGTCGTTCATGCGCCGTACATCATAAACTTAGGTTCTTACAAGTCGAACACCTATCAGCTTGCCGTTGACTTTTTGCAGGAGGAGATCCGCCGCACTCACGCGCTGGGTGTCCGCAATATCGTGCTTCATCCCGGCGCTTTTACGGACAAGGATGCCGAGTACGGCGTGAACCGGATTGCCGAAGGTTTAAATGAAGTGTTAAACGGCACGAGCGAAACCGAAGTGCATATTGCGCTGGAAACAATGGCCGGCAAAGGGACGGAAGTGGGGCGCAGCTTTGAGGAGATTGCGCAAATCATCGACAAGGTGCAGCATAACGAACGTTTGACGATTTGTCTTGATACTTGCCATATTCATGATGCCGGATATGACATCGTTAACGATTTGGATGGCGTCCTGCGCAAATTTGATCAAACGATCGGACTGAACCGGATTGAAGTCGTCCATATCAATGACAGCAAAAATCCGGCCGGCGCGCAAAAAGACCGGCATACGCCGATCGGATCGGGCTGGATCGGGTTCGAAGCGATTCACCGGGTCGTGCACCACGAGGCGTTGCAGGGGCGGCCGTTTATTTTGGAGACGCCATGGGTCGGCAAGGACGCGAAAACCCAACGTCCGATGTACGAGGTGGAAATTGCACTGCTGCGCGGCGATACGGCGGCGCGGTTCGGCGACGCTTTCCTGACCGATGTGGAGCGTTTGGGGGACTTTTTCGGCAAACAGGAGGTTCATCCGCGCAGCTTTGTGTTGGACACCTGGACGGTGCTGAAAAACGACGCCAAAGCGAAAAAGGCCGATCCGCGCGAACCGTTGGAGCGCCTGTATGACATGGTCATCGAAGCGGGCCTGTTCCCGGATCAATCGGAAGAACAGATCAACCAGCGTCTGGTCGCATGGTTTGCGAGCGCGCATAAATAATCGACATCATCATTAGGAGCAAGGGGACTGGAGATTAATGGAAACACATATTCACTCAGGCCTGCGGCCGGTGAAACCTTATGAAAGCAATCGGGCCCGCATGCTGATTTCCTGTCCGGACGGACCGGGGATCGTGGCGGCGGTGTCCCGCTTCCTGCATGAGCACGGGGCGAACATCGTGCAATCGGACCAATATACGATGGATCCCGAAGGCGGCATGTTTTTTATGCGGATAGAGTTTGACCTGGAAAATCTAGACGAGCGGATCGCCGGACTGGAGCGGGATTTTGCCGCCATCGCCGAGCAGTTCGGCATGCAGTGGAATATTTATCAGCTCAGCCGCAAAAAGAAGCTCGCGATCTTCGTATCCAAGGAGGACCACTGTCTGGTGGAACTGCTCTGGCAGTGGCAGGCCGGCGATCTGGACGCCGAAATTTCCATGGTCGTCAGCAATCATCTGGACATGAAGGAGTACGTGGAATCCTTTGGCATTCCGTACTACCATATCCCGGTGACGCCGGAAACGAAACGCGAAGCCGAGCAAAAACAGCTGGAGATCGTCGGCGGCAAAGTTGACTTGATCGTGCTGGCGAGATATATGCAAATTGTATCTCCGGCCTTGATCGAGCCGTACCGCAACCGCCTGATCAACATCCATCATTCCTTCCTGCCGGCCTTTGTCGGCGGCAAGCCGTACGCCCAAGCCTATGAGCGCGGCGTGAAGCTGATCGGCGCCACCGCCCACTACGTGACGGAGGAACTGGACGGCGGTCCGATCATCGAGCAGGACGTGCAGCGCGTCACGCACCGCGACAACGTCAGCGAGCTGAAGCGTATCGGACGGACGATCGAACGCGTCGTGTTGGCCCGGGCCGTCAAATGGCATATTGAAGACCGGATTCTGGTGCATCAGAACAAGACCGTCGTGTTCAACTAAAAAAACAACGCAAATAAACGTCAGTACAGCAACTCTACACGCTGTGCCGGCGTTTTTTATTTTGGCATAGGGTAACCTTTTCAGCCAATTAACGTTATTATAAAAGACGATAGTTTCCAAATTTAATCGATCATTGGGGAGGAGAGTGTCAGGTGTTGTTTCAAGTAAAACGGATCGTATCGCTAATTGCGCTCTGTGCGGCGCTGCTGGCGGGGATCGTTTTTGCGGTTCCGCAGCCGGCCCGAGCGGCGGACGAGCCGTCCATCACGATAGAGAGCGAACTTGGATTTAACGGTAATGTCAAGCTGGGCGAATGGAACCCGCTTACCATTACCCTTACGAGTAGTGCCGACATAAGCGGGGAACTGGTTGTTGGGGCGCAGATTCCGTATACCGGGGGGAGCGCAACCCAGGTACAGGCGGTAGATTTGCCAGCCGGCTCGTCGAAAAAAGTAACCTTTGCGGTGCTTGGAAACCGTTTCGACAAAAATAACAATTCGATACGTTTTTACGAGGGAGCGGCGGAATCGGGAAAAATGATCCGGTTTGCTGCGGGCAGCTCCTATTTGGAGACGATCCCCAAGAACGGAACGCTGGTCGGGGCCCTGGCCTCCGACCCGGACAGCCTGAACTTCCTAAGAACGCTTAACGGTTCGGGCGGAAACGTGACCGTTATTCCTTTAGCCAAAGAGCAGGTGCCCGAGGACGGTACGCTATTGTCTTCGCTGGATGTGCTGCTTATTAACGATTACTCCACCGATACGCTTGGAGAGGGGCGGACCAGGGCCATTCGTTCCTGGGTTCATAAGGGCGGCACGCTCGTCCTCAGCGGTGGAGCCGGTTATCCCAAAAGCGCGAAAGGCTTTGAGGATCTGTCTCCGGTTGATTACACCGGCAATACGAATGTATCCGCGCTGCCCGAGCTTGAGAAACTGGGCGGTAAGAAGCTCTCCCTGGATCATCCGTTCCCCGTTTCCGCGGCCAAGCTGAAGGAAGGGGCCGCGGCCATCGCACAGTTTGATTCCGAGCCGCTCATCGCGTCTTGGTCCGTGGGGCAAGGCAAGGTCATTTATGCGGCTTATGATGTTGCTATGGAGCCGCTTAATGCCTGGAGCGGACATCCCGAGGTCTGGTCTTCGGTCCTGCAGCTTGATCTAACGAGCGGCACCGGCAAGCCGGAAGGCAGTAAAGGCGAACTGTTTTCGGGAATCGACGGCCTGCTTGATTATTTTCCGTCCGTGACCCTACCGCCTTTCTCACTATTAATATGGCTGCTGTTGGGTTATGCGGTGCTCGTTGCGCCTTTACTTTATTACATACTTAAAAAGCTGGACAAGCGGGAGTGGGCCTGGGCGCTGATTCCGCTCATTGCCGTTGCGGCGAGCGGCGGCATTTATATGGCCGGGACCTCCGAAGGGTCGTCGGTTCAGACACATACCTTCAATATTATGGAACTGGACGGGAAAGGAGGGGCCGAACGAACGACGGCCTCGGCTCTGTTCGTCCCGAGAGGCGGAGATTACAATGTCGAATTGCCTGCCGGCACGTATGTGTCGGTGAAGCGGGAGGACGGTCTGCTCGCTGGCGGACAGATTCAGGAGCCGAACCGGCAGTCCATCCGGGTGCAGTCAGATCGTACGACGGTGAAGCTTAAGGACATGACCCACCGTTCCTTTGTCAAGCTGTGGATGGATCAGCCGGAAGACAGAGAATTCGGAGCGGTCAGCGTCGAAGCCCGATTTGACGGACAAGGCAGGCTGCAAGGCACGATAACGAACCGCACGGATACGGATTTGAGCGACGCCGCACTGATTGTGGGCAAAAATGTGTTTCAGTTGGGAGAACTGCCGAAGCAGCAATCCGTTCCGATTGCGTCCGGTTCGATGACGGTTTCCTATGGTGATTTCGGGGGGAGTTTATTCCCTTACAGCGGCAGCAGCACCCGGCGGGACAATATGCTGCTGGAGCGGCAAAGAGGACTTGTGAACAGCTATTTGAACGTTCTTTTTGAACAGGACAAGTATTTGTTTATTGCTTGGAGCAAAGAGCAGCTAAGCGATTACAAGGTGAACGGAAAGAGCTTAAAATCCGATCAGTTGAACATGTGGGTGCAGCCGTTTGAACCGGATCTCGGTAGGAATGGGGAAATGTATTTGCCGTACGGTTTTGCGGCAGGACGGGTTTTGAATGTAACTTCAAGCGAATGGGGCGAGGAAGGCAGCGGCAGAGTCAATATGTCTCCCGGAGAAATGCAGATCGAGTATCGGTTGCCGCTGGACCCGAATCTAGCCTACTCGCAGCTGTCGATGGCCATTCGTCAGCAGGATAAGGGGACCAGGACGACAGCGGCGATTTGGAACGAGGACAAAAACGCTTGGCAAGAGTTGAGTTGGAAAAACGGCGAGGTTAAGTTTACGGATCGGACCAATCCATATTTGCAAAATGGAACTACTTTGCGAATCCGCATCACGGCCGAGGAATGGACAAGCTTTGATATACCGGAGCTTTCCCTGCAAGGGAGGTACAGTGAATGATCGAGATCAATAATCTGACAAAAACCTACGGCAGCTTCGAGGCGCTGAAGTCGGTAAACCTGTCCATCGCCAAAGGAACGGTGTTCGGGTTTGTCGGTCCGAACGGGGCCGGGAAAACGACGACGATGTCGATTTTGGCCACGCTTCTGCTGCCAACGTCAGGTACGGCCAAAGTAGGCGGTTTCGAAGTTACCGAACAACCGCAGGAAGTGCGGAAAAGAATTGGATATATGCCGGATTTCTTCGGGGTGTACGATCAGTTCAAAACGACGGAGTATCTGCACTTTTACGGGGCCAGCTACGGAATTCCCCGCGCTGAGCGCAACGCCTTGATTCCGCAGCTGCTGGAGCTGGTGAACCTGAGCGACAAAAAAGACGCATACGTGGACAGCCTGTCGCGCGGGATGAAGCAGCGCCTCTGCCTGGCCCGCTGCCTTGTGCATGATCCTGATGTGCTTATTTTGGACGAACCGGCCTCCGGGCTTGACCCCAGGGCGCGGATTGAAATGCGCGAGATTTTGAAGGAATTGAAGCTGATGGGCAAAACAATCATTATTTCCTCGCATATTTTGCCGGAGCTGGCCGAGATGGTCGACGAAATCGGCGTGATCGAGCGGGGCAGGCTGATCGCTCAGGGCAAGGTGGCGGAAATACAGAATCGTCTGCGCGTCAAAAGAGTGCTGCATATCCGCGTGCTCGACCGGGCCGATGAATTGGCCACGCTGCTTCAGGATGAGATGCATGTCAGCGAGGTGCTGCAGGACGAAGCAGGCGTGCATGTTCATTTCGGAGGCGGGGACGCGGAGCAGGCGCAACTGCTGGCCGGCATGATCTCTTCGGGGTTCCAGGTGCTGTCCTTTAACGAAGCGCAGACCAATCTGGAGGATGTATTTTTGGAGATTACCAAAGGAGGGGCAAGCGATGAACTGGCGTAGAAGGCTGATCAACCCCGTGCTGGACAAAGAGTTTCGTCTCCGTATGCGGACGCCCCGTTCGGCGTTTATCGTGTTTGCCTATATTCTGGTGACGGGGCTGCTGGCGATGGCCATCATTTATATGACGACTTCTAACGAGCTTAGCGCCGGCGGACGGTTGGATCCCGGCGTAAGCCGGATCATCTTTTACGTGCTCAGCATCGGTCAACTGGTGCTGATCGCTTTCATGACCCCCGCCTTGACAGCCGGGGTGATCAGCGGCGAACGGGAGAAGCAGACGCTGAACATGCTGCTTACCACGCAGCAGAGCTCGGCAACGATTATTTTGAGCAAGCTCTTGTCTTCTTTGAGCTTCATGACGCTCGTTATTCTGGCTACTTTGCCGGTGTACAGCATCGTTTTTTTATACGGGGGACTGTCGCCAAAGCAACTGATGCTCGTCTTTTTGTTTTATCTGTTTGTCATGCTGCTATTGGGTTCGATCGGGGTGTTTTATTCCACTTTGTTCAAAAAAACGATCGTATCGGTCATCATGACCTATGGTACAGGCTTGATTATTTTTCTGATGACGGGCATTGCCTATATCATCGCGATGGGGATCGAGCGGGCGAGTTACTATAGTTCGGGGGGGCCTTCACATTCCTATTCGTGGGTAGGCTTCATCCTTGGGTTAAATCCCGCGGGAGCGCTGATCAGCCTGTTCGAGCCATCTTTTTCCGAAACCGTGTTTCTGGTCCAGGGAGGCAATATGCAGACCGGCGCGCCGATCGAACTGTGGCAGCAATTTCTGGGGGTTTACAGCCCATTGATCGTGCTGTTTCTGTGGCTGGCCATCCGTTATGTTCGCCCGGTGAGAAGAAGACTTAAAGGCCGTACGATCGAGACAACTGAACTGGGGACGATGACCAAGACGGAAGAGTAGACGGCAAGGTCGAGAGGACGGGATCATCGGTCATGAACGCCGTAGTACAAAAATAAACGCGAAACGGAGGGAACTGGCGCGTGGAGACAATCTATCGTCAGCTTGATGTTGTGCGCCGCCGCATACGGTGGTTTCGGGGGCTGGACGGGCTGAGATACGGCCTGCTGACCGGTTTGGCGGCCGCTCTTATCTGGCTTGCGGCGGGGAGGCTGTGGCCGCTTGAATACGGAAAAATCGGGGCCGGAGTTTTCCTCGTTTTGTGCACTGCCGGAGGATGGGTGTGGGGACGGCTCCGCCGGGTATCCGTTATTTTGGCGGCGCAGACGATGGATCGTCCCGAGGCTGGGCAAGAGCGGCTGGACCTGATGACGACGGCGCTGGCCTACGCGAACCTGCAGACGTTTCCGGCGCAGCTTGAGCGGGAGCAGGCCGAAGAATACGGTGCGGCCTATGTGCGGGACATCAAGAAACGTCTGCCGCTGCCGCGCCGCCGCGTATGGCGGATTCCCGCCGCACTTTGCCTTCTGGCTTCCCTGCTTCTGGCTACCCTGCCGAATCCGCTGGATCAGCGGGTCGCCCAGGCGCGAGAGGAGCGTGGATGGGTTAATGCGCAGAAGGAGGAGACGAACGGGCAGATTACCGAACTGGATCGCCTTAAACTGGACGTGAAGGCGAAGGATGCCCTTGCTAAAGAGATGAGCGAGCTACGCCGGGCGCTGGAGAAGAGCCGGGAGCCGGGAGAGGCGCTGAAAAACGTGGAGGAAACGATGAAGCGGCTGAGGGAAATGTCCGAAAAACTGGAGCTCCAGCAGCAGGCAAGGACGGAGTGGCTCAAGCGGTGGGACGCTCATCCGCTGGCGGGCGAGCTGGCCAACGCTTTAAGGAACAAAAGTACGGCGGAATTGACCAAGCAAGTGGAGGCCTTTCGCAAACAACTGTCCGGTTTGACGCAACAGGAACGGGATGAGCTTGCCGATAAGCTGAAGCGGATCGCCGAAGCAGCGCCGCCTAATGACGAGCGGGCGAAGGAACTGGCGGATGCTCTGAAAAAAGCCGCCGCTGCGGTGAATGAAGGTCAGAAGCTATCCACGGATCAAGCGCTGGCGAACTTAAACGAGGCTATGCTGCAAAACATGCAAGCGGCGGAGGCATCGTCCGGGCAGGCGGATGCCGCGGCTGAGCTGGCCTCGGCCCTTGCCGAGCAGGGGCTCGACTTGGCGGAAAATATGCAAGCATCGGGGCTGGCCGTATCGGACACGTGGAGCATGGGCGGCAGCGCCGAACAGTTGGCCGCAGGTGCCGGGCCCGGAGCAGGCCAAGGTCCCGGGGCGGGAGGCGCTGCCGGTTCGGGCTCAGGTGCAGGAGCCGGTTCGGGCTCAGGCCCGGGTTCGGGCAGCGGTACCGGTGGCGGCGGTGCAGGACAAGGCCAGGGCGGCGGAAATGGGGCTGGACTCGGCAACGGAGGCCGAGCGTTGGTGACAACGCCGCGCGACCTGGCTGGCAGCGGCAACGTCCAGCAAGACGGTGGACCGGCAACGGGCGGCAGCGTCCAGAAAGGGGGCAGCTCCCCTGTATTTGACGGGGTTAGCCGTCCGTATGAAGAGGTTTACACCGATTATGCGGCCGAAGCCAAGGAGTCGCTAAAGCGCGGCGATTTACCGCAAAGCCTGCAGAGCCTGGTGGAGAACTATTTTACCGAAATCGATCCGGGGTCGTAAGCGTAGGAGCGTATAAGGAGGAGAGACGATGGAGGATGTAAAAGCCCGGTTGGAATTGTTGAGCGAAACGGTCGCGGCCGTGCGGGAGCAAATTTCGCGCGTAATCGTAGGGCAGCAGGAGGTCGTGGAACAGATCCTGTGGTGTGTTTTTGCGGGAGGGCATGCGCTTTTGGAGGGGATTCCGGGACTTGGCAAAACGATGCTGGTGCGCACGATTGCCGATTGCCTGGACCTGTCCTTTTCGCGGATTCAGTTTACGCCGGATTTAATGCCGAGCGATATCACCGGCACGAATGTGATTCGGTTCGGACCGCAGGGCGCGACCGATACGGTATTCCAGTCCGGCCCGGTGTTCAGCAGCATTGTGCTGGCCGACGAGATCAACCGGGCGACGCCGAAAACCCAGAGCGCCATGCTGGAGGCGATGCAGGAGCAGACGGTGACGGTAGGCGGGGAGACGCGGCGGCTGCCGCAGCCTTTTTTTGTGCTGGCGACGCAAAATCCGCTGGAGAATGAAGGAACTTATCCCCTCCCGGAAGCCCAGCTAGACCGGTTTATGTTGAAAATTCATGTGGGTAATCCGTCTCCCAAGGAATTGATGGAGATCGTCAGAAGGACGACGGCGGCCGATCAGCCCAAGGCGGAAACAATCGCTTCGGCGCAGCAATTGTTGGAAATCCGCCAGGCCGCCAAAGAAGTGCTGCTGGCAGATGAAGTGCTGGAGTACGGGGTGCGCTTGCTGATGATGACACACCCCGAGGAGCGGGACGCGCCTGAATCGGTGCGCAGTTACGTCCGTTTCGGCTCGGGGCCGCGCGGCATTCAGGCGATGGTTTCGATCGCCAAGGTAAGGGCGATTTCCAAAGGGCGCATGCACGTATCAACCGGAGATATTAAGGCGGTTGCCGTGCCGGCCTTGCGGCACCGGTTGTTTCTGAATTTCGAAGGGCAGGCGGCGGGTGTGTCGACGGATCGGATCATTGAGGACATTTTGGCGGCGCTGGAGGGAGCGCAATGACTTCTTCCCTCTTGCCTCCATCTCTGCTTCCCCGGTTGGAACGGTTGTCGATCGCCTCCCGAAGGAGAATCCGGGGAACGCTGCAAGGCAAACGGCGCTCCAGCCGTTTCGGAAGCTCCCTCGAATTTGCCGATTATCGTGAATACGCGCCCGGAGACGATATCAGGCGCTTTGACTGGAGCGTCTATTCCCGTACGGGCCGCCCTTTTGTCCGTCAGTATTGGGATGAGCAGGAGCTGCGCATCAACCTGTATGTAGATATTTCCGCATCGATGGATTTCAGCGGCGGTTCGGAGCGGCGCGCCGAAACCGGGCAAGCGCCGGAGAATAAGCTGCTATACGCTAAGCAGTTGGCCGCTTCCGTCGGTTATATGGCGCTGGCCGGCGACGATGTGGTTCAGGGTGCCGTTTTTTCGGATGAGATCAAGGGCAAGCTGCCGCCGCTGCGGGGAAAGGCTTCGGCTGTCAGGCTATTCTCGTTCCTGCAGGAGACAGGGCCGGCCGGGCCGGGAGATTTGGCCGGGGCGCTGCGGCAGCCGGGAGCGCTCCCCAGACAGCCGGGAATGAGCTGGATTTTTTCGGATTTGTGGCTGGAAAGCGGGGTCGAGGGACTTGCGGAGACGCTGGCTTTTTTTCAGGCCGCCGGCCAGGAGATCGTACTCGTTCATGTGCTGTCGGAAGCGGAGCTTCGTCCTGCGCTCAGCGGGGATTTGCGGCTGCTTGACAGCGAACTGGGCACCGGCAAAGAGGTCGCTATAACCGGCAAAATCCTGGACAAGTACGGGCGCGCGCTGGATGAGTACATCAAGGAAATCGGCCGCTTTTGTGGCAGGCGCGGGATTCGTTATGTGCTTGCCCCAACCGATGTGCCGCTTGAGCAAGGGATTGTGAAAATGATGGGCAAGGCGGGGACGACCGGGGGGAAGTAGCGGGAACGGACTAAGGTCGCGGACTCTTTTTGTCTCATCAATGATCCGGGACGCCGCTCGTGATTTGTTGCGTATGTTTGATCATCGACGTGGGGGGATGAAGTCATGGGGGTATTGGATTGGTCGGGGTTGTGGTTTGGCCTTACAATTCCGGCGATCGTACTGATGTATCTGTTCAAGCGAAAATATATCGATACGGTCGTGCCCAGCCATTTGCTATGGAATCGTGTGCTGCGCAACATCGAAGCCAATCGTCCGTGGCAGAAGCTCCAGAACCGGTTGCTGCTCTGGCTGCAACTGCTCGCCGCCGCTTTGCTTGTATTTGCGCTGATGCAGCCTTTCGTGTGGACCTCCGGCAGCCGTACCGGGCATGTGGTCATCGTCGTCGACACGTCAGCCAGCATGAGCGCAGCTTGGGGCGGCGGAGAGGCGGAGAACAAATCGGGCTCTCGCCTGGACCGGGCAAAGGAACAATTGCGGTCGCGCATTAACGCTTTGGGAACGGGGGCGGAAATCACTTTGGTGAGATTGGGCCGCGAGCCGGTGGTGCTGCTGTCCCGGGAACGGGACCGTAGCGTGCTGAACCGGGCGGTCGACGGGCTTGCGCCCGATTACGGGCAAGCGGCATACCGCGAGACTTTGTCGCTTGCGGAAGCCTTAACGCGGGACGATCCGGAAGCGAGCGTCATCGTATATACGGATGGCCGCTGGGCCGAACGTACCGATGATCTTGAGTCGGGCGGCGTACCGATTGAGATTGTAGCCGTGGACGAAGCAGCGGAAGCCAACGCGGCCGTTGAGCAATTCGGGGTAAAGGATGGCGGCGGTCTCCAAGACATGGTTGCGGGTACGGCTATGGTGCGGAATTACCGGGATGACTCCATCCAGGCCAATCTGGATTTGTTTGGCGACGGGAAACTGCTCGCCTCCAAGCAAATTACCGTGGAAGGCGGAAAAAGCCTGCAGGTTCCGTTCGATGAATTGCCTTCGGCAGACGTATATCGGCTCCGCTTAAGCCCCGAGGACGACTATGCGCCCGACAACGAAGCCTTTGCTTTTCTCGAGAGTGGGGATGTGCCGGACATCCTGTTCATCTCTCCCGGGAATTTGTTTCTGGAGAAGGCGCTGCAGTTGTCTGGCGGCCGCGTTACCCGGATGAATACGGTCCCGGCCGGAACGGATGAAGACGTAGCGGTGGAGCGGCCGGCTTTGCCCGGGAATAAGCCGGATCTGATCGTGATCGATGGCGTGTCTCCCGCGTTTCTGCAGGAGGGGCCGTGGGCTGCGCTGCTTGGTCAAACGCCGTTGTGGACCTGGGGAGGCGAGGGAAAAAAAGCGGCTTTGGCCAGCGGGGAAGTGAAGTCGGTCAATCACCCGGTTACCCGTTATTTATCGTTCACGACTCCGCCAACGGGCGAGCTTCTCGATCAGGAGATTCCGGCATGGGGGAAACCGATTTTGGAGATCGGCGGACAGCCGGCGGCGTATGCCGGGACGGAAGCCGGGCGGAAAAGGCTGGCGTTTCTGTTTGCGCTTGAAGACAGCGATTTGCCGCTGCGCCCGGAATTTCCGATTCTGGTGAGCAATGCCGTAAAATGGCTGCAATCCGGTCAAGCGGCCGGGCTCGGCCGCTTGACGGCGGGAACCGGGATCGATATTCCCGTCCCTGCGGAGGCGGAGCAGGCCACCTGGGTTCCTGTTGACGGTTATGCTTTGCGATCCGGCGCGGCGAAGCTTCCCGCAGCGCGCAAGATGGGCCGCGTGGCCTCCCGGCAGACTTCCCCGGGAATTCCGGGATTATGGCGCTTTGAGATGCAAGGAACTGACGGTGAGAAGCTGGCAGCATATCAGCTTGAGGTTGCGGCCGATCCTGCGGAATCGGGCATTCCCGGAGGAGGGCAGCTGTTTCCGATTGGACTTTCCGGAGATTCGGCGACACCTGCGGACAGCCATGGACGTGAGGGCGCCGATGGTTCCAAAGACGCTGAGCATAGCAAGCCTTCGAGCGCTTCGCCGCCGCAATCGCGGCAATCGCTCGTGCCGCTGGCGGCTCTGCTGGCTTTGCTAGTGATTTTGGCGGAATGGGGGGTGTATCAGCGTGGGCGTTCGATTTGATCATCCCTGGTTTCTGCTGCTCCTGCTGCCGCTGGCGGCCGGCGTGGTCTACGCCTATCGCTCCGACTTTAGATTAAGCGGCGTACGCCGGAAGCTGGCGGTTGGCTTGCGTGCGGCGATCCTGGTTTTGCTGGCAGCGCTGCTGGCCGGCGTCCAGACGTACACTTTGGTGAAGGACAAGGAAGTCGTGATTTTGACGGATCGGTCCGCCAGCATGCCGGAGACGGGGAACGTTCGCGATTGGATTGGACGGGCCGGGGAAGGAAAAGCAGCGGGAGACCGCGTAGGCATCGTAGTTGCCGGGCTGAACGCCGCGGTGGACAAAAGTCTGGATACGCAATCCGTCTCCGAAGATAGCCTGAAGGCGAAAGTTCATTCCGATTTTACCAACCTGGAGCATGGTCTGGAACTATCCGGAGGTTTGTTCGGGGGGCGGGGTAACCAAAGGATCATTTTGATTTCCGATGGCGAAGAAAACGTAGGCGATGCGCTAAAGGCGGCCAACCTGCTAAAGGAGCGGGGGATTGCCGTCGATGTGCTGTCCGTTCCCGTCAAAGAGCGGAAGGATGCATCCGTAGAGGAGTTTCAGGTGCCCGGGAAATTGTATCAGGCGGAATCGTTTGCCTTTGAAGTACTGATTCGCAGCACGTTCTCGGGCAGCGCCGAGCTTGGCTTATATGAGGACAACCGCGAGATCGGCCGGCACAAAGTGACACTGGAGCGCGGGGACAACCGCTTCACGCTGCAGGGTTTGGCGCAAAAGCAGGGGATGCACCGTTATCGGGCGGAGATTTTCGCGGACGGTGACGAACAGTCTGCCAACAACGCGAACTATGCGTTTACCCGGGTCGCCGGAAGTCCGAAGGTGCTGATCGTGGAGGGAAAGCGCGGGACGTCAGCCAATCTGGAAAACGCCTTGAAATCCGGTCTGGTCGATTACTCCGTGATCGATCCGGGGATGCTGCCTGCGGATTTGACCAAGTATGCCGGCTATGACAGCATCGTCTTTAACAATGTGTCCGCCGAGCGGATTGGCGGAAAGACGATGGAGTTGATCGAGCAGGCAGTCCGCTCCTTTGGCATCGGGTTTGTGATGGTCGGCGGAGAAGACAGCTATGGGATGGGCGGTTATTTCAAAACGCCGATCGAGCAGTTGCTGCCGGTATCGATGGAGCTGGAAGGCAAGCGGCAAATCCCTTCCCTCGGTCTGATTCTCGTGATCGACCGGTCGGGAAGCATGGATGGGGACAAATTGAAGCTGGCCAAGGAGGCGGCGCAGCGCACGGTCGAGCTGCTGCGTCCACAGGATACGGTCGGCGTCGTTGCTTTCGACGACCAGCCCTGGTGGGTGGTCGAACCGCAGAAGCTGGGCGATAAGAAAAATGTGCTGGCGCAAATTAACGGCATTCCGAGCGGAGGCGGGACAAACATTTACCCGGCCGTCGAAGGAGCGCTGAACAAGATGCTGGATGTCCAGGCGCAGCGCAAGCACTTGATTTTACTGACCGACGGGCAGTCGGCCGTGACTTCGGGATACGGCGCGCTGCTCGAAACGATGAATAGCTCCAAAATCACGCTCTCCACAGTTGCGGTCGGGGAAGACGCAGACGCGGCGTTGCTGCAGTCACTGGCTCAGGAGGCCAAAGGCCGGTATTATCCGGTAACGGATGCCACGACACTGCCGGCGATCTTTAGCCGGGAGGCCGCCATGGTCGCCCGGACGTACATTGTGGACAAGCCGTTTGTGCCGGCCCTGGTGTCGCCGGGGGATTGGGGAAAATGGTTTGCGGGCGGGGTGCCGAAAATTTACGGTTATGTGGCTGCAACGCCTAAAGTGACGGCCCAAACGGTGCTGTCCAGTCCCGAGCCGGACCCGCTGCTGGTTAGATGGCAGTACGGCTCCGGCCGAAGCGTGGCCTGGACCAGCGATCTGACCGGAAAATGGTCGCGGGATTGGGTAAATTGGCCGTCCTATGCCGGTCTGTTCACAGAAATGGTGAAATGGACGTTTCCGCAGTTTTCAGTGTCTCCTTTTGAGGTAAACACGATGATACGCGGAAATGAGGTTCAGTTTGAGGTCACCGCCGAGGATGAAGCTCCTCCGGAGGAGCTTGAAGCAGTGATCAGCGGTGAAAATCTGCGGGAAGAGCGGGTGCCGCTAGCCCAAACCTCGCCGGGGGTCTACCGGGGAACGATGCTAGCCGATGAGCCCGGTTCGTTCCTCGTTCATCTGCAGGGCAAAAGTGAAGGGGAAAAGGTGGATGGAGGGACAGGGACCGGTTTTGTCATCCCTTATTCTCCGGAGTACCGGGTGCCGGGCGACGAACCGCCGGACACGCTGCGGAAGATCGCGGACAGCACGGGGGGGCGCGTGCTGGATTGGAACAAACCCGAAGCGGCCTTTCAATTTGCGGCCAAGCCTTACCCGTCGCCGCATGATCTGCAGCGGCCGCTGCTGACGGCAGCGCTGCTGTTGTGGCTCGCGGACATCGCGATCCGCCGCCTTGCGCTGCCGTGGGGCCGCATGGCGGCGGCGCTGGTGCGCGCCGCCATGCCTTGGCGCCGCCGTGCGCCGGGCGGCGCGGTGGACAGGGCCGCGTCCGGCGCGTCCGCGGAGGCGGACACCGGGCTGGCCCGGCTCGCGGCGCGCAAGTCGCGTGCGGCCGCGTTCTACGGCGGGGCAGGCGCCCGCCGTGGCGGCGATGTCGGCGAGAACGCCGCCGACAGGGCGCCAGTGGCGCCCGCACCGCCGGCCCGCCCTCCGCGCAGCGGGGCGGGCGGGGGCCAGGGGCCCGCGAGTGAGGCGCCGCGGGCCGAAGCGCCGGCTCCCCCGCGGGAGGGAGCCGGTTCGGCGCCCCCCGGCCCGCCGCAGGACAGCGGGCCGGGGGCTTCGCCGCTTGGCCGTCTGCTGGAGGCCAAGCGGCGAAGCAGACGGTAGTCTCTCCCTTTTGAGTAACGCAACACAAATAAGTGGACTCGGTTGCGCTTGGCTGGGATTGGAGAGTCCATCCGAGGATGGTCTACGCTAACGGTTGTGAGCGTGCTTATTTGGTCAAAAAGTCTAGGGTTCCATTTCTAACGGTTGTGACGGAGCTTATTTACAAGAAAAAAGCCCGAAACCGACGAGAAAAGGCTGAATTAGCCTTCTCATAACCGTTAGAATGGAAAACCCCTTAATTTTGCCGTATTAGCGTCACTCACAACCGTTAGAACATTTCTTAGTTATCGAGTTTTACTGAAAAGAATTGGGAAAGACGATCTTTACTTTCATCAATCTATCGATGTTTTTAGGAGTGTATCTCCTTAACAAGGATTACAAATTTAGCTCCTTCAAGTAATAGGCCCGTATAAACGGTCCTTTTCTCTAAAGGGGCATTTTTTTTATTTATTTAATGGTGACGGGCATAATTGTCCGGGCTGCTGCCCGGCAAAAGGAACTGAGCGCAAAAATGATTACAAAGTAATTTCGAGGTAATACCTTGGGAATAATGATATGGCAATGAGTTACAAATGATGATACAATAAATAAAGTCAAAATGATTTTTTCAATTTGAATGTTTTGTAATCGCAGAGTTAAGTTTTCATGGTTTTCAAGGATCTTTTGATGATTAAGGAGGAAAATGAATGCCAAGTTTAGAGAACAATAAGATTGATAATTTGTCGATTACGACGATTCGGACGCTGGCAATCGACGCGATCGAAAAGGCGAAATCCGGCCATCCCGGCATGCCGATGGGGTCCGCGCCGATGGGCTACCAGCTGTTTGCCAAAACGATGAACCATAACCCGGACGAGCCGACCTGGATTAACCGGGACCGTTTTGTTTTGTCCGCCGGCCATGGCTCGATGCTGCTTTACAGCCTGCTGCACCTGTGCGGGTATAACCTGCCGATGGAAGAAATCAAGCAATTCCGTCAATGGGGCAGCAAAACGCCGGGCCACCCGGAATTCGGACATACTCCAGGCGTAGACGCCACGACGGGACCGCTGGGCCAAGGTTTGGCGATGGCCGTCGGCATGGCATTGGCGGAAACGCAGCTTGCGGCGACTTACAATAAAGGCGATCTGAAAGTCGTCGACCACTATACTTACGGCATTTGCGGCGACGGCGACCTGATGGAAGGCGTGGCCAGCGAAGCGGCTTCCCTTGCCGGTCATTTGAAGCTGGGCAAATTGATTTTCCTGTACGATTCCAACGATATTTCGCTCGACGGCAAGCTGAACCTGAGCTTCTCGGAGAACGTAAGACAGCGCTTCGATGCTTACGGCTGGCAAACGCTGCTCGTTAAGGACGGCAACGATCTGGCCGCAATCGAAGCGGCAATCGAAGAAGCCAAACGCGATGCGGAGCGCCCGACACTGATCGAAGTGAAAACGGTCATCGGCTACGGCAGCCCGAACAAGCAGGGCAAAGGCGGCCACGGCGGCACGCACGGTTCTCCGCTGGGTGCGGAAGAAGCCAAACTGACGAAAGAGTTCTACAAATGGGTTTATGAAGAAGATTTCTATGTTCCTGAAGAAGTGCGCGAGCATTTTGCCAAAGTTAAGGAACGGGGCATCGCCGCTTATAAAGCATGGGAAGAAACGTTTGCCAAATATAAAGCCCAGCATCCGGAGCTTGCCGCTCAGTTCGAACGCGCGGTAGCCGGTGATCTGCCGGCCGGCTGGGATGCGAAGCTGCCGAAATACAGCACATCGGATAAGGCGGTATCGACCCGCGTCGCTTCCGGCAACGCGCTGAACGGTCTGGCGCCTAATGTTCCGCAGCTGCTTGGCGGCTCCGCCGACCTGGAAAGCTCGACGATGACACATTTGAACGACCTTGCCATGTACACGCCGGAAACCCGCGACGGCCGCAACCTGTACTTCGGCGTACGCGAATTCGGCATGGCCGCAGCCATGAACGGGATTACGCTGCACGGCGGCCTGAAAGTATTCGGCGGCACGTTCTTCGTATTTACCGACTACCTGCGTCCGGCGGTGCGTTTATCGGCCTTGATGAAGCTGCCGGTGACTTACGTGCTGACGCATGACAGCATCGCGGTCGGCGAAGACGGCCCAACGCATGAACCGATCGAACAGCTCGCTTCCCTGCGCATCATTCCGGGTCTGACGGTCATTCGTCCTGCCGACGGCAACGAAACTTCCGCAGCCTGGGCTTATGCGGCTGAGAACAAAGCGAACCCGGTAGCGCTGGTGTTGACCCGCCAAAATCTGCCGATTCTCGAGAACACGGCAGAGCAGGCGCGCGAAGGCGTAAAACGCGGCGGCTACGTCGTTTCCGAGGCCAAGGACGGCAAACCGGTGGCGCAAATCATCGCGACGGGTTCCGAAGTACAGCTGGCGGTTAAAGCGCAGGGCGCGCTGGCCGAAGAAGGCATTCACGTTCGCGTGATCAGCCTGCCGAGCTGGGATCTGTTCGACAAGCAGGATCAGGCGTACAAAGACTCCGTCATCCTGCCGGGCGTCAAAGCCCGCGTTGCCGTGGAAATGGCGCATCCGTTCGGATGGGAACGTTACGCCGGCGAAAGCGGAACCGTGATTGGCATCGATAAATTCGGCGCTTCCGCTCCTGGCGATAAAGTCATCGCCGAATACGGCTTTACTGTTGAAAACGTTGTGAAGCACGTGAAAGCGCAATTGAACAAATAATCGGCGGCCGGGTCGCGAAGGGAGAGGGGAACGTGGCGCAGCAATTGCAAAATGTTACCGTGGAGAAGAACGCCAATATTTATTTTGACGGCAAAGTGACCAGCCGGACCGTATGGCTTCAGGACGGCAGCAAATTGACGCTGGGGATCATGCTCCCCGGGGAATACGAGTTCGGAACGGATTCGCTGGAAGTGATGGATATTTTGTCCGGGGACCTGAAGGTTCTGCTTCCGGGCGAAACGTTATGGAGAGAAATCAGCGGCCGCGGAACGTTTACCGTTCCCGCCAAATCTTCCTTCAAGCTGGAAGTGCGGAGCGTTACGGATTACTGCTGCTCGTACGTCTAGCGGCGGGTGCGCGCATGCCGCAAAAAGCAAATAAAAGGCAGGTTACAGCGTTATGGCGCTGAACCTGCCTTTTTACAAATCTTTTGAGAGCGTTACACCGTTTTATCGCCGATTTTTTGGCCGATCCAGGCTTCGTAGAGCTTCACGACGGAGGAGAGGTCCTCTTCGCCGAAGCCTTGCGTTTCTCCCGCCTGGAACAGGCTTTTCGCCTGATTCAGCATCGGCGCGGGGATACCCGAGCCGTCGGTCAGCGCGGAGGCGAGTTTCAGGTCCTTGAGCATCAGCGCCAGGGAGAACTGGTTGGAAAAATCGTGTTCGATGATTTTCTGGCCCTTCAGCTCCGCCGCTTTGCTGCCCGCGGAACCAAGCTGCACCAGATCCAGGAACAGGTTGGCGGGCAGACCGGATTTGGCGGCAATGGCGAAGCCTTCGGCGAGCGCCAAGTTGTTGATGCCGACGATGGTGTTATGGGCCAGCTTGGCTACCGCGCCGCTGCCGTTTTCGCCCATGTGCAGCACTTTTTTGCCCATCGTCTCAAAGATGTCCATAACCTCGGCCAGCGTATCGGCCGGTCCGCCGACCATAAAGACGAGCGTGCCGGTGATGGCGGCCGGCGAACTGCCGGTGACCGGCGCGTCGAGAAATGCCCCGCCCAGCGCGGAAACTTGCTGCGCCAGCTGCTTTACGAGCGCGGGCGAGATCGTGGAGCAGTCGATGACTTTAGTCCCGGGGCGCAGGCCGGCAAGCACGCCGTCAGGCCCTTCGTAAACGGCGGCGATGGAGGCGTCGTTGCTGACCATCGTGATTACGATATCGGCGGCGGCAGCGGCCTCTTTCGGCGAAGCGGCTACAGCGGCGCCTTGTTCGGTTAAGGCTGCGGCTTTGGACGCAGTGCGGTTGTAGACGGTAACCTCATAACCCTGCTTCAGCAGGTTGAAGGCCATTGGAGCACCCATTGTGCCCAGTCCGATAAATCCGATTTTTTTCATAAACGGTCACCTTTCAACAAAAATTGAACAGCATTTAATTATTTTAGCATAGAGGGCCTAAAACCTGTATAATGTGCCCTTGTCTTCGCTAGAAATTTACAGTATCCTAGGTTTAAGTTGTATGAGAGGAAAGTTCAGGTCAAGACGTTTAAATGATCTCGCCTCAGCTTTTGAATGTTGCCTCTTAGGATAGGCAAGTGGGTTAAATAAATAGACGGAGGTATTTTCAAACATGTCGAAAAAAGTAACCTTTGACTACAGCAAAGCCCTGCAATTTGTCGGGCAGCATGAAGTGGATTATTTTACCGAGCAGGTCCGCACGGCTCATGAGCAGTTACATAAAGGTACGGGGGCAGGGTCCGACTTTCTGGGCTGGATCAACCTCCCGACTGAATACGATAAGGAAGAGTTCGCACGCATCAAGAAGGCGGCGGCGAAAATCCAAAGCGATTCCGATGTGCTGATCGTCATCGGCATCGGCGGTTCTTACCTGGGCGCGCGCGCGGCGATCGAATCGCTGTCCCATTCGTTCTACAATATTTTGCCGAAGGACAAGCGCAAATCGCCGGAAATTTATTTTGCCGGCAACAACATCAGCTCGACTTACGTGAATCACCTGCTTGACCTGATCGACGGCAAAGACTTCTCCGTCAACGTCATCTCCAAATCGGGAACGACGACGGAACCGGCGATCGCGTTCCGGATTTTCCGCGCCGCCCTGGAGAAGAAATACGGCAAGGAAGAAGCGCGCAAACGGATTTACGCGACGACCGACCGGGCCAAAGGTGCTCTTAAGAAGCTTTCCGACGAGGAAGGTTATGAAACGTTCGTGATCCCGGACGATGTAGGCGGACGTTATTCCGTGCTGACGGCCGTTGGCCTGCTGCCGATCGCCACCGCCGGCATCAGCATCGACGAAATGATGCAAGGCGCGGCCGACGCGGCGAAAGAGTTCAGCAACCCGAACCTGGCCGAGAACGCCAGCTACCAGTACGCGGCCGTCCGCAACGCCTTGTACCGCAAAGGCAAAGTGACGGAAATTCTCGTGAACTACGAGCCTTCCCTGCACTATGTGTCGGAATGGTGGAAGCAGCTGTACGGCGAAAGCGAAGGCAAAGACTATAAAGGGATCTTCCCGGCATCGGTCGATTTCTCCACGGACCTGCACTCCATGGGGCAGTTTATCCAGGAAGGCAACCGGAACATTTTCGAGACGGTTATTCAGGTGACGGAAGTGCCAAGCCACATCACGATCGAATCCGATCCGGCCGACTTGGACGGGCTGAATTTCCTGGCCGGCAAAACGCTCGACTTCGTGAACAAGAAGGCGTTCCAAGGCACCTTGCTCGCGCATACGGACGGACAGGTTCCGAACCTGGTCGTCAACGTGCCGGATTTGACGCCGTATTCCTTCGGCTACCTTGTTTACTTCTTTGAAAAAGCTTGCGGCATCAGCGGTTACCTGCTGGGCGTCAATCCGTTTGACCAGCCGGGCGTTGAAGCCTACAAGAAAAACATGTTTGCGCTTCTCGGCAAACCGGGATACGAAAAGGAGAAGGCCGCATTGGAAGCAAGACTTTCCGAATAACGGCCTTTTGGAAGCAGGCTCCCTTTTCGAAGGAAAGATACAGCGCCAGGAAGCAGTTCGCCGCACGTTTCGGCCGGGCTGCTTCTTGGCACATTCATAAGGATGGATTCATATGTTGGAACGGTATAAGACGGTTCGAGGAGCCGGCGAGAAAGAAATCGTCATCAAGAAATCGAGGTTTATCGGACACGTCATGCCAGCGGCAACGGAAGATGAAGCGATTGCTTTTATTGAGGAAATCAAAAAAAAGCATTGGAACGCCACGCATAATTGTTCCGCTTATATGATCGGCGAGCGCGATGAAATCCAAAAGCAGTCGGATGACGGAGAGCCAAGCGGCACTGCCGGAAAGCCGATTTTGGAGGTTATCAAAAATCAGGGCCTCAAAAATGTCGCCATCGTCGTTACCCGGTATTTTGGGGGAATCATGCTGGGGGCCGGTGGTCTCATCCGCGCCTATACGGACGGGGCGGTTGCGGCGATCGAAGCGGGGGAAGCCATTACCCGGGTGCTGCACCAGGAAGTGTTTGTGGAACTGGAATATACTTGGCTGGGCAAGGTGGAAAATGAACTGCGAAACCGCGGAATCCGTACGGGGGACACGGTGTTTGCGGATAAGGTGACACTCTGCTGTCTGCCGCTTCACCATGAAGCGCAGGCCTTCATCGCTTGGATGACGGATCTGACGGGGGGGCAGGCGCTGATGACGGAAGGTGACCAGGTTTACTTTATCGAAGGGGAATAACGCCTATGGCAAGAAGAGCAGTAGATCAGGAATTGTCGAGAGAAAGAATTATGGAAGCGGCCCGGCATTTGTTTATCACAAAGGGGTACCGCGGAATTTCCATGCGGAGCATCGGTCAGCATTTGGGATATAGTCACGGTTCGTTGTATTATCACTTCAAAGAAAAAGCCGAATTGTTTTACGCTATCGTGGTCAAGGATTTCGAATCTTTAACCCATCTGTGCGAGCAGGTGGCCAAACGCGCGCCCGCGGAAGGTTTGACCAAGGCCGAGCAACTGATGCTGGAATTCATCAAGTTTGGCTTGGAGCATCCGCACCAATACGAAATCATGTTTATGCTGAGGGATGAGGAAATATTGGCGTATTGCCGCAGCGAGCAAACCAAATGCTTTAATATGTTCGAATCCATCGTTCGCAGTTTTTTGCAGGAGGAGAAGCACCCGCTGGAAAACAATCCGTCCCTTCCGCTCAGCATGTTTTTGGGGATGCATGGATTTATCTCTTACTACATTCAGGATCGGCTGACCTTTGAGGAAATCAAGGCCGCAGCGGTAGCCCATGTGAAAATTTTGAGCCACAGCTGTTACCGGATAACGTCATGAGGCGTTTTTGCTTTAACTTAACGCTTTAATCATTTACACCATTATAGCATCAATACTTTATAACATTACTTTGCAAAAACCGGTGGAGGCGAGATGAAACAGTTCATTTCGTAAACAGCTGGTTTTATTTTTTTGCCATAAAAATCTTTCCCGAACGCTTGGCCGCTGCCCATTTGCGGATTGACGGAAGCCCTGGGGTTTGGTAATCTATCCATATATAAAACCGAGTATTTGCATCAGAATATAACGAATGATGGTTTAACGGCGTGGGTGGCTTGCGGAATCTGGAAAGGATGTGGCTTTGCATGCATGTTGAAGTACGAAATCTGGATAAACATTTCGGCGCTTTTCATGCCGTACAAAATGTCAGCTTCGGGATCGAGAAAGGGCAACTGATCGGTTTGCTGGGGCCCAGCGGCGGCGGCAAAACGTCGATTTTGCGGATGCTGGCCGGATTGGAGCAGCCGGATGCCGGGGAGATTCTGTTTCATGGAAAACGGGTGAACGAGCTTGCTCCCCAGGAACGGGGCATCGGCTTCGTATTTCAAAGTTACGCTTTATTTAAACATATGACCGTATATGACAATATTGCGTTTGGTCTGCAGGTTAAAAAAGCACCTAAAGCGGAGGTGCGGAGCAGGGTGATGGAGCTTGTCGAGCTGACCGGGCTCAAGGGCTTTGAGAGCCGTTATCCGCATCAGCTGTCCGGCGGGCAGCGGCAGCGGGTCGCTTTTGCCCGCGCTTTGGCACCCCAGCCGCAGCTGCTTCTGCTTGACGAGCCGTTTGCAGCGATCGACGCGAAAATCCGCCAGGAGCTTCGTTCCTGGCTGCGGGAGCTGATCGAGCGGGTTGGCATTACGTCGATATTCGTCACCCATGACCAGGACGAAGCGATCGAAGTGGCCGATGAAATCATGATCATTAACCAGGGACGCCTTGAGCAAAAAGGCACGCCCTGGGATATTTACAAGGAGCCGCAAACCCCGTTTGTCGCCTCGTTTATCGGGCAATCGACTTTGGTCGAGCGGGCGGCCGACCTCAAGGGGTTTGAGGAAGAAAGCGGCGGGCTCGGAACGCGGGCGCTGATCCGGCCGGAATACATCGAGGTGGGAACCGAACACGAGTTTACACTCCTTTCCGCCACGGCTCCGGGGATCGTGAAGCACCTGCATTTCCGCGGCAGCGAATGGCTGGTGGAAGTCGAAGTGGGGGGCCATACGTTAACGACCTTCCGCTCGCTGGAAAAAGAGACCTTAAAACCCGGGCAAGAGGTACGCGTGCTTGTCCATCGGGCATATCTGTTCGACGACGAGCGCAGCTGGATTTTGGAAAATCCGCTGAAAGCAGACCCATTGAGCGTGATTATCTGACGTCATTCAATTGGGGAAATCCAATAGATTGGCGGATATCAAACGACAAACTGATCTACCAGCGCAAAAAGGCGACCCCACCCGCGAAAAAGCCGGTGTGAGGCCGCCTATTTATCTGGAAATCGTGTTTGAGTGGTCTTTACTATTCCAAATTTACACTCTCGAACGCACTTCCTGGCGCATGAACAGCACGTAGGACAGGCCGAAGCAGATCATTGTGGCCGCAAGCAAACCGGTGAGCTGCGGCCAGATCAGCAGCAGGCTTTGCCCCAGCGACAGCGGGCTGGCAATCGCTCCGATGAGCTGATCCATCGTCAGCGGCCCCAGCGTGCGGACGCCAGGGGATAGCATCGTTGTGATCGTCTCCGAAAACAGCTCCGTCGGGGACAGCCGATTCAGCGTCAGGATAAAGTTCATTTGCCGCAGCTGCACGTCTGCCGCCGCCATTTGCGAGACGGCCGTGGCGCTGTCGATCATATTGATGATCATGCTGTAAAAAATCGTGAAGAACAGCCAGACGGCGATCGAAGAAAGCGCCGAGGTCGCCGCCTGGCGGAAGCGGATCGAGAACAAGATCGACAGGCACAGCCAGAAGCCGATGTAGACGACCGCGATCAGCAGGAAGATGAGGATCCGCCCGAATTCCTCCGGCGTCGGCGGATACCCGATCGTCATCAGGCCAAGTCCCATTACCAGAAATCCAAGCGAAAACACGACGATCCCGATCATGAACAGGGACGACACAAACTTGGCTTTGATAAAATCGTCCCGGTAGATCGGCTGCGACAGCAGCCGGCCCAAGGTGCCCTTGTTCCGCTCGGAATTGACGGCGTCAAACCCGAGCGTAATGCCGATCAGCGGCCCCAGCCAGGACAGGAAGGTGGCAAAGGACGGCACCGCCAGAGAGGAACTGGTCAGCGTGTACATTTTCAGGAACAAAAAGGTGTCTCCGCCTCCGCTGTCACTCGTGGCGCTGCCGCCGGCGATCGCGGTGACCGCGGAATAAATCGAGCCGATGCAGGCCAGGACGATGATCCCCATCAGGATGCCGAACCTCCAGCTGTGGAGATGATCGCCAATCTCTTTTTGCACCATCACCCAAAACGAGGAAGAGGAGCGCGCCCGGGCGCCGCTTCCGTCCTCAGCATCGCGGCGGGGAAGAAGCTCATGCAGCGTTTTTTGCATCCGCTTCCGTATGTCTTTCAGATGCAGCATTTCCTTCACGGAAGAAAGGTTCCACGCCATCTTGCCCTTAGGCATCATTGCTCTCCTCTCCTTTCGAAGTATCGATGGTAAATGTCATCCAAACCATACGCTTTGCGCCGGATGTTCACGAGCCCCGCTTCGGCGCGGATGACGGTTTCGGCGATTTGCGCCGTCAGGTCACGGCTGCAGGCGACCGTCGCGGTAACCCCCTGGTCCCGCTCCGCACCATCCGCCCTGGAATAACGGATTTCCTCCACCCCGTCCAACTGCCTGATTTGGTCCGCGAGCGCTTCCGTCCAGGTTTTGGTGCCTACCTCGATGTAGGTTTTGCCGTCTTCGTCCAGCTGCTTCGACAACGTTTGGATATCGCCGACGGCAATCAGCTTGCCCTGAACGAACAAGCCGACCCGGTCGCAGATTTGCTGGACCTGATGCAAATGGTGCGAAGACAACAGCACCGTCAGCTTCTCGTCGCGGCTCAGCGAGGAGATCAGCCCCAGCAGCTCGCGCACCCCTTCCGGGTCGATGCCAAGCGTCGGTTCGTCGAGGATGACGACCTCCGGGTTTTTGATCAATACGTCGGCCAGTCCCAGACGCTGCCGCATCCCGCGGGAGAACGCCCCGACCCTTTTGCCGCTGTGCGCGGTAAGGCCGGTTTTCTCCAGCAGCTCTCCGGCCCGCTGGACGGCTTCTTTTTGCGGAATTCCGTTCAGTCTAGCGGTATATACCAAATTGTCCAACGCGGTCCGGTCCTCGTAGAAGCCGATGTCGTCAGGGAGGTAACCGACAATCCGTTTTACGCGGAGCGCTTCGCGCGCCGGATCGAAGCCGCAAATCCGGGCGTGCCCGGAAGTCGGCTCGGTCAGCCCCAGCATCATGAGGATCGTCGTCGTTTTCCCGGCGCCGTTCGGGCCAAGCAATCCGAAAATTTCCCCGCGCGAAATGCTCAGGTCGAGATGGTCTACGGCGGTGGTTTCTCCGTATTTCTTGGTTAACTGACTAAGCTGCACGACAGGTTTATCATCGGCGGCAACCGCCGTGGGATTCATGCCGGTCACCATCGTTTATCTTCTCCCGTATTTCCGGAACAAGTAGTATATTCCCGCGCAGACGGCCAGTATGATGAGAACTCCCACCCATCCCCATAATACGGACGATTTCACCGTCACCCGCAGATCGGCGTTTGCGCTTTTATTGGCGGAAGAAGCGGTCAGGCTGACGACGTAGTCTCCGGCCAGCGCCTTTTCGCTCGATTTGATCGTGGCCTGGACCTGCTTGCTCTCTCCGGGGGCGATGGCATTGATCGTGGACGGCTCAAAGGAAACCTCCCAGTCGGTTGGCGCGCTCGACGAAAAAGAAAGATCCTGCAGATCGGCCGAACCGGTGTTTTGCACCACAAACGTCAGCTTGCGTTCGGAACCCGCTCTAACGTCCGTGCTAAGGACTTCATTGGATGTCGTAAACTTCATATCGTAGGTGCCGGTAACGACCGCTTCGATGCTTGCGTTTGCCGTCGAGTCGCCGCTGGCGGCCGCGATCGGGATATCGTAGGTGCCGGCTTTGATTTGTTCTGGCGGCTTGACCTCGATCGAGATCGTTTTTTCCGCGTTCGGTTCGACTTCCACGGAGGTCACGCTGTTGGAATCCGCTTTGAACCGGACGTCCCAGCCTTGCTCGGCCTGGGCGCTTAAGGCATAGGTTTGTTTTTGCGTTGTCCGGTTCCGCAGCACCGCGCTGTACGTAAACGTGGAGTCGGAATGGCCCTCCATGTTCGCTTGATCCAGCGTCAGTTCCGTTTTGAAGGTGCCCTGCTCCGAGACATTGACGACGAGTGGAAGCGTGGTCTGATCGGCCTTAAGAGTAAATGTATAACGGCCTTTGTCAACCTTTAACGGGACCTCCAGATCCAATGTAAATGTCTGTGATTCGCCGGCTTTGACCGCGATCCGGGAAATTTCCCGCCCGCCTGCGGTCAAGTCGTGCTTCCAGTCTTTATTTTGCGTTTCCAAGGAAAGATTGGCCGAAGCCGTCGCCGATCCGTGGTTGACCAGGTCGATCGAATAAGAAACCGATTCGCCGGGAGCGGCCGACCACTCGAGATACGGAGTGTACAGCTCCAGCGAGCCGGCTGCGGAAGCTTTGCCCGGGCCGGTCAGAGCGCTGCCCCCGAGCGAGGTGAACAAGATGAGCAGCGCCAGCGCCGCTTTTCGAAAAAATAGTAGCATCTCCTTGATCCCCCTATGGTTATAATGTTGTTTCATAAAGGATACGAACGGGACAACGGTTTGGATTTATTTGCCGGGAAAAAAGACTCAACCTAATAATCAGTGCTTGACAGTCAAGCTGCTGGCAACGGATCGTGGCAAGAAATGCCGGAAGAGCGTTGAAAGCTTGATGACAGGGAAGGCCGGTAGGGGGGCGGCAGATCGGCAGATCGGCTGATCAACATCCGCTGTCTGGACGCTTTGCACAATTATCCCGTTTGATCAGGAAGTAGAGAAGAAGATAATTTCAGAAGAAGGAGATATATTGGATAAAGGTAGATATGTTTGGAGGAATGAATATACTTGGGATAGATGGATATGTTTGCGAGAAACAAATTTGTTCGAAATTTTTAGACAGGTTCGGGAGAAGGAGGTTTAGGAGAAGTGAAGCAGACCTGACGGGAGGAATAGGGCAAAACACCGGGAAAAATGAAAAGACCGTGATCTTGCTGCAGTCTGAATCCGTTTGCAGCAACGCCTGTACCGTTCAAGCGTTCCTATCAGGCCGCGGCCGCAAGGGGCTGGTTCGGTTGGCGCGCGATCAGTCGGCGGTAGGGGATCGCCGGAATCGCCGCACACATGCGCAGCAACTTCTGCCGCATCGTTTCTTCCGCTCCAGGCAGGTGCAGCTGGCGGCGTCCGGTGTACTCGTTGAGGTACGCCTGCAGATGCTTCAGTCCCAAGGCTATATATGTACTCTTCAGCGATTCCCACGCCTCTCTCACCACTTTCCGCAAGGGCGTATACAGACAAAAGGCTAGAGGGAACGACTGTACTACCGATGTACGGGCATCCACATGCCCGTTGATGAACGCAGCGAGTTCGTGACGGTTTGCTCTTTGTCCGTCTCCTCGCTTATGCGGCACCAGGCGGATTTTGACCTGCTCCGGCTCGCCCGACTCCGTTACCGTGCATCCCGCTATAACCGCCGTGGCATATGGATGCGAAAGCTGACACCGGGACGGATCGCGCCCGTACAGATCGCTGTTCACCTTCACGTCTCCGCTCAGCAGCTCCTGGGCATCGAATTCCCCGACGGCATGGCGTATTTTGTGCAGCATCAACCAGGCGGTTTTGTAGGTGACCCGGATCACCTGGCGCAGCCGCAGCGCCGAGATGCCACCTTCAAGCAGGAACAACTCCAAAGCCTGGAACCACTTCACCAAGGGCAAATGCGTTCCTTCAAAAATCGTACCGATCAAAGGCGATGTTTGATGCTTGCACTTTCCGCACTCGAATAAGGGGATATGCCGGGAAGTCAGACGGCTGCACCGGGTGTGAGCGCACCGCGGGCAGACAAAGCCGTTTGGCCACTTCATCGCGATCAGCGCCTCCATGCAGGCCTGTTCGTTGTTATAACGGCTGCTGAATGGCTGAAGTTCCGTTCCCGCATTGATCTCCATGTTTGCTCGCCCCCGAATCAAGAATATACGAACATAAGTTCCATTTGTTTCATTATACCAAACGTATGTTCTCTCATCAAGCCGAAAATCTCACCTGAACCGCCTCATTTTTTTCCTCATCTTTTTTATTTTTTTTCTTCTCTCTTATTTTGGAGCCCTTGCCTAGCCTCACCCCCTGCTCTCTGAACGAAAGGGATAATCGTGAAAAGGCCAGCAGCATGCAGGGACACCAAGACGCCAAGACACGAACGCTATAGACACCCACCTCAGTCCGGCATCCTGGAATTAATAGAGCCGAAGTCATCATTTATTTCGTCAAGCACTGTTCTCGGTTTTGAGCCGAAAAAAAAATTAGGGTTTTCAAAAGGGAGCGTTTTTGGTAAAACGAAAATTAAATAGGAAGAGGAGAACAATTTGCGGGAGGGAAAGGGAATGGACCTGCAAAATGAAGAGATGACGCGGCGCCTGCGCGAGATGTGCGGCGGTTCGGTGCAAGCGTTTGATGCGTTTTACGCCTGCTACTCTCCATTTGTGATGCAGGTGGCCAGCCGTTTGGTCGGAGAACGGATGGAAGCCGAGGATGTTTGCCACGAAGTATTCATCGAAGTACTCCGCCGAGGCAAAGATTATGATCCGGCCCGCGGCTCGATCAAGGCGTGGCTGGCCGTTCTGACGCGGAGTCGCAGCCTCGACCGGATGCGGCGTAAAGCACGATTGGAGTACCCCGGGGATGAGGCGTTGCAGCGGAAAACGGAAGGGGCCGGCGGTTCGGGCGAAGACGAGGTGTTGTCCAGACTGGAGCGCGAAGCGATCCGCACCGCGATTTGCACGCTGCCGGAGCCGCAGAAAAAAGCGATCATGGGCTCCTATTACGCGCTGCAGACCCAGCGCCAAATGTCGGAGGCCTGGAGCGTGCCGATCGGCACGGTGAAATCGTGGGTCCGGTACGGGCTGCACAATCTGCGCAAGCAATTGGAAAAACAGGGCTGGGGGGATCAGCTGGAGGGAGGGAATCCGCATGAACGGACGACACATCGATCCTAGCACCAGCACGGCGAAACGGAAAGCGGACGATCCGGGCTCCTGTGTCCGCTTGTATTCGGAGCAGGAGTGGATCGACTGGCTGCTCGGCTCGCTGGCGGCGGCGAAACGTTTGGAGATGGCGGCTCATTTAACCTCCTGCGCGGTCTGCCTTGAGCATAAGCGGCGCTGGGAAGAAATTTTGGATATTCGCGGCGGCGGCCAAGACGCCGCGGATGAGAAAGCGGAAGAACCGGCTTATGTTCTGCCGTCCGCCAGCGAAACAACCGGCCAGGCGGCGGGCCTCCCTGCCGACTCGATCCGCAGAAAACTGCGCTTCCGGGTACAAATGACCGGGTGGCGGCTCGGCGTTTCCCGTTTTTTTGCGCACCGCTGGAAATGGACGGTATCGTTTGCCGCCGTTTTGATGGTGCTGATCGGGATGGGGTTCGGTATCGGCCGCTTGACGCAGCCGGATGCTAAGTGGGACCGCTATGTGCAGACCTATGAGCCCGAGGCGCTGCCGGTGATGTCCAAGCCGGGGACGATATCTTATCAGATCGATATGGGGCGGCTGGAGCCGGACGGCGGCATGGTCTGGTATAACGCCGATTCCCAGGAGATGCTGATGCTGGTTGGCGGGCTCGTCCCGGATAAAGATCAACTGGTGAGGGTATGGATCGTCAAGGAGGGCATGCGCGACAACCTGGGTCTCTTGCAGTATCACGCCAGCCGGGCCCATCTTTACGTCAAGAACAAAACATTGAGCGACGCCGACAACCTGGAGCTTACGATCGAGCCGGCGGGCGGAGCGCCGGAAGGAAAGCCGCTTTTGAATACAATCTCTTTGGATTTGCTGGGGCGGTAGCCATTTGCCGGATAGGGCATGGACACAAAAAGAGCGCGAGCGCAAGGGATAACCCTAGCGGCTCGCGCTTTTCGGCATTAATTAGACATGTTTCGGATGGGAATATAATTCGTCCAGCATGGCCAGCAAATTTTTGTAATTCATCAACGTTTCCTGGTCTTCGACCTTCGTGCCGGATTGGTAAAACACGATATCCCCCGTACCCTCGTTCAATTGCCGCCTTGCTTCGAGGATGCGTTTTAAGTTTTTGGCGGTTCCAAAACTCCCCGAAATGATATCCACTTCCGGCGGAAATAGTTGTCTAAGGCTATTTTCGAAATAAGGGAAATGCGTGCAACCCAGAACAACGGTTCCGTACTGGGTCAGATCCAAGGAGGACAATTGCTCTTTTAAATAGGGCATGACGATTTCATCGGCGAATTCAAACTTCTCCGCAAAACGCACCAGACCGGGGAGAGGCAAACTTTCCACGATGTCCTCGTGGTCGATTCTTTTGACCAGATTGTGGAACTTTTCCTCGTTCAGCGTTAACTGCGTCGCCAGCACCAAAACTTTTTTCCGCCGGCCTTCCCATTTCTGTACCGCGGGTTTTACGGCAGGCTCTATGCCCACGATCGGAATATCGTATTTCCGGCGGAGATCCTCGATCGCAATGCAAGTCGCCGTGTTACAGGCCACGACCAGCGCCTTCACACCTTGGTCCACAATAAAGTCCACCGCATCAAAAATATACCCTTTAACCTCTTCCTTCGGTTTTTCGCCGTACGGGACGTGTAAGGTATCCGCATAAAAAATGTAATCCTCGTTCGGCAGCAGCCGCAGCGCCTGGTGAAGCACGGTAATCCCGCCGATCCCGGAATCCAAAAATCCTATTCTCACTGCCTTCACTCTTCTCGTTAATGATTTCTGTTTTATTTTAGCATTCAAATCTACTCTGTACCATTTATAGTTATTTCCTTCGAAAGGGACATGGTTTATTTTACAATATTGCCGTGCCTCCCGTAAGGTCGATATTCACTATCTGGCGTAAACAGGCGATTTCGCTTGTTGCGGATAACCGATAAGGATAGAATGGGGTTATGGAAATGTTGACTGAAGAAAGGAGCGGGCTCCTGCATGGATCAGCTTGTATTTATCGGCACCGGCGACGCGATGGGGGTTCCGAGAGTATATTGCGATTGCGAGGTTTGCGGGGAGGCGCGAAGCTCGGGCGTCAACCGGCGGTACCGTTCCCTGGTTGCGGTCGAGGGGGAGGAAGGGAGCTTCCTGATCGATTGCGGCCCGGATTGGCGGACGGGAATGGAGCGGAGAGGGCAGCGTTTTGCCGAGCGGATTTTAGTGACGCACGCTCATTTTGACCATATCGGCGGGCTGCCGGAATGGGCCGACGCCTGCCGCTGGCTGAGCCGGAGAGGCCAGTTGTACGCGCCGCGGGAGGTGCTGGACACGATTGTACTCCAGTATCCCTGGCTGGGGGGACAACTCGATATGCATGCGGTTGATGACGGCATCGTCCTCGGCGGCTGGCAAATCCGCGACTGGAAGGTGTTTCACGGCAAAAACGGGTTTTCGTACGCCTACCGGCTGGAGAAAAACGGCTTCGCTTGGGCGTACTGCTCCGACTCGATTGCTTTGCCTGAGGAGCAGCGAATACCTCTGCACAGTTTGGATCTGCTGGTACTGGGGACGAGTTTTTACCGGGAAGAGGCCGAATTTTCCACCAGATCAGTATATGACGTCACCGAAGCGTTGGAACTGCTACGCGAAATCCGGCCAAAGCGGACGCTCTTTACTCACATGTCACACGATATCGACCTCCGCCACGATTACGGCTTGCCGGCCGGCGTGGGGTTTGCTGGAACGGGGATGCGGGTGGATCTCCGGGAACGATTGGGGGTTTGAAAAGGCCGCAGCGTTAGCGGTAAAAAAGGGTCTTATTTTGGCCTGAAGGCGTAGTTTGCTTACCATAGCGGAATATTTTGTCGCTATTTTCGGGGAAGGGCGAGGATTCAGAGGCAAAATGCTGAATTAACGTCAAAATTTACCGCTATTACGGATCGGGCAGGGAGAAAAAAAGAGGTTATCCTTGGTTGCGCCGCCCTGTACGCGGCTTGAAAAGGATAACCTCTTTTTCTCAATGAGACTTAAGCCTCTGGATTCAGCACAAACTTGTCGATAACGTGTTTGACGCCGTCCTCATTGTTGCTTAACGTCACGTAATCGGCGATTTCCTTCAGGGCCGGGATGGCGTTGCCCATTGCGACACCGAGTCCGGCGGCTTCAAGCATTTCGTGATCGTTCCAGGAGTCGCCGATGGCGATCGTTTGCGACAGGTCACAGCCGAAATGGCCGGCCAGAAATTTCAGGGCATGGCCTTTGGTGCCCTCCTCGTGCATGATCTCCAGAAAATTCGGCTTCGATTTCGTGATATGCACACCTTCGCCCAGCAGCTCACGAAGCTCCGGGGCGATCTCGTCGAGAAAATCGGGCTCGTCGATGATCAGCATTTTCGGGGTCGGCTGTTCGACCAGTTTCTCAAAATCAGGTTCGATATAATAGCGGGTCCGGTTCAGGTTCGTGTAGTCGATCAGCTTCTGATTTTCTTCACGAGCGTACAGCTTGTCGTCGATGTAAGTCTGCAGATGCAGGTTGCGGCGGATGCAGTATTCAAACAGCTTGCGGGCCGCTTCCATCGGGACGAAACGCTCGTAGAGCACCTTTTCGTCCATCAGGTTTTTGACCAGTGCTCCCTGGTAAGTAATGATCGGCACATTGAGTCCGGTCTGGCGGGCGATCGCCTGCGCGGAAGCGTAGGCCCGGCCGGTCGCCAGCGTGACCACGACGCCTTTTGCCACCGCCTGTTCCAGCGCCTGCTGGGTGGCCGGAGTCACCTCCTTGTCATCGTTGATCAAAGTATCGTCAATGTCGATCGCTATCAGTTTGTACATGGTTTCTCTCCTTCTATTTTGCTAAAAGCGTCCTATTCTTCAAGGAACACCAGCCCGATAAAGTCGTCAAATTCCAGATTGCCGAAGTAATGCTTTACGTCGATCCCCGCCAGCGCGGCGCGCACGGCCTCTTCCTCGTATTTTACGCCCCGCAGCTTGTCCTCGATGTCGGTGACGTCGCCGACGCCGAAGAAATCGCCGTAAATTTTGATCTCCTGAACATGCCCGTCCTTGATGTTCATGCGCAGATCGATGATCCCGACCGGGAATTTTTTCGCGTGTTTGACGTTGCATTCCGGCGACAGCCCGTAGTTCCAGTCCCAGTTTTTGTAGCGTTGGTTGGAGATTTCATGGATTTTGGCCCAATCGCTTTCGGTCAATTTATATTGCGGCACCGCTCCCGGCTCCATCCCGAAAATATGGCGCAGCAGCTCGGCGCGGAACTCTTCGATCGTCATTTTTTTGTCCAGAAAATCAATGATGTTGGCGACCCGGCTGCGCACGGATTTGGTGCTTTTCGATTTGAATTTCTCCGGGTTGGCGTGAAGCGAAGCCTGCACGTTGTCCAAATTCAGGTTAAACATCAGCGTGCCGTGGCTGAACATCCGCCCGCGCGTGGAAAATTGGGCGTTGCCGGAAATCTTTTGCTCCCCGACCTGCAGGTCGTTGCGCCCGGTCATTTCCGCGTTGACGCCCAGCGATTTCAGCGCCTCCACGACGGGTTCGGTAAATTTGCGGAAATTGTGGAACGATTGTCCGTCATCCTTTGTAATGAAGCTGAAATTGAGGTTGCCCAGATCGTGATACACCGCTCCGCCCCCGGAAAGACGGCGGACGACCTGCACGCCATTTTCCTTGACGTATTCGGCATTGATTTCCTCGATTGTGTTCTGGTGTTTGCCGATGATGATCGACGGGGCATTGATATAAAAAAGCAAATAGCTGTCGTCTTCCAGCGGAAGATGTCTGAGGGCGTATTCCTCTATGGCCAGGTTCACGGACGCATCGGTAATCCCCTCGTTGTCGATAAATAACATAGGTTTGCTTCCTCCTATCCTTTTCGCCTGCGGACGGCCGAACGCGTCGTTCGAGCGTTTCCGCAAGCTATGAAAACAACTTTACTTCTATTGTAAACGAATCGGCCTTGAAACCAAAGAGTAGTTTCAGCGCGCTTTTTTTGCGGATTGACGGGGACTGGCCGGAACTTCATAATGAGGGCATTGGTGAAAGTGGAAGGACTTACGGAACCGGAAAAGAGGAATGATGAACGTGTTGGAAATTTACGGGCACGGGGGAGACCTGGAAACGGCAACGCTTAGGTATGGCGCGGCTGCCGGCGGATTTACGGACTTTAGCGCCAACATCAACCCGCTCGGCCCGCCTCCGGGGCTGCTGGAAGCGCTCAGGGAGGCGCTGCCGGAGGTGGTGCGGTACCCGGACCCCGGACACCGGCGCCTTGTCGCGCTGCTGTCGGAACGCCACCGGCTCGCGGAGCCGTCGTTTGTCATCGGCAACGGGGCCGCGGAAAATATGGCGCTGGCGCTGCTCGCGCTGTCTCCGGGAAAAGTGGGGATCGTCGAACCCTGTTTTTCGGAATACCGCAGCTTGTCGGAGCAGTTTGGCGCGGAGGTGGTTTCGGTATTCGGCACGGAGGCGCGCGATTTCAAGGCCGACCCGGACGAGGTGGTGCGGCTGATCCGCGACACGGACATGGTGTTTGTCGGGCAGCCGAACAATCCCAACGGGGTGCAGTACGGTTTGGATGAGCTGCGGCGGTTTGCTGAGGCCGGGGAAGCGTACGGCACCTATGTGGCGGTGGACGAAGCGTTTATCGATTTTATCCCGGAAGGGCGGCGCTGCACCCTGCTTCCCAAGCTTAGGGCGTACCCTCATCTGATCGTCATCCGCTCGATGACGAAATTTTACGCGATCCCGGGGTTGAGGCTTGGGTTTGCGGCGGCACACCCGCAGTTGGCCGCAGCGATGCGGGACAAGCAGGTGACGTGGAGTGTAAACACACTGGCACTGCTGGCCGGCGAAGTTTGTCTGCAGGCGGATGCCGATTATGAACGGGCGACGATCACGCTGGTTGAGCGGCAGCGTGAACGGCTGCGCGAGTCGCTCGGGCGGCTCGGCTGCCGGACGTGGCCGGGGGAAGCGAATTTTTTGCTCGTCCGCCTGCCGGAGCCCTGGACCGCGGAACGAATGCAGGAAGCGCTCGGACGGCGCGGGGTGCTGGTGCGCAGCTGCGCGATGTACCCGGGCCTCGGCGCGCGGGATATTCGCGTTGCCGTGAAGGATGAGGCGGCCTGCGCGAAGCTGGTGTGGGAAATGGAACAGGTAATGGAACAGGTAATGGGAGGATCGGAGGGTTAAAAGTATGACGATGCCTTTTGTGACGGGGGAAACGGGAACCGTTTATGATTCGGAGGTGTGGCCGGAACTGCGCCTTCATTTTGGGGAGCGGCATTTGCTGCTGGAGGCCCCGGAAGAGCTGGATGGTCTCAGCAGCTCGGTGTATGGCGGCGGGCCGGGGGTCTTGCGGCGGATGGTCAACATCTATGTTGACCGGACTTACCGCTGCGATGATCCGCAGCGGGATATTACGGCGCTGCTGCGCGAGTGGGGATATCCGGCGGAAGGGACGGCCGGATTGCTGACGGCCGTGCAGCTGCGGTACGCCGCGGTGGCGGAGGAGCGCGGCGGGGATTTCGCCGTCTTCTGCTGTGCGACGGCGGGAACCGGAAACGCCGCGCGGGCCGGCGTGCGGCGGACGACGTTCCCGGCCTCCTGGACGCCGGGAACGATCAATATTATGCTGGCCGTGGACGGCCGGCTTACGCCAGCGGCGCAGGTGAACGCCGTGATCACGGCGACGGAAGCCAAAACGGCCGCGCTCGCGGATCTCGGCGTGCGCGACGCCGAGAACGGCCTTGCGGCCACCGGCACCACGACCGATGCGGTCGTGCTCGGCGTGAGCCAGCGGGCCGGCTGGCCGCTGCTGCACGCGTACGCCGGCACCGCCACGGACCTCGGCGGCACGGTGGGCCGCTTGGTGTACGCCGCCGTGACGGAGTCGCTGCGCGGCGCGGAGGCGAGAGCGGAAGCGGACGCGGGAGCGGGAGTGCGTCCATGACGGCGGCGTGGTGGGTATTGCCGGTCGCGTATTTGCTCGACCGGCTGCTCGGCGACCCGCGCTGGCTGCCCCATCCCGTGATCGGGATGGGCAGGGCGGTCGCCGCGCTCGAGGCGGCGCTCCGCCGCCTCGTTCCTCCCCGCCGCTACCGCGCGGCGGGGGTGTTGCTGCCGCTGCTGGTCGCCGGCGGCAGCTTTGTTTTGACCTGGGCCGCGCTGCGGCTCCTGGCCCAGGTCAGCCCGTGGCTCGCGGCGCTGGCGGAAGCCGCGCTGATCTGGACGACGATCGCAGCCAAAGGCTTGCGAGACGCCGGCATGGACGTGCACGGCCACCTGCTGGGCGGCGACCTTCACGCAGCCCGGCGATCGCTGGGCATGATCGTCGGCCGCGACACGGCGCACCTGGATGCGCCGGAAATCACGCGCGGCACCGTCGAGACGGTCGCGGAAAACATCGTCGACGCCGTGGTGTCGCCGCTGTTTTTCGCGCTGCTGGGCGGCGCCCCGCTGGCGATGGCTTACCGGGCGGTCAACACCCTCGATTCGATGGTCGGCTACAAAAACGACAAGTACATCGATCTCGGCTGGGCTTCCGCCCGGCTGGACGACGTCGCCAATTACATTCCCGCCCGGCTGACGGCGCTGCTGCTGATCGCGGCCGCCTGGACGCTCCGGCTCGACGCGGCCGGGGCCTGGCGCACGGTGCGCCGCGACGCCCGGAAGCATCCGAGCCCGAACAGCGGCCGCCCGGAGGCGGCGGTCGCCGGAGCGCTTGGTGTGCGGCTGGGCGGCGAAAACAGCTACCACGGCGTCGTTTCGTTCCGCGCTTATATGGGCGACAAAACCCGCGAGCTCGAGCCCGAGGACATCCGGCGCACTGCGATGCTGCTGTTTTGGGTGGCCGATGCCTTCGTCTTGCTGGGCACGGCGCTGTGGATGTGGTGGAGCGGAGGTTTTGCCTGGATCTAGCGGCTTGATTCTTAAATATAACGGAACTTTATGTTCTTATTATCCGGAGTCTAGCCTGTTCATCACCATTAGCGGAATTTTATGGCCTTATTTTCCAATGAACGCTGCAAAAAATGCCCATTCCTCTGCGTTTCGAGAAAATAGAGACATAAATTTCCTCTATTTTTCTTAACATGGGGATATCGCCGAAATAACGCCATTTTTTTCCCTTATGTTTCCGCCGCCTGAGTTTTCAACAGGCTAGTACACAGGAATAATGTCGAAATAAAGTCGAAAAAACCACTTGACAAGAATGAAAGCGCATTCCATAATGTCGATATAGAAATAGAACGACGTTCTCTAATGTAGAACGACGATAAAAGAGAGAGGTCCTTAGGCCATGGAAGAATCCAAAGTAAAGTCCCTATCTAAAGCGTTGGACGTGCTGGAATGCTTTTCCGTTGACGAGCCGGAACTGGGCATCACGGAGATCTGCAACAAGCTTGGATTGTACAAAAGTAATGTGCACAACATCGTATCCACTTTTGAAAAACACGGTTATTTGACCAAAAATCCGCACACCAACAAATACAAGCTGGGCCTCAATATCCTGAAGCTCAGCAACATTATCAGCAGCAATCTGCACGAAAGAGACTTCATCCAGCCGCACATCAAGCAAATCGCCAACGAAACGGACGAAATCGTATATTACGCCATTCTGCACAATAAACAGGTGCTCTATCTGGACTACGCCTGCACGTCCGGCACGATCATGGAGACATCCAAGATGGGCGTCATGGCTCCAGTGTACTGCACTGCGACGGGAAAAGCGATGCTGGCTTTTTTGCCGGACGACGAACTCGAAAGCTTGCTGCAGGACGATTTTACCCAATTTACCGAAAACACGATCACCAATAAAGAGGCGATGCGGGCCGAACTGATCAAATCAAGAAAAAGGGGGTATTCGGTAGACAACATGGAGCATGAATACGGAATCAAGGGCGTCGGTGTTCCCATTATGGACAGAAGAGGGTATCCATTCGCGGCAATCAGCATATCCGGTCCTTCCTTGCGGTTTGACGAGGACAAAATTGAGTTTTTCGCCGGCCTGCTGAAGCAGCACAAGCAACAAATCGAAAGACAGCTGCCTTAATCTCTTTGTACGCCTGAAAGGGGTGACTCCGCTTTTTTTTACGCAATATCAAGAACGGTGTTCTATAATATGGAACAAATTCCATCATTTATACTTTGATATAAGGCAGGAGGTAGACGAATGGAGACGATCGGGAAGAAAAATAGCGAAAAATGGATTGCCTACGCTTTTATGGCCCCCGCGCTGCTGCTGGTTTTGCTGGTATCGTTTTATCCGATTGCCGTGGCCATGAAATGGAGCATGTACGAAACGGAATATGTAAGAACGGGAGCTTATGTGGGCGCCGGCAATTTTCTCTCCATTTTCAAAAATGAAAGCGGTATCAGAAACATCGGAAATTCATTTGTCTACGTATTCGGATCGATTCTGATTGTAGTTCCCCTAAGCACGCTGCTGGCTGTTCTGTTAAATATGAAAATCAAGTTCAGAGTTTTGTTCAGAACGGCGATCATCTTGCCTTGGGTCATTTCGCAAACGGTTACGGCGCTATTGTGGAAATGGCTGATCAACGCCAACTATGGTCCCGTGAATTATGTGATCGAGCGGTTCGGCGGCGCCAAGGTCGATCTGCTCAGCACCAGCGGGGGCGCCAATCTCGCGCTGATCGCCGCCAATGTTTGGAACACCTTCCCGATCGCGCTGGTGCTTATTTTGGCCGCACTGCAGACGATTTCCTCCGAGCTTTACGAAGCGGGGCGGGTCGACGGTGCGACCGGCTGGAAGTCGTTCACGCACATCACGCTGCCGCTGATCAAACCGACGGTTCTGGTCACGTTGATCATGCTTAGCCTGGAGTATTTTAACATGGTGACATTAATTTACGTCTTCACCGGCGGCGGACCGTTCAGCGCAACGGAGACGTTAAGCCTGCGGGCGTTTAAGGAAGGCTTCGAATATTGGAACATCGGCATGGGTTCGGCGTTCAGTGTTCTGCTTTTCGGCTTCAACATCATTTTGAGCTTGCTATATGTGAAAGCGCTTAAAAACAAAGAATAGCGAACACAAGAAAGGGGGAGCGGCTATGCAAAGCAGGCTAATATCCAACGGAAAATGGTTTAATCTCCTCGTGTATGTCGTATTGATTTTAAGCTCCGCCTTTGCGCTTATCCCGATTTTATGGGCGGTCAGCACTTCGCTCAAGTCCGAGGCGATGATCGTGCAATATCCGCCGCAATGGATTCCGGCGCAGCCTACTTTCGAGAACTATGCCAACGTGCTGTTTCATTCCAACTTTCCCCGCTATTTTCTAAACAGCATGCTGGTCGCGGCCGTTTCCATCCTGGCTTCCCTGTTTATCTCCGCGCATGCGGCGTACGCGGCTTCAAGATTTCATTTCCGGGGCAAAAAAATAATCCTGTTCCTGATTCTCATGACTTCGATGATTCCGGGCATTGCCATTCTGATTCCGCTTTATTTAACCGCCGTCAAGGTCGGTCTGTACGACACCTTTATCGGCATGATCCTGATTTATACGGCCTGGCGAACGCCGATGCTGATTTGGGTGCTGCGCGGGTTCTTCGACTCCGTCCCGAAGGAAATCGAGGAAGCGGCCAAGGTCGACGGCAGCTCGCCGCTTCGCACCTTCTACCAGCTGATTCTTCCCGTATCCCAGCCCGGACTGGCCGCCGGCGCGCTGTTGTCCGCCATCTACGTATGGAACGATTTTCTCGTGGCCTTCTCCTTTACGACCAAGGACGAGCTGCGGCTTTTGTCCGTTGGCCTATACAACTACATTACCCAGTACGGCATCAACTGGGGACAACTGATGGCCGCTGTGGTCATCTCGGTCATTCCGGTTGTTGTATTGTTTGTCTGTCTGCAGTCCAAATTCGTGGACGGCTTGTCCGCGGGTGCGGTCAAGGGGTAATCGGCGGTGTCAAGAGGGACAACCTCTTCACATAACTAAACGACTGGGGGGTATTAAAATGAAAAAGCTTTGGGTGATCATGTTTACCGTGGTGATGATCGGAGCGCTGGCCGGTTGCGGCAATTCGGGGGGCGGGGAAACGCCGGGCGGCTCAAACTCGCCGGGCAATTCGGCAACCGGCGATGCCGGGAAACCCGTGGATCTAAGATTGTGGACGTTCCTTAACCCGGAGCAGCAGGACGATCCGCGATCGGCGGCGTTAAAAAGCATCGTCGAGAGCTTTAACGCCAGCCAGAGCGACATCAAAGTTTCGGTTGAAAGCGTTCACTTTTCCAAGATCGATTCCCAGGTCATTCAAGCAACCGCTTCGGGTGGAGGACCGGATATTTTGAACGTCTACACCGATCTGTTGAAAATGCATACCGAAGCCAAGACAATTCAGCCCATCACTAAATACGCGGCAGAATGGCTGGATCAAGAAGGCCAAGACGATTATATCTATTCGGCGGACCAGCTCAAACTGAACGGCGAAATTATGGCGATGCCTTGGGAGGCGAGGGTATTCACCTTATTCTACCGGAAGGACCTTTACGACGCGGCCGGTCTGAAAGCTCCGGAAACGCTGCCCGAGCTGCTCGCAGCATCGAAGCAGGTGGGAGACGGCAGCCGGCTGGGATTCGCGGTTGGCATGTCCGAAGGAGCGAACGCGGCATCGTTCATGGAGACCTTCATTCCGATTTTGCGGGCGGCGGGCGGCCAGATGTTCGACGCGGACGGCAAAGCGGTGTTTAACAATGACGCCGGCGTCAAAGCGATCAATTTCCTTAAAGACATGGTGGACAGCGGGGCGATGAGCAATCAGACGATTTCGATGACGGCCGACGACATCACAAGCGGGCTCAAAGCCGGCAACATCGCCACAGCGGTGTCGGGAACGATGCGCGCTTCGGCGATCAGAGGCTCCGAGGTCGGCCAAAACATCATGACGACGCCGGTGCCGCCGTTCGAAAAAGGGCAGCCTGCGCCGACCATGGTCGCCGGCCAGACGCTGGCGATCGGGGCGAACACTAAACATCCCGATCAGGCGTGGGAGTTCATTAAATATTACTTGAGCAAAGAATCGCAGATCAAATGGGCCGAGGCCGGCGTTATGCCCGTGCTGTCCTCCGCTTACGAGGATACCGCGGTAACTGCGTTGCCGAACTACGAGGAACTGTTGCGTTGGAAGCAGGAGGCAAGCGAAAGCGGTCAAATTGTTTTCTATCCGGCGGACTATACCCTTTTGAGCACGGATCTGGCCAAAGCGGCGCAAAGAATCATTTTCCAGAACGCTCCGGCCAAGGAGACGCTGGATGCGGTTGCGGGCAACTACAACGACGGCAAGAAGTAAGGTAAGCGGTTGGAACGGTATTGGGCGGAGCTTTTCTCCAAACTTAGGAAAGGCTCCGTTTAATATAAAACATCAGGCATGGGAGGAAGAGAACATGGTCGAAAAAGAGTATGATGTCATCGTCATGGGCGGCGGCCCTTCCGGTTTTATCGCGGCGATTGCCGCGGGCAGGACGGGGGCGCGCACGCTGCTGGTGGATAAGAACGGTTTTCTGGGGGGCGCGGCCACTTCGGCGGCATTGGGTCCCATATCTCCTTTTCATATTCGGGACGAACAGGTCGTCAAAGGCATTCCGCAGCAATTTATGGATCGAATGGTTGAGTACGGCGCGAGCCCGGGGCATTGCAAAGTGCTTGATCCATACGGCAGCGGGGCTTATCTGGGCTTTTTCGACCGGGAGAGATACAAATATATCGCTTACGAAATGGTCAGGGAAGCCGGCGCGGATGTTCTGCTGCATTCTATGTTCAGCGGCACGCTAACGGAAGGCGGCCGGGTGGCGGGCGTGAAGGTCGTCAACAAGTCCGGCGAAAATATTTTGAAAGCCAAGGTGGTCGTCGACGCGACGGGGGATGGAGATGTGGCCAGCGGAGCCGGCGCGGAGTTTGTGCTGGGGCGGGCCAAGGACCGGAAAATGCAGCCATCGACCTTGATGTTCGAAATGGGCAACGTGGACACGGAGAAGCTTTACCAATATATCCTCGAAAACCCGGACGATTTCGAATGGAAATCCGACGTTATTCCGATCCGGAAATATTCTAATAGGCTCGTGAGCAAGTATTTCGTCGCGCAAGGCTTCAAAAAGTTCGTGAAGCAGGCGGTCGACAACGGGGAACTCCATATCGGGCGGGATTCCATCCTGCTGCTGAATTCCGTTCATCCCGGGGTCATTCATTTCAATTCCACACGGGTGACCGACGTGGACGGCACAAACGCCGATTCCAGAACGGCGGGAGAGATCGAGGGCCGCAGACAGGTTGAATCGATCGTCAAGTTCATGAACAAATATGTGCCCGGTTTCGAGCACGCCTTCTTAAGCATGACCGGCAGCGAGCTTGGCGTGCGCGAATCCCGGCATATCGTCGGCAACTATGTGCTGCAGGCGGACGATGTAATCGAGGGCAGAAGGTTCGACGACGTCATCACGAGAGGTTACTTCCCGATTGATGTGCACAATATGGCGGGCAAAGCCGGGTACGGCGATCCGGAAACCGCGGGAGCGTGGATCGACATCAAGGACTCCTACGACATTCCCTACCGCTGCCTTGTGCCGGTCAAGGTCGACGGGCTGTTGATGGCGGGGAGATGCATCTCGGCGACAAGCGAAGCCCACGGCTCCTTCCGCACGCAAGGCAGCGTGATGGCGATCGGGCAGGCGGCCGGCACCGCGGCGGGGCTGAGCGCCAAGCAGGGAATCCAGCCGCGGGAGCTGGATATCAAGGAGTTGCACGCCGAGCTGCTGAACAACGGCGCATCCTTGCGCCGCGACCCGGAAGCGGTGGAGAGAGAAACGCGGAACGCGCAAAAATACGCGGCGGAGTTTTTGCAGGCGAACAAACGCCACATTACACCGAATATTTAAAGGCAATCACATTTGGATGAACAGCGGCGATTGGGGAAGGATGGGAACGGGGGAAACCCCGGGCCCGTCCTTTTGTCGTTTGGGCGGGGGTGTCGGCACGGGTCAGCAGGCCGCCCGGAGCTGCCGCAGTTGCTATTTTCGGCGTAACCTTGCCAACCTTGCCAACCTTGCTATCCTTGCTATCCTTGCTAGCTTTGCCGCTGCCAGGGCGATAAGGAAAAGTTAAAATTGGGTCGGCTAAAGCTGCCAAGCCTTGGCTTTGAGGAGTATAATCATGGGAGAAACTTTAGAGCGGCGAAAGCGAAAGGAGAGAGGACGGTGCGGATCGAATGGTGGCTCGTCCGTCACGGATTAACCGAGTGGAACGTACAGCATCGGTACCAGGGGCATAGCGACCTTGCGCTTCTACCCGGGGAAGCGTCCGAGCTTGAACCGCTGCGCCGGGAATTGGCGGGGGTAAACTTCTCTGCCGTGTACGCGAGCGACCTGCTTCGCTGCCGGCAGACGCTGGACTACGCCCGTCCGGATCTGGCGGAACGCTGCGTGGCCGATTGCCGTTTGCGGGAAATGGATTTCGGGGCATGGGAAGGCCGGACGTACGAGCTGCTAAAGGACGATGCCTTGTACAGGGCCTGGATTGACGATCCGCAGCGAGTCACGCCGCCGGGCGGCGAGTCGTGGCAGGTGTTTCGGGCGCGGGTTGAGGCTGTGTGCCAGGAGCTGGCGGCATATTCGCGGGCTTTGGCCGCGGGTGGACGGAGCCGCAGGGAAGACACCGGAGAGATGCGGGAAAGCGCAGTGAGGACACGACTAGACGCCAAGGTGATGCTTGAGAACGCTAAGGTGATGCGTGAGAACTCCACGGTGATACGTGATAAGATGATGTCTGAGAATGTCACGATGATGCCTGAGAACGCCGAAACGATGGGGGAAACGGCCGAGGCGATGCAGGAAAATGTAAAGGCTTCGGGAGAGCATACTGAGGTCGCAAGGGAAATGGCCGAGACATTGTGGAAACGTACCGAGGCGATGAGCGAACATGTTGATGTGAGGCTTGAGGCAAGACATGTTGATGTGGGGTTTGAGGCAAGCAAGGTTCTCCCGCAGAACTCCCGAACGGTACGGCTGCTGATCGTCACCCACGGTGGGGTCATCTCGTTGTTGTCGGCGATGCTGGAGCCTAGGGTCGGCTTTTGGGATACCCGGCTGCCCCCGGGTGGGATCAAGCGGCTTTATTGGGAACAATGATTCTAGCGACGGGATTTAACGAAGTGTCCTGCAACGTTCTGATTGGAAATATCCAATGGAATTAGAAATCTAATTGCAAAGTTACGGTTTGATTGGATATTTCCAATAGAACTGGAAATCTAATGGTAAATACGGTGGTTTGATTGGATTTTTTCCAATAGATCAGGTTCGGCAGGGTGCAAAATGGACGGTTTGAGCGAATTCTATTGGATATTTTCCAATGAGAGCTCCCAATGTTAGGCGATTTCCGTCAATCTATTGGATTTTTCCAATGAGAGATGGGGAACGGCGCTGGCGCAGGGGAGCTTTGGCGTCCGGTACGCGATAATTATGGTGGGGGAGACTGATCCCCGCTACTACATACATCACTTGAAAAGAAAGGCGGGATCGGTTTGGCCGTGCCGAATATGAACTTTAAGCTTGGGGTGCTGGATATGGTTCCAAAGCTGCCGGGCCATAGCGCCGAGGAGGCTTTGGCGCAGGCCGTGCTGTTGGCGCGGCGGGCGGAAGAATGGGGATACGTGCGCTATTGGACATCGGAGCACCACGACATGGAAATGCTGGCGAGCGCTTCTCCCGAGGTGCTGCTGTCCCATATCGGGGCGCGGACAAGCCGAATTCGGCTCGGCTCGGGCGGCGTGCTGCTGCCGCACTACAGTCCGCTGAAGGTGGCGGAGTGCTTTCGGCTGCTGGCCGCTCTCTATCCGGGCAGGATCGACCTCGGCATCGGCCGGGCGCCTGGGGGAGAAGCGCATGCTGTCATGGCGCTTAGCGGCAACTTTTTGGAGCGGGTGGCCCGTTACCGCCAGTTGGCTGGCGACCTTGCCGCCCTGCTCCAGGACGAGTACCGCTATGAGGAGCATCCCGTAACGGCCCGGCCGCTTCCGCAAACGCCGCCCGAGCTTTGGATGCTGGGCACAAACGTCAAAAGCGCCCGCTTTGCCGCCGAGCTCGGCACGGGGTACGTGTTCGGCCGCTTTATGAGCGAAACCGACGGCATCGAAACGCTGAAAGCGTACCGGGAAGCTTTTCGTCCATCGGTTTTTCAAGCGGTGCCTAGAGCGATCCTCGCGGTGAGCGTGATTTGCGGCGAAACCCGGGAGGAGGCCGAGGGAATGGCCGCGAGCGTGGAAGCGGCATATCGTGCCCGCGGCGGCTCCCCCTTCAGCGGATTTGCCGGAACGGCCGGGCAAGTAAGAGAGCAGTTGGCGGAGATGCGGCGGCAATACGGGAACGAGGAATTTTTGATCGTGACGCCAATTCCCGATTACGAGAAGCGGCTGCGGTCTTACCGGCTGCTTGCGACATAGGTGCGGTCTGTCTAAGCTCTCCGTTGAAGGCAGTACTTATTGCCTCCGCATGCTCCTTTGGGAGGATGGCGGCTTGAGCGAATCAAATGCAAAAGTGCATTTCAACTCACTATAAACTTCTATTTTTGAGCGATCGAAATGCAAAAGTGCATCTGATTTGGGGCTCTCGGATCAAAAAGTATCTTTTGCCTGAAAATGAAATGAACTTTTGCAGTTGAACCGCCTATTTCGGGGAATTTCGACGAAATTCGCATGCACTTTTGCATTTCGCGAGATGTGGCGTCGTCCACAGATTAGCACGTCACACGGGTTAGCGTGTTCTCTCAGGTTAGCGTGTCTCTTAGGTTAGCGTGTCTCTTAGGTTAGCGTGTCTCTCAGGTTAGCGTGTCTCTTAGGTTAGCATATCTCCCGGGTTGTCATATCTCCCGGGTTGTCATGTCTCCCGGTTTAGCATGTCCCTCAGATTGGCATGCCTCTCTCATATTGGTATAACGCCGGATTGACATCCCCTTGGGCTGGCATTACCCTCATGAAGGATAAACCAGCTCTGGAAGTTGTCAGATTTTTTAATTCACACTTGACGGGTAAGAATAATTGGTTTAATATGGTGGAAAATCGTTCATAGCTCATTATCTTAGCGCTAAGAGAAGTCTAAGATGTGCCTTGGACTGCAGCCGATTGGACCGCCAAAGGCTTCCGGAGGTTCCCCTATTGAGGGGAGCTTTCGGAGGCTTTTTATTTTTGCCGAAGGAGGTGATACCCATATCCGGTTGTCATGCGGAGTGGGAACTGCTGGAGGAAGCCGACTGGCTGTTCCGCAAAATGGTCAGGCGGTTTGTGAAGGAAAGGGACAAAGTAGAAGTTGAAGGGATTGCGCTTCCCGGACTGCTGGTCATGCAAAAAATGATCCGGGAAGGGCCGCAGCGGCTCGGCGATTTGGCGGAGGAGCTCGATTTCACCTCCGGCGCCGTGACGGGGCTGTGCGACAAGCTGGAGCAAAAAGGGTTCGCCCGGCGGGTCCGCCAGACGCTCGACCGGAGGACGGTATGGCTGGATATAACGGAGCAGGGCAGGGAGATGATGGCCCGCAACCGCAATATCGGCGCGGCGTGCATCACGCTGCTGTTCAATGGCTTCCACGCAGAGGAGCTAAAGCAAATGGCCGGCCTCTTCCAAAAGCTGACCGGGAATCTGGAGCATTTCTCCGGTACGCTGAACGCGCTGGCTGAGAGTAATGCCGGACAAAAGCCGGGCGAAGGCGACCAGCGTTCGGGCCAGAGCAGATTTTTATCTTATTAAAGGAGTGGAGAACATGGGGCATCCGACGATTTACCCGACAGGGGCAACGATTTACAAGCCGGAGAAAGCTTATAGCGGCTACACGATTTATCAGGCGGCCGACCAAGGCGCGTTGCTGATCGATATGAACGGGAGGGAAATCCGGTTGTGGCAAGGACTTCGCGGTTTTCCCAACAAACTGCTGCCCGGAGGCTACGTGCTTGGAAGCACGGCCGAACGCGATCCGCAGCACGGGTTCCAGGACGAGGCCGATCTCGTTCAGGTCGATTGGGACGGCAATATCGTCTGGCGCTTCAACCGTCACGAATGGATCGAAGATCCCGGGCATGAGCCGCAATGGATGGCGAGAGCCCATCACGACTATCAGCGGGCCGGCAGCCCTGTAGGTTATTTTGCGCCGGGACTCGAGCCCCGAACACTGGAGGGCAATACGCTGATTTTGGTCCACAAAAATGTACGCAATCCGAAAATTTCCGATAAATTGCTGTTGGACGATTCCATCATTGAGGTCGATTGGGAAGGCAACATCGTTTGGGAATGGAACTGCCATGAGCATTTTGATGAGCTCGGTTTCGACGGCGCGGCGAAAAAAGTGCTGCGCGAAGAGCCGAATACCCGCTTTTTCGGCAATGAGGCCGGGGATTGGATGCACATCAACTCGGTGTCGGCGCTGGGACCAAACCGCCATTACGACGCGGGCGACGAGCGCTTCCATCCCGATAACATCATTTGGGACGCCCGGGAAAGCAACATCATCGCGATCATCGACAAAAAAAGCGGAAACCTCGTCTGGAAGCTGGGACCGGACTATTCGGCGCCCGAGGTGAAACATCTGGAGTGGATCATCGGCCAGCATCACGCCCATTTGATCCCGCGCGGCCTGCCCGGCGAAGGTAATCTGCTCGTATTCGACAACGGCGGCTGGGGGGGTTACGGGCTGCCGAATCCGGCGTCGCCGACCGGTCAGAAAAACGCTGTCCGCGACCACTCGCGCGTACTGGAAATCGATCCGGTCACTCTAGAGATCGTCTGGCAGTATACGCCGACGGAAGCCGGATTTCAGGCGCCGCTCGACGCCTACCGCTTCTACAGCCCGTACATCAGCTCCGCCCAGCGCCTGCCGAACGGCAACACGCTGATAACGGAAGGCGCGGACGGGAGGATTTTCGAGGTGACGCGGGAGCATGAGCTCGTATGGGAATATATTTCCCCGTACAAAAACAAGCGGAACTCCAACATGGTCTACCGCGCCTACCGCGTACCTTACGCTTGGGTGCCGCAGCTTTCACATCCTGAGGAGCGGGCGATCGAGCCGCTTGATGTGGCCAGCTTCCGGGTGCCCGGCGCCGCGGCGAAGGGTACGGATTCGGTCGTTACCGTAGAAGGGACCGTCTCCTACGGCGAAGGCGCGCTTTGCGTCGCCCGGATTGATGAACGGCCGCGCACGCCTGCGGCTCCGTCTTAACGGGAACCCATATAGAAGAAAGGAGCGAACACGTATGACAACATTCCCCAAAACGAAGGCAAAAACGGTGCTGAGCTTGATTTGGCTGCTTGCGTCCTTGCTGCTCGTCTTAAGCGGCTGCGGTTCGGTGAAGGAGGGTTCCCAGGCAGCGGTGCAGGCTGCAGGCACCGGGAGCGGCGGGGTGCAAAACCGGCAGGAGCAAGCCCCCGTTACCTTGAATATCGCCGACATTTCCACCAATCCGGTGCTGCGCACGGCGGTAAGCAAAGGTTTTTTTGAAAAAAACGGCATTGAAGTGAAGCTGGTCACCTTCGCCACGCCGGCGGAAGGCATCAACTCGCTGTTCATCAAGCAGGCGGACATCGCCTGGGGCGCCGATTTTCCGATTTTGAATGCCGTGAGTAAAGGGGAGTTTGCGATCATCGCCTCGACCGGCACCTCGACCGAACAAAACGCAAAACAGTGGAAGCTGTTCGTGCGGGACGAAATCGGCAAACCGGAGGATTTGCAAGGGAAGAAGCTTAGCTTTTTGCGCGGGACTTTTCTCTCCTATTTATGGGACGAATATTTGGCCGAACACGGCCTTGCCTTGGATGACGTTAAGCTCATCGGGCAGGGCGGCTCGGACGAAGCGTATATTGCTTTGAAAAAAGGTGAGGTGGACGCGGTCTGGGTCAGCGGCGCGGCGCTGACCGCGAAGTTCGAGGCCGCCGAAGGGGTCCGACAGCTGACCGACATGTCGCAGACAAAGGTGCGGATCGGTAGCCAAATCGTAGCGCCGGAAGCGCTGATTCGCGAGCAGCCGGAGGCGGTGGCGAATTTCCTGCGCGCCCTCGATGAAGCCTCGCGGTTCGTCAAGGAAAATCCGGAGGAGGTCGCGGATATTTTGTATAAAGAAGTCAAACAGCCGAGGGAGTCTACGCTTAAGGATCTGGAAGTGCTCAATTGGAACGTCGATTTTACGGAGGCCGCATACGACAGTTTGACAAGGCAAAAAAAATACATGGTCGAGAACGGAATTATCGAAAAAGATTTTGAACTGAAGGATAAAATCAAGCTGGATTTTCTGCGCGAGGTTTTACCGGACCGCGTATCGATCACACCGTAATAAGGAGGGAAGGGCATGTCCGTGTCAATGGTTGCGCAGAACCGCACGATTACGATCGCGGGGCTGGGCAAAAGCTATGGCGATCAGCGTCCGGCGGGGAGCGGGGAGGTTCATTACATTATCAAAGATGTCGATCTGGTCGTCAGAGGCGGCGAGTTTTTTATCCTGCTGGGGCCTAGCGGCTGCGGCAAATCGACTTTGCTGAACATGATTGCCGGCTTCATCTCCAAAACGAGCGGCAGTCTGCGGGTTGGCGGTGCGGATGTCGATCGGCCCGGGCGGGATCGGGCGGTCGTGTTTCAGCAGGCCGATTCCTCGCTGTTTCCTTGGCTGACCGTACGCCAGAACGTCGAATTCGGTCTGAAGATGAAGAAAGTGCCAAAGCAAGAGCGCCGTATCGTGTCCGGCCGTTTTTTGGAGCTCGTCGGGCTGGCCGGCCACGGGGACAAATTTCCGAAGGAGCTGTCCGGCGGCATGAAGCAGCGGGTTCAACTGGCCCGCGTACTGGCCAATGATCCGGAAATTTTGCTCATGGATGAACCGTTCGGGGCTTTGGACGCTATGACCCGCCGGACGATGCAGAAGGAGTTGGTGCGCATTTGGCGGCAGACGAACAAAACGGTCGTCTTCGTAACGCACGATATTCAGGAAGCGATCCTGCTTGGGGAACGGGTTGGGATTATGTCTTCGGGCCCGTCCTCCAATATTTCGCAGATTTACGAGATTCCGCTCGCCTATCCGCGCGACGTGTCCGCGGCGGAATTTTACGAGCATTACCGGCGGATTCAAGCTCATTTTGACGAATAGAAGGGGCGAACCTTATGACTAGGCTGAAAAATAAATGGGCCGGCCTGCTCCTCTTGTGGTTGTTCATCCTGGCCGCCTGGCAAGGCGGCGCCTGGCTTTACGGCCCTGAGGTGGTGCCCGGTCCGGCGGATACGGCGGCGGGAGCGCTGGAGCTGCTGCGGGACGGCTCGCTGCCGAAATATATCGGGATCAGCTTTTACCGGGTGTTCAGCGGCTGGACGTTGGGGAGCCTGATCGCCATTCCGCTCGGGATTGTCATCGGCAAGGTGGATTTTATCCGCCGTTTCGCCGAACCGCTGCTGAACTTCATCCGTTTTATTCCGCCGATCGCCTTTATCACGCTGTTTCTCGTCTGGTTCGGCATCGGCGAGCAGTCGAAGATCGCGCTGATTTTGTACGCGACGCTGTTTATCGTCATCATGAACACGCTGACGGGGGTGTTGGCGGTGGAGGAGGACAAAATCCGCGCGGCCCGCAGCATGGGCGCTTCGGAGTGGCAAATCATCCGGCACGTAATCGTGCCGGCGACCGCGCCTTATATTTTCACCGGCGTCAGGTTGGCGATGGGCACCTCGTATATGGCGATCGTCGGGGCGGAGATGATCGCGGCGAACGAAGGCGTCGGTTACCTGATCTGGAACTCCCGGCTGTTCTTCCGTACCGACTGGATTTTTGTCGGTTTGCTCAGCCTGGGGTTGATGGGATTTGCCACCGACCGGCTGTTCGGATGGTTTGGCCGCAAGGTGCTGTGGCGGTACGGAGTGATCGGCACAGCGGCGGCCGGAAAAAGATAAGCCAACACCGTTTAACCGGGACGGCGTTTTTCAAAATTGCAGGGTTCCGAGGGGACAGTTCAGAAATAACGGCAAATAAAGGTCTTATTTTTTCCAGAAAAGGGTGTTTAGCAAAATAGAGGATTTTTTTGTCTTTATTTTTGTTATATGGCGTCAAATGGGCGATATTCCCAGCTTAATCCCTGAATAACGACCTAAATTACCGCTATTTTGCGTAAAAGGGGGAAAATCTCAAAATAAGGCCATAAATTGTCTCTATTTCCGCCAGAGGCTTGCTTTACTTATCAAAGGGACCGCCGGAACGAATTCCTTCGACCTTCGGCGGTCTTAATCATTGACAAGAACAAATGTTCGCAATATAATGGCTGTCAAAAGGGAGGCCATAACGTATGGATGTGTATGACAAGCTGACCATTTTGACAGACTCGGCCAAATATGACGTATCCTGTTCGTCCAGCGGGGCAGAGCGCGGGAGCGGCGGGGGCAGCGGAGGCAGCTCGCTGGGAAACGCCGTCAGCTCGGGGATCTGCCACAGCTTTGCCGCGGACGGACGATGCATTTCACTGCTGAAGGTACTGATGACGAATAGTTGCATTTATGATTGCAAATATTGCGTGAATCGCCGCTCCAACGACACGCGCCGGGCTATGTTTACCCCGGAGGAGCTGGCGGAGCTCACGATAAATTTTTATCGCCGCAATTACATTGAAGGGTTGTTTCTCAGCTCCGGCATCATGCGGAATCCGGACTACACGACGGAACAGTTGATCCGGGTGCTGGAGCTGCTGCGCCGGAATTACCAGTTCGGCGGTTATATCCACGTGAAGGCGATTCCCGGCGCCGATCCGGCGCTGATTTCCCGGTTGGGCCTGCTGGCTGACCGGATGAGCGTGAACATCGAATTGCCTTCGCAGGACAGCCTGCACCAGTTGGCCCCGGACAAAAGCAAGGAAGCGATCCTTAAGCCGATGACCGCGATTCGCCAGGGCATTCGGGAGAACAGCACCGATCTCGTCAAATACCGCCACGCCCCCCGGTTTGTTCCGGGCGGCCAAAGCACCCAGATGATCGTAGGCGCCACGCCGGACAGCGATTTTAGGATCTTAACCTTAACGGAGGCGCTGTACAGGAAATATGAGCTGAAACGGGTATATTACTCGGCGTATACCCCGGTCGCGGAGCATTCGCTGCTGCCTTCGCTCGAAAGCAAGCCTCCGTTATTGCGGGAGCACCGCCTGTACCAGGCCGATTGGCTGCTGCGCTTCTACGGTTTTGAAGCGAAGGAACTGCTGGATGAGCACACCCCGAATTTCAATTTGTTTATGGACCCGAAATGCCATTGGGCGGTCAATCATATCGACCGGTTCCCCGTGGAGATCAACAAGGCCCCTTATGAAGAGCTGCTGCGTGTACCCGGTATCGGCGTCCGCAGCGCCAAGCGGATCGTGGCCGCGCGCAGAGCGGCGCGGCTGGATTTTCCCGGCTTAAAGAAGCTGGGCGTCGTGCTGAAACGGGCTCAATATTTTATCATCTGCTCGGGCCGGCGGCTTGAGGGGTTGAAAGTGAACGAAAGCACAATCCTTAGATCGCTGCTGTCCCGCAAAGAAATCGACATGTTTCTGCCCAAGCCGAAGGTGGAACAGCTGTCGCTGTTTTCGGACGAGGAGCTGGCGGGGAAAACCGGGAAGGAGCTAAGCCCATGGCTGCTTGGATAAGCGATGCGGCTTACGCCTACGACGGAAGCTTTGACGGTTTGCTGAGCTGCGTGTTTGAGAGCTATGCGCGGAAGGAGGATTTGGTCGACCTGCGTTCCGACGCTGATCCGCAGTATACTCTGTTTGTAACCCGCTGGGTGGAAACCTGTCCGGAGAAGGCTAACCGGGTGTACACGGCCATCGGGCAAAAAATATGTCCGGCCGCCCAAGAGCTTGTCCGCCGCGGTTTTCTTACCTGCGATCCGCAGAAAGATCTGCTTATTTATCGGTTCCTGCGGCTTGGCTTTAAGCATGGGCGGGCAGCGATGGATATGCTGACGGAGAACACGGTGCACCGATTGCGCAAGGCGGTGCGGCATTTGAACACGGAGAGTCATGCTTTGATGGGCTTCGTGCGCTTCGGTGTATGGCGAGGCGCTGGTTTCTGTCATTGAGCCAAAGAACCGGGTGCTGCCGCTGCTGGCCGGGCATTTTTGCGACCGCTACCGGAGGGAGTCCTTTATGATCTACGACAAAACCCATAGACAAGCGCTCATCCACCGGCCGGAGGAAGCGGGAGCCGGGAAAGCGGAGATCGTGGACGTCGACGAGTTGATTTTGCCTGAAGCGGGGGAGCAGGAACTAGCGTACCGCCGCCTCTGGAAGCAGTTCTACGAAACGGTGGCGATCCGGGAGAGGATTAATCCTCGGGCGCAGATGTCCCATATGCCCAAGCGCTACTGGGGGCAATTGACCGAGATGCAGGGAGCGCGCGGACACGGACACCGCACCGACTCTCCAGAGCCGAAGCGCCTGCAGTAAGCGCCTGGATATGCCTTGGCATCGTCCGATATCCAGCGGTTCTGGTACAATGGACGGGAAGGTATTTTAGAGGGGAAGTTGGCAGAGTGGATTTGAATCAAACGCCTTTCCGGTATATCTATCCTTTTGCGTGCCATGAGAATGAGCGGGAGCTATGCCATATGGAGCTTCGCGCCCTGTTTGGCCAAGAGCCCGGGGCATTTGCATTGATAGACAGCCGTTTACGGATTGAACCGAACCGGAGTCCGTTTGTTTCCATGCGGGTGGACGTTTTGCATGCCGCCGGAACGCTGGAAGAAATTATCACCTGGGTGGCGGAGGAGGAGTTGGAGCTGGATGGGCGTACCTTTAAGGTGCTGTATCTCAAAAACGGTTTGAAACGGACTTATGAGCAGCAGCGTGAATTGGAGCGGCAGATAGGCGGAAGGATCCGCGGCAAGGCCGACATGAGGCAGCCGGATATAACATTTGGACTGCTGTCGTTGGACGATGGCTGGATGTTCGGCATTTGCCGGCCGGCCGACCCGGTCTGGCAGCGGCATAAGCATAAGCCGCAAAATTACTCCACCGGCCTCACCGCCGTAGTGGCCCGGGCGCTCGTCAACATCGCTGTGCCCGATCCGCATGGGATTCGGGCGATCGATCCGTGCTGCGGCATGGGCAATGTGCTGATCGAAGCGCTGTCGATGGACATCGATATCATTGGCCGGGACATCAATCCGCTGGCCGTTCGCGGGGCAAGGGTCAACTTGCGCCATTTCGGTTACGATGATGCGGACTTGGTGGCTATCGGCGACTTGAACGATATTAACGAGGCGTTTGATGCGGCGATCGTCGATATGCCTTATAATTTATGCTCTGTTCTTTCCGCCTCCGAGCGCAGTCTCATGCTTGCCAGCGTAAGGCGGATCAGCAAGCGGGCAGTGATCGTTTCTTCCGAGCCGCTGGAGTCAGAGATTGAAGCCGCAGGCCTGAAAATCATGGACTCCTGCTCCGTCAGCAAAGGAGCTTTTGTCCGTCATGTGTGGTTGACTGCACAGCAGCCGGTATAGCGTTGTAACAAAATTGTAGTTTTCACTTATTAGCTTCGGTTTTACAAAAAGCTGCACCGTTCAGGGTGCAGCTTTTTTGGTCTGTTCATTTTGCCGCTTATTCGTTAACTTGAAAGTACAATCTACAAATCATGATACATTACATCACTTGAATTGTGCAATGAAAACGATTAATTTCTGAAACTTTTCAGGAACTTGCGAGAAAAGGAGAGGAGACTTAGTGTTTTATGTAATGTATTGTGACATTAAATGCAAAATGAACGGCAAACAAGGAGTGATGGCATGGAGACAGAAGTGATCATTCAAAATCCGCTGGGGATTCATTCCCGCCCGGCGGGGGCGGTCATGAAAATGGCGGCGTTGTTCCCTTGCGACATAAGATTGATCAAAGACGAAAGGGAAGCAAATGGCAAAAGCATCGTCAGCATATTGGCTTTGGAAATGAATTACGGAGACAAGGTTGTGCTGAAGACGTCCGGGGAACGGGAGGAAGAGGCGCTGCGGAAAATCGAAGCCCTGTTATCCGCCGTTTTCGAATAACGCTGCATTTAAGGGGGTGAAATTCATGGCTCTCGTCACTCGATCCCGCGCGCTGCTCAAAAAGATCCTTTACGCTCCCGGACCGCTGCGCATCAAGGATTTTGCGGCTGAATTCGGAGTCAGCGAGCGTACGATCAAATACGATGTCGGCAGCATCCGGATGTGGCTCGTTGACCAGGGGATGGAGCTTAAATCCAAGCCCAGCCGGGGTATATGGATTGAATGCACGGAGGAAAAGCGGAAGAAGCTGCTGGAGCAACTGGGCCACGGCGGAGACGAGGTGTTTCTGAGCCAAAGCGAACGAATCAGCTCGATCACCTTGGATCTGCTGCTGGCGGACGATTGCCTGACCATCGGCCGCCTTGCGGAGAAAAACGCGGTCAGCCGCAATACAGCGTTGGCCGATCTTGCGGTCATCGAGCCGTTTTTGGCCGATTGGAGCCTGCGGATTAAACGATCCGCTTCAGGCATCCAAGTCACCGGAGCGGAAAAGCAGAGATGGTTTGTCCTGGAGAAAGTCATCCTGGATTTACTGGACGGGAACGATATGTTCCGGATTGTGGCCGCCGTGGCCGAGGCGAGAAAACCAACCTACTATTTTAATCAGGTGCTGAAAAGTTTTTTGGACTCCGTGGACCACTTGGACCTGGTGTTTGTCACCGTCGGCTCGCTGGTCAAAGAAACGGAGCGGGAACTAGGCGTCCTGCTTTCCGATCAGTGCATTATCGGCGTGTTTATCCGTTTGTGCATTATCATTTTGCGCCGCAGCCATGGCTGGCATGGCCGGGAACAAGGAGTTTTTGATTTTCCCGGTACGCTGGAGGGGGATAAAGGGATTTTCGCCGTGTTTCGCAAGCGACTGATCAAGCTCGGCGAGGAGACGGGAACCCGGTTTCCCGAAGCCGACATCTGGTTCGTCTGTTTGCAGGCGCTAGCGATGATTTCCGCCGCTCCGGACAACCAGCATTTTGCCAGGGAACTGCTGCCCGACTTTTTTTCCATTACCCGGCGCATGATCCGGGAGGTTGGCAAGGGGCTTAATCTCCCCTTTTCGGAATATCCCGATCTGTTTACCGACCTGCTGGCCCATATCTCCAACAAGCTGACGGAATACAGCTACGGGGTGATCGAACCGAACCCGATGCTCCATGAAATCAGGCGTGCCTACCGCGTGATGTTCGACCAGGTGAAGGCGGCCGGCATCAAGGTGTTCGGGGTGTACCGCATTTATCTTACGGATGGTGATGTGGCCTTTATGACATTGCATTTTCAAAATGCCTATGAGCGGATGCGCGGACAGCGCAAGGTGAACGCATTGGTCGTATGCGGTACAGGACGGGGCACCAGCAGGCTGCTTAAGACGGTCATCGAGAGCAATTTGAAAAATGTCAGCGTAGGCGGTACCTGCTCTGTTATGGAACTTCATAAAATGCTGCGGCAGGGCGGCCATGATATGGTGATCAGCGTTTTGCCGGTGAACGTGCCGGTCCCGTCGGTATTGGTGAGCGCGATTCCGGGGGAAGCGGACTTCAAAAGCATTCAGGAGCAGGCAAAGAAAATTTTGCAAGGGGAGCGGATGGGTCAAGACTCTGGCCTAGGAGTTAAAGCGCGCAAGACAGACTCTGTGCCGGTACGGCTGCAGATGGATGACCCCTATACGGTCCAGGCATGGTTTCAAAACCTTGTTTTCCAAGGCTTTGAGCTGAGCAGGCAGATCGTAAGCGGCGCCGGCGGTCATTTCGCGGCGGAGCGGGTCGAAGCGCTGACACTGCATTGCATATTTTTGATGCAGCGCACCGCTTTCGGTATCCAATACCGGGAGGAGAACTCCAGGGCGGCCCGTTTGGAGGGGGAACAACCGCTAAGGAACCGCTTGTTGGACATTTTGCAGGAGCGGCAAATCGAAGTTACGGAAAGTGAACTGCAAGCGATTTTGAAATATTTGGAATGAGGAGAATATCCATGTGCACCATTGACGATACACTAGTGGCGATTCAGGCGAAAATAACGGCTGAAGCCCATGAGCTGCAAGAAGTGCGGCGGCTGCTCGGCGAATTGCGCGGCAAAGCGGGCCGGGACGGATTGGACATCGGCAGCCAGAAGGAACTGATCATCGGCATTCATTTGCTGGCATTTATCCGCAGATTGGCATGCGGGGAGCATCTTCCCGATATTTCCGAGGAAATGTTTCTGGAAATCAGCCCTGCCTCGGCGGCTTTAAGCAAGGAGCTACTGTCCCTCTGCGAATTGCCGCCGGGAAGAGAGCTAGACCGGGCGGAGGTTTTTTATCTGGCCGTTCATTTTGAAGCCGTAAGGCAGCAGACCTAAAAAGCTGACTTTTTGAACAACCGATTCAATGAAGGTTAAAAAGTCAGGTTTTCAGCACCTAAAAATAAGGGGGAAACGCGGATGAGCAAAACGGTCAAGGTCGTGATCGGCGACCGGTTGGGAAAAGGGCAAAACGTAGCGAAGGGAGTGGAAGCCGCCGGGGGGATCGCCATTTTAATTCCGGGAATTGGAGCGGACATGAAGCTCGGGGACGTAATGCATCGGGAGAACGCCGATTTCGGCATTTCCTTTTGCGGCAGCGGCGGCGCGGGAGCGGTGACGGCCAATACCAAATATCAATATCCGATGGAGTTCGGCCTCAGGTCGGTTGAGGCGGGAGTCACGGCGATTCAGCAAGGAAAAAAGGTGCTTGGCTTCGGGTTTATGGATGTGGAAGAGCTGGGCAGGCGTTTGACGGAAGCTTATCTGAAGAAAAACGGAGGTTGAGGCATGTACAAGGAAATGGAGCGTACGTTTACGATTACCGGTTCGGGTGAGACGAAGCAAGCGGCCTTTCAACAAGCGCTGCTAAGGATGAGGGAAGGCATTGTCAGGGAAACGCCGGATGTTCTTCTGCAAATCGAGCCGTTGGATTTTGAGGTAGTGTCCGCTGTTCAGCATACATATACGGAAAAATTCCTCGGCTTCCTTTTTGCGCGTATCCGCACTAGCTACGAAGTCAAGGCCAACATCACGGTGAGATTGCGGCTGGTGGAATTGGCGAACCTTGAGTTCAGCGAACGGGTCCGGCAGCCTTCCCGGGTCCGGCGTATTTTGCGCATGAGGTAACCTTCTCGGTGCTGAAAACCTGACTTTTTGAACTCGCATTATTAAAGGAGGGAACAGGGATGGAAACCTTGGAAATTATTTTGAAGTCCATTATCCTCGGCTTGCTGGTCGGCTTTGGCGTAGGCGCCGGAGCAGCGCGAATGTTTCACGCCCCCAAGGTTCAGGGGATGGGCGCCTTCCGGACGTTTGGGGAACTGAATGCGTGTGAAGGCGACCCGGTGGCTCATTTTTCGTTCGGGCTCGGTTTTCTGTTTAACGCGTGGGCTTCCGTGGTGGGAGCCGGGGGCTTGACGCAGGACGTCGATCACCGGATTATTCCGAACTGGGCGGCGGCGGCGCTAATGATTCGCAATAAAAGTGTCGAGGAGACGCTGCACAATCCGCGCAAAATGGCCTGGGCCGGCGCATTTGTCGGCGCTTCTGTGGTCACGCTGCTGAATTCGACGGCGGCGGCCGTCCCCGCAGCTTTGCAGGCGATCGCCACACAGGTGCTGGTACCGGCGGCGAATTGGCTGATCAATCCGATCATGCCGATCGTGTTCTGGACGGCGGCGATGGATGCGGGCAAACGAACCGGCGTCTGGTCGACCGTACTCGGCGGCTTATCCCATCTGGTGATGGGCAATGCCGTTCCCGGCATTGTGCTGGGAATTCTGATCGGCAAAGGTGTTGACGACGGCGGATGGAACCGGATTACAAAAACGCTGGTTACGGCGGTGGTGCTTTTGTTTGTGCTGAGCGGCTTCTTCCGTGGTTTTGATGTTTCTTTGCTGCATAGCGTCCATGTGGCCGTACCGCAGTGGCTGATTGATCTGCACGCATTTTTTGGATCCGAGGTGAAATAGGATGGAAAATCATAACGAACTAAAAGCAGGCTTTTGGTATTCGGAATGGGCGTTTCCGCTGTTCGTCGCTTTTTTGTCTTCCGGCATTTTTGCCGGGACGCATATGTATTACGTTTATCATGTCGGTGCATTTAATGATATTGCGATCATCGCCCTGCTCGAAGCAGGCATCAACGGCGGGAGCTTCGGCGCCGCGGCGGCGTTTGGCGCGAGCTTTCTGTTTGCCCGCATTCTGGAAGGACCGCTTGTCGGTATTTTGGATATCGGGGGTGCATTGCAAACGGGGCTGGGGATAGGCATCCCCGCGCTGATGCTGGGGGCGGGGATCACGGCCCCAATCACTTCGTTTCCGCTGGCGCTGCTTACCGGGGCGGTACTTGGGTTTTTGGTTGGCGGCATGATCATTTTGATTCGCAAATACACGATTAACGCCTCCAACTCCACCTTCGGGGCGGACATCATGATGGGGGCGGGGAACGCGGCCGGCCGCTATCTGGGGCCGCTGATCATCATCTCGGCGGTGATGGCTTCGATTCCGGTGGGCATTGGCGCAACCCTTGGCGGCGCGGCTTTTTACGCGTTTAAAAAACCGATTGCCGGCGGCGCCATCATCGGCGCGATGGTGTTCGGCGCTTTGTTCCCGCTAACTCCGCAATAAACGGCGTAAAAAACGGCCCGCTCCGTCATCCACGGAACAGGCCGTTATTTCATAAATCTATGTGAAAAGGAATACGTATCCGTCCTAAACGAATTCCTTTTATTTTTAAAGGATTAGTTGCCGCCTTGCGGCACGGCCAAGCCGAGGCCTTCGGCAACGCGTGTTCCGTACTCTGGATCGGCTTTGTAGAAGTGTTCGATTTGCCGCAGCTTGATCTCGTCTTTTTCCACCGGTTTCATGGCGCTTACGATGTTTTCGACCAGACGGGTACGTTCCTCTTCGCTCAGCAGGCGGTACAGGTCGCCGGCTTGCGTATAGTGGTCATCATGGTCGTAGGCGACGCTGTCGGCATATCCCGTCACTTCGAACGGGGAAGTTTTCTGCTGCGGAGATTCCGTCGGGCCGCCGTAGCTGTTGGGCTCATAGTAAACGGAGGCTCCGCCGTTGCCGTCCCCGCGCATGAAGCCGTCGCGCTGATTGTTGTTCACTTCGGCGATCGGACGGTTGATCGGCAGCGTGTTATGGTTTGCGCCAACGCGGTAACGATGCGCGTCAGAGTAGGCAAATAAGCGGCCTTGCAGCATTTTGTCCGGTGAAGCCTCGATGCCTGGGACGAAGTTGCCCGGCGAGAACGTCGCTTGCTCAACTTCGGCAAAATAGTTCTCCGGATTCCGGTTCAGCGTCATTACGCCTACTTCGATCAGCGGGTAATCTTTTTGGGACCACACTTTGGTCACGTCGAACGGATCGAAGCGGTACGTTTGCGCATCTTCAAGCGGCATGATTTGCACGTACAGCGTCCAGCTCGGCATGTTGCCTTGATCGATCGCGTTGAAAAGATCCTCGGTATGGTAGTCCGGATTTTCTCCCGCCAATTTTTCGGCTAGTTTGACATCGAGGTTTTGGATGCCTTGATTCGTTTTGAAATGATATTTCACCCACACTGCTTCGCCCTCCGCGTTTACCCATTTAAAAGTGTGGCTGCCGTAACCGTGCATATGACGGTATGTAGCCGGGATACCGCGGTCCGAGAACAAAATCGTCACTTGATGCAGCGATTCCGGCGACAAAGACCAGAAATCCCACACGGCGTTCGGGTTTTTCAGGTGCGTTTGCGGGTGGCGTTTTTGCGTGTGAATGAAGTCCGGGAACTTGATCGCATCGCGAATAAAGAACACCGGCGTATTGTTTCCGACCAGGTCGTAGTTGCCTTCCTCGGTGTAGAACTTCACGGCGAATCCGCGCGGGTCGCGGACGGTATCCGCGGAGCCCGACTCGCCGGCCACCGTCGAAAAGCGGATAAACATCGGGGTTTGCTTCCCGACTTCGGACAGAAAAGCTGCCTTGGTGTATTTGGAGACGTCGTTCGTCACTTCAAATACCCCGTGGGCCCCGGCGCCTTTGGCGTGAACGACGCGCTCGGGCACGCGTTCCCGGTTGAAATGGGCCAGCTTCTCCAGCAAATGGACATCCTGGATCAAGACGGGGCCACGCCGACCGGCCGTAATCGAGTTTTGATTGTCTCCCACCGGAGCGCCTGAGCTGGTGGTTAACCGATTTTTATCATTAGTCATTTAATCACCTCTAGTAAATATGAATTATTCAAATCGTATCGTTTTGATAACTTAACTTTACCGGGACCGGGGAGCTTTGTCATGAAGGCGCGATGAATCGATGATGAAATATGCATGAAGGTTGGATAAAGATTGTAACTCAACATTCGCAGAGCAAAAATCAGCTTGAGTCCTTGAGCTGAAAGTTTTAAAAAATTAAGAAAGGCGGCTGTCAAAATAGAAAAGCACCGCTTCGTTTGATAAAGCGAGAGTGACGAGCTTCTACGATCAGACAGAAGAGGTGTCTTTCATTGTTATAGACATCAGCCCGACCTAAATCAACTGCCAAGGGCGTTGAAAGCTTGAGGATAGGGAAGACCGGTGGGTTGGGCGGTAGATCAACACTCACTGTTGTCCGGACGCTTTGCACGATTATCCCGTTTGATCAGGGTAGCAGAGAAACAGACAAGCTCGGGAGAAGAAAAATTTGGTGGAGAAGCAGATAGGTTCGAGATAATTTGGACGGGCTTAGAAGAAGGAATCAGGTTTAGGGGAGGTGAAACAGAACGGACAAGAGTCAAGACAGGAGATCAAGGACAAGACGCGAGGGAAACGAAAAGACCGTGATTTTGCTGTAGCCTGAACCCTTCCATTTGCAGCAACGCCCGCACCGTTCATGCTAGCTCGCACCAATCAAGTTGATCCGCATTAAGCTAACCCCTTACTCATTAAGTTGATCTTCGTCAAACTCCCCCCACCGTTCCAGCGTCTCGATCAGGCCGCAGCCGCAAGGGGTTGGTTCGGTTGGCGGGCGATCAGCTGGTAGTAAGGGATCGCTGGAATCGCCACACACATGCGCAGCAACTTCTGCCGCATCGTTTCTTTCGCTCCGGGCAGGTGCAGCCGGCGGCGTCCGGTATATTCGTTTAGGTACGCCTGCAGATGCTTCAGTCCCAAGGCTATATATGTACTCTTCAGCGATTCCCACGCCTCTCTCACCACTTTCCGCAAGGGCGCATACAGTCGATAGGCTAGAGGGAACGACTGTACTGCCGATGTACGGACATCCACATGCCCGTTGATGAACGCGGCGAGTTCGTGACGGTTTGCCCTTTTCCCGTCTCCTCTCTTATGCGGCACCAGGCAGATTTTGACCTGCTCCGGCTCACCCGACTCCGTGACCGTGCATCCCGCTATGACCGCCGAGGCATATGGATGCGAAAGCTGACACCGGGACGGATCGCGCCCGTACAGATCGCTGTTTACTTTCACGTCTCCGCAGAGCAGTTCCCGGGCATCGAATTCCCCGACGGCATGGCGTATTTTGTGCAGCATCAACCAGGCGGTCTTGTAGGTGACCTCGATCACCTGGCTCAGTCGCATCGCCGAGATGCCGCCCTCAAGCAGGAATAAATCCAACGCTTTGAACCACTTGGGCAGGGGTAAATGCGTTCGTTCAAAAATCGTGCCGACCAAAGCCGATGTTTGATGCTTGCACTTTCCGCACTCGAACAAGGGGATATGCCTGGAGGTCAGACGGCTGCACCGGGGGTGAGCGCAGCGCGGGCAGATGAAGCCGTTTGGCCACTTCATCGCGATCAGCGCTTCCATGCAAGCCTGCTCGCTGTTAAAACGCTTGCTGAATGATTGAAGTTCCGTTCCAGTATTGACCTCCATATTCGCTCGCCCCCGAATCAATAATTTACGTACGTACGTTCGATTTATTTCATTATACCAAACATACGTTCTCTTATCAAGCCGAAAATCTCACCTGAACCGCCTCATTTTTTCCCTATCACATTTTCTACTCTCTTTTTTTGGAACCCTTTGCTCTAGCCCCCCCCTGCTCACTGAACGAAAGGGATAATCGTGCAAAGGCTGCAGGCAGGGACACCAAAATACCAAGACACCAAGTCACCAAGACACCAAGACACCAAGACACCAAGACACCAAGACACCAAGACACGAACCCTTTGGACTGCCCCCTCACCTGGCTTCGATTTGTGACACTGCTCGAGGGCGCCTACGGTGCAAAAAGTAGATGCGCTGACCTCGGCGGATCGTGACGCCCTCTTCATCGTTGACGCTTCCGTGCTTCCATGTTTGAGCGGAATCGCAGAAAGCGGTCGAGTTGCTTGCCCGATTTAGAGATCATGCCACCGGCACGTTTTACAAGGGATCTCGCCGATTTTTTGCTGCGAAAGTTGAGATTGTAAGTTTTATTTTTTTAACCTATAATCCAATAGTGAAGAAAAGCCTGGAACCAAGCGAAAAATCAGTGCCCGTAGGTCCTTGAAGCCGGTGCGTTTACCGCGCTCAGCTTCTCGGTTAAAAGGGAAGCCGGTGCAAATCCGGCACGGTCCCGCCACTGTAAACAGGGACGCTGCTCATATTGCCACTGTCACCCGCAGAAGACGGGGGATGGGAAGGCGAGCCGTCGTCAAAACCTGAGAGTCAGGAGACCTGCCCACGGGTGATTAAAGACGGTCCTTCGAGGAAAGGATGACGTTCTGCTAAGATCACTATGCCCTAAAGGCAGGCTATCCGTCTCCCGCTGAAGGCATGACTTTGTGGACGTACCCCCATCCGCCCGGGATTGGGGGTTTTCTTGTTTGAACGGGACCCGCAGAAAAGCAGAAAAGAGGAGAGATATTGATGAAGAAATGGTTGAATTTATGGGGGATCGCGCTGCTGGCGATGGCGCTTTTATTGGCGGGCTGCGGCCAGGATAAAGGCGCGGGCGGCCAAGGCACGGCAGGCCAAGGCACGGCAGGCCAAGGTACGGCAGGCTCTGCTGCGGGCCAAAGCGGGCAGAATGCTGGTTCGAATGCTGGAAACGGGGAGGCGCAGGGCGAACAGGGCGCCAAACAGACGGCGTATCCGCTGACGCTGAAGGATTCGAGCGGCAAGGAATTTACTTTTGAGTCAGCGCCGCAAAAAATCGTTTCCTTGGCTCCATCGGAGACGGAGACGCTGTTCGCACTTGGGCTCGATCAGCAAATCGCCGGCGTTTCGGATTTGGACGATTACCCAGAAGCGGTGAAGGACAAGCCCAGAATGGGCGGGTCTCAGGTGAACGTGGAGGCGGTCGTTGCTGCGCAGCCGGATCTGATCGTGGCGGCCAGCATGATCGATGAACAGACGGTCAAAAGCTTGACCGATCTGGGGTACAAGGTGTTCCTATCCGACCCGAAAACGATGAGCGACGTGATGGACCACATTAAGACGATCGGCGAGATCACCGATCATCAGGCACAGGCCGAAGAAGTAGTCGGCCAAATGCAGCAGGAGTTAAGACAGGTGACCGAAGCTGTCAAATCGCTGACGGAAGATCAGAAGAAAAAAGTGTACATCGAATTTTCGCCGGGCTGGACGGTCGGCAAAGGCGAGTTTATGGACGAAATGATCACTCTGGCCGGCGGCGTCAATGTGGCTTCCGATGTGCAGGGCTGGAGCAAAATCAACGAAGAGAACATCATTAAAGCGAATCCGGATGTGATCCTGTACGCGAAAAGCGTCGTCGATGAAAAAAATCGGACGCTGGCGGATATCATCAAAGGCCGTGCGGGCTGGGATCAAATTGCCGCGATCAAGGAAGACCGCGTCGCCGGGCTGGACGACAATCTGCTCAGCCGCCCGGGCCCGCGGGTGACGCAAGGATTGATTCAAGTCGCCAAGGCAATTTATCCGGAACTGATTCAGCTATGATGACCGGCAAGCTGGCCGGTTACGGGGGCGTCCTGGTGGCGCTGCTGGCCGTGACGCTGCTGTTTTGCATCGGGATCGGCTCGGTATCGCTGCCGCTTGGCGACATCGCCCGCATTTTGCTGCACCGGGTTCCGGGGATGGGAAGCTGGATTACGCCGGACTGGAGCGTGGCCTCGGAGCAGATCGTCCTTCAGGTGCGTCTTCCGCGCGTCTTGTTAGGGCTATTGGTCGGAGCAACGCTTGCGGTGGCCGGGGCCGGCTTTCAAGGCGTGCTGCGCAATCCGCTGGCCGATCCGTTTACGCTCGGGGTTTCGTCGGGATCGGCGATCGGCGCGGCGGTGCTTATTTTTTTCGGCTGGCAGTTTTCTTTGCTTGGGGTGTTTACACTGCCGGCGGTTGCTTTCCTGACAGGCGCGGTCACACTGTGGATCGTCATCTGGCTGGCCCGTGAAAACGGGAGAATCCCGATCGAAAGCCTGATTTTGTCGGGCGTCGTCATGCAGTCGTTCCTCGGCGCGGTGGTGTCGTTTTTGACGGCGATGTCCAAGCAAACGGTCAATGAAATTTTATATTGGACGATGGGCAGCTTAGCCTTACGCGGATGGTCGTATACGGCCATCCTTTTCCCGTATTTGCTCTTGGGCGGGCTGTTCCTGTGGAGCCGGGCCGGAACGCTCAATTTGCTGGCGCTCGGCGAACGCCAGGCGGCGCATTCGGGGCTGAACGTGGAGCGGACGAAGCTGATCGTGCTGCTCATAGCCACACTGATAACGGCGGCGGCCGTGTCGGTGTCCGGTGTCATCGGGTTCGTCGGCCTCGTGATCCCGCACATGATCCGTCTGATTACCGGACCCGATTACCGTCTGATCATTCCGCTTTCCGCGCTTGGCGGCGGGATATTTATGATGTGGAGCGATCTTGCGGCCCGTTCGCTATTGGCGCCGACGGAAATCCCGCTCGGTATTGTCACCGCTTTTGTCGGTGCTCCTTTCTTCGGCTATTTGCTGTACAGGAAAAAGAAGGAGCGGGAGGGGGAACTGCGTTGATTGAAGTAAAAAAGCTTTCCAAAACGTACGGCCGTCAGGCGGTTCTTCGCGATGTAAGCTGGAGCGTGCGGAAGGGCGAATTTTGGGGGTTGATCGGACCTAACGGCAGCGGCAAAACGACGCTACTAAATCTGATTTCGGGTGTGGAGCGGCCGGATGCGGGGGAGATCGCGCTGGAAGGCCAACTGCTCTCTTCCTATGGCCGCAAGGCGTTGTCGCGAAAAATCGCCGTGCTGCAGCAGGACGGTTTGCCTCCGGTTTCGTACAGCGTCCGCGACGTGGTTGAGATGGGGCGTTTTCCGTATCAGGATTGGCGCGGCAGGGAGAAGGACGGACCGGAGGACACCCGGCGGCTGCTCGGCGAAATTATGGATAAGCTGGAACTGACTGCGCTGGAGAACCGGCCGCTGAGCGCGCTGAGCGGAGGGCAGCGCCAGCGCGCCGCGCTCGGCAAGGTGATGGCGCAACAGCCGGAGCTGGTGCTGCTCGATGAACCGACGACCTATTTGGACCTTCGCTACCAAATGCAGTTCATGGAGCTGGTCTCCGGATGGCAGCGGGAGGAAGGGCTGACGGTCGTAGCCGTGATGCATGATTTGAACCTGGCCGCTTTGTTTTGCGACCGTCTTTTGGTGCTGAGCGAAGGGCGTATTGTGGCGGAGGGGCCGCCGCAAGACATTCTGTCCACGGCTTTAGTAGAGGAGGTCTATCAAGTGAAGGCGCACCGGGTGCCGCATCCGGACAGCGGAGTCCCGCAGCTGCTTTTGCAGAGACGGAAGGCGGAAAGCGGGGAGGCCAAGGGCGATTGGAGCGGCGAAACTGGCGGCTGAGGCGGATGAAGGGAACAGATCAAGCGAGCAGAGGAAGCGGGCAGTTGAACCGAACAGATGAACCGAACAGGAAAGGGATGAACGGTCATGGGATATGATGCGATTTCGGAGCTTATTGGAAGTATCGGCGAGCTGAATACGGTGGCGATGGCTGCTGCCGAGGAACGCCTGGGGCGATTGACGAAGCCGCCGGGCAGTCTCGGGAAGCTGGAGGGATTGGCCCTCAAGCTTGCCGGCATTACGGGTGAAGCGCAGCCGGAGTTTCCACGGCGCTCGGTGTTTGTGATGGCCGCCGACCATGGCGTTTGCGAGGAAGGCGTCAGCGCTTTTCCGGCGGAAGTGACGCCGCAGATGGTGGGTAATTTCCTCGCCGGGGGAGCGGCAGTGAACGTGCTGGCGCGCCAGGCCAGCGCTGACGTGGTGTGCGTCGATATCGGCGTGGACGCGGAGCTATCGCACCCGGCTTTGGTGCAGCGGAAAGTGCGGTACGGCACCGCCAATATGGTCAAAGGCGCGGCGATGACCCGTGAGGAAGCGGAGGCGGCCGTGCTGATCGGAGCGCGGCTGGTCGAGGAAGCGGTATCCCGCGGCGTCCGCCTGTTCGTCACGGGTGAAATGGGCATCGGCAATACGACGGCCAGCGCGGCGATGATGAGCGCTTTGACCGGGATAACGCCGCAGCAAAGCGTCGGGCGGGGGACCGGGATCAGCGATGAAGGGCTGCGCCGCAAAATCGAAGTCGTGCAGCGCGCCCTGGAGGTCAATCGCCCGGACCCGGGAGACCCGCTCGACGTGTTAGCTAAAGTGGGCGGCCTGGAAATCGCCGGGCTCACAGGGGTCATTCTTGGCGCCGCGAAGAGCCGTTGTCCCGTCGTGATCGACGGCTTTATTTCCAGCGTGGCGGCGCTTGCCGCAAGCCGGCTTGCACCGGAAGCGGCCGGGTATATGATCGCTTCCCACGTTTCCGCGGAGCAGGGGCACCGTGGGCTGCTACGGGAGCTTAAGCTCGATCCGATGCTGGAGCTCGGCATGCGGCTTGGCGAGGGGACCGGCGGGGTGCTCGCCCTGCATTTGGTGGACGCGGCAAGCCGGATCATGCGGGAGATGGCGACATTTGAGAGCGCGGGGATTTCCACGGGCGGCGACCGGTAAAATGAATGGAAGGGACTCTGCCTGGGCGAATTCGCATCAACAGTCAACATGAGTTTGGGGGAACAGCGATGAAAGTAACGATCACGGGCGGCGCCCGCAGCGGCAAAAGCTCGTTTGCCGAGCGCTGGATCATGAAGCATGCGGAAGCCGCGTTGTATATCGCGACCGGGCAAGCTTTCGACGAAGAAATGGCCGAGCGGATTGCGCTGCATCGGCGGCAGCGGGAACAAGGCGGATTCGCTTGGTCGACGGTGGAGGAACCGTTGCGGCTGGCGGAGAAGCTGGAGGCTTTAGGCGACAAGCTGCGGGCAGGCGGATCGGATTCGAACGGGTTGCACCAGCAGGGCACGGAAAAGGCAGGCTCATCCGTCGCGGCCGTCGTGCTCGTTGACTGCCTCACATTGTGGTTGTCGAACATGCTGCTTGAGCAAGGGGACCGATCTGATGCGGCCGAGGTTATGGAGCGGGAAATCGCACGCTTGGCTGCCGCGGCCGAAGCTTTTCCCGGTACGCTGGTGATGGTCACCAACGAGGTTGGCGACGGAATCGTGCCGGAATACCCCTTGGGCCGGTTGTATCGCGATCTGGCAGGCAGGTTGAACCGCAGGATGGCCGCCATTTCCGAGCATGTGTTTCTCGTGACGGCGGGCATTCCGATCGAGTTGAAAAGCAGGGAGTATCGGCTATGAGCGATGAGAGTAAGAGCAATCGGAGCGGCTTGTGGCAGCCGGTATTGGCTGCTTTTCTATTTTTGACGCGGTTTCCGGTTCGGGCCGAGCTCGATTTTACACCCGAACTGCTGCGGCGAAGCGCCCGATATTACCCGCTTGTGGGCGCGGCCGTGGGGCTCAGCGTTTGGACCGCCGCGATTTTATCGTCATGGCTGCTGCCGCCGTTGCCCGCCGCCGTGCTGGCGCTGATCGTTTGGGTATGGGTCACCGGCGGGTTGCATCTGGACGGCTGGATGGACACGGCCGACGGCTTGCTCAGCAACCGGCCCCGGGAAAAAATGCTGGAAATTATGAAGGACAGCCGGGTTGGAGCGATGGGGGTGCTCGCCTGCGTGCTGCTGCTTATGCTGAAGGCTTCGCTGCTGGCTTCCTTGCTGCAGGGCGGCGCTTGGCAGACCGGGGCCGCGCTGTTAACGGCGCCCATATGGAGCCGCTGGTTTATGACCCGGGCCATGCGATTATGGCCGAACGCCCGTCAAGGGGAAGGCCTGGCCGGGCAGTTCCGCGGGTTTGGGGCACGCGATGCCCGAGGGGCTGCCGGTTGGGCGATCATGTTGACCGTGGCGGCGCTGCTGCCCGCTGTGTTGCTGGTTATTTTGCCGATAAGCGTGCAACCCATATCACAGACGATGAAGGCTGGGCTAACCCTACACGGCGGCATCGACCCGGCCTTGGTTGAATTGCTGCTGTACGCCTGCCTGCACCCGTTGCTGGCCTGGGCGGTGGGAAGCTGGGCGGCCCGCTGGATGAGCGCCAAGCTCGGCGGTTTAACCGGCGACACCTACGGGGCGCTGAACGAAGGGCTGGAAGCGGCGCTGCTGCTGTTGGCGGTATTGATATTCCGGTGATCGCGAGGCGCGGTAAAACGGAAGGGAGAGGGTGTAGATGGAAAATAAGACTGGAGGCTTCATTCCAGGCGGGGCCGTTGGGGCAGGAGAAGCCAATGTCAGAGGGGCGGGGGGAAACGTGGACGATTCCAAGGGGGGCGGCGCGGTGCTTATGGTGCAAGGCACGGCCTCGGATGTCGGGAAAAGCGTCATCGTAACGGCGCTCTGCCGCATTTTTACACAGGATGGGTTTCGCACGGCTCCCTTCAAATCCCAAAACATGGCTTTGAACTCCTATGTTACCCTTGACGGCCGGGAAATCGGCCGGGCCCAGGGAGTTCAAGCCGAGGCCTGCGGCATCGCCGCTACCACGGATATGAATCCGGTGCTGATCAAGCCGACTGGGGATATGCATTCACAAATCGTCGTTCACGGCCAGCCGCACAAGCATCTCAGCGCAGCGGATTACCGGGAAAAGTTTCTCCCGGAGGCGAAGCCGCTTGTGATGGCTGCCTTGAACCGTCTGCGCCAGCAGTACGACATCGTCGTTATGGAGGGGGCCGGCAGCCCGGCGGAAATCAACCTGAAGCAGCGCGACATCGTCAATATGAACCTGGCCGGATGGGCGGACGCGCCGGTCATTTTGGTCGGGGACATCGATCGCGGCGGGGTATTTGCGTTCCTTGTCGGCACGCTGGAGCTGCTGGAGCCGGAGGAAAGGTCCCGGGTCAAAGGCTTCATCATCAACAAATTCCGCGGGGACCTTTCTCTGCTTCAACCCGGGCTTGACTGGCTGGAGCAGCGCACCGGCATTCCCGTGCTCGGCGTGTTGCCCTATCTTCCCGACCTGGACATCGAAGCCGAAGATTCGGTCGTTTTGGATACTTATCCTTCGGTGGCGGGGGAGTCCGCCCGGGAACAGGCAGCGGTTGATATCGCCGTAATCCGTTATCCGCGCATCTCCAATTTCACCGATTTCGCTCCGCTCGCCGCCGAGCCGGACGTATCGCTCCGCTACGTGGACAAGCCCGCCGATCTGGGTCAGCCTGACGCAATCATCCTGCCAGGTACAAAGGACACGATCGGAGACCTGTCTTTCCTGCGGGATCAGGCATGGGATGAAGCGATCCGCCGGTGTATGGAGTTGCGGGAGCATGCTCAACTGGTTGGCATCTGCGGAGGTTATCAGATGCTCGGGGTGCGTTTGCACGACCCCGAGGCGGTAGAGGCGGGCGCTCCGCGGTCGGCGGAAGGCCTGGGCTGGCTGCCGCTCGCGACGACCTTCCGCCCGGGCAAAAAGACGGTCCGCGTCCGCGGGACGACAGCTAACGGGCATCCGGTGTGGCTGCATCCTCCCGGCCAGGCTGCCCTGCCTATCGAAGGCTACGAAATCCATCAAGGGGAGACGGTTCGGTTGCCGGCGGATTCCGCCTCGGCATCGGCGTTGGACTCAATTTCCGCGTCCGCTTCTGTTTCCGCGTCCGCTTCTGTTTCCGCTTCTGCTTATGCTTCGGCGTCCCCTTCCGCCGGCCACGGTCTGGCCGATATGTTCCTGATCCGCCGCGAAGTGACCGGCGCTTTTGCCGGCACGCCGTCTTCGGATGAAGACAAGGTCTATCCCGAAGGCGTCGCCCTCGCCAACGGGCGCGTTTTCGGCACTTATTTGCACGGCCTGTTTCATAACGACGCGTGGCGGCGGGCCTGGTTGGACGGCATTCGCACGGCCAAGGGGCTCGATCCCTTGGGCGCGACCTTTACGGCAACCTCACGCAAGGAAACGGCCTTTAATCACCTGGCCGAACATGTTCGTCGGCATCTGAAGCTGGAGCAGATTTATGAAATCGCTGGGCTCGATCCGAAGATAGAGAATGGAAGGGCGATGAGAAAGTAAGTTTGGGGCGAATCGCTGCTTAGTACCGGCCTCTCAATGGATACTGCCAAGTAGAAGCGGAAAAATAGTGGTAAGTACGGAAGGTTAATTGGATATATCCAATAGAACTGGAAATTAAGTGGTAAATAAAGCGGCCAGATTGGATATATCCAATAGGTTGGGCTTTGCAAGGCACAAAACGGGCGGTTTGAGCGAATTCTATTGGATATTTTCCAATCAGAGTTCCCCATGGTGACCGATTTCCGACGATCTATTGGATTTTTTCCAATGAGAGGCGGTGTGGATGATCCGGTTGTGAGAAACTCTGGCGTAGGGCATACGACACAATTCTGGTTAACCGCCCCCTAACGGACCCCAGCGCCGTTAATTTGGTGAAATCCACAGTTTTCAAAACGTAACGGACACCACAGACCTTATTCGGCATTTATGTGCACGTATCCGGCCTTTTTCGAGCAAATAGCGGCTCCTCAGTCCGTTAGAAACGAAAACGGCGTTTTTTCAGGCAAATAAGGGCTGTCAGGTCCGTTAGCCTTCAGGCGGTTGGAGCATCTCCCAGGCGGGTGGGCTTTCCCATACAGTTAGAACTTCTCCCAGACAATTGGAGCATCTCAGATACCGATGGAGTTTCCCATACAGTTGGAGCATCTCAGATACCGATGGAGCTTCCCATACAATTGGAGCATCTCAGATACCGATGGAGTTTCCCATACAGTTGGAGCATCTCAGATACCGATGGAGTTTCCCATACAATTGGAGCATCTCAGATACCGATGGAGTTTCCCATACAGTTGGAGCATGTCACATACCGATGGAGTTTCCCATACAATTGGAGCATGTCACATACCGATGGAGTTTCACCCATACGGTTGGAGCTTCTTCCATACAGTTGAAGCTCCCCCATGCGATAGAAGCATCTCCGCCCACTAGATACGGAACTTCTCCACCGATTCGCGCAGCGACAGGGCCTGTTCGTGGAGGGAGCGGACCGTTTGGGCGTGGCTTTCCATTTCGGTCAGCTGCTGCTGCGAATATTGGGCGATTTGCTCCATGCTCGCCAGCGATTTGGCCGTAATGTTGGCGGACTCCTCAACGGAGGCGGTGACTTCCTCCGTACCGGCGGAAACTTGCTGGGTGGAAGAGGACACGGATTGGATCGTCAAATTGATGTTTTGGATCAGTTCGGTCAGTTGCCCGAAGGCGCGGCCGGCTTGTTTTACGCGGTCGGTGCCGGAGACGATCTCCTCATTGGCGTGCTGCATCGCGCTGACGGAATTTTCCGCTTCCTCGCGGATGCTCAGCAAATATTCGCCGATTTCGTCCATGGCTTCACGGGACTGCTCGGCCAGCTTGCGCACCTCCTCGGCGACGACGGCGAAGCCTTTGCCGTGTTCTCCGGCGCGCGAAGCTTCGATGGCCGCATTTAACGCCAGGATATTAATTTGCTTCGTGATTTCGGTGATCGTTCCAACGACGGTGGCGATCGATTCGGAACGTTCGTTCAGAATGCGGATATGCTCCAGCGTGCGGCCGGCCGCTTCCTCGACGTGCTGCATCTGCTCGACGGCCGTTTGCGCCAGCTCGTTGCCGGCGCCGGCTTCCTCGGTGGCTTGTCCGATCCGTTCGGTGACCTCGGCGGAAGAGGAAGCGATATACTGGATGCCCTGCGAAATTTCCTCCATCGCCCGGGCATTTTCGGCGGCGGCTGTGGCGATCGTCAGGCTGCCGGATTCGATTTCCCGGGTCGCCGCGTTGGAATGGGAGATTAGGTCCCCAAACGTGTCCACCGACCGCGATAAATGCTCCGACCCATTTACGACGGTTTGCGACGTGTCCAGCACTTTGGCGAACATCTCTTTGAGCTGATTCGTCATCGTACGGAAGCTTGCGGCAAGCTGAGCGACTTCGTCATGGCCGGATGCCTCGATCGTTTGCCGGAAATCGCCGCCGGCCATTTTTTCCGTAACGGCAACCAGATTTTTGATCGATTTGGTGATGCGCCGGCTAACAAAATACGCGACCAACAGCCCAACCACGATCACGAGAGCGGTAATGCCGATGCAAATTTGCAAAATTTCCGCCCGCTTCTCATCGATAAAGGTGGCGTCCAGCCCGATGGCCAGCAGCGCTTTGCTTCCGGGGATCGCGATGAACGCCGTTTTGTGCGAGCCGAACCGGTCCGAATACAGCTCGCTGATATGTACTCCCCCATCGGAAGTCTTGGTCATGGCCGTTTGAATCTCCAACGGGTCGCCGGCTTTCATGCCGGAATTTTCATTGGCGGCGATGACGGCGGCTCCATTTTCCTGAAGCTGGATCAGGTAAGCGTTGTTTAAATGAAACTCCTTGGCGCTTTTCGTCAAATAGGATTCAACCGCAAAACGGGAGTTTTCCTTTCCGCTCATTAACTGCTGCGCTTGATTCGTGTCCAGCCTTTTATAAATGTCCTGTGTACTGGTCAACAGCACCTTGTCAAATTGCGGAAGCACGTTTTGGGTGATGATCCCCATGGAGATGTAATAAAAACTAACACTAAACAAAAGCGAAGACAAAACGATTAGCACCGCAAACGTAAGCATGAATTTGCGGCTGATAGAGCTCTTGACTCTACGCACGGAATCCTCCCCAATCTCCCATAAAATAAGTAATCTATGTCTCTAAGCCTACCCGAAACCGTGGACTCTCTTTTTTAACCACTGGTTCATAAGCATTATTTTATAGGAAAAAATGCCCTTTGAAAATGAATAACTTGTAAAAAAAGAAAAAATCAGAGTTTTCCCTATCCCGAAAGGAATAAAAAAACTCTGATTTCTTACATTTAGTGTTAGATATAGACCAACTGCTTCGGATAGGTCGTCAGCACTTCCACACCGGAGGCGGTCACCAGCACGTCGTCTTCGATACGGACGCCGCCGACTCCGGGCATATAAATGCCGGGCTCTACCGTAAATACGTTGCCTTCCGTCAGCAATTGTTCGTTTTTGCCGTGGACGGAAGGGAATTCATGGACGTCAATGCCCAGCCCGTGGCCTAACCGGTGAATAAAATATGGGCCGTAACCGGCGGCTTCGATCACGTCGCGCGCGGCTTTGTCGATCGAGGCGAAGGCAACCCCGGGTTTGATCGCCTGGATGGCGGCCATGTTGGCGGCCAGCACGGTTTCGTATATTTTGACCAGTTCGCCGGACAACTCCCCTACAGCAAACGTGCGCGTGATGTCCGAAGCGTACCCGTCTGCGTAAACCCCGATGTCAAACATGACAAGATCGCCGCGGCGAATTTGCCGCGTTCCGGGTACGCCGTGCGGCAAAGCCGTCTTTTCCCCGGACAGCACCATGGAATCGAAGGAAGGGCCGTCCGCGCCCAGTTTGCGGATTTGATATTCCACTTCGGCCACAAGCTCGTTTTCGCTGATCCCTTCTTTGACCTGGCGCACCGATTCCGTCAGCACCTGCTCGATCAGGTTTACGGCGTGCTTGATTTTGGCGACCTCGTCCGCGTTTTTGCGGAAACGAAGCTCGCGCAGCCACGGGCCAACGTCCAAATAGCGGGAAAAACCAAGCGTTTCCTGCATTTGCTCGAACCTGGCCACGGTTACCTGATCTTTTTCGAATCCGATCGTACCAAGCGTCCCCTTCAAACGCTGCTTCAGCAGGAGATATGGATCGTCCGTGTCCTGATGGGTGATGATTTCATCGACGTCCGCCGCCGCCCGGGCCGCTTCCTCGTCCAACGCGGGCACAACGAGAAACGGTTCGCTCCCTGATTGAAGGACAGCGCCAAGAAAACGCTCGTGCGGATTGCTTAGGAACCCGGTGAGATAGTATACATGTTTCGGATCGGTAATCAGCAGCGTGCTGATCCCGGATTCGCGCATTTTTCGGTCAAGCTCAGTCCATTTCATATTCATTAGAAAATACTTCCTTTCGCAAACAGTTTCAAATAACATTATAGGCTAATAACTGGAAAAGGGATAGTTAGGAGCAGGCGCAAAATTTAACGGAATAAAGGTTTACATTTACGGAAATTTCAATAGAATGGGAAGAAGCTATGTTATGTAAAATTTGAATCAATTGGCTAAAAGGAGAGACGACGTTGACAGCAGAAAAAAAGAATCAAACCCCACTCATCCTGGTCGGCCTGATGCTGGCGATCTTGATGTCTGCCATGGACAACACGATCGTAACGACGGCGATGGGGACGATCGTCGCCGATCTCGGCGGTATGGAGCAGTTCGTCTGGGTAACCTCCGCCTATATGGTGGCGGTGATGGCGGGGACGCCGATCTTCGGCAAACTGTCCGATATGTATGGGCGGAAACGCTTTTTCCTGTTTGGGGTCATCACGTTTTTGCTCGGATCGATTCTGTGCGGGCTGGCCGGAAGCATTATGCAGCTCAGCATTTACCGGGCGATCCAAGGGATCGGCGGCGGGGCGCTGATGCCGATCGCGTTTACGATCATTTACGATATTTTCCCCGTGGAGCAACGCGGCAAAATGACCGGCCTGCTCGGAGCGGTATTCGGCACCTCCAGCATTTTCGGCCCGCTGCTTGGCGCGTTTATTACCGACTCGCTGGGATGGCACTGGGTCTTTTACATCAATGTACCGATTGGGATCGTCTCCCTGCTGCTGATCACTGCTTATTACCGGGAATCGCTCACGCATACGAAGCAGCAGATCGATTGGAGCGGGGCGGTTACCCTTGTCGGCGCGGTGATCTGCCTGATGTTTGCGCTGGAGCTTGGCGGCGAGAAATACGCTTGGGGTTCGGCGGTGATCATCGCTTTGTTTGCCGGCTTTGCCGTGCTGTTTATCGCCTTTTTGCTGGCGGAAACCAAAGCGCGGGAGCCGATCATTTCGTTCGGCATGTTCAAAATACGGCTTTACGCGACAAGCTGCTTGCTCGCGTTGCTGTATGGCAGCGTGTTTATCGTGGCGACCGTGTACATCCCGATTTTCGTGCAGGGCGTATTTGGCGGCTCGGCCACGAACTCCGGCATTATTTTGATGCCGATGATGGTCGGTTCGGTTATCGGCAGCATGATGGGGGGAATGCTGACCTCCCGGATATCGTACCGCGCGGTCATGGCGATCTCGGTCGTCTGTTTCGTTTGCGGCGTTTTCGCCTTAAGCACGCTAACGAACGATACCTCGCGCCTGTTGCTTACCGTCTACAGCATTTTGACGGGTTTTGGCGTCGGCTTCTCCTTTTCGGTGCTCAGCATGGCGTCCGTCCATCATTTCGATATGCGGCAGCGCGGCGCGGCGACGTCGACCAATTCTTTTCTGCGCTCACTCGGCATGACGCTCGGGATTACGATCTTTGGGATCGTGCAGCGCAATCTGCTGGCGGACAAGATGTCCGCGGCATTTGCCGGAACGGGACAAGCAGGGGCGACTTTCGGCAATGCTCAGGAGGCGTTGAGCTCGGACAAGCGGGCTATGATCCCGCCGGAAATTTTGGACAAAATTACGGACGCCTTATCCAGCTCGATCGCGCACACCTTTATGTGGGCTTTAATTCCGGCTATTTGCTCCGTCCTGGTTGTCATCGCCATGCCCAAGGACCGGATTCTCCGCAGCGCGGCGGCCAAGCCTTCCAAGCAGCAGGGCTGAATGGTTGCAAAGTATACGATGATCAGGATGGGGAGAAGGACCGTGCGGTTGTGTTTTTGATGTAGGCTATTGACTTGTTAAAAGAGGGCTAAACATGGAGATCGGTGCTTAACAGCTGGCTACTGGAACGGCAAACCGATGGCTGGGCCTGCAAAATAGCGGAACTTCATGTGCTTATTATCCGGAGCCTAGCATGTTCATCCCCATTAGCGGCATTTTATGTACTTATTTTCCTATGAATGGTCCAGAATGAGGACATTTCCTAGCGAGCGGGAGAGTAGCGACATAAATTTCCGCTATTTTTCTCAAATGGACGGATACCGCCGAAATAGCGACATTTTTTGTCCTTATGTTTTCGCTGAAAGCCGAGTTTATCGTTTTTCATGGGAAGAAGGGCGGTCCGCTGGGATCAACTGCAAAAGTACATCTCATTTGAGGCTATTCGATAAAAAAGCAGCTTTTGACCGAAAATGAACTGCACTTTTGCCTTTGAGCCCCCGATTTAGAGGATTTCGACAAAAATCGCCTGCACTTTTGCATTTCGTGAGATTTCCCCCTCTTCCTTGTATCGTAACTTGATAGAAGTGGCATATAGTTTCTTCCGCGCAAAGATATTCTATAATCTTTAAAAAAAGCCGCTCCCGAAACATGGACGTTCAAATCCATGCCAGGGCGCGGCTTCTTGCAAATTGTAGGGCGCCGGCTTTAGGGGCGCAGCTCCTTGACCACATTCGGCGGAGTGCCGCCGGTTAACGCCGCTACCAGGTTCTCCGCAGCCAGCATCGCCATTTGATGGCGGGTCTGCGCGGTGGAGGAGCCGATATGCGGTAGAGTGACGACGTTCGGCAAGCTCAGCAGCGGATGGTCCGGCGCGAGCGGTTCGCGCTCGAAAACGTCGAGCCCGGCGCCGTAGATGCGTCCCTGCTGCAGCGCTTCGGTCAACGCGGCTTCGTCGACCGTCGCTCCCCTGGAGGCATTGACGAACACGGCCGTCGGCTTCATCCAGGCGAGCTCGCGTTCGCCGATCAGTCCCCGCGTTTCCGGGGTCAGCGGCGTCATCAGGACGGCGAAGTCGGATTTTCGCAGCAGTTCTTCTAAAGAGCAGTACACAGCGCCCAGTTCAGCCTCGGACCCGGGCTTGCGGCTGCGGTTATGGTACAGCACGTCCATGCCGAAGCCCAAATGGCCCCGGCGGGCGACGGCTTCCCCGATTTCCCCCATGCCGATGATGCCCAGCGTCTTGTGATGCACATCGATCCCAAACAGTTTTTCGTCGTCACCGCGTTTCCAATTTCCTTGCTTCACATACTGGTCCAGCTCGGCAACACGGCGGGCGACCGCCAGCATCAAGGCAAAAATCAGGTCAGCGACCGTGTCGTTCAGCACCGCCGGCGTGTTCGTGCCGATCATGCCGCGGGCTTTCATCGCGTCCAGGTCAAAGTTGTTATAGCCGACGCTGATATTGCTGACGGCCTTCAACCGCGGAGCATGCTCCAACAGTTCCGCGTCGATCCGGGTGCCGGACGTCAGCAGGCCGTCCGCTTCGGCCAGGCTTGCGAGCAGCCGCTCGCGCGGAATCGGTCCGTCGCCGTCCCACTTGCTGCAAAAGCAGTGTTCGGCGAGGTAAGCCTCCACCTCCGGAGGCACGGGTCTGGCGATAAATACGTGTGGCTTCACGGTTCTCCTCTCCCTTTTCTATGGTATCGTACAAACTCTTAAACTTACCTTTATCATACCAGAAAAAGGAGGGGGAAGGCGTTAGCGATTGTCAACCTTTTCCGGGTACATGTCGTGATTGAGCAGGCGGTGTTCGGCCATCGCCTCGTATTTGGTGCCGGGGCGTCCGTAGTTGCAGTACGGGTCGATGGAAATGCCGCCGCGCGGTGTAAATTTGCCCCATATCTCGATGTACTTCGGATCCATTAGCTTGATTAGGTCGTTCATGATGATGTTGACGCAATCCTCGTGGAAATCGCCGTGATTGCGGAAGCTGAACAGGTACAGCTTCAGCGATTTGCTCTCCACCATTTTTACGTCGGGAATGTAGCTGATGTAGATGGTGGCGAAATCCGGCTGCCCGGTAATCGGACAAAGGCTCGTAAACTCGGGACAGTTGAATTTCACGAAATAGTCGCGGTAAGGGTGTTTATTGTCAAACGATTCAAGCACTTCCGGTGCGTAATCAAACGGATATTTTACGCCCTGGTTGCCCAGCAGCGTGACGTCTTGCATTTCTTCAGGTTTTCTTCCGGACATGGTTGGCCCTCCTATGCACAGTGATTTTATCTATTTAGAAAAAAATAATAGTCCAAAACTACACGCCGCGTTTGTTGCCCCATACGAGGGCATGCAGCTGCGGCAGGACGCGCACGTCGTTCAACTCGGACGAGGCCACGACCTTGTCGATCAGCGCTTCATAGCGCTGCAGCAGATCGGAGGCATGCTCCCGGATATCCATCCGCCGCACGTCGGGATTGCCGACCTGCACATACATAGCTACATCCGGGTAACGGGCATGCACTTGTTTGGCGTAGGCGAGGTCGGTCTCGTCAAACACGACAACCTTCAGGCTGACGGCCAAGGGATGGGGGCGATGGGACAGCTTGGTCACGATGTCGTCCAGTATAGCCCAGTCGGTTTCCATCCCCGAGCTCGGCGGCTTCGGCGACAACGTGACCTGCTCGATCTCGGCCAGCCAGTCCTGCCAGCGCGAGCCCTGCGTCTCGACGGCGATGGCCACGCCACTCTCGTGCAGCAGATCCGCCAGGCCGGCGAGCTGCGGCAGAAGGGCTGGGTTGCCGCCCGACAGCGTGACGTGCGAGAAGCGATCGCCACCGATCGCGCGCAGTTCCTCCCAAATCTCCGCCGGCGTCATGCGGCGGATCGCGTCTTTGGCGCTGCCGTCCCAGGTGAAGGCCGAGTCGCACCAGGCGCAGCGGTAATCGCAGCCGGCGGTGCGGACGAACATCGTTTTTTGCCCGATGACCATGCCTTCGCCCTGAACGGTCGGCCCGAAAATCTCCAGCACGGGAATCAGCGGGTTATTCATCACGCATCCACTCCCGTCTGACTTCGGCATAGCTGGTTGGCGTTTCGTACAGGCGGACGAACTCCGTCCGGCCTTCCAGCACGGCATCCTTGTAGGCTTCCGACCCAAGGGCGGTCTCCATCTGCTCGAACAGCCATACAACCATGTTTTCCGCCGTCGTATTCATCGGCGGCAGCGTTTCGTTTAAATACCGGTGGTCGAGATAACCTTCGATCTCGTGTTTCCAGATTTCCTTGATCGTGGCGAAGTCGGCGGTGATGCCGATCTCGTTCGGCAGGGCGCTGATGCCAAACACGGCTTTATACGTGTGACCGTGCAGATTTTTGCATTTGCCTTCATAGGCGTGCAGATGGTGGGCGGCGTCGAAGGTGAACTCCTTGCTGACAAGGACGCGGCGCCGGTGATAGCGCAGTTGCTCCTTGCCGATGTCCCGCCCCAGCTTCTGCAGCGATTCGACGATTCGAAATTCGCCCGGCGTCCGGCTCATGGTTTGACCGCCTCCTGACGCTCCAGCTCCAGCAGGTATTTATCCAGGCCGGCTTTGCGCAGCTTGCAGGCCGGGCATTCGCCGCACCCGTCGCCGATGATGCCGTTATAGCAGGTGAGCGTCCGCTCGCGGACGAAGTCGAACGCTCCCAGCTCGCCGGCCAGCTTCCATGTCTCGGCCTTGTCGATCCACATCAGCGGCGTATGAATGACGAACTCGTAATCCATCGCCAAATTGAGCGTCACGTTCAGCGATTTGACGAACACATCGCGACAGTCGGGATAGCCGCTGAAATCGGTCTCGCAGACGCCGGTGATGATATGCTTGGCGCCGATTCCTTTCGCCAGGACAGCGGCAAAGCTGAGGAACAGATGGTTGCGCCCGTCCACGAACGTGCTGGGGAGCTCCCCGTCCTGTTGCTCGATGGCGATGTCATCGCGGGTCAGCGCGTTTTGCGTCAATTGGCCCAGCAGGCTCATGTCGAGAATCGTGTGCTTGATCCCAAGCTCGCGGGCGATGTCCTTGGCGCATTCGATTTCGCGGGCGTGGCGCTGGCCATAATCGAAAGTCACAGCCTCCACTTCGCCGAACTGCTTCATGGCCCAGAACAGGCAGGTGGTGCTGTCTTGACCGCCGCTGAAGACGACGACCGCTTTTTCGTTTTTGAGCATAAAAAAACCCTCCATCTTCTTTTGGATTTGAAAGCGGCAAGCCTTAGCTTCGCTCGTAGAAGAAAGAGAGTTCTTGAACTGGTCACAAAAAAACAAGCCCGGTTCCGGCGGATGTTTCGGCCGCTCTCTTCGCACTTTCGCGCTGATGAACGGAACGCCAAAATCAACCCCCCATAAGACAGGGCGTTTTATAGTTTTTTATAGAGGGAGTTCTCGAACCTCTCCCATGCCGTAAGCCGGATCCGGCCAGCATGGATTCTTCTTCAATTGGGTGCTTTCATACATAGGCATTAGGCACAAAGTTCATTATAACACAATTTTTAATGCGGGAAAGGGGCTGATGCGATTCGGACGCAGGTAGTTCTTTGGAAGTGATATGTTATTTAGCTGTTCACAAAACCGGGGATATCGTCGATAATGGAGTAGATCATTTATAGATCAAAATAGAGGAGGGTGAACGATGAAAAAAATGAAATGGCTGGCCATTCCCGTCATTTTGCTATTGGCGGTGCTGACCGGATGTCAGGCCGTGGGCGGCTTTGACGTCAGCAAGGCGCTGGCCGGCAGCCTGAACCCGACATCCAGCGAATCCAGGCAGACGCTTAAGGTGGAACTGGTGCCGTCTTCCGGAAACTTGTCCGCCGAGGATAAAGCAGCTATCGAACTGATCAATTCTTTATCTTTCAATATTGATAGTGCCAAGGTGCAGGATAAAGATCATGCGTCCATCAAAGGCTCGGTCGGATTCCAGGGAGGGAACATCCCGTTTCTGATGTCGATGGATGCCGGTAAAGGGATAACGTTCCAGATCGAAGGAGCTAAGCAGCCACTGTACATATCGCTGGATAACACGCTGTCCAAAGAAATGGGCATGAATGAAGAAGGCGTGCAAAATTTAACGTTGAAGACAGCGGAGCTTATTTTCAAGCATTTCCCGAATCCGTCGGTCCTCACCGTGAAACAAACACAGGAGCAGGTCAACGGCGAATCGTTAAACCTGACCAATCTGCATGCCGAGATCCGCGGCGACGAGCTGATCGGCATGATCAAGCCGTTCCTCGTCAGCTTGTCCCAGGATGAGCAAGGTTTGAAAGACCTGATCGGCGAGTATTATGATATGCTGTTTCCTGTTATTAATGCCGTTAACGAGTTTGGTACCGGGGACATGGGAGCATCAATGGACCAGCAGTCCAAAGCGGGAGTTGTAGAAGAACTTTACCCGGAAATCAAAAAGGGACTGGAAGAGTTCATCAATGACTTTGATAAAGATATTGCCGTCCTGCTGGACGGTACGCCGGAATTGTCCACCGTTCTTGGCAAAGATACGGTGCTTAAGCTGGACCTGTATTTCGACAGTAATCTGAACATCCGCAAGCAAACGATGGATCTGAACGTAGCGCTCCCTAGCTCCGAAGATCTCCCGATTTCGGCGATCAAGGTTCACAGCGAAAACGAAGTCTGGAACATTGGCGGCCAGGTGGCCATCGATCAGGTGGATACCTCCGCGGGCGTGCTTGATGCGACGAACGGAGAGGTAACGCCAGGGCAAATTTTGCGCAATTTCCAAGAAGTGACGCCGCTTTATAATCTGCTTAAGGACCAAATGGGGATCGGCCATAAGTATGTGATGATCGATTCGCAAAACGAGTATTACGGAGTCATCAATAAAAAGGGCACTGCTTTCGTGCCGCTTCGCTACTTGTCGGAGCAGTTTGACGCCGAAGTGAAGTGGACGGAAGGCTCGAAGCGGCTCGTTGTCGTCAATGATCTCACCGGGGAGGAAATCGTCCTGACGATCGGATCCAAACAAGCAGAGGTGGGCGGTAAGACCGTTCAGTTGAGCGGGCCGGTGTTCGTGCACAAGGACGGATCGACTTACGTGCCGCTGCGCTTCCTGGCGGAAGCGCTGGGAGCGACGGTTGAAGTCGACGCCGAAGGATGGATCACTTTGGAACGGAATTAAATTGACGTTTAGTTGAAGTTTTAGGCTATGGATTGTCCCTGTCACTTTGGGTGGCGGGGGCAATTTTTTTATCGAACTGCATTTTTACATTTCGTAGGAGTCGGCGTAGCCCTTATCCATGACGTTTATCCCCGATTCCTATTGATAAAATCCCCGTTCCTCTATATAATGATAATCATTATCAGCGGGAATATGAATGGGGGATCAATTAGAAACATGCACGCTTTTAAATATCGCTTTTTTACTTTGGCTACAATTGTGCTGATGACCGTCGTGCTTGCCGCCTGTGGCGGTCAAAGCGGAAACTCCGGAGCGAATGGGGCAAATGGCGCTCCCGCAAATGGGGCCGCGAACGGCGGAGCCGCGGGCAATGCGCAGGGCGGAAAAGCCGCGGGGCCGGAAGGACAAGCCGGGACAAAAGTTTACACGGACTATAAAGGGGAGCAAGTGGAAATTCCAACGAACCCGCAGCGGATCGTGTCGATCTCGCATCTGGGTGACCTGGCGGCCTTGGGCGTGAAGCCGGTTGGCGCCGGTTCGGTGGCGCTGGAAAATTCGGTTTTGCTGAAGAAGGAGCTGGAAGGTGTCGAGAACGTCGGTGACGTTTCCGTGGAAAAGGTGCTGGAGCTCCAACCTGACCTCATTATCGTGCCAACTTATCTGCCGGCGGAAACCGTGGACCAGCTCAAAAAAATCGCTCCGGTCGTCACCCTGGCCACGACAGGCTGGGAGGGCATCGATCCGCTCGAAGAGGTGAAGACGGTCGGCGCCTTGCTGGGCCGGGAGAAAGAGGCGGAAGCGTTCATTGCCCGCTATAAGCAAAAGGCGGAAGAAGCCAAGGCTAAGCTGCAGGAAGTCATCGGCCCGGACGAAACCGTCGGAACGTATTCGATTTGGGCGAAAAACTTCTGGGTATGGCCGAAAACGCGGGATGCCGGCTACAATCTGTACGAAATGTTCGGCTTAAAGCCACTCCATAAAATTGAAAAGGAAGTGTTCCCGACGACGGGGGCGGACATTTCGCTGGAAGTGCTGCCCGAATATGCGGCGGATCACATGTTTGTAACTGTTTATGAGCCGGACGGCGGGGCGGAACGAGCGCAGGAGGTCATGAACGGTTCGATCTGGAAAAACCTCCCGGCGGTCAAAAACAATCACGTGTATAAACTTGACACCAAGGAGTTTTGGATGGTTGACGGGCTGAACCTGGAGAAACAGCTGGATATTCTCGTCAATCTGGTCGTAAGCCAAAATCAGAAATAATCGCATTTGTTTGCGTTAAGAAGCCGCTCCTTCAGTCGATTAGGACTGATGGGAGCGGCTTTTTGGCATGCGACCGCTAAACAAGCAGCACCCATTCCTTGTTGATCGCATTTTCTTCCAGTTCATAGCCGATTAATACAAGGTAATGCGGTCCACTGTAGGCAACGGGCTCCCACTGGAAGCGTTTGCCGGCGAATTGGAGGAGATAGGTTTGCTCCTGCCGGGAAAACCGGAGATAGCCTTTCGCCCGAAGCACGCTGCTGCCCCATTGCTTGATGAACCGTTCCAGTGTGCCGGCCGGAAGGTTTAAGGGCTCGGGCAAAGGCAGCACGACGGTGCGGATTCTGCTGAAGGAAGCGGGGGATTCCCCCTTTGATACGCTTCCGGATTCCTTTTCAGATTGACTCGTGGATTTGCTCCACAGTCCACTCCTTGGCTCGCTTTGGAGAGCCCCGGGAGAATGAGTGTGACCCGACACGATCACCCGGAAAGGGGAGTGCTTCAACGGGACGGCCGTTTTACCGGGGACCGGCTGCACTCCCGAAAAGAACGGGTCAAGCGGGACGTCGGCGCTGACGGCGTAATGAATCCGCGCCGCGGCGTTGTGCTTGCGGGCCATGTCCGCCACTTTGGCTCGCTGGGGAGGGGAGACGAGATCGGTTTTGTTGACGATCAGGTCATCGGCCGCGGCGATCTGACCGCGCAGCGTTCGCACAAGCTGTTTGTCGGTGGCGAATATGCTGTTGTATTCAAGCGCGTGCTCGGCGTCGATGACCGTAATAACGCGGTGGAGAAAAACCCGGCCAACCAACTCCGGCTCGGCCAGCTGCCAGACGATTTCTTCCGGGTTGGCCACGCCGGTGAGCTCCAGCAGCAGCAAGTCGGGCGATTGCCGCAGCAGGCTGCCGATCGCTCCTTGGATTTCGTCTTTTTTCGTGCAGCAGATGCAGCCGTCCAGCAGCTTTTCCAGCGGAAAGACCATGCCGGATGCGCGGGACAAGAGATCGCCGTCGATATCGAGCCGCCCGAGCTCATTCATTAATACACCGGGCCGCAGCCCGCGTTTGGCTGCTTCCTCAAGCAGCTTCAGCAGCAGCGTCGTTTTGCCGCTGCCCAAAAATCCGCTTAAAATGATGAACGGCGTGCCAGGCGTTTTACCGTTAGGGTGCATCCTGCAAGCTCCTTTCGGGAACATGTCATTGACAAACGGGAGGCATGCTCCTAATATATGTTTATTCGTAACGATTACGTTTAAATTCGCAAGAATGGAATGAGATTATGTTAAAACTAAAGCGCGGCGACGTGCTGCTGCTGGCGGTTCTGGTGCTGGTCGGTTCCGTGTGGCTGCTGCTGCGGGAGGCGGCGGAAACCCGGCAAACGGTGGATCCGTCCGTCCTGAGCGCGGTTATAAAGGTGGATGGGGAGCCTTACGCAAACGTGCCTTTGGATGGTCCGGAGCAGACGCTCGATATCCAAACGGAATACGGCCACAATACGTTAAAGGTGTTTGACCAGGGAATCCAGATGATTTACGCGGATTGCCCGAAAAAAATTTCGATGCAGATGGGTTTTATCTCCCGCCCGGGTGAAACGATTATATGCGTTCCCAACCGGGTGTACGTGGAGATCGTGAGCACCGGGGGCGGGGAACAGGTTGACGACGGAATCGACGCTTACGTCCGGTAACGCTCCTTGCCGGACCTTCATTATTCCTCTTGTCCGCTCTCCCAAACCTGCACCGAATCCCCGCTCGGGTACACGTAAGGCGTGTCCGGCCTGGGGATTTCCCTGATCCGTTCGGCGGCGATGGTGATGATGTTTTTGCCCTGGCGGATCTGCGGCTCGATCGTTCCTTCCACTTCCAGCCAGGCATCCGTCCGAATATTCCCCAGCGGCTCGGACGATGTCACCACAATGCCGAACGGAGCCGCATCCGCCGTGCAGCACATCACCAGAAAGCGGCCAAGAATAAATTCATGGACGTTCGGCGATTGATACACGAACCCGCTCAGTTTGACTTTTTTTCCGCGAAATTGATCCTGGAACAGCTCGATCGCTCCAACCGTTTCCGAGAAAATCTCCGGCCGGATCTCAATGATCTCCTCCGGGTACAGCCGTTTGGCCAGCTCGGCAAATTCGGCGTTGTACGGATCGGGCGCTTTAAACATCGCTTCCAGCTGTTCCGCGGCAGAAAGGGGAGAGGTCAGGCTCATCCCCCTTTTAGCGGCGGCGGAGCTGCCGAGCGCTTGATCGGGAAGCAGCACCCCCAACAGCAGCGGGAGCAGGAACAGACCGTAGACCGCGGCGTTTTTCCAGCTTGACGCAGACAGCGGGCGCTCGCAGTCGCAGAGGACGGCGGCTTTTTGGAACAACGCCTGATAAGCAAGGCTGACGGCCATCAAAATTAATGCGATCGGGCAGTAGCGGATATATGGTTCTATGGACGGGGCGATGTAATATTTCAGCGCTCCCGATTTGGACAGATGGGCGATGAACAGGGCGAACCCGAGCAGGATCAGCGATCTGGCGAAATAGTGGGCTCGAATCACGCGGGGGTGGTTCATGCGGTTTGGCACCTCCTTGGTTTTCTTTTTCGTCAAGGGCTTAACCACAGCGCATCCGTCAGCACCGCCCCCGTAAACACGATCGTACAGATGAGAAAGGCCAGGTAAAGGACGAATTTAGTTTTAAAGACGGAGAGCAGCATTAACCCGTTTTTTAAATCAAGCATTGGTCCGAACACAAGAAAAGCGAGCAGCGAACCCCCGGAAAATGTCTGCAGAAATGTGGCGGCCACGAAAGCATCGGATGTGGAACACAAGGACAGCAGAAAAGCAAACCCCATCATAAACACATAGGCGCTAACCGGCCCGCCCCCGATTTCCGCGAGGTTTTCCTTGGCGGCAAAAGCTTGGATGCCCGCCGTCAACATGCAGCCGATCAGCAAATATTTGCCCATTTCGAACACTTCGTCCGCGGCGTGCACAAACACGGCCGTCAGCTTGCCGCCGCCATGCCCGGGCGTATGCCCTCCACCTTCATCCATTCCTCGGGAAAAGGTGAGCTTCAGCGGGGCGTCTTTCCAAGTGAGACAGACGATGGCGCCGATCGCCGCGGAGACGGCAAAAGCCAGCCCCATCCGGGCGTACACCATTTCAGGATATAAGCGAAAAGCCATGTAGGTGGCGCTGAACACGACCGGATTCAGGATCGGGCCGGACAAAATAAACACGACCGCCATATAAACGGGCATCCCTTTCTGGATCAACCGGCGAATGAGCGGAATCATCCCGCATTCGCATACGGGGAAGATCAGGCCGAGCAGGCAGGCGCACAGGATGCCAAGCGCCGGGTTTTTAGGCATAAAGCGGCTGAGGGTCCTCTCGGACACGAACAGGTGAAGCAGCGAGGAGAGCAGCGCTCCGATCAGCACGAAGGGCAGCGCCTCCAGTAAAATGCCGATAAAGCTCGTTTTGAACGTTTGCACCTCGTTCAGCGGGACCTGCTTTAGGAGAGCCGGTCCAAGGACCGTCAGACAGGCCAGCGCAAAAGCAAGCGGAACCAGAAGCGGCAGCAGACGGCGGGGCAGAGCGATTTTGTTCATGTCGATCTCCTTCAACGCGGATTCTAATTTAATGCCGGATAATGGCTTGAAAACTGCTTGGCCAAATCATAATCATTACTATTAACTTGCGCGGGAATTCAGAACCGAACTTGCAGAATCCATCCATAATTCAATTCTCCAGGTTGACAAAGGGGCACAGGGGAAGCTATATTATGAAAAGTTTAATCGTAATAATTACGATTAAAATAATCTTCTTCAGAAAAGGGGATGTTGACGTTTGAAAAATGAACATCATAAACCGATTCCGGTCACGGTGCTGTGCGGTTATTTGGGGTCGGGCAAAACGACGCTGTTGAATCATGTATTAAACAACCGCAAAGGGATGAAGGTCGCGGTGATCGTCAACGACATGAGCGAAATCAACATCGATGCCGATTTGGTGAACGCGGGGGGCAATTTATCGCGCACGGAGGAGAAGCTGGTGGAGATGTCCAACGGCTGCATATGCTGCACATTGCGCGACGATTTGCTCCAGGAGGTGCAGAAGCTGGCGGCGGAGGGACGGTTTGATTACATCCTGATCGAGTCGACCGGGATCAGCGAGCCGGTGCCGATCGCCCAGACGTTCACTTATGCGGACCCGGATACCGGCATCGACTTGACGGCCATGGCGAAGCTGGACTGCATGGTTACGGTCGTGGACGCGTACCGGTTCTGGCATGATTTTTCCTCCGGCGAAACGCTGCTGGAACGCGGACAGGCTGCGGGGGAGGGGGATACCCGCGATGTCGTTGACCTTTTGATCGACCAAATCGAAACCTGCGACGTGCTGATTCTTAACAAATGCGATTTAGTAGGTGAGGATGATCTGAATGAGCTGGAAGGCGTGCTGCGCAAGCTGCAGCCGACAGCCCAATTCATCCGCGCGGTGAACGGCCGGGTGGAGCCGGAACGGATTTTGAACACCGGGCGGTTTGATTTTGCCAAGGCGAGCCTGGCGGCCGGCTGGATCAAAGAGCTGGAGCGGGAAAATCATACGCCGGAAACCGAGGAGTACGGCATCGGCTCGTTTGTGTACCGGCGGGTAAGGCCTTTTCATCCGGAACGGCTCGCCCGCTTTATGGCGGACTGGCCGGAAGAAGTCGTGAGGGCCAAAGGGCTGGCCTGGATCGCGGCCGATTCCGATCTGGCAGCCAGTTTAAGCCAGGCCGGACCGTCAATCCAGTTTGGCCCTGCGGGTTACTGGCTAGCGGCGCTGCCGGAGGAGCAGCAGCAGGAGGTGCTCGCACAGGAGCCCGACATGCGGCGGAAGTGGGATCCCGTCTGGGGCGACCGGATTAATGAGCTCGTGTTCATCGGCATCGAGATGGACCGGAGCACGATTGAGCGGGAGCTTGACGCCTGTCTGCTAAGCGATGAAGAAATGCCCCTGGATTGGGCGGCGTTCCCGAATCCGCTGCCTTGGATTCCGGCCGATGAGCTGTCCGCTGCCGGCAATCCGTGAAAGGAGGGGGACGAATATGCGGGTAGTGGTTACATTGGCTTGCAGTGAATGCGGCGACCGAAATTATACGACGACAAAAAATAAAAAGATGCATCCGCAGCGTCTGGAACTGCGGAAATATTCGCCGCGGCTGCGCAAATATACGATCCATCGGGAAACGCGATAAGTAACGGCTCTTAAGGAAGCCATGCTCTTACGAGTATGGCTTCCACTTTTTCTGTACATCGAGCCCCCATGCCTACATCCCTCTTGTATTTTATATCGAACCGACATATAATTTATATCGAACCGACATATATAATTTTTAAAAGTGAGGTTTGGCTATTGTATGAATTGTTTGTTTTAGGCGAGCTGATGACAGGTGAAAAACATGGCTACATGCTGCAGGACGTGCTTAAAAATGCGGTCGGGATGGGAAGGAAGATTAGTTCGGGAACCTTGTATCCGCTCCTCTCCCGAATGATGGAAAACGGATGGATTAACCTGCGGGAAGAAGAGGAGACAAAGGGAGGGCGAACGAAAAAAATTTACGAAATCACCTCTTCAGGGGTTGAGCGTTTCCAATGGTTAATGGCGGAGCCGCTTGATCCGGTGATAGACTCCGATGCACAAAGTACGTTTCGTTTTAAGATGGTTTATTTTCAATACGTAGGCAAAAAAGTGCGGCTGGCCTGCCTGAATCAATATTTGCATAATCTTGAACAGAATCTTTACCATGTATCGCAATTCGAGTCCCGCCTAATCGCGTTCAAACCCGAGCCCGAGAAACAGCGCGTCCAATTGCTGCGCGTGTTCGATCACCGCAAACGGTTGGGCGAGGTCGAAATTCAGTGGGTTAAAGAAGAGATCGAGCGTGTTTCTGCGGAGCAGGATTAATACAATAAATGCCGTAGTTTTATGACATATACCATGGGGAGGAACGTATGGAACGATTATGGACGAAGTCCTTTATTACGATGACGTTGGCGATGCTGGTCTTATTTACGGGATTCTATTTGCTGCTGCCAACATTGCCGCTGTTCATTAAAAACATGGGCGGCACCGAAACACAGGTAGGGCTTGCCGCTGGGGTGTTTACGTTAACCGCGGTTGTGTTTCGTCCGATCGTTGGAGGCTTGCTTGACCGTTACGGCAGAAGGCCGTTTATGATCTGGGGGCTTCTGTTATTTATTCTGTCGATGTGTCTTTACAATTGGGTAAGCGCCATTGCCATGTTGCTGGTTTTGCGCATGCTGCACGGCGTCAGTTGGGCTTTTTCGACAACGGCCGTCAGCACTTCGATCACGGACATTATCCCGGGGCCCCGCCGCGGCGAGGGCATGGGGTGGTTCGGCATGGCGATGACGGTCGCGATGGCGATCGGACCGACGCTCGGATTGTGGATTTTGGCTGATGGAAAGTATCACAGTTTGTTTTGGCTCGCAACGGTTCTTTCGGTTGGGGCGTTCCTGCTCGTGTTGGCAACCCGTATTCCTGAACCCCCGAAATCGGCTTCGAGGAAAATCGTGTTATTCGAAAAATCCGTATTGCCTTTGACCGCGGCGCTTTTCTTTTTGTCGGTCGCCTATGGCGGCATCACGACGTTTTTACCCTTGTTCGGGGCTTCCATCCAGGTGAACTCTGGAACCTTCTTTTTGGTATACGCTTTGGCGCTGACGCTGGCAAGGCCGATTGCGGGCAAGCTGTCCGACCGGCTCGGCGAGGCTTACGTCATCATCCCCGGACTTGGGGTTACCATATTGTCGCTTGTGGTACTCAGCTTCTCCGAAAATCTATTCGGCGTGATCGTCTCTGCCGTCCTGTACGGAATTGGATTCGGTTCCGCTCAGCCCGCTCTTCAAGCCGCAAATCTAAGGCTGGCTCCCCCCGATAAAAGAGGTGTTGCCAGCGCGTCATTTATGACGGCGTTTGATCTGGGGATCGGTCTCGGTTCGATCATTCTCGGCTGGGTTTCCCAATATACCGGATACGAAATTCTGTTCATTGTCTGCGCCGGCTCCGTATTCGTATCTGCCATGATTTTCATAGCCCTGGTTAGGCGGCGTTTGGCGGAGAAACGGCTGAACGTAGAAGGCGCTGCGAGCCCGGTTCCGGCCGAGTGAATAACAAACAAGGCGCGGCCGGGCAAATTTGCCCGGGCCACGCCTTGACTTATGAGAAGATGAGAAGGAGAAAGCAAATCGTTTACAGTGCGCGGGGGTACGCCTTACGGCTCAAGCCCCCACACGAGTGTGTCGTTGACATAAAGCGGAACGCGCTCCCATTCGGTGTAGGATGTTTTCGTCGCATCGTAGGAGAAGTCATCCGTTTCGCTGTAGTTGGACCAGTCCGACTTGTTGAAGCGGACCTGGATTTCGCCGCTATCCGCTCCAGGCGCAAGAGTTCCCGCGCCGGGGCCAAAGGAAACTTCCAAATAGTAGTCCGCTCCCTCCGCGCTTTCGTCCAGCTTCACGAAGGTGCCATTTACGTTTCCGCTGCCGACTACCGCGTAATCGCAGTGGAACTCCTGCGCTTTGTCTCCATCAATCGTAAAGTAGTAACGGAACTTCACATCGCTGAGGTTGACGGTTTCCTTTCCATTGTTGACGATCTTAAATTGCGCCCGGATATGATTGTCGTTCGGATTTGAATCGTTCGTTTGGTATTTCAGTTTCAGATCGCCTTCCACCGGTTTTGGCTTTTCCGTCGGGGTGGCGCTGACTTCGGCGGAATCCGGGCTCACGCCGATTTCATTGGATGCGCTGACGACATAATAATACGTTTGGTCATTGATGACATCAAGATCCAAGTAAACTGCATTTGTGACCGTGGCGATTTCCGTGTAAGGTCCGCCGCTTACCGTCGCGCGTTTCACCGTAAAGTTGTCCGCTCCGGCCGGTTTGCTCCAGGACAACGATACTTGGGTGTCGCCCGCTTCGGCCTTCAGTTTCGTCGGCGCTTTCGGAGCGGTTGGTTCGCCCGGACCGCCGCCGCCGTTGATCAAGCGGTCGTATTCGGCATAAGCCGTGGCCATATCGACTTGCGACCAGAAGCGGTGATAAGTGAATTCCGGCGCACCGTCTTCCCATTTTTTGGTTTGCGGGTTCCAGGACGTATTGTATTTTTCCTCAAGGTATTTCCAGTCGGGATCGTTTTTGATCTCCGGAAGAAGATCGGAATAACCGATGTATACGCCATTGCCGCCTTTGGACGGATCGGACGGAACCGTGTTCGTCCCCGGAATCGTGTTGCCTTGTCCGTATTTGCCGCTCCAGCCTGCCGGGAAATAGATTTCCTTGTTGAAGTAGCGGTAATAATCATTGCGCGGCTCCGGCTTCGTAATACCTACGCCGTCATTATAGTTCCAGGAAGCATCCAGCAAGTTTTTAGCCAGCTTCTCGGCTTGTTCGCCAAGCACAGTATATTTGCCGTTTTCAGCCTTCGTTCCGGCTGCGTAGAAAGTCAAAGCCTTAATATAGCTGCCGACCACGCCGAAGTCCTGACCTGGGTCTTTCGTCACAACGTGCAGGTCGGGATTGCCGGTGTAATTGTCGAACCCGTCCCAGGTTTCCGGTTGGCCTTGCCATTCCAGATTGCCCGGAATCCAGAGTTCGCCCGGCGCTTCAACGGTAGCGATTTGCGGATCCTGTCCGCCGAGCACCCGCTTTCCTTGCTCATCGAGATAATATCCTTCCGCGTCGGACACCGGACGGCTGTCCACAAACATGTAATCCATCGACCAATCGATCCATTTATCGAGCACTTGTTTGGTCATCTGGAAGTTCTCCGACGAAGTGTCCCCGTTCGAAGCGAGAATATAATACAATTCCGCGATCCGTTCCACCGGCCATGCCTGCATGCCAAACCAGTTGTTGGATGGCGGGTCGTGATAGACGGGCGCGCCGTCGTAAGCCATTCCGTAGAACGTACTCGTTCCGGCCGGATACGCTTTGTAGGCGCCTTCCCAGCTGTTTGTCGCGCCGCCGGCGATCGCTCCTTCGGCGGATTGCAGCCAGGTGTAGAATTCAAGCTGGCGCTTCAGCGAAGTGTCCCAATCCTGTCCGGCCGTCGGGGATTCGGGAATCAGGCCGCCATCCGGGTCGGAGAGGGCGTAAGACGCCACAACGTTTTGATACCCTTGATGGGCGTGGCTGGCCCCGATCCGCCAAGCCCAGTTGGCATTGTTTCCGAGACCGCCGCCCCAGGACGTATACCAGGCCATCAGATAATGGCTGGCATTTTTGCCGTTGCCGGGAGTCGGGCTGCCGTCCGCGGCGCTGCCGACTTCCTGGAAGTATTTATCATACATGCCGTAGCGGAGATAATCGCCCATCTTTTTGGCTTTGTCCAAATACTCTTCGTTATCGTAGCCCAGCTCTTTTGCCCAGTACATGGCCTGAACGGCCCGGGCATCGGCATCCGTGGCATTGGTGTAGCGCCATTGTGCCGCCGGAGCTTGAGGCTCCTTCGTGAACAGGGACATGAAGCCTTCGCCGGATTTGCCAAACGACTTGTCGTCCTGCGAAGGATGAGGAATTGCTTCCCACACCGATTCCTGCTCACCGCGTTGGAAGGTGTTCACATACGCTGCCGTATGTTTTGGATTCAGCAGATTCCCGAAGCCGTACCAGTTGTCCACGTCGAGCAGCCAGTGCATCAGGTAAGTTTGGTTGTTCCCGTAAGTTTTCTTCAACTCGGCGTCCAACGGGTCTTTACCGCCTGCGTATTGGCCGGTAAGCTCCGAAGGATAACGGTCGGGCTGCGGATATTCCGCCGCGTAGGTAGCCGGGCTGTTCGGGTTGTAATAGTTCATCGTCGGCTGTTCTTCCTTGCCGTCGCCTTCGTTGACCGGAATAATATATTTCTCCATATTATCCCAAGCCTCTTCGAGCGCGCTCCAATCCTCCGTATAGTAACCGTACAGCACCTCGAGCCACATCCAGTAGCTGTATGCCTCAGAGGTCGTCATATGCCCGTAATTGGGCGCTTCGCTCATCAGTGTTTCCACGGAGTGGTAGGGAATGCCTTCGGCCGAGAAATATCCGTTAGCCGGGTCCTTGATTTGGTCGTAAAGCTGCAGGAAGCGGGTTCTTTCCGCAGAAGCGGCCCCGGTTTGATCGGCAACTGTTTCTGCCGCGGTTTTTGTTGCGGTATCGGCAGCGGCTTCTGCAGCGGCTCTTGCCGAACCGGAACCGAACATCCCGGTTCCCACGCCTAAAAATAACACTGCGGTCATCAGGATTGATGCAGGTTTCTTGCATCGTGTCCAATGCGCCATCATTATATCATCCTTTTCCATGAAATTAGTCTTAAACTTAAATCGGTTCCGCCGAATGGAGAAATTGGTGAAATTTTACGGCTCAAGGCTCTAAACCCCAGACGAGCGTTCCGTTCCGGTAAAGCGTCACTTTATCCCAGTCGCCAAACTGCTGCTGGGCTCCGCTATAGGAATAATCGTCGGATTCGTTATAATTGCTCCAGTCGGTTTTGTTGACGCGGGTTTGAATTTCTCCGCTGTCCTTCCCGGGGGCCAAATTGCCCGCGCCGGGAGCAAAGGAAACCTCCATGTAGTAGTCGCTGCCGTCCGCTGCGCTGTCCAATTTCACGAACCGGCCGTTCACGTTGCCGCTGCCGATGAAGGCATAGTCGCAATTGAACTGCTGGGACTTGTCTCCATCGATCGTGTAATAGTAGCGCAGAGTGAGCTCGCTGAGCGGAACCGCCTCATCGCCGGTGTTGACGATGCGGAAGTGCGGCCGCAGTTGATTGTCCCCGGCATTTGCATCATTGTTGCGGTATTGAACCTTCAAATCCCCTTCCACCGGCGTCTGCGCTTCGTGTGGCTTGGCGCTGACCTGGGCTGATGGGAGGCCCTCTCCGATGGCATTTGTCGCGGTGATGACGTAATAATAAGTTGTATCGTTGATCACCGCGGAATCGGTATACGTGGCTGTGGTCACCGTTCCTACCGTCTCAAAAGGCCCTTCGCTGGTCAGCGATCTTTTCACCAAGTACGCTTCGGCGCCGCTCACGTCATTCCAGGACAACTGGACGAAACCGTCGCCCGGGAGGGCGCGTACATTGCGCGGGGCGGCCGGTGCCGTCGGTTCTCCCGGATTCCCGCCTCCGGCAGGCAGCTCGCCGAACACGTGCCGGCCGGCGTCAAACACGGGAATGTACGGGGTTTTGACCGGAGCAGTTCCGCTGCTGGCGATTCCCTGGAACGAGAAGTCATTGGTGTTGTCCCAAAAATTCGTATTCTCCGGTGCGGCGATGCGGAATTGCACTTCCTTCCGGAAATCCGACTGGCCGCCGGGATAAATGCGGGTTCCCGAAAAATCGACCGTCGTGTAGTAAATATGATTGTTCTCGTCATACGGCTGAAGCTGGGATACCGCCGCTCCCTGATTGTAGCCTCCCACCGTAACCTTGATGTCCTCCGGACCGTATCCGGCGTCGATGACTTCGCTGAGGTCGACGTAGTAGCGGAAGGACATGTCCTCGCTGGCGCGCGCCGGCCAGGCTGAGCGGTTGTTCAGCAGCGCGCGGATTTCCACGAAGTTGCTGCCGCTGACATTGACCCCGGCCTCGACGAACATTTCGTCCTCGCGCTCTTCCGCAGCAGGGAAGGAGGGAAGCGGCTGCTGGCCTTGGCCGTGAAGGATCATCATTTTCGCCAAAGCGCCGGTGAAGCCTGCATTATAATCGGTCGCCACTTCATTGGAGACATAATCGTTTACCGAATCCTTGTAGGTATCGTCCTTGTTGGGTCCCCCGACGAGTGCGCCGTACAGAGTATGACGGTGGTTTTCCGGCACATTCATATTGTCGGCCCAGGAGCCTTGTGAAGTACGATGATGCGGATGCTCCGGCGGGTTATTGCCGTAGCCGACGACATAGCTGCTTTGGCGCGGATTGTCGCCAAGCATGTAAAGAATTTGCCGTTCCGCGAATGAACGCGCGTTTATTTTCTTCGCGGGATCGCTCTCCCAGTCGGAATAGACGAAAGCGAGGAAAGCCTGGTTAGCCGAATAGCGCAGGACGCCCCATTGATCGAGATGGGCCAGTCCCCCCGGTGTATACGCGACGCGTTCGCCGGTACCCGCAACGCCGGTCGTCCAGAATTCCATGTTCTTTTCCGTCGAGCGGACGAACTTGGGATCGCCGGTGATCCGGGCCAGCAGCAGTTGTGCGCCGTAATGTTTGTCGTCCCAGCCATGCGTCCATTTGTAGTCCCAATCGCCCTGCTGGTTGGTGCCCCATTCCTTGCTGGCGGCGATCGCCTTATCGAGATACGTTTCGTCATCGGTGGCCAAATACAGCCACACCGCGCCCCAGCTCAGCTCATCGGCATATCCGCTCCAGGAGTTGTAGAACTCCTTTACACCGGTAATGCTGTCGGAATATTTGCCCCGGTACCGGTCGGCAAAATCGTACAGCTCCTTAGCGTGACGAAGCAGCTTGTCCGCGTAACCCGGGTCGCTGTCCCGAAAAACGATCGAGCTGGCGGCAAGCGCCGCCGCCGTTTCTCCGGCCAGATCGGAGCCGGGATGAGCGGCATCGATTTTGTAGGCAGGCCGCGCCATCGGCATCACTTCCGCCGGTCCCCACCATTTGTGGTCCGCATTGCCGTCGCCAATCTGGCCCCACAGTTCGTTTGGAGCCGTATGGGCTTTCATGAAGTAATCCGTCGCCCAGCGGATATTATCCAAAATTTCATCAAGCTGACCGGACTGTTCGTATCCTTCCCGGTACTCATAGACAGACCAGGCGAGCATGGTGGCGGTAGAGGCCATGGGAAACCCGAATTTCACGTGGTCTCCGGCATCATACCAACCTCCCGTCAGGTCGTGGCCGACATCCGCACCGTCCTGAAGTCCCGAATCGCCGCGCCATTCCACGCGGTTGTTTTCCGGGAGCTTACCCGACCGCTGCGCTTCATAGAAATACATCGTTTTTTGCAGCGCTTCGGCATAGTTATAATCGGATGCGGCCGCATTTGCTGCAGGGGAGAAAGCGCCCCATCCCGAATATCCTGTAAGCGCTATCATGAGGCTAAATGACACCATACCACCTTTCCTGATCCTTTTGCCCATTTGCAGATTTCATCCTCCTTCTTAAGAGATTCTACGAGAAAACAAAAGATGCGGCTCTTACTGGCCGAAACAGCTCTCGATTCTCCTAAAACCCGAAATTATGCTGGTCGGAGTAACGTCTAAACCAATAAAACGATCTGTTCACCTCACTTTCAGTTTCAATATAAGGGGGTGAGTAGCAGACTAGCGAGAGGATAAGTTATCCGACCTATCCATAATATACCAAAAGATGTCATAGAATTCTATAATTAGAGCCTAATATTTATCAAAAATCTACAAAATATTACTTTAGAACTATCATTTATAAAATTTAAGGCATTCGCACTTCCTTGCATAGAAGAGGCTGCCCGTAACCTGTTCTGGTCAGGGGCAGCCTCTAGGTTAATGGGGATCCTCCACCCGAGCCGGCTCGATATTTTTGCCGTAGAAGATTTCATCCATTTCCGCAATGAGCCTTTCCGTCATTTCCTTTTGCTCCTCGGGCGTCAGCGTCTCTTTTGTGTAACCGAACAAATAATTGTTTAAATCAAACTGCTTCAGCTTGCATTTCGTATGAAAAATATGCTCCTGATACACGTTGACGTCGATCATTTGGTAAAGTTCGATCGCTTCATCGGGAATATAATTTTGAATCGAGCTGATATCGTGATCGATAAACAGCTTCTGGCCGTTAATATTCCTGGTGAACCCCCTGACCCGGTAATCGATCGTCATAATGTCCGAATCAAACGAATGGATCAGGTAGTTGAGCGCCTTCAGTGGAGAAATTTCGCCGCAGGTGGAGACATCGATATCGGCCCGGAAGGTGCTGATGCCTTCGTTCGGATCGTATTCCGGGTAGGTATGGACGGTGATATGGCTTTTGTCGAGCTGCATGACGACGGATTCGGGAAGCGGACCGGGAGATTGGGCAAAAGATTCGGTAGGCACCTCCACCACCGGACCTTCGGAGACGAGCATCGTGACGCTGGCCCCCTGGGGGACATAATCCTGGTTGGCGATGTTCAGCACATGGGCGCCGATGATGTTCGCCACATTGCGGAGAATGTTTGTCAGACGGTCCGAATTGTACTCGTCGTCGATATAGGAGATGTAGGCTTCGCGTTCTTCCTTTGTCCGGGTGTAACAAATATCGTACATATTAAAGCTTAGTGTTTTGGTCAGATTGTTGAATCCATGCAGTTGAACGTGCTGTTCCGGCGTCAGCTTCATCAGGGAATCTCCTCCAGATTAGGTGTACCCTAATTTTTATTCCCATTCTGGCACGAAAAAAACGCGAGCAGCCGGGTTTTAACCCCGGATGCTCGCGTCCAGCGTGTTTCATTCACAATCAATGCTTCTTTGTCCCGATTAAAATGCGGAAATCGAACATTACGGTCAGCTGTTGCTGCCAGGTGATCCGGGACACCTGCTCCTCCGGCAGATTCCAAAGCAAGGGGGTCATCGCCACCAAATGCCCGATCTCGTCATGCCGCAGCGTGACGGGATACTGAATCCGCCGGGAAAGGACGAGCTCAAAATGCTCCGCAAAACGTTCGACGGTGCGGGCATTCGAATACGATTTTTTCGCACCGTCCCCGTAAAACCGTGCGCGCAAAGGCTGCAGATACTCCGTCTCGGGAACAACCTTGATCAGCAGCCCGCCAGGCGCAAGCAGGCGTTTAAACTCCGCATAATTGGAAGGCGACAGCAGGTTGAGAATGCAGTGTATTCGCCCGTCCGCAAAAGGGCTGTTGGCCAAATCGGAGACACACCATAGGATATCGGGACGCTCCTTACGGCCGTTTTGGACGGCTGCTGCGGCATGTTTGGCTGCCAGGCGGATGCCTTCCTTGGATATGTCGATGCCGATTCCCAGTGGAGCGCCCAGCGAACCGGCCTCTAACTTGTGCAAAATGGCGGACAGATGGGAGCCTTCGCCGCAGCCCGCATCCATGATTACAGGTTTATCGGGAGCCAAGGCGGGCAGCCGGTTGGCGATTTCGGCGCAAAGGGCGGAGATCAGCGGTTCGAAATAACCGCGCTCATGGAGAAGCTGGCGTGCTTCGAACAGCCGCCCATCGTATTTAGTCGCTTTGGCGGCGCGCGGCAGCAGATGAACATAACCGGGCTTGGCCAAATCAAAACAATGCCCCTGCGGGCAGATCAGGCTTTTTAAATGGTCAACGGCCATGCGGCCGGAACAGATCGGGCAAATAAACAGATGCTCATATTCGGCAAAAAGGGATTGCCATGCGGTAATTTTTCCATTGGTGGACATAGAAACACCCCATTCTCATTCGTATTTACGTGAATGAAAAAAGGCACAGATAAATAAACCCGGCAGCTACAATTCAAAAAAAGCCGAGTTTACGCCATCCGTACCTTTCATTAACGCAAGCGAATGTAATGGATCATGATTCAAAAGTCACTCCAATGCAAATGTGATCCTTAACATTATACCTTCCCGAAGCGCTGCATACAACATCTATTGCGCCCCTGTTTCTACCGTGTAATTGAAGGAATGCCACACCCCGAAATTGTCTTTGACCGTGATCCCCCGCCGTCCACCCATGGCGGCATCCAGGTAGTAGGGATAGCTTTTGCCTCCGGTGTAATGGCCGCGGTAGGAGCCGGCGAACGTGACGGGAACGGCTTCAAACCGGATTTCGCGTTGCGTTACGCTAAGCACGCGGGTCGTTTGTTTGGAAGAGCCGTAGTTGGCTTCCTCTGTCTGCTGCACGCTACTCTCGGCCTTCAGCATGTTGATGTCGCTTTGCATCGCGGTGAGCGTCTCGCGAATCCCCGAGATATCGGCCGCTCCTCCGGCCCCGATGGCGGGGATGCAGAGGCGCTGGCCGACCCGTAAGGAATTCGGATCCGTTCCCGGGTTGGCCTCCAAAATGCTGGAAACGCTGACTCCGTAGGCCTGCGCGATGGCATACAGCGTATCCCCGGGCTCGATGATTTTTGAAAAGTGGTTGGGCGGACAGGACGGGATGCAGATTACCTGGCCGACCTGGAGATTGTTCGGGTCGATCCCCGGGTTGGCCGCGAGAATTCGCGACACGCTTGATTCCAGCCGGAACGCGATGTAATTCAGCGTGTCTCCGGGCTGAATCGTATAAGGATAGTGCTCAGCGGGGCAGTGCCGATAGTAGTAATTGAACAAGGAAACGTTCTCCTTTCTATGAACGGTTTTCCTATACACTATGCGAAAGCTGGGCGCCTGTTACCCTTAACCTTCTCGATGCTGAAAAGCCGGCTTTTTGAACACTCATTTATAGGTTAATCTGTGGTTTGGTGTATAGTGGATTTATGGCGGTTGCCCGAGTACAAGTTCAGGGAGGATGGAACATGACAGTTTATATTGCGCTGCTGCGGGGCATTAACGTCGGTGGCAAAAACAAGATCAAGATGGCGGATTTGAAACGATCATTAACGGACAACGGTTTAAAAGAGGTGCAAACCTATATTCAAAGCGGAAATGTGCTGTTCGCATCGGATGAGGGAGAGGGGGCGCTGGCCGTACGGATCGAACAGATTATCCGCCAGGACTTCGGCTTGGACGTTCCTGTCGTCTTAAGAACGGCTGCGGAGCTGCAAGGCGCAGCGGCAGGCTGCCCGTTTACGGCAGAGGAAGTATCCGCGGCGGAATCGACTGCGGTGGGAGAATGCTTGTACGTGGCGTTTTTGCCGGGCGAGCCTTCGGCGGAGGCGCTGGAGCGATTTGCCGTTTACGCGAACGACAAGGAGCAATTCCGCACGGCTGGCAGGGAGGTTTATCTGCTGTTCTCCGATAGCGTCCGCAACTCCAAGCTGGCGGCGAATCTGCAGAAGCTGGACGAATCCGTCACCGTTCGCAACTGGAAGACGGTAAACAAGCTTGTGTCTTTGGCCGAAGCCTTGGAGAAGCAAGAGTAAAAGTTAGTATCGGTTCATCGGAGCACGCCGTCCCCGATCTTTGCCCGCGAACAAGCTTTGCCGGTTAAGGTCGAGCTTCCGCGAGGTCAGATGAATCAGCAGCTCTTCCAAGGCGGTGATCGTGGAAAAATTAATATGAAAGACAGGACGATGCGGCTAAGGGTCAAGCCATTGGCCAGATGCTTCATACCGTTCTCCTCATTCCAGGGGCGATGGCGCGGTCGCCAAAGGCACTTTTAGGTGCCTATGTTACCGCGAAGTACGTACTGTTAATTTCCCGGTCTCTGGGTGCATAATAACATAATATATCAGGAATATCAGATTAGTTACGGAGGGATGGGTCATGGATTTGCAACTTCAAGGGAAAACGGCGCTCGTTACCGGGTCCACGGCCGGCATCGGCAAAGCGATTGCCGCTTCGCTGGCGGCGGAAGGCGTGACTGTGCTTGTAAATGGCAGAAGCGGTGAGAAAGTAAATCAAGCCATCGCGGAGATTCAAGCGCAGTATCCTGCGGCGGTGCTGAAACCGGTGGCTGCCGATTTGGGCACGGAGGATGGATGCAACAAGGTGATGGACGATTATCCGGACCTGGACATTTTGATCAACAATCTCGGGATTTTTGAGCCGGCCGAATATTTCGATATCCCTGACGAGCAATGGTTCAAGTTTTTTGAAGTCAATGTGATGAGCGGCGTCCGGTTGACCCGCGGGTATTTAAAACGGATGCTGGAAAAAAGAACGGGGCGGGTCATCTTCGTCGCCAGCGAAGCCGCGGTGATGCCGTCGCTGGAAATGGCGCATTACAGCGCGACGAAAACAATGCAGCTCTCGGTATCCCGCAGCTTGGCCGAACTGACGAAAGGGACCGGGGTCACGGTCAACACGGTCATGCCCGGCTCGACGTTGACCGAAGGGGTGGAGAAGATGCTGGACACGCTGTACCCGAACGAGCAGCTGACGATCGAAGAGGCAGAAAAGAAATTCATGGCGGAAAACCGCCCGACATCGATCATCCAGCGGCTGATCCGTCCGGAGGAAATCGCCCATTTCGTGACTTACTTGAGCAGCCCGTTATCCTCGGCGATCAACGGCGCCGCGCTGCGGATCGACGGAGGATTGGTGCGCAGCGTATTCTAAGTTTAAAATACATGACTCAACTTTCGCAGTATGAAATTGGCTAGTAGGACCTTGATGTAATTGGGGCTATCCACACCATCTATCGGGAGAAAAAATGGTAACGATTTTCATGCGAAGAAGGACGGTCCAATGGGGATCAAGTGCAAAAGTGCATGCTATTTTCCGTAAAACACCATTATAGAGCGATTGAAATGCAAAAGTACATCTCATTTAGGGCTGTACGATAAAAAAGTAGCTTTTGACCGGAAATGAACTGCATTTTTACCTTTGAACCACCGTTTTGGAGGGATTTCGACAAAAACCGCCTGCACTTTTGCATTTCGTGGAATATAGCTCCACCTGATTTTTAAATAGGTCTTCGTTCTGCGAAAGTTGAGTTACAAATTCGGAAGCTGCCAATCGATTTCAGGGAGCCCCTTGTCCCGCAAAAACTGGTTTGCCCGCGAAAAAGCCCGGCTGCCCAAAAATCCGCGATGGGCGGACAAGGGGCTGGGGTGCGGCGTTCGGATCTGGTGATGGTTGCTGTTATGGATAAGCGCCGCTTTTTTCTGGGCATGGCTGCCCCACAGCAGGAACACGACCGGCTCTTCTTTTTGGTTCAACGTCTCGATCACTTTGTCGGTGAAATTTTCCCAGCCCATATCCTTGTGGGAATTCGGCGTGTCCGCGCGCACGGTCAGCACCGTGTTGAGCAGCAGCACGCCCTGCTTGGCCCACGGTACGAGGTGGCCGTTATTGGGGATGGAGCAGCCCAAATCGTCCTGCAGTTCTTTGAAAATATTTTGCAGGGAAGGAGGGGGCTTAATTCCCGGTTTCACGGAAAAGCTTAGCCCATGGGCTTGCCCCGGTCCATGATAAGGGTCCTGCCCTAAAATAACGACCTTCGTGTCGGCGAAAGAAGTATAATGAAGCGCGTTAAAAATATCGTACATGTCGGGATAAATCGTGCGTGTTTTATATTCGTTCGCCAGGAATTTGCGCAGCTGCAAATAGTACGGTTTCGCGAATTCGGCCTCCAGGAACGGGGCCCAATCGTTTTTCAGAATAGTCAAAACATTTGTCACCTCGAGTTTAAATCTAGCGGAACGATCCTGGAAAGAACGCGGCAAATCAGCGGCTGGGCACCCACCCACCTCATAAGAATAGCGGAACTTTATGGTCTTATTTTCCAAAGCGGCCATGTTCATCTTCATTAGCGGAATTTTTTGCCCTTATTTTCCTATGGACGTTGTGAAAAGTGGTCGTTTCCTTGCGTTTCAAGAAAATTACGCCATAAATTTCCTCTATTTCACTCGACTTGGGGGATATCGCCGAAATAGCGACATTTTTTCCCTTTATGTTTCGCTCCGCAAGAGGAGCCGCCGCCCGCCGCCATGCCCGTGTTATTCCAGCAACCGTCTGCTAGTTTGTTAAGGTTAAATTTCGACAAAGTTCCGTAAAGTTCCTGCCTTGCCGGTGAGAAAGTGTTCAAGTTGTCCTGGCCGGGGACATGCTTCGATACGCAAAAAGACCGCGTCTCGGCGAGGCCGAGACGGCGGTCCATAAGGAGGAACCCGGAAATCCGGGAGTTACAGCGATTTTTTCCAGTCAGCGGCGAACTTTTCCAATCCCTGATCGGTTAATGGGTGTTTGGTCAACTGTTCGATCACGCTAAACGGAATCGTGGCGATATGAGCGCCGGCCAGCGCGACGCGGGTCACGTGGTCCGGATGGCGTACGGAGGCGGCGATGATTTGCGATTCCAGCCCGTGAATGCGGAAGACTTCGGCCACTTTCGAAACAAGCTGCACACCGTCTTCGGAAATATCGTCCAGGCGGCCGAGAAACGGCGATACGTATGTGGCGCCCGCGCGTGCGGCAAGCAGCGCCTGGTTGACGGTGAAGATGAGCGTCACGTTGGTTTTTACGCCTTTTTGGGAAAGATAACGGCAGGCTTCCAGGCCGGAGAGCGTCATCGGCAGCTTGATCGTAATCTTGGGATCGTTGTTGTTGATTTTGATCAGCTCGTTCGCTTCGGCGATCATATCTTCAGCGGTTAATGCGTCAGGCGTCACTTCGGCGGAGACGGATTCGACTTCGGGTACGGTCTGCAGGATTTCGGCGATCCGGTCCTCGAATTTCACGCCTTCCTTGGCGACGAGGGAAGGATTGGTCGTCACTCCGGACAAAACACCAATTTTGTAAGCTTTTTTGATGTCTTCTACATTCGCTGTGTCGATAAAAAATTTCATCGTCCTTACCTCCAAATTATAGATTTTGGCTTTATTTGATAGACAAGGCTTCCCGAACGTCGTTTGCGGCGGATGGAGCTGCGGCGCCGGCGTCCGTTTCCTCGTCGAACCACCAACGATACCCGTCTTTGGCGAGCAATTCGTTTGACGCTTCCGGACCGAAGGATCCCGCCGGATAATCATGCAGGGGAACTCGGCTTGCCGCGAATGCGTCCAGAATCGGCTGAACCCATTTCCAGGACAATTCGACTTCGTCCCAATGGGCAAAATAAGTGGAATCCCCGCGCAAGGCATCGAAAATCAAGTTTTCGTAAGCTTCAGGCACCGCGCTTCCGCCTTGTCCGGGACCGATCAACACCGGGGTAAGATCCTGTTTATGGGAAATTCCCCCCGAGTTCAATTGCAGGTAAATGCCTTCGTTCGGGCTGATTTCAAACACCAGAAGATTGGGCACCTGACCGTCTTTTTTTGCGGCGGACTGTTTGACCGGCTCTTTGAATTCGATCACGATCCGCGTCGATTTCTCCTTCATTCGCTTCCCGGTCCGGATATAAAACGGGATTCCGCGCCAAAAGACATCGTCGATCTGCAGCTTGGCGGCGATAAACGTCTCGTTGGCGGAGCCTGGGGCAATGCCTGGTTCGGAAGTATAGCCGACGACGGGTTTGCCTTGAATTTCTCCATTAGTATATTGCCCGCGCACCACATTTACTCCTACAGTTTCAGCCGACAGCGGTTCAAGAGATTCCATCACCAGCTTTTTGTTTTGGCGCACCTGTTCCAGGCTGTTGCTGCTCGGCAGATGGCTGGCCAGCATCATCAGGAGCTGGAGCATATGGTTTTGGAACATATCCCTGACGGCGCCGGACTTATCGTAATAACCGGCCCGTTCCTCGACGCCGACCGTTTCGCTGGCGGTGATTTGCACATTGGCGATGTAGCGGTTGTTCCAGGCCGCTTGCAGCACCGGATTCGTCTGCTGCAGAACCTCCAGCTTTTGAACCATCGGTTTGCCGAGATAATGGTCGATCCGGAAAATTTCTTCTTCGGTAAAGGCTTTGCTCAGCTGTGCGTTAAATTGGCGGGCGGATTCCAAATCGCGTCCAAACGGCTTTTCGATGATCAGCCGCTTCCAGCCCTTGGCGGAGCCGAGTCCGCTTTCCTGAATGTTCGTGCAAATCGTTTCGAACAGCTCGGGCGCCACCGACAAATAAAACAGCCGGTTCGGGGCGGCTCCCAAGGCTTGCTCCCGCTGCTTGATCAACCGCAGCAATGTCAGGTAATCCTCTTTGCGGCCCACGTCGAGCACCTGATAATGGAACGCGCTCAGAAACCGGTTTAAGGCCCCGGAATCAGCCGATTCCCGTCTGGAAAAGCTGCGCAGAGATTGTTCGATGTTCGCCCGGAAGGTGTCATCGGACCATTCTCTCCGGCCCAGGCCAATCAAGGAAAAAGTTTGCGGCAGTTTGCCGTCGAGAAATAGATTAAACAGGGCAGGGTAAATTTTTCGTTTGGCCAAATCTCCTGTTGCCCCAAACAAAACAAAGGTGCTGGCTTCCATACGTTTCTCTCCTCTCGCATAGCTTCTCTAACGTCATATAAGATGCACGGAAGACGGGATCTAATAACCCTATCTCCTATCTGTAAGCTATGGTATCTTTTTTCATAATCCACTATAATACGAATAGACTTCATATATGTAATTAATATATTTGACAGGAGATATAGATCACATCTATGAGCATTAATTATGAATTGTACAAAGTGTTTTATTGGGCCGCCAAAACAGGCAGTTTGACGCAAGCCGCCAACGCCTTGTATCTGACTCAACCGAGCGTAAGCCATGCGATCAAACAGCTGGAGGAAAGCTTCGGGCTGACTTTGTTTTACCGGAATTCCAAGGGAGTTTCTTTAACACAGGAGGGAGCCGTTCTTTTTTCCTATATCGAGCAGTCCCATATTTTAATGACGACAGCCGAGCAGAAAATGGCCGAACTGAAAAACCTCGACAGCGGCGAACTGCGGATCGGCGGCAGCGACTCGCTGTTTAAGCATTATTTGCTGCCCTTTGTGGAGGGATTCCATGTCCGGTATCCGGGGATCGGCATTCATCTGCTGCACGGAACAACACCGGAGATTATGACGTTTCTGAAAGAGGGGAAAATCGATTTGGGGGTCGCCCGGATGCCGATTGTGGATTCGCAGATTGAGGTTCGCCAGGGGATCGAGCTGCAGGATTGCTTTGTGGCGGGCTGCAGTTTTTATGAGGAGCTCAGGGACAAGGTGCTGACGCTGGAGGAACTGATAAAGTATCCGCTCATTCTGTTTTCGCGCAACAGCCGGGCGCGGATGGCCATCACGGAGCTGTTTCAAGACTATGGCTTTGAGCTGAAACCCGAAATCGAAGTCGGCAGCGTGGGGCTGCTGATCGAGATGGCGCGCAGGGGACTGGGGATTTCTTACGTGGCACGGGAATTCGTGTCCAAGGAGTTGGAGGAAGGCTCGCTGTTCGAAATTAGCTTGGACGTCAAGCTGCCGCCGTCCCAGGTCGGCATCATGAACATGCGGAATATGCCGCTTTCGCAAGCGGCCCGGCGGTTTATCGAGAGTTTTAAATAAAGAGACCGCGAAAAACTAGCTTTGAAGTGCCGTTAACACGTTTCATTAAGGGGCCCTCGCGAGGAACGGGCCGGATATACATCCGGCAGCAAACCCGCGGGGGTTTGCTGTTCTTGCAGGAAGTTTCTTCACGAACCGGCAGCCGAATAAGCACCCGATACATGGCGAATAGGAGTTAATCATAAATAATTGCATTTCTTACACTTGACATAGAGCGCTTAATCCGAAAGGGAGCGATAGTTGTAAAAAGTACAACTAAAAACAAGGGACAGAGGAATAAGCGGAATTTTGCTCAGCTTTAACTGCAGGTTTTGCAATTAAACCGGAGATAGCAAAAAATAGTCCAAAAATAATTGTATGTTTTGCACTTACCTATATAACATTTTTGCAAATTGAAGTACCCGGCCCTTTTCTGATATAATAAAAATAAAACTTAGTTTCATTTAATGAAACTAAGTGCAATAAGAGTAAACTTCAGCGAGGAGTGGTCTCCAATGCCCATCAACTTTAACGATCCCGGAAACCAAAGGTTCTACGCCGGCAGAAATGCAGACGAATCTTGGACCGGTTTTATGCGGGAAACGGTCGGGGTCACGAATCGGCGCGTTGCCGATATTGGCTGCGGAGGCGGAATTTACAGCAGGGCTTTACTCGGCATAGGAGCGGCCAGCGTTGTTGGAGTGGATTACTCCGAGGCGATGTTACAAGGAGCGGCGGAAAATTGCAGAGGGATCGACGGAGTTACCTTCGCGTACGGGAATGCTTATTGCACGGGTTTGCCCGAAAGTGAATTTGACATGGTGCTGGAACGGGCGCTGATTCATCATTTGGGCGATTTGGACGCCTGCTTCAAAGAAGCGGGTCGGGTTTTGAAACTCGGCGGGGAATTGATCGTCCAGGACCGCACGCCTAAAGACTGTCTGCTTCCGGGGGACAGCCGTCATATCCGGGGATATTTTTTCGAAAAATACCCCCGGTTGATCCAAGCCGAAACAGCTCGCCGCCATCCCTTATCCAAAGTACGGCAAGCGCTGGAGAGAAACGGATTTCATTTGAAGAAAACCGTTTCCCTGTGGGAGACGAGGCGCATCTATAACGATATCGGTGAGTTAAGCAAGGATTTGCGCGCCCGGACAGGGCGCTCCCTGCTTTTTGAACTCGACGATAAAGAGCTGTCCGAACTTATCGATTATATCATCGGCAGATTGCCGGAATCCGCGGCCCCCATTGTGGAGCAGGACCGCTGGACCGTATGGGTGGCGGTCAAAAAATAACCCGTAAAATCAGGCGCAACCTAGAAATCGGTGTTTGACGGCTGGCTATTGGAACGACTAATCATCAGTTCTGAAAATAACGGAACTTTATGGTCTTATTTTTCACAATGGAGAATGTTCATCAGCATTAGCGGTATTTTATGGTCTTATTGCCCATTGAACGGTGCGGAAAACGGTCATTTCCCTGCGATTCAAGAATATAGCGCCATAAATTTCCTCTATTTGATTCTACATGGGGGATATCGACCAAATAGCGACATTTTTTCCCTTTATGTTCTCCGCTGAGATTTTTCAACATAATCAACGAGATCCTGCAAAGGAATCTGCGCTCCGCGAATTGCCGGCCAGACCGTTTCGGTGCCGGTTCATAATGCATTATGGGAGGCCAGTTCTCCCGGATTAATGCAGGTTACGCCGATGGCGTTGGTCTCCTCGGCGATTTTGGCAATGATCCGGTTTCCCTTACGCTTGTTTTCGATCGGCAATTGACGAGAGAGTTTGCAGTAAATTATATGCGGCAAGTAACATAACCAAGGCAAAAAGAAGGCTCCGTCATAAGAGCCTTCTTAATATTGCCCCTGAATTTTCAATTACCACTCAAACTTTCAGCCCATTCTCTCACTCTCCGGGTGCTCTCTTCTTCGGATAAATCCTCAACCCTGGTCATAATGCTCCATCTCACCCCAAAAGGATCCCAAATACTTCCGAACCGGTCACCTGAAACAAAGTTAGTAACGGCTTCTCTGACTCGCGCACCTTTTGCCACAGCTTGTTCAAACACCTGATCCACGTCAGCGACATAAATGCCCAAGGAATAACAGGCATTATCCTGACCTGGCGGCAAAACCAGATTAAAGGACGGATTCGGTGCTCCCAACTGTAAAAATCCGTTTCCAAAATCCAATTCCGCATGAACCACTATTTTATTGCCGTTTTCATCCGAAAACTCCGTAATATCCTTAACCCTTGCGTGAAAAACAGATTTATAAAACTCGATGGCTTCAGCAGGATGATTCACTACGATAAACGGTGTTATTGACGTAAATCCGTTAGGCACTCCATTTTTTGTATAGTTTCCGGTTGCTCCAATGTATTTCGTCATGGTTATTCCTCCTCGTATAATTGGTCAAGCATTTTTTCGAAGCTTTCGTCATTATAAATCATTTACACTGACAGCTACTGTCAGTATTACCTGCTAAAAAAATTCCATGATGAACTCCGACGTCACCTGAGATGAATTGACAATCCGTTTACCCGGTAATGATACAGCGTTAATAAATCCGCGTTAAAGTGAAGGTAACGTCAGATGTTGGAGAACCTCGTGTTCGGCCAGGCAGAAGGCGGCCCCTAAAGCTTTTCGAAGCAATTGAATATCGGGTAGAGACAAGGAGAAAACCCTCTTTACGTTATCCGCAAGACAAATTGGACCGGATTGGTTCATGGCCTCGCGGGAGCGGAAAAGAAGGGTTTTTTGTGCTGCCCAAAAAGCTTGGGGCCGCGCCGCTTTCGCTGGACGACGGACGTTCGTTCCGCATCTTTCAACCTGTTTGAACTCGCACTATTACAAGGAGGGATACGCGAATGTACAAAGCAACAAAGCTGTTGAATATGATTGCCGTTCTGTCGCTCCTGGCCGGACTCGCGGATGTCGGACTTAGGCCCGCGCAGGTTGCGGCGGCGGAACCGGGGAGGGCGGAGATACGAGCCGCTCGGACCCTGACGGCTCCCGTGATCGACGGGAGGCTCGACGAATCGTTCTGGAACGTGAGCGAGCCGCTCGCGGCTCATACCGATCCGTCTGCAAGCGACGACAGCCGGTTTGGCATGCTGTGGGACGACACTTATTTATACATAGGTGTGCGGATTGAGGATGACACGCCGATTAGCGGAGCGTCCGGGTATTGGTTCGATCAGGACAGCCTGCACCTGTTCTTCGATCCGGCGCTGCACCGGTCGTCGCCGTTTGCTCAGAACGATATGCAGATCGGGCTCTTGTACGCGGAGGGCTCAAGCACGCCGGAGTTCCGGTTCGGCGCGGCCTTAAACAATCACGCGGGGAAAGACGAGAAGCAGGTGCTTCGTGCCATCCAGGCCACACCGGAAGGATGGACCGCGGAGCTTGCCGTGCCGTGGGATATGCTGAATACGAATCCTCGCTTGAACCGGCAGCTCGGCCTCGAGGTGGGCGTCACCAACCGTTATGATGCCGCCGATACGGCCAAACAGCGGTCAAGTTACTGGAGCGCCTACAATACGATGAGCTTTTGGAACGATACCTCGGGCTACGGGGTGGTAAACCTGGACTACGATAGTCCGGTGTCCGGAACCGTTGATCCGGTGCTGTTTCAAGAAAATTTCGATGATTTGCAGGAAGGGGTCGTGCCGCCCGGATGGATATCCGATGTCAATGCGGGCAGCCCGGCGTTCCGGGTGATTCACGAGACGGCTACCGTCACCGGAGATACTTACAGCGTAACGGACGCGGTGTATCAAACGTATCAGAACGGCAGACTGCGTTTTGACGGCAATGGGGCAGGGCTGCAGGCGCGGATTACGGCGCCGGTTCAAAGCGATAATTATACGGTGGAGGCCGATGTCCGCATTGAAAGCGTGCTGAACGGGGCGCGCTGGGCGGCCTTGATGTTCCGGGTTTCCGCAAGCGGCAAAGCCCCCTATAATCAAATGGCCGTACGCCAGAACGGCACGTACGAATTCGCCTACCGCAAGCCCGACAACAACTGGTCCGTCCCGGCGAACGGAACATGGCGGCCGCTTGAGCTGGGCGAGGATTATACGATGAAGGTTCGGGTGTTCGGCAATAACGTCAAGGAATACATCAAGGCTAAGGACGACGCGGATTTTACCTTGTTGATGGACAGGACGCTGGAGAGCGACCTGCTGGAGCGGGGGAAAGTGGGTTTTCAGGCCGACCAGATGACGGTCTCCTTCGACAACCTGAGGGTTACGCGCATCATGGCGGACCGGCTTGAGCTGAACCTGCCGGCTGCGGCGGAAGCGCTGGCCGGACCGCTGACGGTGACCGGGACCGTGTACTATTCCGACGGCTTGGAGGGGCCTGTAACGGGGGAGGAGCTCAAGTTATATTCTTCGGACGAGAGCGTGGTCAAGATCGTTGATAATCGGCCTGTTCCGTTGAAGGAAGGCGAGGCGACCATAACCGCGGTGTACCATCAGGCGGAAGCGAGCCGGGCCGTTCGGGTGACGCCGTCGCTGACCGGGGCGAAGGTGCTGAAGCTGGCGCATGATACCGGCTACCTGCTGGCGGATGCCGGAACTCCGGTTAAGCTGGCGTCAGTCCGGTTTACGGCGGAATCCAGTGATTATTCTACTGCGGAGCTAAGCGGTGACGTTGTGGAATGGTCCGCCGAAAGCGGCGGGGCGATCCGTGTAGATGGCGGGGAGTTGACGGCGGAGCATCCCGGCGTATACAAGGTGAAGGTCCGCAAAGACAGCGCCGAGCTCAGCCTGATCGTCGTGGCCAAGGCCGCGGACGACAAAGAATACGTTCTGTATGAAGAGAATTTCGATCGACTGGCGGACGGCGCGTTTCCCGAGGCTTGGACCCGCCTTCAGGGAGCATCCGAGGGCAAAGCGGGCGTACGCGGCGGAGCGTTTGAGATGCAGGCGTCCGCTTCTCCGGACAACCCGTCCCGGGTACTGCTGCCGGATTATTTGAAGCTGTTCGGCAACTATACGATCGAGGCGGACATCACGAATACGGCCGCGAATAACAGCGCGCGCTGGAATTCGATCATGTTCCGGATTCAAGGCGGGGACTATCCTTATTATCAGATGGCCGTCCGTAAAGACCCGTCCGTATACAACGGCGTTGAATTCGCGGAACGCACGGCGTCGAACCAGTGGAACGTGATGGAGCGCGGCTCCTACACGGAGCCGATGCAGGAAGGGGGGGCACTGCATTATACGGTGAAAGCCTTTGGGAACCGGGTCCAGGAATGGGTGGACGAGCTGATAATTATCGATTCGCTCAAGGCAACCGCCTACGACAAAGGCGGCATCGGGTTTCAGGCGGACGGCAGCGACATGAGAATCGACAACATCCGAGTGACGCTGCTGGAACAGCCGCTGCCCGCTCCGGCGATCGAACCGTTCATTAAGGTGGCGGAGCCGGACACCCGGATTGCTATGGCGCCGACGATTGTGACAGATATTGTGAGTCAAGGCGACCTGGACAAGCTGACGGGGAGCCAATTGCCCGCCACGGCGATTTTTCACCTGAACGCGGAGCTGAGCGTGATGGAGCCGGGCGGCGGCCAGCAAATAACAAGTCTGGAAGAGGCGCTTGCCGCGGCCGGCGATAAGGTCATTCCCGCCTTTTATGTCACCGAAGAGCTGGCCGTGGATCGGCTGGTTCATGAGCTGCGCGCTCGCGGGCTGGAGGATGTGTTTATCGTTTCGGACCGGGCGGATCTGGTAAAAAGAGCCCGCACCGCTTACCCGATGATCCGCGGCATTCTGGATTTCACCGCCACCGCCGATCCTTCCCGGGAGGAACTGCTGGACATCCGCAGGCAGACGGCCGCGAGCCAGGCTCGGATCGCGCTGCTGCCGCAAAGCGCGGCGACCCGCGAGAATGTATCCTACCTGCAGAAGCTGGCGATCATGGTCTGGAGCAAAGAAGCGCCGGACTCCACCGGCGGCGCTTTGCAACTGCATCGCATGATTACGGCTGGGGTCAACGGGCTGGTGGCCGCCGAGCCGGCCGAGGCGCATGAAGCGTTGAAGCAGTACGGACGGGATACGACACTGGTGCGGAAAGTCTATATGATCGGACACCGCGGCATGCCTTCCGTATCGCCGGAAAACACGATCGAAAGCAATACTTTGGCTTTGGACGCCGGAGCCGATTACATTGAAAACGATATGTTCCTGACCAAAGACGGCTACCTGATCATTTCGCACTCTTCCGTGCTGGAAACGACGACGGACGGCCATGGACCGGTGGAAAACTATACGCTGGCCGAGCTTAGGGCGTTTAATGCCAACAAGCCTTTTCCGCAGGGTTTTCCGGTGGTCCGGATGCCGACGCTGGACGAACAGCTGGAGCTGGCCCGCGCCAGAGGGCGGATGGTGTACGCCGAGATCAAAACCGAGACGCCGGCGGCGGTGGAGGCTTTTGTCAGCACCGTGAAAAAACATAACGCCGAGGATATCGTCAATGTCATGTCCTTTTATCCGGCGCAGTTGGACCGGTTGGCGGTTTTGATGCCGGAAATGAACGCGGGCCTGCTGACCGGCTATATCGCCAGCGAAAACAATGTGGAGGGTTCGCTGCGCGACACGCTCAAAGCGTTATCCAAGCAGAACTGGACTTATAATACCGATTATAACGGGCTGGGTCCGAAATTTATGGAAGCGGCCAAGCACCGCGGGCTCCTGATTTCCCCGTGGACGCTAAATCAGCGTGAGGATATCGTCAAGTATTTTAAAATGGGCGCGTTTGGCATTACGACAGATTATACGTATTACGCTTCCGATTGGGCCGCTTCGCTTGCCGCCCGGGAGCCGGCCATCACCTTGGACAAGGGGGAGAGCCGGACTTTAAGCGCCCGGGTGGAGACGTACAAAGGCGACAAGACGGAGGTCGAGCCTGAAGTCGTGCTGATTGCCGGAGCTGACGCGGTACAGGCGGACGGAGCGACGGTAAAGGCGATCGGAGCCGGTAAAGCCTACGCGCTGCTGCGCTATTCCGCTGCGATCGACGGCGAAGGCACCTACGACCTGTACTCCGAGCCCGTGGAAATCGCCGTTAACGGCGGTGGAGACAACGGCGGAGAATCGCCGGGAGGCGGCGATAACGGCGGAGGCAGCAACGGAGGAGGCAATAACGGAGGAGGCAACAACAGCGGAGGAAACAACGGAGGTGGCGGCAACAATGGCAACAACGGCGGGGGCAGTGGGAATGGTGGCAGCAGCAGCGGCGGTTCGCCTGGCAACGGCAACGGCGGAACGAACAGCGGAAACAGCGGAGCGTCCGGAACCGGCGGCGTTTCGCAGCCAGGCCAAGCTGAGCAGACAGGCGTAGTGGATGCCGTCGGCGGCACGGTTTCGGCCGCGGAGCTGGAGCAGGCGTTCCGGGACGGCCGGCGGGTCGGGGTCAAGTTTACGGGCGAGCGTCTGACGTTGCCGTTGTCCGTGCTGGCCGAAGCGGCCGGAACGAGTGGAGCGGAGCTGACGGTGGTAAACACCGACCTCAACGCGGGCTACAGACTGCCGCTGCGGCAGCTCGATACCACACAGGCGGCCAGGGCGCTCGGCGTTAACGCGGATGCGCTGGAGCTGATCGTCACTGTTCGCGGGCTGGACGGCCCTGAGGCGGAAGCCGTACGGAACGCCGCCGATCATGCGGGCGGAACGTTGGCCGGGCCTGTAGTGGAGTTCGGCCTGCAGGCGGCGGATAGTTCGTCCAAGTCCGCCGTACCGTTCGCGCTCCTTGGCAGCATCAAGTATATCGGCCTCAAAGGGAACGGAAACGGCATGGAAATCGCCGGCGCACGGTTCGACACGACACGGAAGGCGCTGGCCTTCACGCCGGGCGGGTATGCGGCGGACGCCTCGGAAGTCGTCCTGACCCATGGCGGCAACGGGATTTATACGGCCGTTGCCATGAATAAGGACTTCGCCGACATGAACGGCCACTGGGCCGAAGCCGCGGCCGAGAAGCTGGCGAGCCGGCTGCTCTTGAGCGGCACCGGCGGCGGAGCGTTCGAACCCGACCGCGCCGTGACCCGGGCGGAATTTGCGGCGATGCTGGTGCGCGCGTTGGGGCTAAGCGACAGCGCAAGCACGGCCGCGGCGGAGCAGGGCGCGGCGACCCCGGCGCTGTCCGATGTCGGCGCGGACGATTGGTTCGCTCCGTATGTACGGGCCGCTTCTGCGGCCGGGCTTGTGAGCGGCTATGCCGATGGAACCTTCCGCCCGGGCGCTCCCGTAACCCGCGGCGAACAGGCGGCTATGATGGCCAGGGCCATGAAGCTGGCCGGTTTTGGCGGTGAGGCTGCGGCAGCGGGAGGCTCCGGCGCGCTTGAGCGGTTCCGCGACGCCTCCGAGGTGAAATGGGGACAAGCGGAATGGAGTCTAGTCCTTGAGGCGGGCTTGTTTAACGGCATATCCGGGAACAGGCTGGCGTCAGCAAGCCCGTCGTCGCGCGCGCAGTCGGCGGTCATACTGGACCGTTTCCTCGAAGCGGCCGGGTTTCTGGAATAAGGTTATGGGACGGGCGTGAATCCTGCGCACTCTTTTGCAAACCGTTAACATAACGTTAATACCGGGATAGCACGGAAGGTTTATCTTAAGGTAAGAAGTTTGTTTTTTTCATAAATTTCATCATTTAAGGGTCGGAGACGAGGAGAAAGCCCTTATGCGGTACCGGAAGGAATGGCCTGTTTGCCAAACCTGCTTCCGTGCGCCGCATAACGGGCTTTTTTGTGTTGTCCGCACCAAAGGAGGCAGTTCATTCATTGCCGGACACGCTGTCATTTGAAACGTACTTTTTCGATTTGGACGGCACCATCTTTCTGGGTGATATCCTGCTGCCCGGCGTGCAGGAAACGCTGTGCCATTTAAGAAGCTTGGACAAACAAGTGAGGTTTTTGAGCAATACGACCATCCGCACCCGCAGGGAATGCCGGGACCGGCTGCTGCAGCTTGGCCTTGCCGCGCATGAGGAAGAAATCGTGACGGCGGGGTTTATGTCCGCCGCTTACTTTCTGGAATCGCGTGGGGCCGTGCGGGTGCTCGTTGCCGGGGAGCAGGCGCTGTGCGATGAACTCGCAGCAGTCGGAGTAGAAATGACGGACGATCCGGTACAGGCGACGCATGTGCTGGTCGGCATGGACCGGGAGTTCGACTACGGCAAGCTGCACCGCGCGATGAAGGCGGTGCGAAACGGCGCGCGCTTGATCGCCGCCAATCCGGATCCCAACTGCCCGGTGGCCGGGGATTTAATTCCCGACACCTGGTCCATGGTCAAGGCGATCGAAGCCGCGAGCATGGGGGCGGTGGGCGAGGTCATCGGCAAGCCATCCGCCTATTTCGCGGCCAAGGTGTTGGAATGGAGCGGTACGAGCGGCGACCGCTGTCTCATGGTCGGGGACCGGCTGGACACTGACATCGTGTTCGGGGCCAGCCACGGCATGCGGACAGCGCTTGTGCTGACCGGGGTCGCCTCGCTCGGGGATCTGGAACAGTTTCCGGTCATGCCGGATTATGTTTGGACCACGCTGGACGAACTGCTGGGGCAGGCCGAGCGAACTTGAATCCGCCGGCCCGAATTTAACGGCTGTTTTACCCGGTGCTAATCATGGTTATAAACGAGTTTGCTACAGTGGAAGAAGATGCCGGTTCCTAAAAGTGCGAGTTCAAAAAGTCGGCTTTTCAGCACCGATTGAACAACCTCTAAAAAAGGCGATTCTTCCGCACCAATATATGAATTATGGAGGAGATTGACGTGATGCAAAAATGGAGTACGAAAGTGCTGGCGGTTGCGCTGGGATTGTCGCTTTTGGCGGGATGCGGAGGCGGCAACGGCAGCGGCGGCAACGGCGGGGCCGTCTCCGGGGCGAATGCGGCCACGAACGGGGTGGGAACGGCGAATGCGTCCGCAGGCAAAAAAAACGAGCTTACGTTCTATTATCCGATCGCGGTCGGCGGGCCGCTGACCGCGACGATTGAGGCGATGGCGGCGGACTTTGAAGCGGAGCATCCCGATATCGACGTGACCCCGGTGTACACCGGCAGCTATGCCGACACTGCGGTGAAGACGCAGGCCGGCGTTCAGGCCAAGCAGCCGCCGGATGTGGCGGTGCTGCAGTCGACCGAGCTGTTCAGCCTGCTGGATATGAACGCGGTTATTCCGCTGGACGATTTTATCGCAAAGGAAGAGGGCGACTATCTGGCGGATTTCTATCCGGCGTTTATGGCCAACTCGCAAACGGAAGGCCATACTTACAGCATTCCGTTTCAGCGCAGCACCATCGTGCTTTACTATAACAAGGAGATGTTCAAGGAAGCGGGACTCGATCCGGAAAAAGGGCCGGAAACCTGGGAGCAAATGCAGGAATACGCGGTTAAGCTGAAAAATGACGGGCGCTACGGCCTGGAAATCCCGGTCACGGGCTTCGCCTACTGGATGATGCAGACCTTTGCCCTGCAAAACGGCGACAATCTGATGACCCCGGACGGCAAGAAGGTCATGTTCAATACGCCGGAGAACGTGGAAGGGCTGCAGTATTGGGTGGACCTGGCCGCGAAGCACAAGGCGATGCCGGAGGGTGTCACCGACTGGAGCACCGTGCCGTCCGATTTTCTGGAAGGCAAAACGGCGATGATGTATCACACGACCGGCAACCTGTCGAACGTAAAAAAGAACGCCACCTTTGATTTCGGCGTCAGCTTCCTGCCTGCGAAGAAGCAGTACGGTAGCCCGACGGGCGGCGGCAACTTTTATATTTTCAAGGATATCGCGCCCGAGAAGCAGCAGGCGGCCTGGGAATTCGTCAAGTTTATGACCGAACCCGAGCGCGCCGCCCAGTGGAGCATCGACACCGGTTATGTGGCCGTGCGCAAGTCCGCATACGAAACGGAGCGGATGAAGAAGTACGCGGCCGAGTTCCCGGCGGCGGTTGTGGCCCGCGATCAGTTGGAATACGCGGCGGCCGAGTTGTCCACGCATAACAACGGCAAGGTGATGAAAATTTTGAACGATTCCGTGCAGGCCGCTTTGACGGGCGATTTGACCCCGGCCGACGCGTTGAAGAAAGCGCAGGCGGAGGCGGACCAGGCGCTGGCGTCCTTTAACAAATAGCCATGAAAGGAATCAGACTTGGAAACAACGGATTCGCCTGGCTGCTGCTGCTGCCGTCGCTGGCGATCCTGGCGCTGTTCACATTTTACCCGATCTTTCTGACCCTACGCCTGAGCTTTTTTCAGGCCGACCTGGCTACGCCGGAGCCGATTTTCGCGGGGCTGGACAACTTCCGCCGGCTGGCGGAGGACGAGGTGTTCTGGAAGGTGATGCGCAACAATACCCTGTTTGCGGTGGGGACGGTTCCGGCGGGAATCGCCCTTGCCCTGCTGATGGCGGTTTTTGCCAACAAGGCGATCCGGGGAAAAGCGCTGATGCGGACGGGCTTTTTTTACCCGACGCTGATTCCGATGATTGCGGCAGCGAACATCTGGCTGTTTATTTACACGCCGGAATACGGCCTGGTGAGCAGGCTGTTGTCCTGGACGGGGCGGCCCGAACTAAACTGGCTGGGCACGCCGGGGCTGGTGATGTGGGCGATGATTATCATGATTATCTGGAAGGAATCGGGGTTCCTGATGATTTTTTATCTGGCCGGTCTGCAAAATATCCCGCGCGACCTTTACGAGGCCGCTCAGATGGATGGGGTCGGGGCCTTTACGGTGTTCCGCAAAATCACGTTCCCGCTGCTGATGCCAACGACGCTGTTCGTCAGCATTATCGCCTTGACGAATGCGTTTAAGCTCGTCGATCATCTGATGATCATGACCCGCGGGGGCCCCAACAATTCCAGCAATTTGCTGCTGTATTACATTTATGAGACGGCGTTCAGCTTTTGGGACCAGGGGCTTGCTTCCGCGCTGACCGTCATTATGATCGGGCTGATGCTGGTGTTTGCGGCGGTGCAGTTCTTCGGGCTCGATAAACGAATTCACTACAACTGATCCCGGATGGCCGTCCGGGAAGAAAGGCGTATTTCATGCTGCAGAAACTTGCACCGAAAATCGGCAATGTTCTCATGCTGCTCTTGGCCGCCATCTGGCTGGTGCCGCTCGTCTGGATGACGGTGACGGCGTTTCGCCCGCGGCAGGCAGCGCTGGCCGGCTTTTGGTCGGCGGATTTTACCTTGGACAACTTCGCAACGGTTTGGTCTGCCGCCCCCTTTGCGGTGTATTACCTGAACACGCTGCTCATTGTGTTTTGCGTATTTGCGGTACAGATGCTGACCGCAACCATGGCGGCCTTCGCGTTTGCCCGCGTTCCGTTTGTCGGGAGCAGTCTCGTGTTCCTGTTGTTCCTGGCGCAGATCATGATTCCCGCGGACGTGCTGATTTTTCCCAACTATAACATTTTGAAGCAATTCTCGCTGCTCGACACGAAGCTTGGGATTATGCTTCCTTATCTGGCCTCCTCCTTTGGCATCTTCCTGTTGCGGCAGGTGTTCAAGACGCTCCCTTACGAGCTTGACGAAGCGGCGCTTGTGGAGGGGGCAAACCGTTGGCAGGTGCTGTGGAAGGTGTATTTTCCCTTATCCAGGCCAACCTATGTGGCGTTTGCGCTGGTGTCCATCAGCTATCAGTGGAACAATTTTCTGTGGCCGCTGATCGTGACCAATTCCGTGGAAAACCGGCCGCTGACGGTCGGGCTGTCCATTTTCGCCCAATCGTTCGAAGTTGGCGTGCAGTGGACGGAGGTCAGCGCGGCGACGCTGCTGGTGATCGTGCCGCTCCTGATCATTTTTCTGGCGTTCCAGCGTCAGTTTATCGACAGCTTTATTCATTCCGGCATCAAGTAGACTGGTAGACGGATAAGGCGCGCCCTTTGGGAATGGCGGGGCCGGCACCGTCCCGATCGAAGCGTTGGCCGCCTGGCTGGCGGCCCGCGAATATCGGGGAGCCTGGGTGCTGGAGATGCGCAGCCCCGAGGACACCTCCGCTTAATGGGAACAATAGTAGTTCGTTTTGAGGGAACATGACACTCGCTATTGTGTCTACCCAATCCTTCTCTTCGGGAGGTTCTAAACTTGCATCTTTTAAATCGTCTTCACCGTACGTCAATATTTTTTCCTTCGGATAACCAACGTAGTTGGCCAAATCTAAAATGCCTTCGTAAGCCCATGCGATTTCCCGACCGGACCAAATAGTTCTCATCAGTTTTAAGTCGAGATTCCTGAGTGGAACATGGTAAAGTATATCCTCGCCGCCATAAAATACCAGCTTCTTTTTATCTAAGTCGACAATAGCTCCACCCTCGGCCCAAACGTCATCCAACCATCCGGATTCATCCACCTGCTTTTGCATTTCAATGAATTTGACGGCATGCTGCTCTCCCCAAAACAAATCTTGAGGCAGAGTGCTTGCGCACCAGTGGCTATAATACAACTCGTAATAATTATTTCTGACTATAATCAGATTTGCTCTTTGTCCCATGTTCCCCTCCGTCAATCTATCCTTACTCTTTCGAAATTAATATTCAACTTGTAATGGGGGAAAACCTTCAAGTGAAGGGGACGAGGTAACCAAGTGCAAAAGTGCAGTTGATTTTTCGTAAATCCCTATTATTGAGCGGCTGAGATGCAAAAGTGCATCTGTTTTGGAGCTATGCGATAAAAAAGTGACTTTTTGGCGGAAATGAACTACACTTTTGCATTTGAACAGCCCATATTGAGGAGTTTCGACAAAAATCGCCTGCACTTTTGCATTTCGTGGAATTTTACACCCCTTTTTGCCAAGTAACTTATATCTGGATCCGACAAATCGGTCACCTCTTACGTTCTCAAACCGGCTGTTTCTGCATACTTGACTCCTGTCGTGTACAAATAGCAACACAATACCCTACAGTTTAATTTCTGTATCCGGTTTTGCCGGGTTTGGCGCTGTGTTTGACTTTTGGAAACCGAAAATCGGATCATCAAACAGCGCAATTGCAAGTTGTACACTGTCCATCATCCCTTGCATGTACAAACGTTCATTTTCTAAACCGCACCTGAAGTGATGCTTGTCCTCCCAGTCCATATACTCCGGCGACTTCGTTTGATCCGTACCGGAAAACATCGCCTCAAAAGCCGAGCGTTCTTCGGCACGAAGTTTACGCAATTCGGGATGACGATTGATACGCGCTGTAATGTGGTTCAACCTTTCCTGAATCGCTTCTTGAAACCATAATGGAAATTCCATTGTTTTTCTCCTCCTCCATGCACTTGTTCTAGCGTAACCGTTGTTTACAACCCTCCATTTTCTGTTGTAGCAGGATAATCAACTTGTCTACCTTCCGGCTTTGAGCCTGAACCGCCCTATTCTTGAACAAAGGGATCTCCTGTTCAAGGGATCTGCGGCCAAGTTCGTTTAATTTTCTCTTTTCCTCCTCAAACTTGTTATGTAAATTGACCAGCGTACATCCCTCCAATCTTTTTATTGAGCAGGATTCAGTTTTTCCCAAATAAAAGCATGCCTCTTACTTTTAATGCGGAAATCGCTTTATTTTATTTTAATTCGATATTCGCATTAAAACAACAATAATGTCACATACAATTTTGTTAAATTGTGAGGTGCATATTAATGAAGCATCGAAAAGAACCGCCTGGTGACAAAAATATCATTGGCACCAAGGTTGTTGCTATTCGCAAGGAGAAGGGAATCAAACAAAAGGATTTTTTAGCCAAGCTGCAGACCGTTGGTCTCGACATCAGTCCGACCAGTCTTTCACGTTTGGAAGGGCAGTATCGGCTTGTTCAAGATTACGAAGTCGTTGCCATTGCCAAGGCGCTGGATATTTCCGTTGGTGAACTATTGGGGGAGGAGTAAGGAAAATTGATTCAACGCAGCGGCAAGAGAAATAAAAAAACGGGACGCAGGCTCCGGTAAATGGTTAGCCTTTTGTCCCGTTATTTTTGATGTTGAATCAAGGCCGGTCCTTGCTTACCGGCTCACCGTGTAGCTGACTTTTTGATTGCCGAAGTTGATGGCGTTTGGCACCGCATTAGGGTTATTTTCAAAATCGAAGAAGATATCTACCCAATATTCGGATTTTTGAAAAGCCAAATCGCCTTTATCATGCACGACAAAGGTGCTTTTGGCGCCGTAGCCGGGAAGATAAAGCGGTTGGGTCGTAGTAATGATGGAACCAAACGGAAACACGGGCGCGGAATATGGATTGTACCGGTCGGATGGATGAACTGCGGCGCTCGTATACGGAATAGGGGATATCCCCGAAGCCGTCAGGCCGCCGACAGGCGAAGTATAGGCCGTAAAGTCCTGATAGGTGTATATCTGTCCGCCGGGGTTGCCCGGATTGCCGGAATTGTCATCGACCCGGATAATATTCCATTTTTGCGCGCCGGTCCCGTTATCGGTATATATATCGACGTTCGTATAATCGGCCGTCCCGGAGGCGTACACGTCCAAAGCCTTGTTGCTGTTGGGATTGATTAATTTGTAGCTGCCGTCGCCGTTCGCTATGATATTCCATTTTTGCGCGGCAGTGCCATTATCGTCATAAATATCGACATTCGTATAATCGTCGGTTCCAGCGGCGTACACGTCAAGAGCCTTGTTGCTGTTGGTATTGATCAATTTGTACGTACCGTCCGAATTGGCGATAATGCGCCATCTCTGCGCGCCAGTGCCGTTGTCGGTGTAAATATTGACATTCGTATAATTGCTGGTGCCCGATCCTTCCACATCCAAAGCTTTGCCGCTGTTTACGTTAATCAGCTTGTACACCTGCCCGGACACGATCGGGTCCGCTGAAGCCTGTGCAGGGTGGAATATTCCAGCCGACGCCACCGTGATTAAAGCGGCCAGGACAAGGGCCAATCCTTTTTTTGAAAGCCATTTTTCAACCATAAACACACATCCTTTTTAATAAGATTAAAGCTGCTTTATTGCGTTTTTACCTTGGAACCGATATAAGTCCCGGTTCGGGAATCATAATAAACCTGTGTAAACCGGCCGTCCCCGGTAAGGCCCGTAATGATCAATGCCGTTCTTTCACCGTTGTTCATCAAGGAAAAATGGTAGCCGTTCGCCCAATCGACGCCAGGCTTTAGCGTAAAGTCACGGATCGCCGTTTCTATAAGATCGGTAGAGTCGACTTTCATGTTGTCCGGCCGGATCAAAGTATTTTCCAGCGTTTTTTCCTTGTTCTCCGCCGTGCTTATGACCGCACCGTTTTCGATAGCAACATGGAGCGTCTCCTCTGCGGACACATTGGCAAATAACAGATTCCACTTTTTGCGTTTTCCCGCAGTTCCGGCGAGTTCTTTTTCATCGTCATCCACGCTGGTGATCAAAAACAGTTGCGCCTCCGGACGCCATTTCTTGGCATCGGGCAATGCCAGCTTATATGCGTCTAGCAGCGAAATATCGGCGGCGGAAGCTGCTTCATCGGCGTCAACCGGCCATTCTGCGGGAGTGTCGTCCGAATAAAAACGAAACGCGATGAAGCCTATCAGGCAGAGCAGACACGCCGCAATCACCAAAAGCCTCTTAACCGTCGCCATTTCCCTCCTTTCTGACAAAAATATCAATTTTGAGAAATTAAAAATTTTGCTTATGTAAAATATTGTAATTTGAACTTATTATGCAATCTATGACTTCCACTGTCAACAAAAAAATGTAGAAATAGGATAATTTTAGGCGTGAATTTCTTTTCGGATAAGATACTTTTAGGGAGAATTACAGTTTTTTCAGATTGAATACAGAACGAATATTCGTATATAATACAAACATATGTTCTTAATCAAAAGGAGTGTTTAAATTGCTTCCAGACCTTGAACGGAAATTGCTTCGTATCCTATACAGCTATTCTACGCAGCGGAAACGGATGCCTACGATCGATGAGTTGGAGATTAAGACCGGCAGGAACAAGCAGGATATATTTGCCGGATTGCGTGGGTTGGTAGAGCAGCGATATATCTTTTGGCCGGACAATCCCAGATTGGATACGATAGTTATTCTGGAGGCGTGGGAACGGGATCAGCCTCAACGTTCAAAATTCAGCGCCTCGAGCGGTAATATAGATTATTGGACGAAATATTGATAACGGTATTTAGGGAGAAGAGAGGAGAGGGCAAGTAATAGCGGGATTTGGGCTTCCGACAGCCTAAGTCCCGATTTACCGCAAAAGCAACCAGTCGTAGTCTCTCCATATCCTTCACAACCAGATCACCTTCACCGTTTTTCGTTATGTCCTTATTATACTCCCTCTGCACACATACAGGGTTTTACCCAAACCGAACTTCAGCCCAATTTTGTTCATCACTCCTCACCATCGTTTGTTCTCAATGACTCACCAAAATGAAAACGGTTTATTATATGATTATTTCAGGAGGTGTTTTCAATGATGATTGATAAGCGACCTGCATTTCTGCTGAAGCACCTTTTAAAAGTAAAGAATACAACCATGAATCAGCTCATGGAGCACTCTCAATTAACCAAAAGGCAAATTGCCTATGATTTGGATAAAATCAATTATTGGTTGAAAGAGAGAGCACTTCCTGCTATTCCGTACAAAGGAATGAATTACATCAAGGTGCCGGAAGAGGTGGTGGACTTTTATCGGAAACAACAATCGGAGAACCAAAAACAAGATTTATTTTTAACGGAAGAGGAACGTTTGATTTTCATTTACCTGTACCTCTTTATACGGCAAGAGCACATTTCATCGGTTCATTTAACACAGCTTCTGCAGGTAAGTAAGAACACAGTGATTTCCGATGTGAAAAAGGCAAATGAAATGAATCAGCCTTTCTTGGTCGAAATTCGGTATTCCAGGCAGGGAGGTTATCATCTTCGGGGTACAGAGTCGGATAAGAGGACACTTGTCCAGCACCATTTAGCACAGCTGATGCAAATTCCCTATTTCGGAAAATTAATCAACTATCTCGTGCGTGATCGAAAAGAACCAATCCCGTTAGATTCTATTCACAGTGCTCTTGTGCAAGTGGAGAAGCACTTTCATCTCTATTTTGTAGAGGAACGTGTTAATCAATTTGCCTATTTTCTCATTGTCTATGCTTACCGCCATCGGGAAAGAAAATTCGTGCGGTTTCATAGTGATGAAATCGAGCTATTAAGAAAAGATCAGATGTGGTCAGTGGCAAAAGCATTATTTCATCATCTGGGTTTTGAGGAAGATGAAAATGAGCTCTGCTATTTCACCACCCAATTGTTAGGTTTGTCTTTAGGAAGCCGCTCTGTTCAAGACGGGAGCCGGGACCTGCTCTTTAACTTATGCGAACAGCTCGTAGTTGATTTTGAATATAAAGCGGCCATTGTTTTCGAAAAAAAAGACGAAGTCATTCACACCTTATATCAGCATTTGAAGCCGGCTTATTTTCGAATGAAATATCGGATTCCTATCAATAATCCGCTTCTCGATCAAATTAAAAGTGAACACAATGAGCTGTATACCATTGTAAAAGAGCTGCTTCAGCCCATTGGATCACTGCTAAGCATCAATATTCCGGAGGAAGAAATCGGCTTTATTACGATGCATTTTGGCGCACTGTTGGCTCAACCGCAGCAAGCCATGCCGAAAAAGAAAAGAGCGATTGTCGTTTGTCCAAGCGGAGTAAGCTCTTCTCTGATGGTGAAACACCTGATCGAGTCGCTTTTCTCGGAAATCACCGTAGAACAAACACTGTCTTTACAGGGATACCAAAACGAGAATATCGCTCAATATGATCTTATCTTTTCGACGGTAGAACTTGAGTCAACGCTTCCATGCTTTTATGTAAAACCAATCATGACGCCAAATGAAAAAAACAGATTAGTTAATGAAGTGTATCAGCAGCTTTTTGGTACCCAGTACCATGACATATCCCTAAAAGAGCTGATCCAGACGATTGAGCGTTATGCAAATATTTATGATGAGAAAGGATTAACGGATGCTTTAAGTCAACTGACTTTTCATAAAAAAATAGATATACAGAGGAGGAACCAACCTGTGCTAAGCGATTTATTAAAAGAAGAAACGATTCAAGTTATGGAACAACTCCTCGATTGGGAAGAGGCCATAAAAGCAGCGGCAAAGCCGTTGCTGGAAAAAGGAGCGATTGAGCCTTCCTATATTGATGCAATGATTTCAAATATTAAGACCTTAGGCCCGTATGTAGTCATTGGCAATGAAGTCGCTATCCCGCATGCACGTCCTAAAATGGGAGTGAATCAAGTAGGGATGAGCTTTTTAAAGCTAAATAAGCCGGTATATTTTTTAAATGACGAAAAGTACCCCGTCCGGCTATTATTCTGCGTTGCGGCCAATGATAATAAGACACATCTTAAGGCGCTAACTCAATTAACCAAACTTCTTAGCGATACCAAGAACATCGAGCTTTTAAAAGACGAAGAGTCCATCGAAAAAATTCTTGACTTATTTAAGCTATATTCTGCCACGGTGTAATACGCAATGGTCTTCATAAGCTGTCAAAATTAAAATTGGAGGAATTATCATGAAAATATTGGCAATCTGCGGTACAGGTCTAGGAAGCAGCTTCATGTTGGAGATGAATGTTCAACAAATCCTGTCGGAGTTTGGTTTAAGCGGTATTGAAGTAGACCATTCCGATCTTAGCTCGGCAACTCCGGATTCAGCGGATCTTTTTATCGCCGCAAAGGATATTGCCACAGGAATGGGGCATTTAGGGGAGGTTATTGTTATTGATAGCATCATAGATATGGACGGTCTTCGCGCGAAGCTTAAGGAAGTATTCCAGGAAAAGGGATTGCTTTAATCACAGAAGAAAGCTCTATTCTAAGGAAAATAAAAGGGGATATATACTATGGGCGAAAGAATACTCAAATTAATGATGGATATTTTGAGCCAGCCAGCCGTCTTGGTTGCGTTAATTTCTCTGGTGGGGCTGATTATTCAGAAAAAACCGGCAAGCGAGATCGTGAAAGGAACAACCAAGACGTTCCTGGGCTTTCTGGTCATTTCCGCAGGGGCTGGAATCATTGTTAAGTCGCTGGATCCATTCGGGAAAATGTTCCAAAGCGCCTTTCACGTAACAGGCGTTGTTCCGAATAACGAGGCCATTGTGGCCATGGCTCTAAATGAATTTGGCAGTGTCACCGCCTTTATTATGTTTTTTGGCATGATCGCGAATATCTTGATTGCGCGCTTTACGAAGCTAAAATATATATTCCTAACAGGTCATCATACCCTATATATGGCTTGTATGCTTGCTGTTATTCTAGTTGTCTCAGGTCTTAAAGGAGTCCCGCTGATTATTGTCGGTTCCCTTGCTTTAGGTCTGATCATGGCGGTCTTTCCGGCCATTTGCCAACCATTTATGCGGAAAATCACGGGTAACGACAGCGTAGGGTTCGGGCACTTTTCCAGCTTGGGTTATGTTGCTTCCGGGCTTGTAGGGAAGCTTGTCGGGAAAGGCTCCCGTTCAACAGAGGAGATTAACTTTCCTAAAGGGTTGGGATTTTTGCGTGATAGTTCTGTGACCATCTCGTTAACGATGGTAGTTCTTTATATCATCATTGCTTTCTTTGCCGGTCCATCCTATGTTGAGACAGAACTCAGCGGCGGTACGCATTACCTTGTTTTCTCCGTGATTCAGGGTGTTACCTTTGCAGCAGGGGTGTTCGTCATTCTTTCCGGGGTTCGGCTTGTATTAGCTGAAATTGTACCCGCTTTCAAAGGGATCTCTACAAAGCTTGTTCCAAACTCAAAGCCTGCGCTCGATTGTCCGGTTGTTTTTCCATATGCGCCAAATGCGGTGTTAATTGGATTCTTTAGCAGCTTCCTTGGCGGGATTGTGGGAATGGTGATTCTTGCCGCTACAGGATCCGTGATCATCCTGCCGGGCGTAGTTCCCCATTTCTTTACGGGGGCGACCGCTGGGGTATTCGGTAATGCAACAGGCGGTGTTCGCGGCGCTACCCTGGGATCCTTTGTAAATGGATTGTTGATTACCTTCCTGCCAGTATTCTTAATGCCGGTTCTCGGTAACCTCGGTTTTGCAAGTACAACGTTCTCTGATGCCGACTTTGCGGCTTCCGGAATTCTGCTTGGAAATATCGCCAAATCGTTTGGAGCTACGGGTGTTACTGTAATGGTTGTTGGATTGGTACTATTGGCCGTCGTATTCGGTTTCTTTAAGAAAAACAAGGCGAACCATGATTCGCTGGCCGATGAAGCTTAATGATTAAGCCCACCAGGGGGGTGTTTCAGTTAACGCTGAAGCAGCCCCTTGAATTTTAAGTGCAGCATTAATTTGAATTAGAAAGGTGAGAAAATGCCTTATCAGATTATTGTATTAGATATGGACGGCACTTTGCTGGATGAGCATAGCCGCGTAAGCGATAGACTAAAAAAATATTTTATGGAACTGAGAGCAAGTGGAAAATTTATTTTTATTGCAACGGGAAGGACGTTGAAAGAAGTCAGAGACGTATGGCCCCATGATTTAGAAGTAGATGGTTTGGTTACTGCCAATGGGATGTCCGTTTTCGTTGGTCAGGAACAGATTGTTGAACATACGCTTCTTCCTGGGCTTGTGTCGGAACTAGTCGAAAAGGCAAGGAATAAGGGCATTTATTATGAAGTTCATCCGAATGAAGGACCGAGCTTCGCTTTGAAGCAAGACAAAACTTATATATGCGAGCGTATAACAGACCCTAAACCGGTTACAGTCGAAGAAAATGAATGGCTGTCCAGGAAAATGTCCGTAAACGAGGGGTTGAATTGGTTAGATCGCTTGCATGCACATCATATTTTGAAAGTATATTTTTTCAGCAAAAATGTGGACCTTATTAAAGAATGGAAAATGGAGCTGGACAATTTAAAGAAACAAATAGCATTTACCAGCACTTCCTCCTCTGAGCATAGCGTAGAAGTAGCGGTGGCTAATGTCTCAAAAGCAACCGGCATTGAGCATTTGCTCGCCAAGTTCGGATTGCCTAAAGACAGCATCATGGCAGTAGGGGATGGGGAAAATGATCTTCCTATGTTTAAGTTGGCCTCCTACTCTGTTGCCATGAAAAACGCCTCTGATTTTGTTAAAAAACATGCGGATGTTATAACGGAATATTCATATAAAGCAGACGGATTATATCACTTTTTGCAGAAAACTTTTGAACCGTCCGGAAAATGCCGATTCCAGGAACAGGATTTTGTCCAAAACTAGCTTTAGCACAACTTTGTTATTCTATTCTGAACATCGTTTGTTCCCAATCACTTATCATGTTGAAAACGATTTAATATATGATTGCTTCAGGAAGTACTTCCAGTTTTGTTGACAGTATTGCGGGTATACAAAAGGGAGGAAATTATAATGAGTTTGGATTTGCAAAAATTGGAATTGTTTCGTGATGAGGTTCGTTTAAAAACGTTAAAAGAGCTGCATCACCTTGGTTTTGGCCACTACGGCGGCAGCTTGTCCATCGTTGAGGTTTTGGCCGTATTGTATGGTGGAGTGATGAAAGTCGATCCGCAAAACCCGAAATGGGAGGAACGCGATTACTTCATTTTATCCAAAGGCCATGGCGGGCCGGGGCTGTATGCCACTTTGGCGGCTAAAGGCTACTTTCCCGAAGAAGTTCTGTATACGTTAAATCAGAATGGCACGAAGCTCCCTTCGCATCCCGACAAAAATTTAACACCTGGCGTTGATATGACAACAGGATCGTTAGGTCAAGGAATTTCGGCGGCTGTTGGGGTAGCTCTTTCTCATAAACTATCAAATAAGGACAATTACACCTATTGTATTGTGGGTGATGGTGAATTGAACGAAGGGCAGTGCTGGGAGGCCTTCCAATTCGCGGCACATCATAAGCTGAATCGCCTCTTTGTTTTCGTGGATGACAATAAAAAGCAGTTGGACGGTTTGACGAAGGATATTATTGATCCGCTGGATTTTGCGGAGAAGTTTAATGCCTTTGGTTTTTACACGATGAAGGTAGACGGCAGTTCATTACAGGAAATCTATGAAGCCATTGAAAAAGGAAAAGCGCAAAAAGATAAGCCGATTGCGATCATTTTAGATACGGTCAAAGGGCAAGGCGTTCCTTATTTGGAAGAAAAGGCCGATAACCATCATATTCGTCCCAGTGAAGCAGATGAAGCCGCTATTTTAAGTGCAATTGCGGAATTGGAAACTAAACTTGGAAAGGCTGTGGAGTCATGATGAACGCAAGTGCCAAAAACTATGAATTAGAGAATGTGGAAATGCGTCAAATGTATGCCAATACGTTATTGGAGCTGGCGAAGGCAAATCCCAATGTCATCGGTTTGGAAGCTGATTTAATGAGCGCGATCTCCACGAATAAAATTATCAAAGAGATTCCGGAGCAAATCATCAATACCGGGATTATGGAAGCGAATATGATGGGGGTTGCAGCCGGCCTGTCGCTTACAGGAAGAATCCCTTATGTCCATACATTCGGCCAGTTCGCTACCCGCCGCACCTTTGACCAGCTTTTCATTTCAGGCGGTTATGCGAAAACGAATATAAAAATATTAGGGTCTGATGCCGGAGTAACAGCTGAGCATAACGGCGGTACACATATGGCATTCGAAGATCTCGGCCTTGTTCGTCTGATTCCCGGCGCTCATGTATATGAAGTGAGCGATTCCACCATGCTGCGTTACTTGCTTCGCAAGATTGAAAAAGAGCACGGGATTCATTACATCCGAACGATCCGCAAAAATGCAGTAAAGCTGTATCCTGAAAATGAGGTCTTTGAAGCTGGGAAAGGCAAGGTTCTGCGTGAAGGAGGCAATGTCACCATTATTGCCAGCGGGATTATGGTGGCGGAATCCTTAAAAGCGGCTGACCTGCTGCAAGAGCAGGGCATCGAAGCGTCAGTGATCGATATGTTCTCGATTAAACCAATTGATCAAGATTTAATCGTGAAGTACGCCGAAAAAACCAAAGCGGTCGTTACGGCGGAAAACCATAACGTGATCGGCGGACTGGGAAGCGCCGTGGCCGAGGTGCTCAGCGAACATTGCCCTACCCGAATGCGGCGGATCGGCGTCAGGGAACAATTTGGCCAGGTCGGCAAGCTCGAATACTTGAAGGAGTTCTATAAGCTCACAGCAAAGGATATCGCCGGCGCGGCGGAGGAAGTTGTTGCTCGATGATTAAAGGGCAAAAAGAAGATCAGGACATCGTGTCCTGATCTTCTTATCTATCGTTATTTTCCCGCCGATTCGCCATCGGCCTCCTCCGACTGGACCCTTGGAGTAACAATCGAAAGGAGCAGTTCGTTTTCCGAAGACAACAGCGTTACTTCGGGCGGAAGCTTTACATTTCCGACTAGAAGTGAATCGCCAATATTCAGCTCGCTAATATCGACGCTGATGGATGACGGCAACTGATGTGGCAATGCTTCGACCTCGATGAATGTGCTCTGCGTCTGCAAGATACCGCCCAGTTTCGTCCCTTTTGGGATACCGATGTAATCAAGCGTTACTTTCGCACGAACGAGTTCATCCGTCTTTACGCGGAGAAAATCCACATGAATATATTCGCGTGTCACAGCATCCCGCTGCAATCCTTCGAGCAGCACAGGGATGGTTTCGCAGCCTTCCATTTGAATCTCCAACATCCCTGATCCTCCGCCTCTGATCCAACGTTGAAATTCCTGCGATGAAATATGAATCATGTCGCTTTCTTGGTTCAATCCCATAACTACGCCCGGAAGGCGTCCGCTTTGGCGCATGCGCTTTAGGCCCGACCTGTTCATGGGTGATCTTTGTTCCGCTGCAAAACATGCTCTCATCATTACAACACTCCTTGTTGTTCTACAATAATATTTTGTGCTCCCAAAATCTCTATCCGTCAGCGAACATTGATTTCGTCCCCCAGCCAGGGGGATAAAAAGAGCACCATGACATCACCGCCTTGGTTCATCGAATGATAGTAATAAAGGCACCTCGCTCCGGCGGGAGTGAAATGCCTTGTGAATTACCATAGCACAAACCTAGTGGTCTGTCGACAACTGACAGCTGTTACGCGAGGAACGCACTGTTTCATCAATCCTGCATCATGTCAAACGCCCGAAATGCAGTTAGCGACTGGAGTGCGGTTTGTCTGTTTTTTGGATAGTCGATCTTGTAAATGCAGGAATACAGCACGTTTAGTACATATTCAAAAGCGATCTGGGAAGAGAAAGTACCGATTTTGGCATAGGACAACTCGTCATTTGGTACGTGAATGCAAATCGTACTGAGTGCGGCCAGTTCGCTCCGGGCGGAAGAGGTGATGGCCAGCATGGGGATTCCGGAATTTTTGAGATGCCGGGCGGCTTTTAAATAAATGGGAGATTTACTGTGATACGTCAGAAAAACGGCGCAATCCTCCGGAGTCATATTCACGGTATGATGGGCCCATTCCGCCAGTTCGGTGGCAATAATGGCATATTTGTTGATTTTAATCAGTTTATTTTGAAAGCTTTGGGCACGAATCTGAGAATCTCCCAAGGCAAACATAAAAATCCGCTTCGCCCGGTTCAGCATTTCGGCAGACCGGTTCAACAACTCATTGTCCAGCAAAACAAATGTTTTCTCTATGGTCTCCTTCATCAGTTCGGCCATACCTTTGGCTACCTGGATGGAAGACTCATGAACCTGGAAAGGCAAGTTCGGATCCACGCCGGAAATATGCTGAAGGGACTGCTGCAGCTCCTGGGCTAGTTTGATTTTGAATTCCTTAAAGCCGGCTAAGCCGAGCTTTTGCGTTAGACGAACCACGGCGGAATGAGAGGTAAAAGCGGCCCGGGCAAGCTCATGGATGCTTAAGGACAGACAGTTCTCCGGATTCAGCAGAACATAGGCGGCAATGCTCTGTTCGTTAGGCGTAAAACCTCGCATTTCCTTCAACGATGTTAGTATTTTCATCAATAACGTAAAGGATACTCGAGACTTTAGTCTTGAGAGGAATTTGCGTAGTCTACCTCACAGACAAGCTATATTCCTTTACTTCCTCCCTTCAAAATATTGCAAAGACATTACTACTGCTTCAAACAAGAACAAATGTTTGGTATAATGGAATGAGATAGATGTTGCTTCCTTGTATTGACTTCACCTTTCTTTGAAGTGTGGTGACAGGCTTGAAACTTACTTTAACAGCGAAAGTGAAAATACTGCCTAATGAACAACAAGCGGATTGGTTACGGCAAACCTTGTGCGCTTACCGCGATGCGAGCAACCACTTGTCTCTACTTATACATAAAGACAAAATCCTCTCCAAGACTTTACTCCACAACATGATGTATCGAGAATTGCGCAATGCTTTTTCTCTCCGGTCGCAAATGGCCCAGTCCGTTATGAGAACCGTCATCGCCAGATACAAGTCGTTACTCAGCAACAAACACCCTTGGACACGCGTCCTTTTCAAGAAGCCCGAGTACGACCTAGTGTGGAATAGGGACTACTCGCTCTCCGAACAAATCATCTCTATCAACACGCTGTATGGTCGGATTAAAGTACCCTACATGACGAAAGGTATAGAATCTTACTTTGACGGATCTTGGTCATACGGCACTGCAAAGTTGGTCCACAAGAAGGGTAATTTCTTCCTCCATATTCCAGTATCCAAAGAAATCGCCGAAATCGAAACAGGTGACATTCATCAAGTCGTGGGTATTGATCTGGGGATCAACTTTATCGCCACCAGTTATGATTCGCAGGGCAAGTGTACGTTCTTCCATGGTCGACCGATCAAAGACAAGCGGTCGAGGTACAAGCATATGCGTAAACAACTGCAACAAGTCGGCACAGCCTCCGCCAGAAGGAAACTAAAGCGGATTGGAGGACGAGAAAACCGTTGGATGCATGATGTCAATCATTGTATATCGAAGGCACTCGTCCGTAAGTATGGTGCAAACACTTTGATGGTGTTGGAGAATTTAACAGGTGTTCGTAGTAAAACGGAAAAGATTCGACTTAACGAACGTTATGAATCAGTATCTTGGTCCTTCTATCAACTAAGAAAAATGATCGAGTACAAAGCTGCATTAAATGGGGCAAAAGTGATTGCTGTGGATCCCAAGTACACCTCTCAGACCTGCCCAAAGTGCGAACATAAAAATAAAGGGAACCGGGACAAGAAGAAGCATCACTTCAAATGTAAAGAATGCGGGTATAGCTCAAATGATGATCGAGTGGCCGCCATGAATCTTCAGCGTATTGGAATGAAGTACATCACTGAAGGGATTGTATAGGTATACTTATACAATTGGGCAGATGTAACCTGCCTATAGTAACGCCATGTTAAGGAAGGAGACTTTTTGCCGCATGCACTTCCGGGCAGTTACAAGCTCGTGACTTTAATCATGAGTAGTTGACCAGACCCACCTCAAGATTTATTGTACCAAAGGCATCGCTAAGAAGTATAGAAAATGAACATTTGGTTCAGCATTAGGGGGAGCGCCATCGACACGGCTGAACATATGTACCATTCTGGCGGCAGTCTCTATGCGAGCGGGAGTTTATGTTCCTATAATGGAGTCATTAAAAGGATAAGGAGTGAGGATTAGATGAAATTGGGAATAGCGGGCGCGGGTAAGATCGTGTTGGATTTGTTGAGTTTTATTCATGAGATTCCTAACCTTTCCGTCATTGCCATCTGCGGCACGCCGAGAAGCTATGAGAAACTGGAGCATTTACAGCAGCAGTACCGGATTCCGGCGATTTACACGGATTACGACAGCATGCTGGAGGATGATTTGGATACGGTTTATATCGGACTGCCCAATCATCTGCACTATTCTTTTGCCAGAAAGGCATTGCTGCAGGGCAAACATGTGATTTGCGAAAAGCCTTTTACATCTAACTTGCGGGAGTTTCTGGAGTTGGACAAGCTGGCGCGTGAGCGGGGCTTGATGCTGCTGGAGGCGGTCACAACGATTCATCTGCCGAATTACCAATCGATAAAAGAATGTGTGGGATTGCTTGGCGATATTAAAATAGTGCAGTGCAACTTCTCCCAGTATTCTTCCCGTTATGACGCATTTAAAGCAGGGAACACGCTGCCCGCGTTTGATCCGGCAATGTCCGGCGGAGCGCTGATGGACATCAACATTTACAATATCCACTGGGTGACCGGATTGTTTGGCAGCCCGGAGCGTGTGCAATATATGGCCAATATAGAGCGGGGTATCGACACTTCCGGTGTATTGCTGCTGGATTACGGACATTTTAAGGCCGTATGCGTCGGCGCCAAAGATAGCTCGGCTACCGCCTTCTACAGCATCCAAGGAGACAAGGGCAGCATTCAGATGAACAGTCCGGCCAATATCTGCGATTCGTATACCTGTACCCTCCAACATCAAGAGCCGGAAAAAGTAGACCATAAAAATCACGCGCATCGGATGTATGACGAGTTCGTGGAATTTGAACGGATTATAGCCCAGCAGGACACGCAGGCCGCGGAGTCATTGCTGGAGCACAGCCGGAGAGTCATGGAGATCGTGCAAGCGGCGAGAGAATCGGCCGGTGTTATCTTCGCCGCTGATCATAAATGAGTGCCGCTTTAGTGCCTAACGCCGTCATGAGAGCTCATCCCATTTTACCCACATTTCTTGCGGGTTTAGCTCGTAAATTTGATTTTCCCGAAACATGAACTGGTGAATAATAAATTCCCTGCGTATTGTCGCAAAGTCATCATGATAATCCTTAATAAAATCATTTATTTCCTTCTCGCTGTACTTTCGTCCCGGCTCTAGCTTTGATACGAGGTGTTCCAATACAACAAGCTTCTTCTTAAACTGTACGGGAATGTTCTTTAACCGTCCTTCGGTTGTAAAGAAATTTTTAACGACAGAGTCTCTAAATCGCGTATGATTATTATCCAAAATGTTTGTCCTCCCTCAATCAATAAATTTAGCGGATATCAAATTAGATATTCATTAAATTAGATACTAGTCGAATGAGGGCGGGTTGTCAATTCCCGAAACGCAAAAAGACATGGAAGAACAATTCCGTGTCTTTCAACCCGAGCGGGCACGAACCCTTGTTACAGAGAAGCTCACCCCTTGCGGGAAGTCTTGCGGCTGGACTTATTTAAGGCAACAGCAGCGCTGATTAGCTCCTTAAGCGCCTCCTCGTCTCCCTCGTGGAAGTCGATGGCCCTCCTGACGTCTCCATCCAAACTTGAGTTGAAAAGCTTGTAGTTTTCTTAAAAAATACTCATTTATTAACTCGTCCTTATGTCAAGCGTGGCCCTTTGGACCATGTTTTAATTTCATTAATCTCACCCTTTGACAACCCCAATGTTTCAAGGAAAATTGTATGCTCCGAGGGCGAAATCTGCTCAAAAAGCATGTGCCATTTTTTTGATTGGTCTTCATCAAAACCGGATGAACGCATGAGCATCATCCATGTACTCATATTTATCAGTTCGGAGGTTCTTAGGAGATCATTATTCTTTAACATGCTTGCTATATAATTTTGCTGTGCTTTTAATTTTTCGATTTCATTATTGATTTGGTTAAATCTGTCCACAAGAATTTTATAATAGCCAATCTCTTCATATTCGAGTAAATGTTTAATTTCTTCCAATGATATTCCGGATTTTCTAAAATTCAATATCCTCTCAAGCCGCAATGAATCACTGTCTGAATACAGTCGATAATTTGCTCCTGTTCTTTCCGTAGGTTTGAGTAATCCGATTGAATCATAATAGAGCAAGGTGCTCCTTGATATTTTGTACATTTTGCATAAATCACTTATTCTTAACAAATTGAATCTCCTTTCAATAAAATTTATATTGACCTGTTTATAGCTTCATAGTTTTATATTCAGTATATAAAATATGAAAGGAGAATCATATGAAAAACGCACTGCGAAAAAAGTTCACGCATACTATCCATGTAAAGGGGGATTGTCGGGCAGTCTTTAAAGCCTTTTGCCCTGAAGCGGAAAAGAAGTGGATTTCCGACTGGGAGAGCACAATGCTTTATTCTAAATCGGGAATAGCTGAAAAGAATTGTGTATTTACAACCACGCAGCAAAGTATGCCTGAAACCGTTTGGGTATGTTCCGTTTACGATGTCGGCAGGGAGGTCGAATATGTAAGAACTACCCCCGGACAGCTGGTATCAGTCATAAACATAACAACCAGACAACTAGGTGAAGATACTGAATGCACGGTGAAATATGTTCATACTGCGCTTACTGCGGCCGGGACCCAATATATATTGAGCCATCTCTCAGAAGAGCAATTTATAGCACAAATAGTATCATGGGAAACAGCGATTCCAATTTATTTGGGAAAATAGATTTAAAAAGTCTTATTCTCTCCAATAATTATAAAAATATAAGAGCGTAAATAAGTTTGTGTAACCTTCAGGGTGATATAAAATAAAATCAAACTGAAGGTTTTTTTATATCTTAGAAAAGATTACCTAACGAACTTCAGGATCAGCTTATCTCATGGTTTCATGCATGTTCAATCCTCATTCTTGATAGATTTAAGCGTATTCGTTTCAAAAATGTAACGAGTCTGATCCTCCGACAGTTTGCTGCCCTCAATACGGTTGGAATTGTATGTAAGCTTAATTTGAGTCTGATGATACAGCCCCCCTTTAAGCCCCATCTTCATCTCTTCCTGCAAAAGAATCAACAAAGTTTGGTTTACCATAGCCTTTCTCCTAATCGTTCGTAAGGATTATTTATCCGAGAATCAAACTGATCCTGCACTATTACTATCAATATAGCATTCTAGCATGCAAAATATGCACCGTTTGATTCTTTGGGAGAACGGGGCACAAAGGATGTTGGTGGCTGCGTTATGGATTACTTCGCCACCAGATGGGTTAATCCTCTCCTTTATAAAATGAGTTGTTTGATTGGTAAAATCATAGATTCCTTCTTCCTTCCGGACCTAATGGGGAACAGGAACAGCCGCCACATTTCTGTAGCGGCTCTCCCTCGAAAGACCGGGATTCACAAGACCAAACTGCCACCTTGCTTTACCAGCTTGGCATAATGATCGGATAAATAACACTCATCTGTACCAAAGTAATGGTAAGCATCAATACTAACTTTTCATCACAAGATTACATGTTGAATGTTAGGGATTGCGGAAATTTCAATCCAACGTTCTTGTATTCACGAAAACGCCCAGCCCTAGATAGCTCTTATCTTAGGCTGGGCCGTTTGTTGTCTGAGCTTCTTCCTAGATTATACATCTGACAACCAAGGGGTGGTAGCCCCGCAGCGTGAATACAGTGTTATGCGCCGTTACTGTCTTCGAAGCATCACCTAAAAACCTTTGATCAAGATTCCAACACTATTTTTTACTTTGGTATAAAAACTCAACTTCACCATCTAGCAAATATCGATATTCAAATAATTGCATTGTTCTTTCCCTAATTCTCTCCCGTATAACCGTGCCTAGGCTTACCGATCCTTGTGATCCAAGGTAACCATTATTAATAAATGTCTTCTCTACAAATTTTGTTTCCCTTAAGTGATACTGTAACCATTCTTTCTGCGATTCAATTAGTGCTTCTCTTGGTTCTCTATCCAACTTAGAAAGAAGCTTTTTATATATTTGATTCAACTCTTTATCCCAAATCTCTGTATATTTGCTTTCCAAAGCCCCCCATCCCAATGTTGTAATAATCTCTTTGGAATTTTGAAATTCATTAAATTCCACTTCATAATCATGATCTATAGGATTTCGAAGCATTTCATCATAAAATTCTCCAGTCAAATCATAGTTCCCTATGTTCATGGATAACACTTCATTGTTAGAAGGATCTGATCGACCTTCAGTTATTTTTTTCGATTCTGTTCCATTACCTGTACTCACTACATCAGGAGGCAGTTCAGAATTCATTATTGATTTAGTTTCGCCGTTCAAAGTAGTCGATTGACTAATATTTTGACAAGATGAAAACATTATCGTAATAAAAAATAATAAGAGTATTTTACCTTTCATAAATTATCTCCTTAAATATTATCTTTAATATTTACCGGTAATGGCGCATAACGTCTTATTCACGAACTTCGTGAATAATCCCATATGTAGGGTATTCGCGAAAACTTTTGAACTATCCTGCCCGTAACTTTAAGAAAGGACCTTGTGCGTACAACAAATTCTTAAGCAACAAGAACAGTTAGAGAAGAATGTTCAGGGACTAATAACCCTCTTCTCAAATCAGGCTCTTACCCTTGAGCAGTTTAATGCCCAAAATCAACGCAATCAGGAAGAACAACATGTCCTTGCCAAACGCAAAACGGAATTAGAAACCATTCTAGAAACGCAAAAAGACACGGAAGAACAATTCCGTGCCTTTCAAAAGAAAATTGCGTTGTTTGCACAGCTTGACATTGATGATGAACAAGCTCTAAAACAATTGCTCCATCAGGTAATTGAAAAGATAGAAGTCCATCAAGATGGCTCTATCAAGATTCATTACAATATTGCTCACCCTCAGGAAATGAGCGAACTATTGCAAGGGGCTTAATCGGAAGCCCCTTTTAATTTAAGTAACACTGTACACTCCACATGGCTCGTCTGCGGGAACATGTCGACCGGCTGCACCCAGTCGATGGTATAGCTGCCGTCCAGCAGCACCTTGCAGTCCTTGGCCAGGGTGGAAGGGTTGCAGGAGACGTAAACGAAGCGCTTTGGCTTCGTGCGCAGCACCGCTTCGAGGAAGCGGGGATCGAGGCCGGTGCGCGGCGGATCGGCGACGATGACGTCGGGCGCGAAGCCGCTCTTCACCCAGCGGGGCAGCAGCTCCTCGGCGTAGCCGGCGTAAAAGACGGCGTTGTCCCGCCCATTGCGAGCGGCGTTCGCCTTGGCGTCTTCCACGGCCTCGGGGATCGACTCGATCCCGCGCACCTCCCGGGCGTAAGGCGCCAGCCACAGGCCGATCGTGCCGGTGCCGCAGTAGGCGTCGACGACCGTTTCCCGGCCGGTCAGCCCGGCGGCGGCGCGCACCGTCTCGTACAGCTTGACCGTCTGAATCGGGTTTAGCTGAAAAAAGGCGCGCGGCGATAACGTAAACTCCAGGTCGCCAAGCGACTCCCGGATGCTGTCTTTGCCCCAAAGAATCACCGTCTTGTTGCCGAAAACGAGCGAAGTATTTTTCGGGTTGACGTTCATCGCAATGCTTGTCAATTCAGGCATTGCCAGCCGCAGCGCTTTGATCAGATCGGCCTGGCGCGGCAGCTTGTCGCTTACTGTCACGAGCGTGACCTGGAGTTGCTCCGACTGGAACCCCCAGCGAACAACGATCGTGCGGACGAGCCCCTGATTGCTTTTTTCCCGGTAGACGGGGATTTGCAGCTGCTGCAGGACGTTGCGCGTCCGGTCCACCGCTTCATTGATCTTCGGATGCTGAATCGGGCAGCCGGTGATGTCGATCAGCTTGTGCGAGTCGGCCGCGTACAGTCCGGCGATCACGCCTTCCTGGGCCATGCCGAGCTGCAGCTGCGCTTTGTTGCGATAGCCCCAGGGATGATCCATGCCCAGCATCGGCTTGATTCGCACGTCCTGCAGCCCACCATAACGGGAGAAAGCCTCGCGCACCATGTCCTCTTTGCCGGCGAGCTGGCCTTCATAAGACAGATGCTGGATTTGGCAGCCGCCGCATATGCCGAAAACCGGACATGGCGCATCCACGCGGTAAGGGGAGCGTTTTTCGATCTCCTTGATGGTAGCGGAAATAAACTTGTCCGATACACTGGTGACTTCCGCCTTAACGACTTCCCCGGGAATGGCGCCTTCGATAAACACCGCTTTGCGGCGGTAGTAGCCGACCCCTTCGCCGTTGATCCCGAGCCGCTTGACCGTAACGATAATCCTGTCGCCGGACTTCAGCCGGTCGGCCTGCTCGCGGCTGGCGGCGGACGGCTTTGCAACCGGCCCCAAACGCGGCTTCGAATCCCGGGTTTTCCCCGGAGGACGCGATGTATTGAAACGCTGTTGTTTGTTATCCTTCATTGATCCAAAATCTCCATTTCCGAAATAGGTACAGTCCCAATATACCACGCGGGACCGGGGGAGCACCACAGAGGGCCCCTTCGGCAACCCCCTCGATCGAGAGGGCGATTTCGGCCCAACCTAAGACGCGGGCGGTGAGTTCCCCGGATCGTGGTTGCCCAATGCGGCCAAGCCCGGTAAACTTAAAGTATATGGAGTTGAGGAGAAGAGTGAGGAACAAATGATTTCACAAACAGCAAACATGGAACAAGCGCGGCAATTGCTGCAAAAATATTACGGTTACCCCGATTTCCGCGAAGGACAGCGAAAAATCGTGGAAAGCGTGCTGTCGGGCGCGGATACGCTTGGCATTATGCCGACCGGCGGCGGCAAATCGATCTGCTACCAGGTTCCGGCGCTTTTGCTGCCGGGACTCACGCTGGTTGTGTCGCCGCTCATTTCTTTAATGAAGGACCAGGTGGACGCACTCACCACGATGGGGGTCTCCGCCGCCTACATCAACAGCACGCTCACCGGCAAAGAGGTGAACGAGCGCATCCGCGCCGCCCGGCGCGGCGAGCTGAAGCTGCTGTACGTGGCCCCGGAGCGGTTGGAGCTGGACTGGTTCCGCGAGGAGATGAGCGGGCTGACCATCTCCTGCGTCGCCGTGGACGAAGCGCACTGCGTTTCGCAGTGGGGGCACGACTTCCGGACGAGTTACCTGGCGGTTTCGCCGTTTGTGCAGGGGCTGCCGCAGCGCCCGATTATCGCGGTCTTCACCGCGACGGCGACGCCGGAGGTCATGGACGACATGGTGTCGCTGCTGCGGCTTGCGGAGCCGGCCGTCTTTGTCACCGGCCTCGGCCGGGACAATCTGGCGATGTCGGTGCTGCGCGGCGAAAATAAACGCGAGTTCGTCATGAACTATGCGAACACGCACGCCCATCAGCCCGGCATCGTGTATGCGGCGACCCGCAAGGAGGTCGACGACCTGTACGACCGGCTGCGCCGCTCCGGCATTCCGGCGGGCCGCTATCACGCCGGCTTGTCCGACAAGGAGCGGGAGGAAAACCAGGAGGCGTTCCTGTATGACGATATCCGCGTGATGGTCGCCACCAACGCGTTTGGCATGGGAATCGACAAGTCGAACGTGCGGTACGTCATCCACTTCAATATGCCGAAAAATATGGAGGCGTATGTCCAGGAAGCCGGCCGGGCCGGCCGCGACGGCGAGCCGAGCGAATGCATTTTACTGTTCAGCCCGCAGGACATCATGACGCAAAAATTTCTGATCGAGCAAAATCCGCAGGACGAGAGTCGTAAGCGCAACGAATACCGCAAGCTGCAGCAGATGGTGGAATATTGCTATCAGACCAAGTGCCTGCGCTGGGCGATGCTCGATTACTTCGGCGAGGAGCATGACCACACGCCGTGCGGCATCTGCAGCTCCTGCCGGGACGAACGCGAGCTGGTCGACATGACTCGGGACGCGCAGATCGTCTTCTCCTGCATCCACCGGATGCGGGAGCGGTTTGGCGTGTCGCTGGTCTCCTCCGTCCTCAAAGGCTCGCAGAACAAAAAGGTGCTGCAGTACGGTTTCGACTCACTGCCAACCTATGGAATGATGCGGACGCGCACGGAAAAAGAAATTTCCGAGCTGATCAACGTGTTTATCGCCGAGGGTTATTTGGCCCTGTCCGAAGGGCAGTACCCGGTCGTACGCCTACAGCCGCTGGCCGTGGAGGTGCTGAAAAGCCGCCATCAAGTGATGCTGCGCGCGCCGGAGCCGGCCGCCGGCAAACAGGCCGCTTCAGGCGGCGGCTCGCGCCGCAGAGGCTACGATGATGGCCCGTCCGCGGTCAACGAGACGGTTTTCGAGCAACTGCGCCTCATCCGGCGCGATCTGGCCGAGAAGGAGCATGTTCCTTCTTATATCATTTTCAACGATGCGACCCTGCGCGAAATGAGCGTCGTCTGCCCGACGAGCGAAGCGGATATGCTGAGGATTAAAGGCGTGGGGGAAGTCAAATACCGGAAGTATGGGAAACCGTTTTTGGATTTTTTTCAAAATATGGAATAGGGTTGTGAAACATGAAGGTCATACTGGCGACTTTAAACGCTAAATTTATCCACACTTCGCTGGCCATCCGGCTGCTTAAGGCCTACAGCGGGAACGAGTTCGACATCGATTTGGCCGAATATACGATCAAGGATCCCGTGATGAACATCGTTTCCGATCTGTTTCAGCGCCGGCCCGACGTGGTCGGCTTCTCTTGTTACATCTGGAACATCGAAGAGACGATTAAAGTGATCAAGCTGCTGAAAAAGGTGCTGCCGGAAACGACGGTCGTTTTGGGTGGGCCCGAGGTGTCTTACGATTCGCAGCATTGGATGGAGCGCGTCCGGGAAGTCGATTTCATCGTCATGGGTGACGGTGAGGAGACGTTCCATCATTTGCTGCAGGAGCTGTCCGGCGATCGGAAGTTCCACTTCGTGTTTGGCGCAGCTTACCGTAAAGGCGAGGAGGTTATGATCAACCCGCCGCGGCCAAAATCCGATCTGAACACGCTGCCTTCGCCGCACCGTTTTCCCGAGGATATTTCGAACCTTGGTAAGCGGATCATTTATTTTGAAACGAGCCGGGGTTGTCCGTTCAGCTGCCAATTTTGCCTGTCCAGCATCGAGGTGGGGGTGCGCTATTACGATATCGAACGCGTGAAGTCCGACATTCTGTATCTGATCGAGCATGGGGCGAAAACGATCAAATTTCTCGACCGTACGTTTAACATCAACCGCAGCTACGCGATGGAAATGTTCCAATTTTTGATCGACAACCATCAGGGCTGCGTGTTTCAATTCGAAATCACGGCGGACATTATGCGGCCCGAGGTGCTGGATTTTTTGGCGGAAAACGCGCCGCCGGGGATCTTCCGCTTCGAAATCGGCGTGCAGTCGACCAACGATCCGACCAATGAGCTTGTCAAGCGGCGGCAGAATTTTACGAAGCTGACCCGTACAGTGACCAAAATCAAAGAGAGCGGCAAAATCGACCAGCATCTCGATCTGATCGCCGGGTTGCCGGAGGAGGATTACGCGACGTTCCGCAAAACGTTTAACGACGTGTTTGCTTTGCGGCCCGAGGAGCTGCAGCTCGGCTTCCTGAAAATGCTGCGCGGAACCGGGCTGCGAAATGACGCGGCCAAATACAATTACGTGTATATGGACCATGCTCCTTACGAGATTTTGGGCAACGATGTATTGCCGTTTTCGGATGTCGTGCGCCTGAAACGGCTGGAGGATGTGCTGGAGAAGTACTGGAACGCGCATCGGATGGATCACACGCTGGAATATTTGGTGAGCCGCGAGTTTGACTCGCCGTTTGATTTCTTTCAGGAATTCGGCGATTACTGGGAAGGGCGGGGCTGGCAGCGGATCGGCCATCAGCTTGAGGATTTGTTCGCCCGGCTGCACGAATTTCTCATCTACCGCGGGTTGAAACGGCCTGAGGTGGCGCTCGGCTTGATGAAGCTCGATTATTTGCTTGGGCATAAATACAAGCCGCGCAAAATCTGGTGGGAGGACCGGCTGGACAAGGACCGCCGCAACGGCTATTTCAAGGCGCTGGCGGAGCATCCATCGGCGTTGTCCGCCGGCTTCGCGGCCTATGGTCTGGACGAGCGCGGCCTGCAGAAATACGCCTGCCTGGAGGTGCTGCCGTTCCGGCTGGGCGACGTGCTTGCAGGAAAGGAAGTGCCGACAGAGCCTGCGGCGCAAAGCGGGGCCACAGACACAGCCATAGCCGTAGATACAGCTACAGTTGCGGATACAGCTACAGTTGCAGACACAGACACAGACTCAGCTACAGACAAAACCATAGCCACAGATACAGATACAGACGAAATCACAGTCACAGATGCAGACACAACCGTTGACACAACCATAGTCACAGATGCAGATACAATCACAGCCACAACCATAGCCACAGCCGGAGCAGGGGCAGTTTCCGATCAGCTTTCCGCCGCTTCGGAGGCGACCCTGCTGATCGTGCTGTACCAGCAGGACGAGGACGACCACCCGGTATTTTACTATGCGCCGCTGGCAATTCTGCTATCTTTGGCACCTTCTATCACCAGCCGCTAGCGTTGCATTAAAATCACAAACTATTCTAACGGTTGCCACAGTCGCTATTTGTCCCAAAAACGTTGATTTCAAATTCTAACGGTTGCCATTGCGCTTATTTCACTTAAACTCGGCTAATTCTGCTTAGATTCAGGCAAATAACGGCGATCACAACCGTTAGAATTTACAAAAGGCCTTTTTTCGGAGAATAGCCGCTGTTACAACCGTTAGATTTCCGGCGGACGATAGTTTCGATTCGAAACCTGAGCAATTGCGGGAAACCTGGAAAGTATCAGGGCTACAATTTGTCTAGTGCAAGAGTTTATGCAACGCTAGTGATCACCGGCTCAAAATAGGGGAAAAAAATGCCGTTATTTCCTTCCCGATCAGGGGTATGAGGCAATAGCGACATATAAGGGCCTTATTTTCCGCTGACCGGCTTAAATCGGGGAGAAAGAGGAGCCCGCCGTGGAAATAGAGGGAAAAAATGTCGTTATTCCTACGAAAAGTGACCGAATGACGAAAATAAGGACAAAAAGTACTGCTATTGTGCATCCCATCGAATATCGGCGGGAATCCGGCAAGTATTCCTCCGGGAATTCCATCGAGTATCTGGCGGACGTCCTACCGAGTATCTGGCGAACGTCCCACCGAGTATCGGCGAACATTCGGCGGGAAGCCAGCTGCCGATCAACCTGCGCAAGCACCAAAATCAAGCCGTTGAACTGTTCAGCGGCTTGATTGCTATGCTATGAACTGCCCTCAGCCTCCGCGCTGACAGGCAAATGGCGCTCTAGCCAATCGGCAAGATCGTTCATCACTTCGTCGCGGTTGATTTCGTTCAGCATTTCATGGCGCCCGCCGGGGTACAGCTTTACCTCGACATCCTGCAGGCCCAGCCAGGAATACATCGCGCTCAGCCGCCGGATGCCTTCACCGTGCAAGCCGACAGGGTCCTGGTCGCCGGCGAAAATATAGACCGGTGTATGCTTCGGGATATACTGCATTTGCTCCGGTTGATGGATTTCCTGCAGCAGGTCGAAAAAATCCTGAAAAAAACCGGCGCTGCACAAAAAACCGCAATGAGGATCGTTTATGTATTTATCGACCTCGCGTTCGTCGCGGGACAACCAGTCAAACGGGGTTCTGGCGGGCAGAAACTTCCGGTTGAAGCCGCCGAAGGTGAGCGCGTTCATCAGGAAACTGGGGTGATCGTCTCCTTGGAATCTCGCCTGCAGGCGGGCCAGGTTTTTGCCGATGCCGAGCAGCGCGCGCGGTCCGTTCGTTCCCGTAAGGACGAACCCGTGATAAGGCTCATAGCCGGCGTACATCACTTTTTGCGTCAAAAAAGAACCCATGCTGTGGCCGAGCAAAAACAGCGGGAGCTCCGGGTGCTCGCCCTGGATGATTCCGGCAAGTGTGCTGAGGTCCTGCACCATGCCGTTAAAGCCGTTTTCGCCGGGCCAGCCCAGTTCCTCAGGGCCTCTGGCGGTGCGGCCGTGGCCGCGATGATCGTTGGCGTAAACGACAAAGCCGCGGGCGGTCAGCACCCGGGCGAGGCGCTCGTATCTTTTTGCGGTTTCCGCCATGCCGTGGGCGATTTGCAATACACCCCGCGGCGGGGGAACTGCTTCCTCCGCGCTCCAGCGATAGACGAACACGTCTTGGCCAGCGGCGTTTCCGAACGTAAACGTTCGCTCTTCCATAACGCAGCACTCGCTTTCTCAGAATTGTGTAAGAAAACGCAACTCAATTTTCGCAGAACGAAAATCAGCTAAAAAGCAGGGGGCAAATCCCACGAAATGCAAAAGTACAGGCGGTTTTTGTCGAAACCCCTCTAAACCGATGGTTCAAATGCAAAAATGCAGTTCATTTCCGGTCAAAAGTTACTTTTTTATCAGATAGCCCCAAATGAGATGTACTTTTGCACTTCAATCGCGCTAAAATGATAATTTACGGAAAATAGAATGCACTTTTGCAGTTGATTCCATAAGGCCGTCCTTCTTCCCATGAAAAACGATCAACTCGGCTGTAGACTTTTCCAAATTTTTATGCTACGAAAGTTGAAAGCCCCCGTTCAACCCGAGGGCGGCCACTCTGTCACTCCGTCACTCGTTCTCACAATCTGCGGTACAATATGGTTTGTCCGTGGTCAAACTGGCACTCCATCACGACGTCACGGCCGGCTGAAAAAACTCGATCCGCTCGCCGTCCGGTCCGCTAAAGAAGAAAAAGCGGCCGCCACCGCCCGGGAGTGTGCGAATTTCCTCGTCGAGCCCAGACAGGCCCAGGCCGGCGATACGTGCATATTCTTCCTCGATCTCGCTGGCGGTAAAGGCGATGTGGTGAACGCGCCCTTCTCCCGGCAGATCTTCCCCGCCCTGCAAACTAACCAGTTCTACCTCCACTGACTCCTGTCCCTGAAAAGCAAGAAAAGCGAGCCGCAACGGGTCGCCGACCTCCCCGATCGTATGAAGCAGCTTCAGCCCGATGACCCGCTCGTAAAATTCGATCGAATCCTCCAGCGCGGACACGCGGATCCCGACATGCTCAATTTTGTGAATACTCATGAATAAATCCCAGCCTTTCGTTTATCGTTTACCTTTTTTCTATTGCGATCAAATAAGGCGCGGCAGGCCTTTGCAGCTGCCGGTACACGATCGCTTGTCCGTCTGCGGCGGACAGCGAAGCGGCCCAGGCTTCCACGGCCGCAGCTTCGGTCTCTCCGCCGGGATGCCCCGGGTAGAGGACGGCGGTGAGAATCCCGCGCGGCCGCAGCAGGCGCACGGCGGCCTCCAGCGCCGGGATCGTGCTGCCCGGCTGCGTGATCAGCGCCGGGTCCGCTCCTTTGGCCGGCAGGTAGCCGAGATTGAACATCACGGCGCCCAAACGGCCACGGACCTCGGCGGGCAAAGCAGCCTCCATCTCGGCATGGCTGCGCTCGATCAGGGTGACGCCGGCCAGGGAGGAGGGCTCCTCCTTGTCCAGCCGTTCCCGGGTCAGGATTAAGGCCTGCGGTTGAATATCGAAGGCGAACACCTGCCCCTTCGGTCGGCAGGCTTTGGCCAAAAACAGCGTGTCCGCCCCGGTGCCGGCGGTGGCGTCGACCGCGGCATCGCCCGGCTGCAGCCGTTCGCCCGCCAGCTTATGAGCCATGCTTAACACCGAGAGGAAACCCATGCTTCTTGCCCCCTCCAGTATTTGCCCTGCCAGGAATCGCGCCGCTTCAGCTCGGCGTCGATGGCGTTCAGCACTTCCCATTTTTTCAGGCTCCACATCGGCCCGATCAGCAGGTCGCGCGGCGCGTCCCCTGTCAGGCGGTGGACGATTATCTCCGGGGGCAGAAACTCCAGCGTATCAACGATCAATTTCACGTATTCGTCCATTTCCAGGAACCGCAGCAGCCCGGCTTCATACTGCTTCACCATCGGCGTTTTGCGCATCAGATGGAGCAGGTGGATTTTGATGCCCTGAACGTCCATAGCAGCGACGGCCCGCCCCGTTTCAAGCATCATTTCGTGGGTTTCCTGCGGGAGTCCGTAAATAATATGCGTGCAGACGCGAATGTTCCGTTGGCGCAGCTTCTCGACGGCATTAAGATAACACTCTGTATCATGAGCCCGGTTGATCAGTTCGGACGTTGATTCATGGATGCTTTGCAGCCCCATCTCGACCCATAAATAAGTTCGTTCATTCAGTTCGGCCAAATAATCAACGACGTCATCCGGAAGACAATCCGGCCGGGTGGCGATGGACAGGCCAACGACGCCGGGCTGCTCGAGGATCGCCTCGTAATATTCGCGCAGCACCTCCACCGGGGCATACGTGTTCGTATAAGCCTGAAAGTACCCGATGTACTTGGCCTGCGGCCATTTCTGGTGCTGCCGGTCGCGGATATGATTGAATTGGGTAACCAGGTCGTCCCGGCGGCTGCCGGCAAAGTCTCCCGAGCCGCGGGCGCTGCAAAAGGTGCAGCCGCCTTTGGCGATGGAACCGTCGCGGTTGGGGCAGGTAAAGCCGGCATCCAGCATCACCTTGAACACTTTTTCCCCGAATTCGCGGCGCATCTCGGTATTCCAGGTATGAAATCGCTTGTCTCCCCACAAAGCAGGAGTGTCCGCCATTAGTGTACTCATCACAAGCTCCTTTATTTTGTCAAAAATTTTTTTTTGTATATTTATTCACTGGGAAAAGCCCGTCGTTTCAGCCATTCTACCTGATTCATTGTATCAAATTTTTTAAAAAAAGGGGAATAGAGCCTGGTAGCTTCCTTGCAGTGAAATACGGATTATGCTATTTTGAATGTATTAAATTTGTTGGAACCCCAATTCCAAAATATATCGAAAAAGGAATCACTCGTTCGTCTCCCCGGCGTTCGTTTTGATTCCTTTTTCATTTTCTGCTCTTTACTTTTATGACGATGTTCGGCAAAATATTGCAAGTACGAATAACAAGAAAAGCGGAGGAATAACATGCGTTTACGCGGCAGAAAAGGCATTCGGGAGGATTTGGAGCAGCAGCGCGATTTGGTTGTGCTGGATCCCCGGGAATATAAAGGACAATGGGCCGAGCTGTTCGGCAACGGACGGCCGATTCACATCGAGCTTGGCATGGGAAAAGGGCAGTTTATCAGCGGAATGAGCGTAAAATACCCGGAGGTTAATTTCATCGGCATGGATATGTACGATGAGTTGATTCGCCGGGCGAGCGAGAAGGTGCGGACGATTTGGCGGGAGCAGGGCGCGGAGCGGCCGGAGAACGTACGGCTGGCGCTTGGCAACGTCGAATCGCTGGAAGAATTTTTTGCTCCGGGGGAAGTGGAGCGGATTTATTTGAATTTCAGCGATCCTTGGCCGAAAAAGAAACATTGGCGCAGAAGGTTGACGCACCCGAGGTTTCTCGACAAATACCGCGCCTTGCTGAACGAGCGGGGGGAAATCCACTTGAAGACGGATTCCCGCGTCTTGTTCGAGTTTTCGCTGAATTCGTTTGCCGCGTGCGGGCTGCAGATGAACGATATTTCGCTCAGCTTGCATGAAGGAGGCGTTAATGAGGAGCATGTCATGACGGAATACGAGAGCAAATTCGTCGGACAAGGCCTGCCGATTTACCGCTGCGAGGCGATCGTAGGGCAAGCGGCGCTGGAGCGGTACCATAAACACAAGATGGAGCGGTTTTGATCTGGTTTGCAAAAACAAGGCGGCGCAAAGGGATACCCTTGCGGCCGCCTTGTTTTATTTTCGGATAAAATTCGTATTTCCAAGAAGATCGATGATGGCCTGGGCGCTCTGCATCGGACGGAAGCGGGCGATATGGCTCAGCGCATCTTCACGAGCACGGACGACCTCCTCGTAATCGTCGGTCAAGCGTTTGATCCAGTTCGTGATATCGTCCAGGGAATCGATCGGAGTTCCCCATCCTTGCTGCGCGAAATAGTGGGAGTTTTCTTCCTCCTGGCCGGGAAGCGGCTTGTGGAACAGCATCGGGATGCCTTTGGCCAGCCCCTCGGAGCAAGTCATTCCCCCGGGCTTTGTAATCAGCAGATCCGATATTTCCATCAGCTTGTCAATTTCCTTCGTGAATCCGAGCAGCCGGATATTCGGATGGATGAAGCGGGGATCCTTTTTCATCTTCTCCAGCGATTTCTCGTTGCTGCCGAAGCAGAAAATGATTTGGATACTTTCCCGGTACAAGGCCAGCAGCGAGTTCACCGCCTCATCCTTCATAAACCCCCAGCCCCCGCCCATCACCAGGATGGTCGGTATTTCCTTCAAGCCGAACTGCAGGCGGATGTCTTCCTTGCGGTGGCGCTCCCAGAAATTCGGATGCACGGGAATGCCCGTGATCAGGATCTTGCTCTTCTCCACGCCGCGGTCCATCAGCTTGCGCTGCACCTGGTCGGTGGAGACGAGGTAGCAGTTCACTTCCCGGCTTACCCACGCCCCGTGTACGTCATAATCGGTAATCACGGTGCATAGCGGCACGTCAAGCATACCCAACCGCTTCATCCGCGAAATAACCGCGCTGGGAATCGGGTGGGTGCAGACGATCACATCGGGATGCAACTGGCGTATGATCTGGATGGTACGGGTATAAAAAATTCGATGAAGAGCAAGCGTCGTCAATCGGTTCATGGATTTTTTGTAATTGCTGCGGTACATCATGCGGATCAGCCTGGGCTGAGTGGACACTGTTTTTTTGTAAGCGGTGATGAACAGCGGAGCCACTCTTGGGTTCAAAAAACTGCCAAGCTCCAGGACTTTCGTTTGCACATTTGGCGCCAGCTTCCGTAAACTACTGGAGAGCGCATAGGCTGCCTGGGTATGTCCCGCTCCAAACCCTTCGGATAAAAGCAAGACTCTTTGTTTATGCACTTTGGTTTCACCTTTTCCTGCAAGGTTTTCCTACTGAACTACAATATCCCCTTTACGCCCAGAATGCAACCGTGCCGAGGGCTACGCAAGAACCGATCACCGCGCCGGCAAGGCAATCCGAAGGATAATGCAGGCCCAGGTAAATCCGCGAAACGGCGACCAGCAGCGCCACGGGCAAAAGCACTAATCCGAGCGCAGGAACGGCAGCCACAAACGGTACCGTTACCGAAAAAATCGCCGTCGTATGCCCGGAAGGAAAAGAATGGTCCTTCAGCGGATTCCTGAAGGTGTTCGTGCCCGGCAGCGTCAAATACGGCCGAACGCGCGGGTAAGTTTTTTTGACGAGTGCAACGGGAAGATGGCTGAGCGCAAGCGCAACGCATGATTGCAGGCCTACCCTGCTCCAGGGCTGGGGCGCGGCAAGCCAAATTAACAGGGAAGAGGCAATCGTAAACGTAGCCCCGCCCAAAAAAGTTAATCGATAAAGCCAGGAATTGAGAAATTTGCGGTGCCAGCGGCCGTTGATGCCCACAAAAATCCGGCGGTCCAGGTTTTTTAGTTTTTGAATGAGTTGATTCATGAGATCCCTCCGCGTTTGGTTTGCCGCATTTACGGCCTAAAACTGCCCATTTTTACGTTTTGGTTAAAAAGTAGGATGGCATTTTCAGGTTAGACTTATCATATTTTTTATCCATGGCCTTTTCAAGAACTGTTTTTTTGCCTGGGGCATATCGGCCGGTTTTTGACTTTTTGCCCGCCGTCCCTTTACAATGATTCAAATAATAGCAAAAAAGTTTAAAAAAAAGTGCAGGAATCTGTAAACTTTTTGCCGCTTTGTCACGTCTGTTTAAATGGAACGTTCCTTTTTTTGACGTAGAGAATGAAAAAAAAGTTGGAACCTGAAATAAAAAGTGCCAAAAGTGATGAAAATAAGAACAAACCGCACCTGAAAGCAGGATGCGGGGGTCCCGTATGCGAAAATAGACCGACTTCGGAAGTATTTGCGCTACGGCGGGGTTATAGTGGCTTTGACAAAAGCGGCAAAGTCGTGGAAAATCGAATGCGTTACGTTAGTTTGGTTAGAAAAAACTGCCAATCAAGAGACAAAAAAAGGAACAGTAACGAAAAAATGGGTCAGTAACTCAAAACACTCCGTACATACAGAGATAGAAAGCGGAGCAGTAAAAAGGGGGCAAGAAATCATGTTGGACATCATCTTGGTCTCACTGCAGGTGGTGCTTGCGGTGATTGGGGTGTATCAGTTCGGTCTAGCTTTATTCGGCATGTACAAGAAAAAAACGAAAAAGCAATTCGAGCCAACCAAATCTTTTGCCGTGCTTGTCGCGGCGCATAACGAAGAAAAAGTGGTCGGGGCTTTGATGGAAAATCTCAAGCTCCTGAACTATCCGAAAGAATTGTTCGACGTCTTTGTCATTTGCGATAACTGTACGGACAGCACGGCGGACATCGTCCGCAGCCACGGCATGAACGCCTGCGTCCGCAGCAATCCGAATTTGCGCGGCAAGGGCTACGCGATCGAATGGATGCTGAAGCAGTTGTGGAAAATGCCGCGCCAGTACGACGCAATCGTAATGTTTGACGCCGATAACCTGGCGCATCCGGATTTCCTGCGGGAAATGAACAACGATCTGTGTTCCGGCGCCCGCGTAATCCAAGGGTACATCGATACGAAGAACCCGGAGGATTCCTGGATTACGGCTTCTTACGGGATCTCGTACTGGTACTGCAACCGGCTTTGGCAGCTGTCCCGGCACAATTTGAATATGGCGAATTTCCTGGGCGGCACAGGCATGTGCTTTGAAACAAACCTGCTCAAAGAGATGGGCTGGGGCGCGACAAGCTTGGTCGAAGACCTGGAATTTACGATGCGCTGCGTGGAGCGGGGCGTGTATCCGGTGTTTAACTACGACGCCAAGCTGTTCGACGAGAAGCCGTTGACGTTCAAAGCTTCGGCGCGCCAGCGTTTGCGCTGGATGCAGGGCCACTTTACGGTTGCCCGCCGTTACTTCTTCCCATTGCTATGGAAGAGCATCAAGGAACGCAATATGGTCAAGCTGGACATGGCGCTTTATGGGGTCAATGTGTACATCGTGTTGCTGACGTTCCTGCTGACGGCATTGATCTGGGTAGACCAGTCCCTGCTTCAAGGACCGCATTTCGACACACTCTATCAGTACTTGCCGATGTGGGTTTCTTTTTTGGCTATCGCCGCGAACGTGTTTATTTTCCTGGCGGCCATGATTCTGGAGAAGGTGAAGTCCAAGAAGGTGTATGCTTACTTGATCCTTTTCCCGATCTATCTGATCTCCTGGTGGCCGATCACGTTCTACGCGTTCTTTACGCAAAACAACAAGCAGTGGAGCCATACGCAGCATACGCGTGTAGTGCGCCTAGAAGAAGTCCAAAGCAAACAAGGCTAATAAATGTGGTTTAAAAACCGACTTTTGATCACGAAGTAGTGCTGGCGAAGCGGGCTCGGCGTCGAATCTTGAATTCAGCCGGGCCCTCCGTGTGCTCACGTAGGTTCACCAGCTTATGCTTCCGAAGCCGTTTTCTCCGAAAACGTGTAGCTGCGCTACTCGGTCCCAGCCTCATCCAACCTTCTCGGTGCTGAAAAGCCGGTTTATAAACTTTTATTTGAAATAGAAACCCCAAAGGCCGTTTTTTAACATTATAGAATTTAAAAAAATTCGGACATGGTAGAGGGCGATGCGCAGGAAGAGAGGGGAGGAGAAGAGGAATCTGGGGGCTAAGGGACACCAGAACCGTTATTTTCGAAAAAACGGAAGATTGCAAAATGTAACGGACACAGAAGCCCTTATTTACCTCAAATCGTCCTGGATGAACGGGTTTAGAGCGAATTAGGGTCGTGTGTGTCCGTTAGGCTGGGAAATACCCGGGAAATGAGAGAATAAGGTCGCTGGTGTCCCTTAGAGCAGCGTCCAAAGTAGAAGTCAGAGTCATTAAAGGACGCCGTCAGGCATTTTTTTATCAAATCGCTTGACTTGGCGTTTATCCACGTGCTATAGTATTTGAGGTTGCAAGAAGTTTTTGGATTGCAAGCAGAGGCCCTGGCTTCTCACCTGACCGACTTTTGCGTTGGCTGGTTTTGATCCAATGATTTATGAATGATAATGTTCATGAAGAATTGACGATCAATTTGGGATGCGGGCATAAACCCTGCATCCTTTTTATGTGCCCAAGCTTTGGTCAAAGAGCTTAAGACCTTTTGGAGGTGGAGAATTATCAGTAAGGAACATTTGATCAATGATGAGATTCGTGCGAAAGAGGTCCGTCTGGTTGGCGCTGCTGGAGAACAAATCGGCATTAAGCCGCTGCGCGAAGCGCTGCAGATGGCGATCGACCTGAATCTGGATCTGGTGAACGTTGCGCCGACTGCCAAGCCGCCGGTTTGCCGGATTATGGACTATGGCAAGTTCCGTTACGAGCAACAGAAGAAAGAGAAGGAAGCCCGCAAAAATCAGAAAATTGTGGACATCAAAGAAGTCTGGTTCCGGAGCAACATCGAGGAGCACGATTTCCAAACGAAGCTTCGCAATGTGATCAAATTTTTGAAGGATGGCGACAAGGTCAAATGTTCGGTTCGCTTCCGCGGACGCGAAATTGCCCATGCCGACATCGGGAAAAAAATTCTCGACCGCGTTAAAGATGAGGTTGCGGAAATCTCAAGCATTGAGCGCCTTCCGAAGCTGGAAGGACGCAGCATGATCATGATTCTGGCACCGAAAAACTAAACGTTTGTTTTCTATATATGTGCGTTTCGCCTGTGGAATGCCTTGGATCGGGAACAATCGTCTCACAAACTTTGAGGGGGAAGTACAATGCCTAAAATGAAAACTCACAGCAGCCTGAAAGGCCGCTTCAAAATTACCGGGTCCGGTAAAGTTAGACGTTACAAAGCGAACCGCAATCACTTGCTGTCCCATAAGTCGAAACGGGCAAAACGTGTTTTGGCCAACAGCCCTGTTGCTTACGCAGGTGACGTTAGCCGTATGAAACAACAACTGGCAAACTTGAAGTAATCAAAGGTAGTTCAAAAAGTCATCTTTTGAAGATATAAGAAAGTATAGCCTCTCGGCACCAGCTTCCTTATATCGCAAGAAAAACCACCGCTTAAGGCGGTCTGGCTTCTATGCAGATGCATCGATAAAGGTTTTCTTATCACGAAGCCTGCTGAAAACCTGACTTTTTGAACGCTCATACTTAACACAACTTTTTGGGAGGTTTTTAATATGGCAAGAGTAAAAGGCGGATTCGTCGTTCGTCGTCGTCATAAAAAAGTATTGAAGCTGGCTAAAGGTTATTTTGGTTCGAAGCACCGCATTTTCAAAACTGCGAACGAGCAGGTTATGAAATCCCTGCTGTATGCGTACCGCGACCGTCGCGCGAAAAAACGCGACTTCCGCAAGCTTTGGATCGTTCGTATCAATGCGGCAGCTCGCATGAACGGTTTATCCTACAGCAAATTGATGCATGGTCTGAAATTGGCCGAAGTGAACATCAACCGCAAAATGCTGGCGGATCTCGCCGTCAACGACCTGAACGCATTTAATTCTTTGGCTGCTGTAGCCAAGGAAAAGATCAACGCTTAATTAGGTTGATAAGGCGCTGTTTCCGGTATAGACCACCGGGGCGGCGCCTTTTTTAGCAGATACAAAAACAGGCATGGAAATTTGAAAATGAGGAAGTATATAAATACGGTGAGCCGAGGGAAAAGACTTACATTATCCTTCAGATTGCCAAGGAAAGTTCGGAAGTAGACAGTTCTTGCCAGCTTAAGTTCACATGTAACGAACATTGTGTGGGAAATTTGCCAAAAGCAAGCGCTTTATCTGGAATAAACACGAAAATTATTTGACCCAAGGTCGTTAAAAGTATGGATTTTAGCTTATTTTGCAGTTATAATCTGACTATATCAAAACCTTGGATAAGGTCATAAATATTTTAAGGGGGATTATTTTTCAATGAACAAAGCCTTCAAACTTTCGCTAGTCATGATGCTCGCCTTCGTATTGGTTTTGGCCGGTTGCGGCCAGAAAGCGGCGAACAACGGCGCTGCCAATACGGGTAAATCAGGCAATGCGGCTAATACCGGAAACGCCGGGGCGGGCAACGGAGGAGATACGGCTTCCGCTTCCAATGTGAAAATCGGTCTCGTCACGGACGTAGGCGGCGTTAACGACAAGTCGTTTAACCAATCGGCATGGGAAGCGCTCCAGGCTCTGAACAAAGAAACAGGCATCCAAAACCAATATTTGCAGAGCGCAAGCAGCGCGGACTACGTTCCGAACTTGAACCAATTCGTGCAAAACGGCTATGATCTGACCTGGTCGATCGGTTTTGACCTCGGCGACGCTACGAAACAAGTGGCTGATGCGAATCCGAACGCCAAACTGGCCATTATCGACAACGTGGTTGACGCTCCAAACGTGGAATCCGTAACGTTTGCGGAAAATGAAGGGGCTTATCTGGTTGGTGTTGTGGCTGGATTGACGACGAAAACAAACAAAATCGGTTTTGTCGGTGGTGCTGATAGCCCGGTTATCAAACGCTTTGAGGTTGGTTTCCAAGCGGGCGTAAAAGCTGTTAATCCGAATGCCGAAGTCAAAATTACTTATGCCGGTGCGTATGACAAACCGGATATCGGTAAATCTCTTGCAGGCCAATTGTATGATTACGGCGCGGACATTATTTTCCCGGCTGCTGGCCAAACCGGCAACGGCGTGTTCAACGAAGCGACCGCGCGCAACAACGCCGGCGGAGCAAACAAATTGTGGGTTATCGGCGTCGACAAAGACCAATCGATTGAATTTGGGCATGAAGTTACTTTGACCTCGATGATTAAACGCGTTGATGTTGCGGTAAAGAACGTTTCCCAACAAGTTATCGACGGTACGTTTAAAGGCGGACAAGTTACCAACCTGACGCTGAAAGAAGACGGCGTTGGTTTGCCGGAGGAAAATCCGAACCTGAGCAAGGAAATTCTCGATAAAGTGGAAGAATACAAACAAAAAATCGTAAGCGGCGAAATCACGGTTCCGGCCGAATAATCAAGCAGCAATAAACATAGCAATCAAGCAGGCAAGGCCAGTGGATGAACTGGCCTTGTTGCTTGCGTATATCCCAAAATGGTGAGGGTGATTTCATGAATGCCGAGGCTCCCGTAGTCGAGTTGAAGCAAATCACAAAGCGTTTTCCCGGCATAGTGGCCAACGATTCCATCAGCCTGACCCTGAAAAAAGGGGAAATTCACGCGCTTCTCGGCGAGAATGGTGCAGGCAAATCGACGTTAATGAACATTTTGTTCGGGCTCTATCAACCTGATGAGGGCATGATCGAGATGAACGGCCAACCGGTAACGATCGACAGTCCCAATAAAGCGATCAAGTTGGGAATAGGCATGGTTCACCAGCATTTTAAGCTTGTCCAGCCTTTTACGGTGACTGAGAACATCATTCTCGGCATGGAGCCGAAAAAAGGGGTTAACATCGACTATAAATCGGCGTCCGCCCAAGTGGCGAAATTGTCGGAGCAATACGGCCTTCATGTCAATCCGAACTCGAAAATCCACGATATTTCCGTCGGGATGCAGCAGCGGGTGGAAATCATGAAGATTTTGTTCCGGGGCGCGGATATACTTATATTTGACGAGCCTACGGCGGTGCTAACGCCGCAGGAAATCGAAGAGCTGATGGCGATCATGCGCCGGCTCGTCGCTGAAGGGAAATCGATCATTTTGATCACCCACAAGCTGAAGGAAATTATGCAAATTTCCGACCGGGTGACGATCATCCGGCGCGGTAAAGTGATTGATACCGTCGAGACGAACAAAACGAATCCGAGCGAACTCGCCGAAAAGATGGTGGGCCGCGGGGTCTCGTTCAAAATCGACAAAAATGAGCCGAACATCGGACAGCCTGTTTTGCAGCTCAGTGAAATCAGGGCGAAGGACAAACACGGCATTCCCGTGCTGGACGGCTTGAATCTCGAAGTGCGGGCGGGGGAAATCGTCGGAATCGCCGGGGTTGACGGCAACGGCCAAACGGAGCTGATCGAAGCGATTACGGGATTGCGCAAGATCGAATCCGGATCGATCCGGCTTTTGGGAAAGGAACTTGCGAACCTGCCGACCCGCAAAATCATTGAAAGCGGCGTGTCGCATATTCCGGAAGACCGGCACAAGCATGGCCTCGTCCTCGATTTTTCCATTAGCGAAAATATGATCCTAGAAACGTATTATAAAGCGCCCTACAGCAAAGGTTCGCTGCTTAACCGGCGGGCGATCGACGAGCACGCCAAGGTTCTGGTCGAGCAGTTCGACGTGCGTACGCCAAGCATCGAGACCAAAGCCCGCTCTTTGTCCGGCGGTAATCAACAGAAGGCAATTATTGCTCGGGAAATAGATAAAAATCCGGACCTGCTTATCGCTGCCCAACCGACGCGGGGGCTTGATGTCGGGGCGATCGAATTTGTTCATGAACAGTTGGTGGAGCAGCGCGATCAAGGGAAAGCGGTGCTGCTCATTTCTTTCGAGCTGGATGAAATCATGAACGTATCCGACAGGATTGCCGTCATCTACGAGGGGAAGATCGTCGGCGAAGTGCTTCCGCAGGAAACAAACGATCAGGAACTCGGCCTGATGATGGCGGGAAGCCTGGAACGGGGAGGTCAGTCGATTGGATAAACTGCGCAAAATATTTACGATGGACAGCCTGATCGTCCCGCTTGTGGCGATTTTGCTCGGTCTGCTGGTTGGTGCCGTGGTCATGCTGATCGGCGGCTATGATCCGCTGGTGGCTTACGGCGCCCTGATTAAACGGGTCGTCGGCAATCCGTACGATTTCGGCGAAACGATCCGGCAAATTACACCGCTTATTTTCACCGGGTTGGCGGTAGCTTTTGCGTTCCGTTCCGGGATGTTCAACATCGGTGCGGACGGGCAGGTGCTTATCGGCATGACGACCGCCACGGCTGTCTCGTTGTCCTTTTCGGGTTTGCCGTCTGCGATCCTTGTGCCGCTCGCGGTCATCGCCGGCGGGATCGCCGGAGGACTTTGGGCCGCCATCGCCGGGTATCTCAAGGCCAAGCGGGGTATTAACGAGGTTATTACGACGATCATGCTCAACTGGACGGCCCTGTATTTATCCAATTACGTGATTCGCAACTTCTTTTTGCTGAAAGGCCAAAACCGTTCCGAGGATATCGGGGCTTCGGCTTCGATGACGTTTCTGTTTGGGATGTTCAACAATGCCCGAATCCATTGGGGAACGGTTGTCGCCCTTTTGGCGGCGGTATTTTTCTTCGTATATCTTTGGAAAACGAAACAGGGGTACGAAATGCGTTCGGTTGGCCTTAACCCCAACGCGGCTGAGTATGCAGGGATGAACGTCGGCCGAAATGTGGTGAAGGCGATGTTCATCAGCGGTGTGTTTGCCGGTCTGGCGGGCACGTTTGAAGTGCTGGGTGTTTTTCACTATCAGTCGGTATACGCCGCATCGCCGGGGTACGGGTTCGACGGTATCGCCGTAGCGCTGCTCGGGATGAATCATCCTTTTGGGGTAGTCCTCGGCGCCATTCTTTACGGCGTGCTGACTTACGGCTCCGCCGGAATGAGCTTTGCCGCCAAAGTCCCGCCCGAGCTGATCAAAATCGTCCTTGGTTCGATCATATTCTTCATTGCCGCTCAGGGCATCGTACGCTTGGTACTGAAGCCTTTCTTCCTGAAGCGTAAGAAAGAGAAGGTGTTGTGATATGGACGTACTCACGCTGCTTGGTCAACTGCTCAATTCAACCCTTGTATTTTCGACCGCGCTGATTTTTACGGCGCTGGGCGGCATTTTCTCGGAGCGTTCCGGCGTGGTGAATATCGGTTTGGAAGGTTTGATGATCTTCGGCGCGTTTGCGGCCGGGGTAGGTACTTATTATGCTCAGGAAGCCGGAATGGGAGGATTCTCCCCATGGATCGGGGTGCTGGCGGCTGTTGTCGTCGGCGCTTTGGGGGCGCTTATTCACGCGGTTGCTTCCATCACGTTCAAAGCGGATCAGACGATCAGCGGGATCGTCATCAACTTTTTGGCGGCGGGCCTGACCGTATACATCGTCAAGCTGCTGTTTGAGGGGGCGGCGGAAACACCGCTGGTCGACGTATTCCAAAAATACGCCATTCCTGTGCTCCGGGATATCCCGATCATCGGGCCGGGCGTCTTCAACTCCTATCCGACGACGTATCTGGCGTTGATCCTCGTCGTGGTCGTTTATTTCGTTCTGTTCAAAACGCCGTTTGGCCTGCGCCTTCGCGCTGTAGGCGAACATCCAAGTGCGGCCGATACGCTGGGCGTAAACGTAACCCGCATGCGTTATATCGGCGTACTGCTCAGCGGGGCGCTGGCAGGCATCGGGGGGGCTACGATCACACTGACGACAACAAGCACGTTTGCGCACAATACGATTTCCGGGCAAGGGTACATTGCGATCGCGGCAATGATTTTTGGCAAGTGGAATCCGCTGGGCGCGTTCGGAGCAGCAATGTTTTTCGGTTTTTCCCAGGCGATCCGCAATTATGTGCAGCTGTTCGAATGGTCGAGAAACATACCTCAGGAGTTCATTTTCATGATTCCGTACGTCCTGACGATTATCGTGCTTGTCGGTGCGGTAGGCCGTTCCTCGGCTCCGTCCGCGTTGGGAACGCCATACGATCCAGGGAAGCGTTAATAATCCGTAAAAAAAATAGAAGGCTATTAAGGGATGCTGCGTTGAAGCGCAAGCATCTCTTTTTTTTTGCAAAAACCCGTGGACACGGGCCTGTTTTTTAGGGGGCAAGGCGATGGTGCAGGCGCAGGAGATTGCAGGCGAATATGTTAGTTTGAACACACATAAGCCGATCAAAACGGTCGTCCCGGACGATTTGCCGGCTATGAACAAATCTGACAGGAGGAATTTAGATGGGCAGAACGGTGACGAAGAAAGACGCCGAGAAATTGCTAGGCAAGAACATTTTTGCTTACAAAAAGGATGGTAGCATTGTCGCGGGCAAACTGGTTAAAATCAGCGGTAACCGCCTGTATGTCCGCCAGAAATCCGGTAAAAAAGTGCATACGAAAGCGATTGCCCCGCTCGTTTTGTTTGATTTGCTGGCTATCGGCACATCGCCCTTTGCTTTCGGTGGCTTTGGACCCTTTGGGTTTGGCGGCTTCGGACCCTTCGGGGGATTTGGTGGCCCGTTCATTTGGTAAAGTAGTCTAAATGTAGAAATTCAGTATTTTTTCCATTTCATAGCACTTTGTTGCCTCAATGAAACGCTTCCTACGGTATCCTAATTTGCGGTAAAACAGGTGGGCTCGGGTGTTGTCCCGGTCCACCATCACTTTTGCGCGCAGACATTCGCGCGAAGCGGCAAAATGCTCTGCGTGCAGCATCAGTGTCTGGCCGTAACGTTTGCGTTGATAGGCGGGGGCAACCGCCATCATATCGATATACAGCAAATCGCCGTGCACGAGAAAATGAATAAACGCCACCGGATCGGCCTCATAATAAGGTGAGGCTACCAGCGTGACGCCATGTGAAAGCCGCTTCGGCAGTTCCTTCAGGATCTTTTCGATTTCGTGGGGAGGCAAACTCGAAAGGGGGACGAGCTCCTTTTGAATGAGATCGAAAATGACGGGATCGTCCTGCTTTGGTCTTCTGTAGCGGATCATGCGATGGTTCTCCTCCTTGCCGCGCATATGTTTGGGCGCCGCTATTTATCTTATGAGAGCAGGGGGAGAGGTGTTCCATTCAAAAGTTTTCCTTCGATAGGGTCTTGACTCTATGTGTAAAGTAATCATATAATGTTCCTAAACATTTTATGACACATACTGAATCGGCGATGATGAGGACGAAGGTTTAAGGGCTCTTTGCTCAGAGAGTGGATGGATTTGCTGAGACCACCACCAAAATCCCTTAAATGCGAGCTCACCTCGGAGCTGTTTTCCTGAAAAGCTGCAAGCCATTCCGCGGTGACGCTTGCGAACAAGGCCTATTAGGGAAAATCGTCAGGTCCGCGTTAGGGACTTCGGGTAAGGTGAAAGCGCCGTACTCGATAAGGCTTGGCACTGTGAGGTGCCGGGTGAAAATGGGTGGTACCACGAAAGGATTCAAACCTTTCGTCCCTCGGAACAGGAGACTGCTTCCGGCGGACGGAAGGTTTTTTTATTTGGGAATGTGATTTAATTAGAGTTTAATAAGAGTTCAAAAAGTCGGCTTTTTGAACAACCTTTAAAAAGGAGGATGACTGATGAGCGCGCAAACTCCAGAAGTGCGGTCTACAGAACAATTACGTGAGAAATGGATGAAGCCGGAAGTCATTACGGGCTCGGAAATACTGCTTCGCAGTTTGCTTTTGGAAGGTGTCGAATGCGTCTTCGGTTATCCGGGCGGCGCGGTGTTGTATATTTACGACGCGTTGTACGGTTTTACCGATTTCCATCACTTGCTGACCAGACATGAGCAGGGCGCCATTCATGCGGCGGACGGTTACGCCCGTGCCACCGGCAAAGTCGGCGTGTGCATCGCCACCTCCGGACCGGGGGCGACCAACCTGGTAACAGGGATCGCCACTGCATTTATGGATTCCGTACCGCTGGTTGTCATTACCGGCAACGTCGCGACCAGCCTGATCGGCACCGACGCTTTCCAAGAAGCGGACATTACCGGCATTACGATGCCGATTACGAAACATAGCTATCTCGTAAGAAACGTGGAGGATCTGCCGCGCATCATCCACGAGGCGTTCCATATTGCGGGCACGGGACGCAAAGGGCCAGTATTGATCGACATTCCGAAGGACGTGTCGGCGGCCAAAACGCTGTTCGAACCGGTGCAAACGGTCAACTTGCGCGGCTACAATCCGACGGTCGTACCGAACCGGCTGCAGCTCGACAAACTGGCGGCGGCGATCGGGGAAGCAGAGCGTCCGGTGATTATCGCCGGCGGCGGAGTCGTCTACTCCGGCGGCCATGAGCAGCTGTTCGAATTCGTGAATAAGACACAAATTCCGATTACGACGACACTGCTTGGCTTGGGCGCTTTCCCGAGCGGGCATGAGCTGTGGATGGGCATGCCGGGGATGCACGGCACCTACACGGCCAATCAAGCGATCCAGCAGTCGGACTTGCTGATCAATATCGGAGCCCGGTTCGATGACCGGGTGACGGGCAAGCTGGACGGCTTTGCGTCTCGCGCAAAAATCGTCCACATCGACATCGATCCGGCCGAAATTGGCAAAAACGTGCATGCCGACATTCCGATCGTCGGCGATGTGAAGACGGTGTTGGAAATGCTGAACCCGCTCGTATCCCGGGCGGACAAGGCGGATGCCTGGAGAGAGCAAATCCGGCAGTCCAAGCTCGATAAACCGCTGAAGTACAAAGACTCGAACACCGAGTTGAAACCGCAGTGGGTCATCGAAATGCTGAACGAAACCACGGGCGGCGAAGCGATCGTCACCACGGACGTCGGACAGCATCAAATGTGGGCGGCGCAATTTTACAAATTCAATCAGCCGCGGTCCTGGATCACTTCCGGCGGCCTCGGAACGATGGGCTTCGGGTTCCCTTCGGCGATCGGCGCGCAGATGGCGTTCCCGGACCGCCTGGTCATCTCGATCAACGGCGACGGCGGGATGCAAATGTGCTCCCAGGAGCTGGCTATTTGCGCCATCAACAACATACCGGTGAAGATCGTCGTCATCAACAACCAGGTACTCGGGATGGTTCGCCAATGGCAGGAGCTGATTTACGACAATCGTTATAGCCATATCAACCTCGAGGGCAGCCCGGATTTCGTGAAGCTCGCTGAAGCGTACGGCGTTAAAGGTTTGCGGGCCGCGAGCAAGGAAGATGCCAAACGGGTATGGCAGGAAGCACTCGATACGCCGGGACCGGTGCTGGTGGAATTCATGGTGAGCAAAGAGGAGAACGTATATCCGATGGTTCCCCAAGGTTCTACCATCGATCAAATGTTGATGGGGGACGGTGAATAAGAATGATGAAACACGCCATTTCCATATTGGTAAACGATCAGCCTGGTGTTTTGCAGCGCGTGTCCGGCCTGTTCGGCCGGCGCGGCTTCAATATCGAGAGCATCACGGTGGGCCAGTCCGAGGAGGAAGGCTTGTCCCGGATGGTTATCGTGACCCAAGGGGACGACAAGACGCTGGAGCAAATCGAAAAGCAGCTTTATAAATTAATCGATGTCATCAAGGTCGTCAATTTGAGCTCCAGACCGATGGTTTCCCGGGAGCTGGCTTTAATCAAGGTTAAAGCCGAGCCGGCCGAACGGCCTGAAATTATGGGGGTCGTGGAAACGTTCCGCGCGGCGGTCGTCGATATCGGTCCGTCCAGCTTGATGGTGCAGGTGGTCGGCGACACCGAAAAAATCGACGCGATGATCGAACTGCTCCGGCCTTACGGCATCCGGGAGCTAAGCCGCACCGGCGTGACCGCGATGATCCGCGGCAACGCTTAAAACGAAAGCCTTAAGTCCAAGTAAACAATCAGGAATGTTAACTAAGCCGTTTTACGGCGTCAGCTTCCGCCGGAGGGCGGGGGTTTGAACGGATGGACAGCAGCGCTTTACCTCGTTATGGCGTCGGTCCGTTGAAACGCCCGCTCCTCAGGCGGAGGGTTTAATATCAAGGGAAGCCAGGCGGCTATCCCGCAAATTTTAGGAGGGCATATTAAAATGGCAGTTACTTTGTACTATGAACAAGATGCAGATCTCGGCGTTTTGAAAGGAAAAACGATCGCAATTATCGGTTACGGCAGCCAAGGCCATGCCCATGCGCAGAACCTGCGCGAAAGCGGAGTGAACGTTATCGTTGGTCTTCGCGAAGGCAAATCGTTTGATAAAGCCAAGGAGGACGGGTTTGAAGTATTGTCCGTCGCCGAAGCGACGAAACGTGCCGATGTGGTGCAAATCCTGATGCCGGACGAAACGCAGGCTGCGGTTTACAACAGTGAAATTGCACCAAACCTGAAAAAAGGCGCGGCTCTTATGTTCGCTCACGGCTTTAACGTACATTTCGGCCAAATCGTGCCTTCCAAAGACAACGACGTTCTGCTCGTTGCTCCGAAGTCCCCGGGCCACATGGTTCGCCGCACTTACGTGGAAGGCTTCGGCGTTCCCGGCCTGATCGCGATCCATCAGGACGCTACGGGCAAAGCTAAAGAAATCGGTTTGGCTTATGCGAAGGGCATCGGCTGTACGCGCGCAGGGGTCATCGAAACTTCGTTCCGCGAAGAAACGGAAACCGACTTGTTTGGTGAACAAGCCGTGCTTTGCGGCGGCGTATCCGCGCTGATCAAAGCCGGCTTCGAAACGCTGGTGGAAGCGGGTTATGCTCCGGAAATGGCGTATTTCGAATGCTTGCATGAAATGAAGCTGATCGTCGACCTGATCTATGAAGGCGGTCTGGCTACGATGCGCGATTCCATCTCCAACACGGCGGAATACGGCGATTATGTAACAGGCCCGCGCATTGTGACGGAAGAGACGAAAAAAGCGATGAAAGAAGTGCTTGCGGACATTCAACAAGGCAAATTCGCCCGCGACTTCATTTTGGAAAACCAATCGAACCGTGCTTTCCTGACGGCTACCCGCCGCAACGAAGCCAGCCATCCGATCGAAGTGGTCGGGGGCGAGCTGCGCGGATTGATGCACTGGATCAAAAAGTAATAAAAATAGATAGAGATGAAGCAATGTAAAACCGATGCGGCTGCGCCTTAGCGTGGGCCGCATCGGTTTTTTTAACATAATGAATTTATAAAATTCCGGCATGGTAGAGGGCGATGGGAAGGAAGAGAGAGGGGGGAGAAGAGGAATCAATCTGGGGGGCTAAGGGACACCAGAGCCGTTATTTGCAGAAAAACGGAGGTTTACAAAATGTAACGGACACAGATGACGTTATTTACCTCAAATCGGTTCGGATGAACTGGTTTAGCGCGAAATAGGGTCGCCTGTGTCCGTTAGGCTGGGAAATACCTGGAAAATGAGCAGATAAGGTCGCTGGTGTCCGTTAGAGCAGCTCCAAAGTAAGTTTTGGCTCCAAATGTTACTTCAGCTCAGCTCTCCGAAACCGTCCGGACCAGGCGCCTGTCAGCCGGTTGATATGGGCTGTAATTCAGGTTTCTTCCAGGTATGTACAGGGGTTATCAACCCAGTATATCCTACCTTATAGGTTCAGCCTATAACGTTAATAGATTTCATATCTTTGTTTATCCTAATCAGCTATGATACAACAGAAGAAGGGCTAGTGCAAGAAGTGGATTGATTGATTCGGCGTGCGAATATAAGCCATGCCGGATATTTGTATTTTGAAATAGCTAAAAAAGGGAGCTGGAAGCAATGGCAGAAGTGAAAAAAATCGCGGTTATCGCGGGAGACGGCATTGGGCCGGAAGTGGTGGCTGAAGCGGAGAAGGTGTTGAAGCGGACGGAGGAGCTGTTTGGCTACCGTTTTGAAACCGAGCAGGCCCTGTTTGGCGGCATCGCGATCGACGAGAAAGGAACGCCGCTTCCGCAGGAGACGCTGGAAGTGTGCAAAAACGCCGACGCCGTGCTGCTCGGTGCGGTCGGCGGCCCGAAATGGGACAGCAATCCGAAGGAACTGCGTCCCGAAACCGGCCTGCTTGGCATCCGCAAAGCGCTGGGTCTGTTCTCGAATTTGCGCCCGGCGGTCGTTTTCGATTGCCTGAAGGACGCGTCCACCTTGAAGCCGGAGGTGCTTGAGGGCACTGACCTGATCGTCGTGCGGGAGTTGACGGGCGGCATTTACTTCGGCGAAAAATTCCGCCGGGATACGGATCAAGGCCAGGAAGCCGTGGATACCTGCGCGTACAACGTTAACGAAGTCGAGCGGATTGTCCGCCAGGCGTTCGAAATCGCGCAAAAACGGCGGAAAAAGCTCGCTTCCGTCGACAAAGCGAACGTGCTGGAAACGTCGCGTTTATGGCGTGAAGTGGTCATTCGGATCGCTCCGGAGTATCCGGACGTAGAGCTCGAGCATGTGCTGGTGGACAACTGCGCGATGCAGCTGCTGCGCCGTCCTGCCAGCTTTGACGTCATCGTCACGGAAAATATGTTCGGCGACATTCTCAGCGATGAAGCGGCGATGCTGACCGGTTCGATCGGCATGCTGTCATCGGCTTCCCTCGGCGAAGGAAGCTTCGGCCTGTACGAGCCGGTACACGGTTCGGCGCCGGATATCGCCGGCCAAAACCTGGCCAACCCGATCGCCACGATTTTGTCGGTTGCGCTGATGTTCCGCATGACGTTTGGTTACGCCGATGCGGCGGATGCGATTGAAAACGCCGTGGCTGAAGTGCTGGACGCCGGCCACCGGACAAGCGATATCGCGGTCGACAAAAGCAAGGCGATCGGCACGAAAGCGATGGGCGATCTGATCGTCGCAGCGATGAAAAAGTAAAAAAAAGTTCAAAAAAAATCCTTATTTATAATAATTATAAAAAAGTAACTCTTATAATATTGACTTTGAAATATGCCTTTGATACCATGAGGAATGTAAGTTTGAAATAGGTTGAAACTTACACAACAAAGGGATTAGAAACACAAAAGTGTTTCTTACATATTTTCAAAGGAGGAGTTTACAAATGGCAGAACGTTTGGTTGGAAGACCCGCTCCGGATTTTGACATGGCGATCGTAACGGGTGACGGAAAGGAATTTGGACGCAAGAAGCTGGACGATTATCGCGGCAAATGGCTGGTATTTTTCTTCTATCCGCTTGATTTCACTTTTGTTTGCCCGACGGAAATTACGGCGCTGAGCGACGCTTACGCGCAATTCCGCGACCTCGATTGCGAAATTCTCGGCGTGAGCACGGACTCCGAGCACAGCCACAAAGCATGGATCAACACACCTAAGGACAGCAACGGCCTTGGCCAGTTGAACTTCCCGCTCGCTTCCGACATCACGAAGAAAGTAGCCCGCGATTACGGTGTGCTGATCGAAGAAGAAGGCGTAGCTCTCCGCGGTTTGTTCATCATTGATCCGGAAGGCGAATTGAAATACCAAGTCGTTAACCATAACGACATCGGCCGCAGCGTAGAAGAAACGCTGCGCGTGCTGCAAGCCCTGCAATCCGGCGGCCTTTGCGCCATGAACTGGAAACCGGGCGATAAGAACCTGAACGCTTAATTTCGGGTGAATAGCGAAAAGCCCCCTGTTTGGCCATGCCAATCAGGGGGTTTTTTGCCCCTCAAAAGCGCCTTAAACCATGCTGGGTCCGGCGGCGCTTGCACGTCTGGCTGATCGGACCATAGTCCCGTTTTGTAACGAAATGGGTGAATTTTCAAGTGAGTCGCAGGAATTTCAACCCGGCTTCACGAATAAATTAATATGAAAATCCTGCATTGCGGAGAGACCGGGATCCTTGGATGAACCGAACACGCGAAAGGGTGAAGGGGAATGAGTTTTTGCTGCGGAGCAAGCATGCTGGGAACAAAGGGGACTTTAAAGCATTATCGTACGCAGGTTCATAATGTTCCCCTGTTATTTTGCCCGGTGTGCCATAGGGTTGAGGTTCACTATAAGGTGGAAAATGAATACGAAATATTAGCGGAATACGCGCATGGCGACGGTGTTTCGGAAATCGATTTTCAGGATTTCGTCATGGAGGACGATGAAGCGATTTTCGGAAATTGCGTGAACCGGGAAGATGAGGACCCGCTGTTGATCGTTCAAAGCCAAATCGATATTTCGCTGGATCTCCTTTCCGTTGCGAAGCAGATCGGCGATGAGAAATGGGAAGATGAGCTGAAGAAAAGATTGGCCGTAATGAGCAGACGCAGAGCCCGGCTTCTACACAAGTAACCGCTGAAAGAATAGGTTAAAAATGGTCTCCCGGGAGGGAGGCTGTTTTATTTTTTGGACTATGGCCATTCATTTGCGGTGATTCCATGTTTTTCGACAGTATCTCTGATTGACGGTATTTGGAAGACTTTACTATGATTGAAATAGGCAGTTTCGGACTTTACGGACAGGCTGTAGTTCATGAATAAAAAACGTTACGCGCGAGCCGATTTCGGGTAAGTTCTTCTCAGGTAGTGATCGTATGTTGTCAGTAAGGCAGGTACATAATTTATGGGAAAAGGGGGAACCAACTTGTTGAGTGAATTCCAGGAGACGCTGCTCCAATCCGTCAAAGCATTCCAATCAACCCAACTCGTCAAAAACAAATACGAAAACGTGCTCCAGCACCTAGACAGCGGAATTATGCTGTTTGACTGCGAAGGGGTTTTAACCTTCATCAACGTTCAAATGGCCAGGTTGCTCGAGATGCCGCGCCAATCACTCATCGGTTGCAATTTGCTGCAAATGCTGCGCCACCCGCACCTCAATCAATTCAAGAAGCGGAAAATTCTGCGGATCTATCGGGAAACCATTTTTCATCGAAAAAAATACCATGAGTTTATCGATGAGTACGGAAGGCATTGGCTCATTACAGTTACATACGGAGATCAGATGGACGGGGACTTCTTACTTAGCGTCAAAGACGTATCGGATTTCAAACGAATCGAGCAAACGGCGTACCAAAACGACAAGCTGGCGATGCTCGGGAAAATATCGGCGGCGATCGCCCATGAAATCCGCAATCCGCTGACCGCGATCCGCGGGTTCATTCAACTGCTCCGTCCGCATTTGGTAGAACTAGGCAAGGATGAGTACGCCCGGATTATTTTAACGGAGATCGACAGAGCGAATGACATCATTCATGAATTTTTGAATTCGTCCAAGCCTTCTGCCCCGCAGAAATCGACCGTCAGCGTGTCATCGCTGCTGAAAGAGGTTGTCCTGCTGACGGAAAGCGAGGCGTTGATGAAAGGCTGTCAAATGATGCTGCACGCTCCGGAGGAGGAGCTTCTCGTATCAATCGATGTGAAGCAGATCAAGCAGGTCCTGCTCAACATCATCAAAAACGCGATGGACGCCATCGCCGAAGTGGAGGGGGATCATAAGGGAGTCATCGATATCCGGGCGGAGATGGAGGGCAAATCGGTCAACATCTCCATCCAGGATAACGGAAACGGCATGGACAAAGGCTTGCTGAGCCGCCTGTTCGATCCGTTCTTTACGACAAAAGAGAAAGGAACCGGTTTGGGGTTGTCCGTAAGCTATCGGATTATCCGCAACCATCGGGGAAATATTGCCGTGGACAGCCTCAAAGGCGCGGGTACGATTTTCGTCATCACGCTGCCGCTCGTCTAACGTAAAGAACCTTCAATCCGCTACCGCTTTCCGATTGAAGGTTCTTTGTTTTGGGTCAAACCTGGATGTAAACTTGCCCGGCAACTCCTTTGCTCAAGGCTACTCGCGCTTCCTTCACTTTAATGATCAGGTTCCCGTCCATTTCCGAGATGACCGTAACGGGTGTTCCGGGAACAATACCTAGTCCTTCCAGGAATTTTCGGGTATCTTCCGACGCCCGGCATTCACGGATGATCGCTTCCTTGCCCGGCGTAAGCATCGTTAATGGCATACTCTACCTCCTCCCCCGAAAATAAATGCGTCAACGCTTCTTCGGTTCGCAGCATGAGTTGAATTGCTCGCAGGATCCGCTGCAGCCGGCGCAGCCTCCACCCGCCTTTTGCCGTTTAATATAGCGGTACACGGTAAAACCAATAATCCCCGCCAGGACAATAACGATCACGTAATCGATCATAACGATCCCTCCTCCTTTGTTAAGCGAGTCCGATCCCCAAAAGACGTCCGACTTGATAAACGATTAATGATATTAGCCAGGCTATGCCGCATTGATAAGCGATGGTAAACAAGGTCCATCTCCATGAACCCAGCTCTTTTTTCGCGGTCGAAATCGCCGCTACGCAAGGAGCGTACAGCAGGACGAACACCATGACGGAGAAAGCGGCCAGCGGCGTAAAATACGCTTGCAGTGCCGTGCCCAACGCGGTGGTCAGCTCCTCGGTTCCCTGGTTGATATACAGAATGCCCAGCGTGCTGACCACCGCTTCTTTGGCGATCAATCCGGTCAGCAGGGCGGCGCCGACCTGCCAGTGAATTTCCGAAGTGCCTTTAATGTATCCGAACCCGTTCCAGGCAAAAAGCGGCGCGATCAGCTTCCCGATCGAACCGAAGATGCTTTGCGAGGCATCGTCGACCATCTGCAGTGAGAAGTTGAAGGATTGCATGAACCAAATCACAACGGTCATCGACAGCAGAACGGTTCCCACCTTGATTACGTACCCCTTCGCTTTTTCCCAGGTATGGGCTACCGTGGATTTTAGGGTAGGGATGCGGTAAGGCGGAAGTTCCATTACGAACGGGGCCGAATCCCCCTTAAGTACGGTTCTGTTAAGCAGCAGGCAGGAGAGCATGGCCACAATGATGCCGAGAAAATAGATGCTGAAAACGACCAGCCCCTGGTTTGCGGCAAAAAAGGCGCCGGCAAAGACGGCGTATACGGGAATGCGCGCGCTGCACGACATAAACGGCATCAGCGTAATCGCCAGCCGCCGGCTTTTTTCATCCTCCAGCGTCCGCGTGGCCATAATCGCCGGGACCGCACATCCGTACCCCATCAGCAATGGAACGAACGCTTTGCCGGACAACCCGAAATGGCGGAAAATCCGGTCCATGACGAAAGCTACCCTCGACATGTAGCCGACATCCTCCAGAATCGAGAGGCACAGGAACAGGATCACGATTTGCGGGAGAAAGGACAAGACGTTGCCGATCCCCGTGATGACACCGCCCACGACAAGGCCTTGCATAGCTTCCGAAGCGCCCGCCCATTCCAGAAACCGCGTCGCCGCTTCCGGCAAGGTTTCGGTAACCAGGGCGCCAAACGGATCGACGATCAGGGCGCCGATCGAACCGACGGCGATCTGAAAAATGAGATACATGATCGCGAAAAAAATCGGCAATCCCAAAACGCGGTTGGTGACGATTTTATCCACTTTGTCCGAGAAGGAAAGCTCTCCGGCCCTTCTCCCTTTCTTGACATGCCCCGCAATCGCGTCGCTGATATACCTGTAGCGCAAATCGGCGATCAGGGTCTCGATTTCCCCATCGTTTTCCCGCTCGGCCTGGCTGATTAGCCTGTCGACGGAAGCCGTCAAAGCGGCGGGCATTTTCAGCACTGCCCTGATTTTTTCGTCCTTCTCCAGCAGCTTGACGGCATAAAACAACGTATTGTCGTATCCCGCGTCCGCCAGCAAGTCGCTGATGCCCTTTACAGCGCCGTACAATTTTGTTTTTTCGAGGGCGCTTTTGCCTCCAGCTTCGGGGCTGCGGTTAAAAGCGACGGCTTTTTCGAGCAGTTCTTTAATTCCCTGGTTTTTGGTGGCGATGATCGGAACGATGGGAACGCCTAACTGCCGTTCAAGGCTGGCCACATCGATTTTGTCACCGCGCAAGCTTACTTCATCCATCATGTTGAGAGCGATGATCGTCGGAATTCCAAGCTCCAGCAGTTGGGTTGTCAAATACAGATTGCGTTCTATATTCGTCGCGTCGACGATGTTGATAATGACATCGGGTTTTTCCCCGGCCAAAAAGTCCCGAGCAACAACTTCCTCGGGCGTATAAGGAGACAGCGAGTAGATTCCCGGCAAATCGATGATTACAACGTTTTCGCTCGTTTTCTTACATCTTCCTTCGCGCCGTTCGACGGTGACCCCGGGCCAGTTTCCCACATGCGCGTTATTCCCTGTCAGATTGTTGAAGAGCGTTGTTTTGCCGCAGTTGGGATTGCCCGCCAATGCAAACCGGTATACCATATTTCCTCATCCCTCATCAAAAAATTTTCACATCAATTTAATGCGACTACCTTTCCACAGTGATTTGCTCGGCTTCGGCTTTACGGATGCTAAGGTCGTAGCCACGGATATGAACTTCGATGGGATCGCCGAGGGGGGCTACCTTTTTCATGGTGATTTCGGCCCCTGGAGTAATTCCCATGTCCATCAGTTTCCTGCGAAGCGGACCGCTGGCGCCGATGCTTTTAATAACTCCGCTCTCTTTGGGTTTCAGCTCTTTCAAGGAAACGATCATCGAAAAACCTCCATTTTTTATTAGGTCAATGTTAATTTAGTGAAAGTGAGTTTAGGAAAAAAAAGGAATTGAGAATCAATCTCATTTAGATTCAAAAGTAATATATCACGCTAGTTCGTACCATACTGTGATTAACATCATATCAATCATCAATTGCTTCTTTACTTTTTGATTTCGCTTCAAGTAAGATGGGTATTAATACTATCGATGGAGAGGAACATGCTGTTATGAAGGGTAACCCGTGCAAAATCGTGGATTGTACAATACGTGACGGAGGTTTGGTCAACAACTGGGACTTCAGTGTGGAATTTGTCCAAAAATTGTACGCCGGCCTGAATGAGGCGGGTATTGATTATATGGAGATCGGCTATAAAAATTCGCCCAAGCTGCTCAAAGGCGCCGATCAGGCGGGACCGTGGCGTTTTCTTGACGATGATTTTCTCCGGAAGGTCATTCCTCAAAAAGGCCAAACGAAGCTGTCCGCCCTGGTCGACATCGGCCGCGTCGATGAAAACGACATCCTGCCGCGCAGCGAAAGCCTGCTCGATCTGATTCGCGTCGCCTGCTACATCAAAGATGTGGACAAGGCGCTTCAACTGGTGCAGCTGTTCCATGACCGAGGGTACGAAACGACCTTGAACATTATGGCGTTGTCCAACGTTATGGAAAATGAGCTGCTGGAAGCTTTCGAAATGATCCGCGAGAGCGTCGTGGACGTCGTTTATATCGTCGATTCCTACGGCAGTCTGGATTATAAAGATATGGAGTACCTGGTCAACAAGTTCAAAACGCATCTGCCGAATAAACGGCTTGGGGTACATACCCATAACAATATGCAGCTGGCGTTTTCCAATACGCTCGTAGCCGCCGAGAACGGCGTCGAGCTGCTTGACGCTTCGGTGTACGGCATGGGGCGCGCCGCGGGCAACTGCCCGACCGAACTGCTCGTTACGCATCTGAAAAATACGAACTACCGGCTGCGCCCGGTGCTCGGGGTGTTGGAGGAGCTGCTTATCCCGCTGCGCGAAAAAGAGGAATGGGGTTATTTGATCCCGTACATGATCACCGGGACGCTGGACGAGCATCCTCGTTCGGCCATGGCGCTGCGCGCTTCGGACGACAAGGATGGTGTTGTGGATTTCTACGACAAATTAACGACGCCGGAAGTCAGCTTTGACAAGAAGAAAAAATAATGCCGCGAAAAGTTCGGCCCTCTGGGCCCGAGCTTTTCTTTTTGCGTCCGACATTTTTGACCGGTAAAAGGCAGGAAATGCGCGGAATATGTTGAATAAATAGTCCTTAGGACCATAGACAGATACTTGCCACCGGAGGTTGAGGCCATTGAGAATCAGGGCAGAGACAAAATCGACAATCGTCCCAGTGGTAATCGGGCTGGCCGCGATGATCGGTGTCATCTGGTTGTCGGCAACAACCGTTTTGCCGGGGGGAACCGGCAAAACGATGCAAGCTTTGCATTTGCTGGCGGGTTTTATGTGCCTGGCCGTGTCTTATGCCATCTTTGCTCAGGGATGGATCATGTTTATCGACAAGCTGTCCAGGCAGCGGCTCTATTCCGCCGCATTGTTTGCGGTGGTAGGTATTTTGGACATGTTGTATTCCGCCGCCTATGGAGGCATTCCTCTATTGGGCTTTGAACCCGGACCGGATCTGGCGGATTGGTTTTTAACGTTGTCCCATGCGGTTGGGGCGCTTGGAATGCTGGCTATTTTCGCTTCCTCCGAGAAGCAGGTATCCGGCGGTCATAAAATTACCGTGTTTTCCGCGGTGGCCCTGGTCGCCGCTGCCGGTTTGGTATGGATGAACCGGTATGAGGGGCGGCTCGCTTCCGGTTTTGCGTCTGGTTTCCTGAACTCGGCGGCAGGCCGGCTTACGCTCGTATTCGGCGTTTCCATGCTGTACATTTTAGCCGTTGCCGCGATCTTGTACATTCACCGGGAAGAGCATCCGCCGGCCATCATGACGGTAACGCGGGCGCTGCTGTTTATGATCATGGGCCATGTGCTGCTGACGTTTCCTTTCAAGGATCCCCAAGGTATCGTGCAAGCGGCGGGCCAGTGGTATATGAGTTTATCCTATTATTTTGTGCTGAAAGGCGTTTACCGGCTGACGATCGAGGAGCCGGTCCGCGGCCGGCACCAGGCCGAAGCACGGATGAAGCACATGGCTTACCATGATGATTTGACGGGGCTGCCGAATCTAAGGCTTATGAAGGAACAGCTCGGTGAATGGCTGACCGTTTCCGGGGCGTATACCGGGGTTGCGGTCATTAATATCGACCGATTCAAAGCGATCAACGATTCGTTGGGGTACAGCGCGGGGGATAAGCTGCTCACCGAATTTGGCGGCAGGCTGCGGGAGCTGTGTTACGCCGATGAGCGGGTGTACCGCATGGGTGAGGACGAATTCGCTTTGATTTTGCCGAGGAGGGTGAACGGCGCCGAGTTTGCCGAAGAGCGGGCCAAGCAACTGCTCGATTCGGTAAATCCTGCAGTGCTGATCGACGATACGGAATACCATATTTCGCTCAGCATGGGCTTGTCGGTGTTCCCGGTTGACGGCGATTCGGTCGACCAGATGATTCAATATGCGGATATGGCGGTTCATCATGCCAAGGAACACGGGGTTCATTTTATGCGGTATACCCCGGAAATGAAGATGTATACCCAGTCCCGCGTGGAGCTGGAGAACGATATGCGCAAGGCGCTGGAGCGCGAAGAGTTTTTTCTGGAGTTTCAGCCGCAGATGAGCCTGGACAACGGAAAAATGGTGGGGATGGAGGCGCTTGTCCGCTGGAATCATCCGAAACGCGGGCTGCTTCCGCCCAGCGAGTTTATCCCGTTGGCCGAGGAAAGCGGACTGATCGTTCCGTTGGGGGAATGGGTGCTCAAAACGGCCTGCGAATACAATAAGATGTGGCAGCTTGCGGGATATGAGCCGGTGAACGTATCGGTCAATTTGTCGATGCGCCAATTCCGCCAATACAATCTGGTGGAGCGGATCGGCGCGATTTTGCGCGAGGTTGGCCTGGACCCCCGTTATCTGGAACTGGAAGTGACCGAAAGCATGACCTACGATATCGATACGGCGTTGGACCAGCTCCATCGTTTGAAGAGCCTGGGCATCCAAATCAGCATCGACGATTTCGGCACCGGTTACAGCTCACTGTATTATTTGAAAAGCTTGCCGATCGACCGGCTGAAAATCGACCGCTCCTTCGTCAAAGAGGTCATGTGCGATGGCAACGACGCGGCGATCGTCTCGACGATCACGACCATGGCGCATCATCTAAAGCTCAAGGTGACGGCCGAAGGCGTCGAAAATGAGGAGCAGCTGGAGTTTCTGAGGCTGCAAAAATGCCATGAAGGTCAGGGATATTTATTCAGCAAACCGGTATCCGCCGGCGTGCTGGAGCACGAATTCCTTAGCCGGCTTGCCGGCTAGGGGATTTTTTTACCTTAAAGTTCGTGTTCAAAAAGTTCGGTTTTCAGCACCGAAGCTTATGTTTGGCCCGGCTGAATTCAAGATTCGATGCCGAATTACTTCTTGAATTTACTTCGTGATCAAAAGCGTACTTTTTAAACAACCTCTTATAGAATTTATAAAATTTCGGGCATGGTAGAGGGCGATGTTTTTGCAGGTAGAGAGGGGAGAAGAGGGAGCTGGGGGCTAAGGGACACCAGAGCCCTTATTTGAGGGAGAACGGAGGTTTGCAAAATGTAACGGACAGAGAAGACCTTATTTACCTTAAATCGTCCCGGATGAACGGGTTTAGAGCGAAATAGGGTCGCGTGTGTCCGTTAGGCTGGGAAATACCCGGGAAATGGGCGGATAAGGTCGCTGGAGTCCGTTAGAGCAGCGTCCACTGATGCAGACTACAGATGGAAAGAGCCGAGGTACTGGGGCGCTGCTGTTCATGAAAGAAGGGGAAGGTTACTCAAAGAACCGAAGAAGGAATGGGAACCCATCCCTCCAATCGCTCCAAAGTAGAAGTCAGAGCCATTAAAGGACGCCGTCAGGCGTTTTTCTTACTTTTTCCCGGAAAATAAAAAAATCCTTACCGTGTAAGGATTCATTGCATTCATTATGGAGCGGGTGATGGGAATCGAACCCACGCTACCAGCTTGGAAGGCTGGAGTTCTACCATTGAACTACACCCGCACATTACCCACAAATGTGACGTTAAGCTCCGCAGCGAATTCCGATTACTTTTGCGGGGCCCATACCAAAACATTAATGGTCGGGACGACACGATTCGAACATGCGACCCCCTGGTCCCAAACCAGGTGCTCTACCAAGCTGAGCTACGTCCCGTAAAGCTTCGCGGATCAGCCTCTAACGCGAAGACAAAATATAATATAACACTTTTGCTGGATCGGTGCAACATAATTTTTCGTAAAGGAAGACGTTGCTGTTTGGAAGAGATTCATGAACAGGTAGGTTAGATTAAAATTAATATATTAAATTTTTAATATATGTGATTTAAATCACATATATTGTGAAAAATATCACTTATAATAAAGACATCAAAGATGATCATCCTCAAAAAACCAAAATCAACCTAACAAATCACTTAAGGAGTGGTAAAAATGTTTAACAACTTCCTGAGAACCAATAAAATCGCCATGTGGCTGCTGACCGCCATCCGGGTTTACCTCGGGTACCAATGGATTGAAGCAGGGTATCATAAAATTACCGGCGGCTTCGACGCCGCGGGTTTCCTCACCGGCGCAATCGCGAACAGCACGGGCGATCATCCCGCTGTTCAAGGCTGGTGGGCCACCTTCCTGGAACATTTCGCCCTGCCTAACGTAGGCATCTTCAACGTCCTCGTTCCTTACGGCGAGTTCCTGGTCGGCCTGGGGCTGATCCTCGGCACCTTCACCACCTTCGCCGCCCTGATGGGCCTGTTGATGAACGCAGCGTTCCTCTTCAGCGGAACGGTAAGCACAAACGCGCAAATGCTGCTGCTTGAAGTGCTGGTGATCGTCGCCGCCGCCAACGCCGGCAAAATCGGCCTCGACTACTACGTGCTCCCTTACCTGCGCAAACTGTTCGGCAAAAAAGGGGATGCGGGAACACATCTGGGAGCGCCACAACCTCCGGTGAATGTGAAACATACAGCGTAAAGTGACGGACCGGATTAATAAGAACCTTCATAGACCCTTCCAAAGGCTCTTCCTTAGTGAAGGGTCTTTTTGCTGCGTTCTTGCGGAAGCTAAGGAAATAACGGTAAAAAATGGTCCTATTTTCATCAAAAAAGGGATACAGCCAAATATAGAGGAACTTTTTACCTCTATTGTGGAAGGTTCGGGGCGAAATGGCGACTTTTCCCAACTTGGTGCAGAAATAGGGACTAAAAGTTCCGCTATTTTGTGCAAAAGGGGGGAATATCAGAAATAACGCCATAAATTACCTCTAATCTTTCGCGGGAGGTAGTGCAAGCAGCAAGCCAACACGCTACCTCTATTTCCATCGCCCCATTGCACATGCCCGCGACCAATAATCATCAGCGGCTACCGTCTTTCGCTTTTAATGGTCATGGTGTTGTCACCTTGCTGCCGGTATACTATAGCAGGGAGTTGTCGCAGTGGCTTATAGCAAGGGGGGAAGTTGGCATGCAAATGAACCGTCTGTTTGGGATCGTCTATTTGTTGATGGAACGCAAAACCGTGACAGCGGGCGAGCTTGCCGAACGTTTTGAGGTGTCGGCGCGCACGATATACCGGGATATTGATACGCTAAGCGCTGCGGGTATCCCCGTGTTTTGCAGCAAAGGCAAGGGCGGGGGGATCGGCTTGCTGCCGGATTTTGTGCTGAATAAATCGCTGTTATCCGAAACGGAGCAAAACGAGATTCTGTTTGGGCTGCAAAGCCTTGCGGTCACGAATGCCGAGCAAACCGGGGAGGTGCTGGCTAAGCTGAGCAGCCTGTTCCGGCGGGAAGAAGTGAACTGGATCGACGTCGATTTTTCGCATTGGGAAAGCGGTGAAACGGAACGGCGGAAATTCGGGATGCTGAAGACGGCGATCCTGGAGCGGCGGCGGATTTCTTTTACCTATTACAATTCGAACGGGGAACAAACGCTAAGGCAGGCCGATCCGCTGAAGCTGCATTTCAAAAACAAGTCCTGGTATTTACAAGGCTATTGCCTGCAAAAACAAACGTCCCGCACGTTCAAAATCAGCCGGATGGAGGCGGTCGCGTTTACCGGCGAGCATTTTGAGCGGAGGGAGGGCGATGTCCCCGATCTTGTGTCGTCCGCAAGGGAAGCGGCACCGCTTGTTCGTCTGGAGCTGTGGTTCTCGCCGCGTTTGGCCTTCCGTATCCATGATGAATTTGACCGGACCTCTGTGTATAAAAACGAGGACGGCAGCTTTCGGGTTACGGTCAGTTATCCGGAAAACGGCTGGGTGTATGGGTACCTGCTGTCTTTTGGCGAAGACGTCCGGGTGATCTCCCCGCCCCATATTAGGCATATCCTGAGAGACAAAGCCGAAAAAATCGCAAAAATATATCAAAACCCTCCTGAATATGACATACTGTCGTCATATTATGGTTGTTATAATGGCTCCATCAAAGAAGGGAGTGTACAAGAAATGGCGGAATTGAAGTTGAAGTATGCGGAAGAGTTTACGGTGGCAGGAAAGCTTGGCCAGGGAAAAGCGGACGAGGGACCCCAGTGGATTGTTCCCCTTTGGGAGCAGGCGAACGGAGCGTATTCCCAGATTCAGGACATCGCCCACAAGAACGAAAGCGGGGCGCCTAAGGGAATGTGGGGCCTGATGGGCCACCCCGACAACTACTTGGGACGGTGGGACGACCACGGCCTCTATCTGGCCGGCTGCGAAGTGAGACCAGACGCGAAGGTTCCGGAAGGATGGACGAAATGGACGGTTCCCGCGCACACCTATCTGGTGGGAGACTGCAGCGGAACGGCTTATGGCGAGCTGTTTCAGCAAACGATTGAACAATATTTGCCCAAGCATGGACTGCAGTTAACCGGAGCCGTGCATGAACATTATCCGGAACCGGGGAATCCGGCGCATGTGGAGCTGTATTTTCCGGTCGCCAAGGGCCAGCTGTTCTGCCAAAGCTGCGGCATGCCGCTGACCAACAACGAGGAGCTCGGCACGGAACAAGGCGGAGCGGCAAACTATGAGTATTGCGGTTACTGCTACCGGGACGGGGCGTTTACGAGCGATTTGTCCATGGAAGAGATGATCGAGCTGTGCCTGAAATATGGCGGCGAATCGGGGGCGGAATTTTTTGCGGACCGGGAACAGGCCAGAGCGCGGATGCAGGCGTGGTTTCCGACGCTGAAGCGCTGGAAGCGGGACTAGCGGGAATAAGGAGCGGGATGGACGATGGCGGAAAAACTCGATTATAAAAAGAAATACAAGGAGCTGTATTTGCCGAAACCGGAGCCGATGCTGATAGAGGTTCCGCCGATCCGCTTCATTATGGTGCGCGGTGAGGGAGCGCCCGAGGGAACGCTGTTCAAAGAGGCTCTGGAGATTCTGTACACTTTAACTTACAGCATTAAAATGAGCAAGTTAAGCGCGGCTCCCCCGGAAGGTTATTTCGAATATGTGGTGCCTCCGCTTGAAGGCTTGTGGGACTCCCGCAAGGGAGGTTACGATGCGGACCGGAACCAATGGACATGGACCGTGATGATCCGCCAGCCCGATTTCGTGACTGAAACGGTTTTTGGACGCGCCGCCGAGCAAGCGGCAAAGAAGAAGCCGGACTTGGATTTCAGCCGAGCGGGGTTGAACATTTACGAGGAAGGGCTGTGCGTGCAAATGCTGCATGTTGGTCCATTCAGTTCAGAGCCGGACTCCGTCGGTAAAATGCGCGCATATATGGCCGAACATGGCCTGAGCGAAGACCTGGGGCCCAAGCGGAGCCATCATGAAATCTATTTGTCGGACCTCCGCAAAACCGCGCCGGAAAAAATGAAAACCGTCCTGCGCCATCCAGTCGCTCGGAAATGACCGGCTGACCGTACGGATAGAGCCTCGCGGCACGGTTAGTCTGCTTTGGCCGGATGGATGACCTTCACCCGGCCCACTTGGCCGTCCTGAAGCCGCACCTTGATGCCGTGAGGATGGGTGGGCGAATTCGTCAGGATATCTTTCACCACGCCGCGGGTCAGGCGGCCGGTGGGCTGGTCTTTTTTCAGCACGATGTCGACGGTAAGGCCGGGGGAGATGTTTTTGCGTTCGTTGCCGTTCATGCAGTTGTACTCCTTGTGTGGTATAGATTGCTGAGATAAACATACCATATTTACACGGCGGCTTGCCAATGGCGGTAAGTTTGCATATAATAGCAGTTAAAGTCGAAAGCGAAAGCGCGTCCGTTACGGACGCAGCCGCGAACGATCATGAACGAAATGCGATGATGGAGAAGAGTAAGCAGAAGCCTCCTTACAGGGAGGGGAAGCCGGAGATTGAGAGCGTCCCCACGGAAACAGGCTGCCGAAGTTCGCTCCGGAGCAGTTCCTTGAACCCCGCTGCTTCCCGCCGATTCAATGGGCGAGGGCCGGCGCAGTAGAGGATACCGGTTACGATCCGTTATATCGTTAAAGTGAGAGCTGCAGGAAGCACCGGACACCGCTTGGCCAAAGTTTGCGCAAGGTTGGCGCTAATTATGCCGAGGCCCGGGAAACGCCGGACATAATGGGCTCTAACAAGGGTGGTACCACGGTCTTTTCGTCCCTTTCGGGAGAAAAGGCCTTTTTTATTTTGTCTGAGGAGGAAAAATTCATGAAAGAACGTTTGGAAGCACTCAAACACGAAGCGTTGGAGCAGCTTAGCAAAGTGGCGGATGCCGGGCAGTTGGGCGAACTGCGGGTCAAATATTTGGGCAAAAAAGGAGCACTGACGGAAATCCTGCGCGGCATGGGATCGTTAAGCGCGGAGGAGCGCCCGGTCATCGGGCAGATCGGCAACGAGGTGCGGTCGGCGATCGAGGCGCTGATCGAAGAGAAGCAGGCGTATTTCGAGCGTCTTGAGACGGAGCAGCGGCTGGCCGCCGAGAAGGTCGACGTGACGCTGCCAGGCCGCCCGCTGAAGCAGGGAGCGGTTCATCCGCTGAACCAGGTCATTCAGCAGATTGAGGATATTTTTATCGGCATGGGCTATTCTATCGCGGAAGGGCCGGAAGTGGAAACCGACTATTACAACTTCGAAGCGCTCAATTTGCCGAAAAACCATCCCGCCCGCGACATGCAGGATTCCTTTTACCTTACCGACGATTTGCTGATGCGGACGCAAACGTCGCCGGTGCAGGCGCGCACAATGGAAGCGATGAAAGGCGAAGTGCCGGTCAAAATCATTTGCCCGGGCCGGGTGTTCCGGCGCGATGACGATGATGCGACCCACTCGTTTCAATTCCATCAGATTGAAGGCCTGGTCGTCGGCAAAAACATCCGGATGAGCGATCTCAAGGGGACGCTGCTGGAATTCACGCGCAAAATGTTCGGTCCGAACACGCAAATCCGCTTGCGCCCGAGCTTCTTCCCGTTCACGGAGCCCAGCGTCGAGGTGGACGTGACTTGCATGAAATGCGGCGGCAGCGGCTGCCGGGTGTGCAAGCACACCGGATGGCTGGAAATTCTCGGCAGCGGCATGGTTCACCCGCGCGTGCTGGAGATGAGCGGGTACGATCCCGAGGAGTACAGCGGGTTTGCGTTCGGGATGGGCGTGGAACGGATCGCGATGCTAAAATACGGGGTGGACGACATCCGTTATTTCTACAACAACGATCAGCGTTTCCTGCAGCAGTTCGCCAGAGTTTAATTTTGGAAGAGGGAAGGGATTACGATGAAAGTATCAACCGAATGGTTGTCCGATTATATATCGCTGGACGGAGTTAATATCAAAGAGCTTGCGGAGCGGATTACGCGCTCGGGGATCGAAATCGATTCCGTTGAAAACCGCAACAAAGGCGTATCGAACGTGGTCGTCGGTTACGTTAAAAGCAAAGAAAAGCATCCGGATGCCGACAAGCTGAACGTCTGCATCGTCGACGCCGGGCAGGATGAGGAACTGCAGATCGTCTGCGGCGCGAAAAACGTCGCCGCCGGCCAGAAAGTCCCGGTTGCGCTCGTCGGCGCCAAGCTGCCGGGCGGGCTGGAGATCAAAAAGGCGAAGCTGCGCGGCGTCCCTTCACAGGGGATGATCTGCTCCGCCAAAGAGCTGGGCATGAACGACAAGCTGCTGCCGAAGGAGCAGCAGGAGGGCATCCTGGTGCTGCCGGAGGACGCCAAGATCGGAACGCCGATCGCGGGGCTGCTGGGCCTGGACGATCAGGTGCTCGATTTCGATTTGACGCCGAACCGCTCCGACTGCCTCAGCATGCTGGGGGCCGCCTATGAAGTTGGCGCGATCCTGGGCCGCGAGGTGAAGCTGCCGCAGCCGGAGAAAGAGCTGATTGAATTCGCTCAGCCCGCCAATGAGCGGATCGCGGTCAAAGTAGAGGCAACCGAGCTGTGCAGCCGCTATGCTGTCCGCTGCATTTCCGAGGTCAAGATCGGCCCGTCGCCGCTGTGGATGCAAAACCGGCTGATGGCCGCCGGGATCCGTCCGATCAGCAATGTCGTGGACATTACCAACTATGTCATGCTGGAGTACGGACAACCGCTGCACGCGTTTGACGCCGACAAAATCGCCGGCGGGCAAATCGGCGTCCGCCAGTCGCGCGCGGGCGAAAAGCTGGTGACCTTGGACGGCCAGGAACGCGAGCTGGAGCCCGGGGCGCTGCTTATTGTGGACGGCCACGATAAGCCGGTAGGCCTGGCTGGCGTGATGGGAGGCCTCGACTCGGAGGTGACGGACCAGACGGTCAACATCGTGCTCGAGTCGGCGAAATTCGACGGCGGATCTGTGCGGAAAACGTCCCGCACGCTGGGGCTGCGCTCGGAAGCTTCACAGCGCTTCGAGAAAGAGGTTGATCCGTCCTCCGTCATTCCCGCGCTGAACCGCGCCGCCGAGCTGATGGCCAAATATGCCGGGGGCAATGTCTGCAAGGGCATCGTAGAGGTCGTGAACCGTGAGCCGCAGGACCAGGTGGTTACTTTGTCCCTTCGCAAGCTGAACGATTACCTGGGAACGGACATCTCCACGCTGGAGACGAAAACGATTCTGACTCGGCTTGGCTTCGCCAGCGCCGATCTTCCCGAGGATGCGTTGGATGTGCGGATTCCGACCCGGCGGGGAGACATCACCCGGGATGTCGATTTGATCGAAGAGGTCGCACGCCTTTACGGCTACGACAACATCCCGACCACGCTGATCGAAGGGCCGACCACGGCCGGGGGTTACACGAAGCCGCAGGCGCTGCGGCGGGCCATCCGCGGCCTGTTGGTCCATGGCGGCTGGCAGGAAGTGCTCGGCTACTCCTTCATTCGGGAGGGGGCGGCCCGGAAGTTCCCGCAGCTTGGCGAGGGCGGCCATGAAGTTAAACTGGCGATGCCGATGAGCGAGGACCGCAGTACTTTGCGGAGCAGCCTGCTGCCGGGCATGATCGATATTGCCGTATATAACCGCAACCGCAAGCAGGAAAATCTGGCGCTGTTCGAAATCGGCGGCGTGTTCGTGACGGAGGAAGCGAAGCTGACGAAGCAGCCGGATGAAGTGCCTGCGCTTGGCCTGCTGCTGACCGGCGAGCGCGAGACGAAGCGTTGGAACGCACCGGCCGCGAAGGTCGATTTCTTCGATCTGAAAGGTGCGCTGGAAAGCCTGTTCGATTATCTTGGGCTGGGCGGCCGCGTGACCTATGCGGCGGATCAACCGCAAGGCTTTCATCCGGGGCGTTCGGCCTCCATGTATTTGCAGACGGAGGGCGGAAAACGCTGGATCGGCTCGCTGGGGCAAATTCATCCGGAGCTTCAGCGGGAACTGGATCTGGACGATACGTATGTGGCCGAACTGCTGCTGAAGCCGATTTACGAATATGCCGGAGAACCGGCCGTATACCGCGAACTGCCCCGTTTTCCGGCGATGCAAAGGGATATCGCCGTTGTCGTTGCGGACGATGTCGAAGCCGGCGCGCTGATCGCCGAAATCCGGCAAACGGCGGGCGAGCTGCTGGAAGACGTGCAGGTGTTTGACGTATTTACCGGTTCCAAACTGGGCGAAGGTAAAAAGAGTGTGGCGTTGTCCCTGGTGTATCGTCACAAGGAACGGACACTGACGGATGAAGAGGTGACGGCGGTCCATGATCGGGTCGTGGCCGGACTGACGCAAACTTTTGCCGCCGAACTTAGAAAATAGCAGGAATTGGGCAAAGTCACATCGAATCAATTGTAAGATAACCGATTCGATGTGACTTTCGTTTAATTTATTAAAGACATCTTAGATCTAAGCCCAGGACCGAAGGAGGCACATAGCTTTGAGTAACCAAGGCCGAATTAGCGTAAGTGTGGAAATATACGGCACTTCTTATAAAATCGTAGGCAGCAGTACCGATTATATGAAGCAGGTGGCCCGCCGCGTAGACGGGCTGATGCACAGCATTGCCCAGGCTTATCCGCATCTCGATATATCGCGTTTGGCGGTGCTCGCGGCGGTTCGCATGGCCGAAGAGGCGGTCAAAACGGATCAACTGCAAAGCGAACTGCAAAATGCCAAGCAGGAGAAAGCCATGATCGCGCAGGAGAACTCCGCGCTGCAGGGACTCCATGCCAAGCAGGAAGATATGTACAAAGCGCTTCAGGAGGAACATCACAGGCTGAAAGAGGAGAAGAAGCAGCTGGCCGACCAGGCGGAGAAGCTGGAGGCGGCGCTGCAAGCGCAGGACGGCGAAACGCGCAAGCAGAAGAGCCGCATTCAGGAGCTGGAGCGGCAGCTAAACGAGCAGCGGGGCAGCAACTCGCAGCTGCAGGCCAAATTACGCCAGACCGAACAGTCGACGGTAAGGGAGAAGGAGGAGCGCGAGAAGCTGCAGAAGCAGCTAAGCGAAGCGCTGCAGCGGGAGCAGTCTGCCAAAGCGGCCGAACAGCAGGCCACGCAGAACGCCAAAACGGCCGAGCAGCAGGCCGCGCAGAACGGCGCCAAGCTGGAGGAGCAGGTTAAGCGACTTAAGGAGCTGCTCCAGACGTCCGAAGCGAAAGCCCAGAAGCTCCAGCAGCAGCTGCAGGAGGCAGGCGCGCAGCAGGACAAGCTGCGTGCGGATATCGCCGCCGCGGCGCAGAACGAAAAATCGTGGCAGAAGCTGGCCGAAAAACGAAACGAAGAGCTTAGCCGCCTGGAAATCAGCTTGCTGGAGGCGGAAGGCCGCAGCGAGCAGTTGGAGGAACAGGCCCGTTCTGCCGCTGCGGATCTGGCGAATGTCCGCGAGCGGCTGCAGTCGGAAGAGGACAACGCGCGCGTGTTAACGGACGAACTGGATTCGCTTCGCCAGCGGCTTGAGGAGGCCTCCCGCGAACGGGAGACGGCGCTCCATATGGCAAGTATGGCCGAGGAAGAGAAACAGCAGATGGCAGCGGAGCTCAGCCGGCTGCATGACCGGCTGCAGGATATGAACGTGGAGCTGCAGGAACATGCCGAACGGGAAGAGCGAATGGACCAGCTCCGGCAAGCTGCGGAAAAGCGGGTAGAGGAGCTTAAGGAGCGGTGGGTTTCCACCGAGCGCGAGCTTGAGGCGTGGCAGGGGAAGGAAGCCGAGCTGCTGCGCCAGTTGGACGAGTGGCAGCAGGAAAGCGCGGCCGGCAGCGAACGCGTAGTCCAATTGTCGAACGATTACCAGCAGTTGGAGGAAGAAAAGCAGCAGCTCGAGGAAGAAAAGCAGCGGCTGGCCGAAGAGTTCCGACAAATTTCCGAGCACTACGAAATTATTTCGCATGAATACCGCCTGCTTAAGGTAGAACGCGAAGCCGAGCGCGAGACGTTTGAGCAGCGGGAAGAGGAGCACCGCCGGCTGCAGGAGGATTACGCGAAGCTGCAGACGGAATTTAACGAATGGATCGAGCTGATCGAGCAGGACCAGTCCTGACGGTTTAAACGTACCTTAAACAGCAAGAGCCCCGGCGTACGGCCGCAGGCTCTTGTTGTTTTTCGGTTATTCGACGATGATTTTGGAAATCATCGTGCTGTGTCCGGAGCCGCACATGACGGAGCAGGACATTTCAAATTCTCCGGCTTCCTTCGGGATGATGACGGCGGAGTCGTTTTTGCGGTCAAGCTGCAGCTTCAAACCCGGTACGAGTACGCCGTGATTGCCTGAGACGTTTTTGAACACGATTTTGATGGGGACGTCTTTTTTAAGATGGTATTCGGCTTGGTCAAACTGGTAATTGGACGCTTCGATCACGAGTTCAGCTTCGGGCTGAATATTGCTTTCGGCCGCACTGCCGTTTCCGGCGGAACTCCCGCTGCCACAGGCGGATAAAACCAAAAGCATAATGGCGCAAGCAAATAAAGCAATACTTTTCTTCATGATTATCCCCCGCAATTCAAATATTTTGTGACAATTTTAAGAATATCATATCGTATTTTGCGGGAGTACGCCGGGGACAGGTTTGAATAATTATTGAACAAATGAAAAGCGGCCGCCCCAGGCAGCTGTAATGCTGCATAAGGACGACCGCATTCCTGCTCCGCCATGAGCGGGGAGAGACATCAACGAGTTGCTCTGTCTTTGTCTCTGCCTGCTTCAAACGGCGTAGCCACCGGGATGAACAGGTCGATAATCCCGATCACGAGGGCAGCCAGCAGCGCTCCGATAATGGAGACGGAAACGCCGGAAATAATGAACTGGGCAAGCCAGATCACAAGCGCACTCGTTAGAAAACCGACGATTCCGCGGCCAAACGGGGTAACCCGCTTCCCGAAAATGCCTTCAATGGCCCACCCGAGAAGTGCGATTACGAGAGCCAGCAGCAAAGCGCTGCCGAATCCGCCGATGCTGAATTGCGGTACAAGCCATCCCACCACGAGCAAAACAATGGCGGAGACGATGAATCGCACGACGTGTCCCAGAAATTGCATTGGTACATAGCCTCCTTTTAAATGTAAGTACGTTTGGCTATACGTAATTATCATGTTCCGCAAGACGCTATCTTATGTGCACTCCTTTGCAAAATAGCGAAAAATGAGCGGTTTCGGTTATAATGGGATCATAGCCCGAGGGGAGTTGTGAACGTTCTTGGACGAAAAAATTTTAAAAACGATGGAATACCGAAAAATCATAGATCAGCTGATCCATTTTGCGCAAACGCCGATGGGGAAACAAGCTGCGGAGTCGCTTGCGCCCGTCAGCGACCTGGAGGACGTTAAACGGCTGCTGCAGGCGACAGATGAAGCGTTTAATGTGGACCGGCTTAAGGGGGCACCCGGTTTTGGCGGCATCGTCGACATCACGCCGGCGGTCAAGCGGGCTCGCATCGGCGGAACGCTGAATCCGCACGAGCTGTTTGGGATGGCGACGACGCTGGAGGGTTCCCGCAGGGTCAAAAAATACATTGCGGCAGTGCATGAGGAGCATGAGGTAGACCTGCTGTTTACGCTGAGCGATGGCTTAAGCGACCAGAAGCCGCTGGAGGACGCGATCAAACGCTGCATCGATGAAAGCGGCGAGGTGCTGGATTCCGCCAGCCCGGAATTGGCGCAAATCCGCCGCGAGCTGCGCGGAGGCGAGGTTCGCATCCGGGAGAAGCTGGAAGCGATGATCCGCTCCTCTTCCGTGGCCAAAATGCTGCAGGATCAGCTCATTACGATCCGCGGCGACCGGTTCGTCATTCCGGTGAAGGCCGAGTACCGGGCCCATTTCGGCGGTATCGTGCACGACCAATCGGGGTCGGGCGCTACGCTGTTTATCGAGCCCGAATCGATTGTGGCCATGAACAATAAGCTGCGGGAAACCCGGCTGAAGGAAGAGCGGGAAATTGAAGTGATCCTGCAGAAGCTGACAGCCGCGGCCGGAGAGCAGGCCGAGTTGCTGCTGTATGACTCCGATGTGTTGGGGCAGCTCGATTTTATTTTTGCCAAAGCCCGGTTGGCGCGGGAGATGAAAGGAACTTTGGCGCGAATGAACGACCGCGGTTTCCTGAAGCTCAAGAAAGGGCGTCATCCGCTCATTCCTGCCGACAAAGTCGTACCGATCGATGTGGAGCTCGGCAACCAATATACGACCATCATTGTGACCGGGCCTAATACCGGCGGGAAAACCGTCACTTTGAAGACGATCGGCTTGCTCAGCCTGATGGCGATGTCCGGCTTGTTCGTCCCGGCCGAGGAAGGCAGCCAGCTTTGTGTCTTCGACGCCATATATGCCGATATCGGGGACGAGCAGAGCATCGAGCAAAGCTTGAGTACGTTCTCCAGCCATATGACGAACATCATTTCTATTCTGTCGCAAATGACGCCGAAAAGCCTGGTGCTGCTTGACGAGCTTGGGGCAGGCACCGATCCGGCGGAAGGATCGGCGTTGGCCGTAGCGATTTTGGAGCATATTCACAGTTTGGGCTGCCGCATGGTGGCGACGACGCATTACAGCGAGCTGAAAGCTTACGCGTATGAGCGCAAGGGCGTCATCAACGCCAGCATGGAATTCGACGTCAATACGTTAAGCCCGACTTACCGTTTGCTGGTCGGCGTGCCCGGACGAAGCAACGCGTTTGCCATTGCCGAGCGGCTGGGGCTACCGGAGAGGATCCTGGATTATGCCCGCGGCGAAGTGAAGGAAGAAGACCTGCGGGTCGAAAACATGATCGCTTCCCTGGAGGAAAACCGGCTTGGCGCCGAGCAGGAGCGGGAGAACGCAGAGAAGCTGCGGCGCGAGCTGGAGGCTTTGCGCAGCCGTCATGCGGCGGAGCTGGAAAAGCTGGAGCGGCAAAAGGACAAACATCTCGAGAAGGCGGAGGCCGATGCATCGGCGATCATTGCCAAAGCGCGCGAAGAAGCCGAACGGATCATCGCCGATCTGCGCAAATTGGCGCTGGAGGAAGGAGCCGCCGTCAAGGAGCATAAGCTGATCGCGGCCCGCAAACAGCTGGATGAGGCCGAACCGCCGCGGCGGAAGAAAACCGCGGCCGAACGCAAGGCGGCCAAACCTCCTCGGCAAATCGAACCCGGCGATGAAGTGATGGTTTACAGCCTGAATCAAAAGGGCCACGTTGTGGAGCTTGCCGGCAGCAAGGAAGCCGTGGTCCAGCTCGGTATTATGAAGATGAAGGTGAGCCTGGACGACATGGAGCTGATCGCTTCGGCTCCGGCCAGCAAACCGGCGCAGCGCACGGTGACGAACGTCAAGCGGTCACGCGACGATCAGGTCCGCAGCGAGCTCGATTTGCGCGGAGCTAACCTGGAAGAAGCGCTCATTGAAGTCGACCGGTTTATCGATGAAGCGTACCTGGCCAATTTGGGCCAAATTTACATCATCCATGGCAAAGGCACCGGGGTATTGCGTACGGGAATCTCCGACTATTTGCGAAAACATAAGCATATCAAAAGCTACCGGCTCGGCAATTACGGCGAAGGCGGTACGGGAGTAACGGTTGCGGAGTTGAAATAACGTAAGAGGAGAGGGAGGACGTGAAGGAGAACATCGATCCGCTGCTGGAGCAGCCGCTGGGGCTTATGCTCGGTTATTTTTCCGTGGCGGTTGTGGAGTTGATCGTTTTTCTTTCCTGCTTTGAATCGTTGACCAAATACCGCTGCTGGCAGGAAATCAAGCGTGGGAATATGGCTGCTTCGCTGGCGACCGGCGGAAAAATTTTCGGGCTGTGCAACGTGATCCGGTTTGCGGCCAAGCAGCCGTCCATTTACGACTTTATGATTTGGTCATCGGTCGGCTCGCTGCTGCTTTTTGCCGCCTACCTGTTATTCCAGTTTTGGACGCCGGTGTTCCGGCTCGACCGGGAAATCGCCGAGGGCAATACGAGCGTCGGTTTTATTTCCTTGGTGGTGTCCGTTTCGGTGTCCTTCTTGATCGGAGCTTGTTTAGGTTAGTTTAGGGGGAGTAGACGGAAATGAAAAATCTGGTCCGGATCTTGTTTGTTGCGTCGATCCTGTTTTTGGCAGCCGGTATTATTTATTTATGGAACGCTTAATCCACATGGAAAGGACGAACATCGATGGAAACAACGATTTGCCCATGGTGTCAAACCGAAATCGTATGGGACGAAGAACTGGGACCGGAGGAAGAATGCCCCTATTGCCATAATGAACTAAAAGGCTACCGGACGCTCAGCATTGCCCTCGGCGGTGAAGAGGAGCTTGAGGACGAATACGAGGACCATCCTTTTGGCGATAGTAAGCATGGGCATCATCACGATCATGATCATGACCATGATGAACACGATCACGGCCATGACCACGATCATTATCACGGCCATGATCACGAGGATGAAGATGACTACTGGGACGACGAACAGGGCGGGCATCTCGGCGCAGTGCGCCGGCTGGAAGCCTTTACGGCCTCCGGCGGGGATTTGCTGGCGTACGAGACCGGCGTGGAAAAGCTGCTCGACCATCAAGAAGAGGTTCCGGAATGCCCGCACTGCCGGGAGTACATGATTTATGCCGGCCAGCAGGAGCTTGCGCCAGGCAGTCTGGACGCTCCGATTCCGGCCGGCCTGAAACGGCCTTTGCTGCAGGTGCCGGTCAAGCTGAACGTGTACATCTGCTCCGCCTGCTTCCATATCAGCCGCTTCTTATCCGAGGATGAGCGGATTTCCTTCATCCGCACGGTGAGCGGGGAAGAAGATGCATCTAACGAATAAAGGATTCGCCATGAAAAGACGCCGCTTAGGCGTCTTTTTCGCCTTTTTTTCAACTTATGCGGATTTGAATTCCAGCTTGGCTGAACCAATTGCAAAAGTGCATTTGATTTTCGAGATAGTGCTGATTTAAGGCGGCTGAAATGCAAAGTGCATCTGTTTTGGGTCTATTCGATAAAAAGTGGTTTATGACCGGAAATGAAGTGCACATTTGCATTTGAACCACCCATTTCGAGTAATTTCGACAGAAATCGCATGCCCTTTTGCATTTCGCTTGCGGGTGGCGGCATCGCTTGGATCAGCACGTTCCTAGTTTTAGCATACTTTCGGAGCTAAGCATAATCCGAATGGTACATTGCCTCGGGTCATCCATCAAAAAAGTCTCATGCTTCCCCCAGTTTTGGGCATCTTACAAAGTACGGTTCAAAAAAGGCCGGTTTCAGCACCGGACTTTTTGAACAACCTTTACAAGAGTAACTTTTTTGATGGCTGGAGGAACGAATTAATGAGTAAACACCGCAAACACCTGAACAGCCAATCCATGCTGCTTCTGGCGGTCAACGGACTGTTTGTGCTGGCCGGAGCCTTATCGGGGACATTTCTCAATGTGTACATTTGGAAGATGAAGCAGGATCTCCCCCTAATCGGATGGTTTACGTTTTCCCAGCAACTGGCGCTTGGCCTTACGTTTTGGATTGCCGGCAAATGGGTCAAGGAGCGCGACAAAATGATTTTTCTGCGGCTTGGCATCGTCGTATCCGGCTTGTTTTATTTGCTGGTGCTCTGGGCGGGGAAACACGCGGTCGATTACATCTGGCCGTTAGGTTTGCTGTACGGTACCGGATCAGGCTTGTTCTGGCTGGCCTTCAACGTCGTATATTTCGAAGTGACCGATGTGAAGACACGGGATTTGTTTAACGGTTGGGTAGGCGTCCTGGGATCGGTTATCGGCATTTTTGGACCCTGGATCTCCGGCTGGCTGATTACGGTCAAGCACGGGGTAGCGGGGTACCGGCTTATTTTTACAATTTCCCTTGTTGTATACGGCATTGGCATATTGCTTAGCTTTTGGCTTAAAAAAAGAAAACGGGGAGGTCCTTACGATTGGCTCGCTCCGGCGCGTAAATGGCAGCACGGCAGCCCATGGCGTCAAGCCGCTCCTGCGTCGGCGGCCCATGGTTTGCGCGAAGGGGTATTCACTTTCATTACCAATTTGCTCGTCTTTATCAGCACGTCGGCCGAATGGCGAATCGGGCAGTTTTCGTTGGTTACTTCGCTGGTATCGCTCGTCAGCTATTGGGCGGTCGGCAAATGGCTGAAGCTGAAATTCCGCTATTACGGGATGCTGATTGGCGCTGTATTGATTACGCTCGTCATCGGTCCGTTGCTGTGGAAGGTGAACTATGGCGCGTTGATGTTTATGGGCATCGGCACCTCCTTGTTTTTGCCCCTGTACCTCATCCCCGTCGTTTCTTCGGTATTCGATTTGATCGGAAATAGCCCGGAAAGCGTGGAGCGGCGCGTTGAGCTCGTCGTCCTGCGGGAGCTGAGCATCACGGTGGGGCGCCTGGCCGGAACGCTGCTGTTTATCGTTATTTATTCACTATATCCGCGTATGAGCACGATTACGTGGTTGATGTTCGGTTTGGGGGCGACGCCGATCCTAAGCTGGCTGGCGTTGCGCAAACAGCTGAAAAAGGCACCAACGCCTTCGGAGCCCGACGGCCGCCGCAAAAAAACAATCAAGCCCATTAGAGCCTAATGCCGAAAAAGGAAACGAAGACATCCATTTCACGCGTAACCGTCCAGTTCCGGGAAGCTCACCAGGTATGGACGGTTTTTCTATGCAGGAGCCTAAATTTCATGTAATATAAGTATTAAATTTAGATTCCGAATCACTGGATTGATGCGGTGAAGCGGAAGCATCGCTGGAGGATGAGGGATGAAACAACTAAGCGAATTGAAGCTGAAGGTGCTGGACCTCCTGAAAGAGGACGCCCGCCGTGATGCGAATCTGCTGGCGACCCTGATCGGGGTTCCGGTGGAGGAAGTGGCTGAAGCGATCAGGGAGCTGGAAGATGACCATGTGATCGTCAAATACGCGACGGTGATCAATTCCAGCAAGCTGGACGACGAGAAGGTAACGGCTTTGATTGAAGTCCAAATCACGCCCGAACGGGGACGCGGCTTTGAGGCGATCGCGGAGCGGGTGTATCTGTTCCCTCAGGTCAAATCCGTCTATTTGATGTCCGGCGCGTACGATTTGCTGGTCGAGGTGGAGGGCCGCAATCTGAAAGAGGTGGCCAGCTTCGTGTCGGAAAAGTTGTCGACGCTGGAGTCGGTGTTGTCAACCAAAACCCATTTTATTCTCAAAAAATACAAACAAGACGGCGTCATCTTCGAAGATCCGGAAGAAGACCGCCGTTTGATGATTTCTCCGTAAAGGAAGTAATGTTATGAGCGTTAATTCACAGCAAGCAGATCAGGCAGGACGAACGATGACTTCATATTTGGCTCCCCGGGTTCAGGAGATTCAGCCCTCCGGCATCCGCCGTTTTTTTGACCTGGCCAGCGGGAGCAAAGATATCATAACTTTAGGCGTGGGCGAGCCGGATTTTATTACACCTTGGCATGTACGGGAAGCTTGTGTCTATTCGCTGGAGCGCGGGTATACGAGTTATACGTCCAACGCCGGCACGCCTGAGCTCAGAGAAGCGATTGCGGAGTATTTATATTCCAGTTATGACGTCAAATATAATCCGAAGGATGAAATTCTCGTTACGGTAGGTGCAAGCGAAGCGATCGACCTCGCTCTGCGGGCGTTGATCGAACCGGGCGACGAGATTCTCGTGCCGGTTCCTTGTTATATCTCCTATTCGCCGATCGTTACGATCGGGGGAGGTATTCCGATAGAAATCGAAACCTACGCGGGCGACAATTTCAAGTTGAAGGCCGAGCATCTGAAGGCCAAAATCACGCCGAAGTCGAAGGTGCTGATTTTGAACTATCCGAGCAATCCGACGGGCGGGATTATGACGTACGAGGATTGGCTTCCGATCGCCAAAGTGGTGGAGGAGCACGATCTGATCGTTATTTCGGATGAGATCTACTCCGAGCTGACATACGGGGCCAAACACGTCAGCTTCGCTTCGATTCCGGGCATGAAGGATCGGACTATTCTGGTCAACGGTTTTTCCAAGGCGTTTGCCATGACCGGCTGGCGGATGGGATATGCCTGCGGCCATCCGGATTTAATATACGCCATGCTCAAAATTCACCAGTACACGGTGATGTGCGCCCCCGTCATGGGGCAGGTTGCGGCGTTGGAAGCCCTCCAAAACGGACTTGAGGAAAAAGACCAGATGGTCGAATCCTACAACCAGCGGCGCCGATTGATCGTTCAAGGGCTGCGGGACATTGGTCTGAGCTGCCATGAACCGCAGGGCGCGTTTTATGCCTTCCCGAGCATTGAATCGACGGGGCTGACGTCGGACGAATTCGCGCAGCGCCTGCTGCTCGAAGCCAAGGTTGCGGCGGTTCCAGGGAATGTGTTTGGGGCCGGAGGCGAAGGTTTCCTTCGCTGCTCCTATGCGACGGGAGTCAGCCAAATCAATGAGGCGCTGCATCGTATGGGCGAGTTCGTCCATAGGCTGAAGCAAGGCTAGAAGAAAATCCCTGAAGAAATGGTGTAATTAACATTTTTTTCATTTTTTAATTGATCTATGCCATTAGGACATGATATAATTCGAATTTGGAAGAAGGTTTTAGTTTTTCAGGGAGGGATTTCTTTTGCGCAGTGGTGGATACAACCTGCCATTCGATAACATGATAATCGCCGAAGGCAATGATACGAATCAATGGATGAACGGAGAAGATCGGCCGAATTCACCACAAGCTGTAACGTTAGAAGATGAAATTCATCTGCTGCGCAGTAAAATGGAGAAGATCTTTTTACAGGAGAAGTCCTTTACTTCGGATATTGTGATCGAAATCAGCAGTTTGCTCGATTTGAAAATTAACGAGTTTATGAAAACCCATAAAAGAACGAATAATAACGGTTAGCCGCTTGCGGCTTTGAAGGGGATCCCGGGGGATCTCCTTCTTTTGCTGTTTGGTATCCTAGAATGTACGTTGAGGGAAACCAGGCTGCCCTTAGAAACTGTTGCGAAAAACATAAGGACAAAAAATGTCGTTATTTCAGCGACGTCCGTCCATTTGAGTGATATAGAGGACATTTATGCCGTTATTTTCTCGAATCGCCAGTAAATGCCCGCAATCAGGACCATTCATGGAAAAATAAGAACATAAAATGCCGCTAATGGTGATGAACATGCCTGGCCCCGGATAATAAGAACATAAAATGGCGCTATTTGAAGGCCGGCCGGCGGTCTCGGTCGTTTCAGCAGCCGGTTGTCTAGCGCCGCTTTCTAGGTTGCCCATAAATTACCGCTGCTTTCGGCAACAGGGACTTCCGCGCCTAAAGTATGGGCTTCCCGCATGACCTCCGTTCTCCGGCGGTTTTTCTTGTGGTATCATGGAAGATGGCAAGTTCCGATAGAACGGCTGACCTAAATGCGAGACCTAAATGTGAGGCCTAAATGCGAGATCTAAATGCGAGACCTAAATGCGGCTCGAAGCGAAATGGGAGGGGTACCTATGCCAATATATACACGCACCGGAGACCAAGGGCAAACCTCGGTCATCGGGGGCAGGGTGGACAAAGATGACGACCGGATTGAAGCTTACGGAACGATCGACGAACTGAACAGCTTTGTCGGGATGGCAGCGAGCCTGGCCGGACCGGAGCTGTTTTCCGATTTGCGGGAACAACTGCTTGAGATTCAGCAGGAACTGTTCGACTGCGGTTCGGATCTGGCCTATGTCAAACTGTCCGAAAGACGATATAAAGTGGCGGCACAGCTGGCAGAGCGGTTGGAAACATGGATCGACCGGTACGAAGCGGAAAATCCGCCGCTGGAAAAGTTTATACTTCCGGGAGGAACCGAGCTGGCTTCGGCTTTGCACGTTTGCCGCACCGTCTGCCGCCGCGCGGAACGCCGGGCGGTCACGTTAAGCCGCCATACGGAAGTGAATCCGCATGTGCTAACCTACTTAAACCGGTTGTCCGATTATTACTTCGCGGCGGCCCGCGCCGCCAATGTCCGGCAGCACGTTTCCGACATCGAATACGCACGCGGCAGGAAGGTGTTCGGCAACAAGCCATGACCGAATATTACGATCCGATCAACTACCATGTTACCGAACGTGAGGACGGCTGGCAGGTTAAAAGCGTGCTGCAGCGCCGGCTGGGCGTATCCCGCAAATTGCTGTCCAAAATCAAACTGACGGAACGCGGGGTGTTGCTTAACGGCGAAAGAGTTTACATCAGCGTGCCGGTCAAAGCCGGCGATACGGTTTCTATCACCCTGGAAAAAGAAATATCGGAGGATATTTTGCCGGAGCCGCTGCCTTTTGATCTCGTTTATGAAGATGAGGCGCTGCTGGTCGTGAACAAGGGGGCCGGCGTGATCGTGCACCCGACTCATGGCCATTATACTGGAACGCTGGCCAACGGCGTTGTGCATTACTGGCAGGAAAAAGGCGAAAAGTTCCGGTTCCGCCCGGTGCACCGGCTGGATCAGGAAACGAGCGGACTCCTAGCGATCGCCAAAAACGCCTACGTACACCAGCATATCTCTGAGCAGTTGATCGCCGGGCAAGTGATCAAAAAATACACTGCGCTTGTGCACGGCTGTCCGGCGGAACCGGAGGGGATGATCGACGGGCCGATCGACCGCGATCCGGACGAGCCGCACCGGCGGATCGTTACGGAGAGCGGTTATCCGGCGCAAACCTTTTACAAGGTGCTTGATGGCCGGGAGACTGGCTCTCTCGTGGAGCTTCGGCTCGGAACGGGGAGAACGCATCAAATCCGCGTCCATATGACCTCGCTCGGCCATCCGCTGATCGGCGACAAGTTTTACCGGATGCCCGGGTTAGACCGCCTTGGGCCGGAGGAGCGCGAGGCGGTGCTGCGGTGGGATGAGGCGATCGGCAGGCAAGCGCTGCACGCCTCGGAACTTGGCTTTATCCATCCGCTGACGGGCGAGCCGGTCCATTTCACGTTGCCGCTGCCTGCGGATATGCAGGCGCTGTACGATCTTTTGCGTAACGGAAGGGGAAATTTATCATGAGCAAATTATTGGTTTATCAATATCCGCCATGCGGCACATGTCGCAAAGCGATTAAATCGCTGGAGTCCAAAGGCCACGAGCTTGACTTGCGGCACATCAAGGAGAACCCGCCAAGCGAAACCGAGCTGTCCGCGTTGGTGGAGCGGAGCGGCCTGGAATTGAAGAAGTTTTTTAATACGAGCGGCGAGGTTTATAAAGAATTGGGACTTAAGGACAAGTTGTCCGGCATGTCCAGGGAAGAGCAGATAACGCTGCTGTCTTCGAACGGCATGCTGATTAAGCGGCCGATCGTCACTGACGGAAAAACGGTCACGGTCGGGTACAAGGAAGAACAATACGAGCAAGTATGGGGCAAATAGCTCCATGCTTTTGAGGAAGGCGGTTTATATTTTTCATGAGCGAACATAAAATTCTTGTGGTTGACGGAATGGCCTTGCTTTTCAGAGCCTACTTTGCTCAGTCCTACAGTGCCAGACGTCTGGCGGACGGTACCCCGACCAATGCGATTTACGGATTCCTGCAATATCTGTTTGACGCGGTAAATACGTTTAACCCAACACACGTCCTATGCTGCTGGGATATGGGCAGCAAAACGTTCCGCAATGAGCTTCACTCGGATTATAAAGCGAATCGTCCCGAGGCTCCGGAAGACCTGGTGCCGCAGTTTTCTTTGGTCAAAGACATCGTAGCGGCGCTCGACATCCCCAATATCGGACTCGAAGGATACGAAGCGGATGACTGCATCGGCACGGTTTCCAACCGGCTGAGCCAGCTCGGCCATGTTTATATTCTTACCGGGGACCAGGATATGCTGCAGTTGGTGTCGGAACGCATTCATGTCGTGATCATGAAAAAGGGCCGGTCCAATTACGCGGTGTACGACTTGGATTTCTTAAAAGAGGACAAGGGAATTCAGCCGTTCCAGGTGATCGAGATGAAGGGTCTTACCGGCGACACCAGCGACAACTATCCCGGAGTGAAGGGGATCGGTGAAAAGACGGCGTTAAAATTGCTGGCCGAATACGAATCCATCGATGGGATTTTGGACAATTTGGAGCATTTGCCGAAGAGCGTTAAAGCCAAAATCGAGTCGGATTTGGACAACCTCCACCTGTCCAGAACGCTCGCCCGCATCAATATCGAGGTTCCGGTCGAATGCTCGCTGGAAGAATGCTTGTGGACGGTGAACCCTGACTCGGCAGCGGACTTATTTGAAAAATACCGGTTTACCTCTTTGTTGAAAATGATTGGTTAGAATCGAAGAGAAACGCTTGCAAGCCATCCCGTAACGGGATGGCTTTTTGACATATCAGAAAGTATAAAATTCCGAGGGAGGAGCAGAGGAAGCAGGGCGCTAAGGGACACCAGAGCCGTTATCTGAGGAAAAACGGAGGTTTGAAAAATGTAACGGACACAGATGCACTTATTTACTTCAAATCGGCCTGGATGAACTGGTATAGAGCGAAATAGGGTTGTTGGTGTCCGTTAGGCTGGGAAATACCGGGGAAATGGGCGGATAAGGTCACTGGTGTCCGTTACTAAAGGTGAATTTTCGGTAACATAAATTTGAAATTTTATGCAATTTACTTCCAACGGACATTTCCGGTCGGACCAGACTATAAAGCGGCAGGAAGCCGTGGTTCTGCTGTCCCGTCTGACCGGAATTTGGTTAATTCGTTAAGTTAAGAATTGTTTGACTTTTGAAAAGACGAAACTTTTGCGGCATCAGTCCGTGAAATAAGCGTCGCCAACCACCTGATACAGAAACGTGCGCATTTCTTCGGCTTCTTCTTCGTCCAGGCCGTAGACGTGTTCAAGGTAGCCTTCCTCATCCAAATCATCCGTGCCTAAGATGGCGGTTTTGCCGGATTGCAAATCCGTGACCAGCTTTTTGCCGTAAAAGCGGTTCGTTGTTGTGACGGCGAGATCGAACCGACGCAGCGAGCTCCCGATAAACGTGACGAAACGGGTCGAGGTATCCTCGGTGCTGTCGGAGAGAAAGTCCAAATCTTTATGCGGGTTCGGTTGGCTCATCATTTATGCCTCCTGTGGGTGTGGTTACATGTCTTTTTGGTTAATTATACAGGAAAAGCCGGACCGTTGGAAAAAGGAATAATCTTATTGACAGCGTTATCTATTGACAGTCTTGCTAAACATGGTATGATTAGGAATAACAGTATACGTCTGGAGGAAGCACCTCTCTTGCGATGACCGCAGGAGGGGTGCTTTTTTGCGTTCTGCCATAAACAGGCGGATTCCTCTGCGTAGCTGAAGTTAAAGGAGGAGAAAGCTTATGCGGATCGTATTTTTAAACAGTTTGGAGAAGAAAAGAAATGGCGCGTTGATGACCGAAGCCCAGGTTTGGATCGGCGAAGAGGAAGGGCAATGGCGGATGGGCTGGAACGAATTGACCGCGGACGGGGAGAAGGAGCATTTATGGTACGAGGGGGCTTCCTGGTCGGAAATGCTTCACGTTTACCGGCATCGCCTGGCGGTCAAGCTGGGGGAGGGGTTTCGCCCCGTCATGGAGGGAATCTGGGATGAAAAAGAGCGGCTGAGAGGGCGGGGAATGGCGGCTCAGAAATTGATTTGCTACAGCGAGCTGAACGCAAACGAACCATTGTATAACGAGCTTTGCGTATGGCGCAGAAAGAAGGCCGCTGCCGATCGGAAAGCGCCATATCTCATCGCGAGCAATCGGCTGCTCCGCATGATCAGCACATTTTTGCCGCATACGGCCGAGGAACTGCTGCAGCTTCCGGGCGTAGGCGAGAACAAAGCCGCCGAGTTTAGCGCCGAAGTGCTGGAAATTACGGAGAAAGCGGAGCGAACCCGTGATTTTCCGCTGGATTGGGTGGAGCGGGAGATCGACGATGAGACGTTCCGGTCCTGGCTTTACAAGCAGAAGGAAGTCAAGTTTCGCGCGGAGATGGAGAAATTCAGCGTTCGGCGCTCGTTGCTTGAGTCGCTGGCTACTGGTTCAAGCCTAAGCGACATGTGCTCCCGGGCCGGCATCGAGCGGAGGGAGGCGCTGGAACTGCTTGAATCGTTGGAAAAGGAAGGGTATGATACCGATTCCCTGGTGGATGCCGAACTGCAGGAGATGCCCGAAGAGGAGCAAATCGCGGTCTGGCAGGCGTACGAGGAACTGGGCGACGCTTTTCTTAAGCCAGTGCTCCAGAAGGTTTATGGCGCCGAAACACCTGAAGGAGCCAATCTCGATTTGCTCTACGAACGGCTGCGCCTGATCCGCCTCCGTTACCGCCGCCACCACGAAAGCGCCCGCCACGCGGGGTGACTGATTAGCTAAACAAAAAGCTCCGACTCGGCTGCATAGCCGGGTCGGAGTCACTCTCCAAAAAAAGCGGTGAAGTCCTTTGCCGCTTAATTATTGTCTATAGGTTGAAAAAAATTATATAGCAGTAGTAGGGCAAGAGGGGGAAATGATTCTGAAGAAACTCAAAGCTTTCTTTAAGAAAGCTACATCGGAAGCATATGCTTGGTCGCCTTTGCGACCGGATTTCTACAAAATTTGAATTTATACAATCATAGAAATCCGGGAACAACAGCGATCGTAAGAACATTTCACCCGTCTGCCCCTAAATCCAATCCCGCTTCCGGAAAATATAAAACATGCCCAAACCAAGCACGAGCATAATGCCCAAAACGATAAAATAGCCGTATTGCGAATGGATCTCCGGCATGTTGTCGAAGTTCATTCCGTAGATGCCGGTGATCAGCGTCAGCGGAATAAAAATCGTCGTAATCGCGGTAAAGACGCGCATGATTTCGTTGGCCCGGTTGGCGATGGCGGACTGGTAGGCCTCGCGCAAGTTGCCGACCAGCTCGCGGAAGGTATCGAAGTTTTCGGATATCTTCACGGCGTTTTCATAAATGTCGCTGAAATATTTTTGCAGTTGATCATCGATCAGCCGCAGATCTTTTTTATTTAAAATATTGATGACTTCTTTTTGCGGGCCAAGCACCTTTTTGAGCCACAAAATTTCGCTTCGCAGCCCGATGATTTCATTCAGGTGCGAACGTTTCGTATGCATGAGGATATCTTCCTCGAGCTTTTCGATCTTAACTTCGATCCGGTCGCCGACAACGAAATAATTGTCCACCACAAGGTCGATGAGCAGATACAGGAAACGGTCGGGTTCGCTGACTTCCTGTTCCCATAAAATCGGCTTGACCGCCCGCAGCTCGTTGATTTTCTGCTTGGTCACGGTAATGATGTAATGGCGTCCCAAAAAGATGTTCAGCGCCCGCAGAAAAATCTCTTCGTCATCATAACGGATGCTGTTCACTACAATAAAGTAATGGTTGTCGTATGTCTCGATTTTCGGACGCTGCTCCTCCTCGGTCAAGCAGTCCTCCACAGCCAAATCGTGCAACGAAAACAGCGGCTGCAGCAGCGCCAGATCGTCCACGTCCGCATCGATCCAATAGAAGCCTTCCTCCGGTGGGGTTGTCGTCAGTTCAACGTCTTCTACAGCAGTAAATACGCCTTCTTTAACATGACGGATTTTCATATGCCTTCACTCCCTTTCCCCTGGGCATAAATCCAGGGTTTGCTCTTGGTTGGAGCATAGGAAAGAGACCGCTGCATTCGGCCACACCGAAAGAGGCGTTTAACCAAACACCGGAAAACGGAAGTGCCCATCTCGGTCCTTGAGCACCCAGCTGATCGGTTTCCTATGCAATTGAAATTTCTGGGTTGTCCTCTGCGGACTCGGGTCGCCTTCCATTCTCGGTTTCACCTCGCAACTTTCAGAATTGAAACATTCAGTGCGCTTCAAGACCGAACGGCCTCTAAGCACTTGTCTAGTATAACGCCGCGATCGGAAATGTTTCAACCCAAAAGTATATTATGCTGCGTGATGAAAGCCGTACATGAAAAAACGGTGTGATTTTTCTCCTAAGTTCTTGACGGAAGACATCATTTACATTAAAGTGATTTCAAGGAGCAACGCTTCATGAAGGAACGCTCCAAACAACCAATTAAATACAGCGAAATCTTATCAAGAGCAGGTGGAGGGACTAGCCCGATGAAACCCGGCAACCGGCGATCTTTGATCGCAGCGGTGCTAATTCTTGCAGAATCGCCCGGCAAGTGATTGTTTGGCGGATTCTGAGAGATGAGAGAGGCGCATACTGGAACGTAATGACCTTTCTCCCGAGGAGAGAGGTCTTTCTTGTTATCGCCGGCTTTCGAATCGATATGATTTCCGACTAACTTTTAAAGGAGTGAACCCCTATGCCGATTAAAGTACCGGATCATCTGCCGGCCAAAGAAGTGCTGACCCACGAAAATATTTTCGTGATGGACGAAAGCCGGGCCTATCATCAGGACATCCGCCCCTTAAGGATCGCAATCCTGAACCTGATGCCGACCAAGGAAACGACCGAAACGCAAATTTTGCGTTTGCTGGGCAATACGCCGCTGCAGGTCGAATTCGTCTTGCTCCACCCGAGCTCCCACACCTCCAAAAATACTTCGGCCGAGCATTTGGAGATGTTTTACAAGACGTTCGACGAAATCAAATACCGCCGGTTCGACGGCATGATCGTTACGGGCGCTCCGGTGGAGCAGCTGGAATTCGAAGATGTGAATTACTGGGAAGAGCTCAAGGAAATTTTTGAATGGAGCAAAACCCACGTCACTTCCACCATGCACATTTGTTGGGCTTCCCAAGCCGGTCTTTACTATCATTACGGAGTACGGAAAATCCCGCTGCCGAAAAAATGCTTTGGCGTGTTCTCCCATACGGTCAGCGATCCGCACGTCAAACTGCTGCGCGGCTTCGACGAAATGTTCCTGGTCCCACATTCACGTCATACGGATGTGGAGCGTGCCGACATCGAACGGGTGCCCGAGCTGCAAATTTTGGCCGAATCCGAAGAAGCCGGAATCTACCTGGTGGCTACCCTGGACGGCAAACAGATTTTCGTGACCGGACATTCGGAATACGATCCCGATTCGCTCAAATGGGAGTATGAACGAGACGTAGCCAAAGGAATGGAGGTCGATCTGCCGGTCAATTATTTCCCGAAAGACGATCCTTCCCGTTCGCCGGTTTCGTCCTGGCGCGCCCATGCAAACTTATTATTTTCCAATTGGCTGAACTACTATGTGTATCAAGAAACACCGTATGATATCGATCAAGCGGCAGAAATTATGTATGAGATCTGAAGTGGAGGGATAACAGGTGGGAGAGAACAAAAATCAAGAGTGGCGCATCGAAAGCGTTTTGGCGCAAATCGGTTCCGTGGAGGAGCCGGTGACCGGGGCAGTGAATTACCCGATTTATCAGGCAACGGCTTTTCGGCATCCACGGCTCGGTCAAAGCACAGGTTTCGATTATGCCCGGACAAAAAGCCCGACCCGCAAAGTGTTGGAAGACGCGGCGGCCGTTTTGGAAGCGGGAGATGCGGGGTTTGCCTGTAGCTCCGGCATGGCGGCCCTGCAAACGATATTCACCCTGTTCGCCCAGGGCGATCATCTGATCGTATCGCTCGACTTGTACGGCGGAACTTACCGTCTGTTGGAACGGATCATGTCCAAATACGGCGTAACGGCTTCGTATGTGGACACGAACGACCTGGACGCGCTGGAAAGCGTTCGTAAGCCGAACACCAAAGCGGTGTTTATCGAAACGCCGACCAACCCGCTGATGATGGTGACCGACATCGAGACTGTCGCCAAATGGGCGCGTACGCACGGCTTGCTGACGATCGTGGATAATACGCTGCTTACGCCGTATTTTCAGCGGCCACTGGAGCTTGGAGCGGACATCGTGGTGCACAGCGCGACCAAATATTTGGGCGGGCACAACGATGTGCTGGCGGGGCTGATCGTCACCAAGGGCAAAGCGCTGTCCGAGGAAGTAGGATTTCTGCACAATTCCATCGGCGCGGTGCTGAGCCCGTCCGATTCCTATCAGCTGATGCGCGGCATGAAGACGCTGGCCCTGCGTATGGAACGCCATGAAAGCAACGCGCTGGCGATCGCCAAATACCTGCAAAGCCATCCGCAGGTGGCTGAAGTGTTTTATCCGGGGCTGGAGGATCATCCGGGATACGAAATTCAGAACAAGCAATCCAGCGGAAATACAGGGATATTCTCCTTTAAAGTGACGGACGCCCGCTATGTGGAGCCGGTGCTTCGCAACCTGCGGCTGATCGCCTTTGCGGAAAGCCTCGGCGGCGTTGAATCACTGATGACCTATCCCGCCGTGCAGACCCATGCCGACATTCCCGCTGAAATCCGCGAAGCGGTGGGTGTGGACGACCGTCTGCTACGGTTCTCGGTAGGCATTGAACACGCGGACGATTTGATCGCCGACTTGGGACAGGCGCTGGAAGCGGCGCGGATCGAAGTCGAAGGGGGACAAAAACATGAGTAATCAGGAGCATAACGAAGCAGCGGCTCAAACCGGGCATTTGGAGAAAAAGTTCGACACGAAGCTGATCCATTTCGGCAGCGAGGTCGACAGCACGACGGGTGCATCCAGCGTGCCGATTTATCAGGCTTCGACGTTTCACCATCATGATATTTTTAATCCTCCGCAGCATGACTACAGCCGGTCGGGCAACCCGACGCGGCAGGCGCTTGAGGATTATATCGCACTGCTGGAGGGCGGCGTTCGAGGCTTTGCCTTCTCCAGCGGGATGGCGGCGATTTCCACGACGTTTATGCTGCTGTCCGCCGGCGATCATATCATTGTGACGGAAGATGTGTACGGTGGTACATACCGGCTGCTGTCGAACATTTTGAGCCGGATGAACATCGAAACGACCTTCGTTGACATGACCCGGCCGGATGAGGTGAAGTCGGCCTTGAAGCCCAACACCAAAGCAGTATATATGGAAACGCCGTCGAACCCTACGCTGAAAATCACTGATATCGCGGAAATTTCCGCCTGGGCCCGTGAGCATGATTTGATCAGCATTGTCGACAACACGTTTATGACCCCGTATTACCAGCGGCCGATTGAGCTGGGAACCGATATCGTGCTGCACAGCGCGACCAAGTTTCTGGGCGGCCACAGCGACGTGCTGGCCGGTTTGGCGGTGGCCCGCACCGAGGAGCTGGGACAGCGCCTCAAATTCCTGCAAAACGGCATGGGCACCGTGCTCGGAGCGTCGGATTCCTGGCTGCTGATGCGAGGGATGAAAACGCTTGGCGCCCGCATGGCCCACAGCGAAATCAGCGCCCGGAAGCTGGCCGATTGGCTGAGCAAACGCAGCGATATCGATGCTGTCTTTTATCCCGGCCTGCCGGATCACCCCGGCCGGGAGATCCAGGAGAAGCAGTCGGCCGGCTATGGCGCAGTCGTCTCGTTTGACGTCGGCTCCGGCGAGCGGGCGAAACGGCTGCTGAGCGAAGTGAAGCTGCCGATTGTCGCCGTCAGCCTCGGCGCCGTCGAGAGCATTCTATCGTATCCAGCGATGATGTCCCACGCCTCGATGCCGCAGGAAGTGCGCAGCGAGCGCGGGATTACCGACGGCCTGCTGCGGTATTCCGTCGGGCTCGAAGATATCGGCGACCTGATCGCCGACTTAGGCCGCGCCCTTCAGCGCAGCTGATTCATTTGCCGCCCCCGGTCATCCTGGCCGGGGGCGTTCCATAGAAATCCGGGCAGGGATCCCACGGAATGCAAAAGTGCATGCGGTTTTCGTCGAAATTCCTCGAAACAGGTGGTTCAAATGCAAATGTGCAGGCGATTTCCGTCATATCGGACCCAATCGCTTCCAAGGTTGATTTTCAACTGCACTTTTACATCTCATTGGGCAAATTTACCGATTTTAGCCTTTTTCAAATGCACTTTTGCATTTGATTTGCAGTTGATTTATTCTTGATCCCACAAGGCCATCCTTCTTCCCCATCATTCCTCCGACCAGGCACTCGCTCAATAACGATGCTGTTTTTCTGCCCATGATTATGTTACGATTAATCCATAATGTTTAATTTTTCACGATTTTATTTATCTTATTTTTAATTGCAGGGAGGCAGTGGCATGACTGCGATCGACGATATATTAAACAAGGCGCTTCAGGGCGGACGGCTGGATTTGGAAGACACGATCCGTCTGTTCGAATCCGATGAAGTGGAAAAAATGGGGCACACGGCCAACATTCTAATGGAGCGGAAGCACCCCGAACCGGTGACCACCTTCGTCATCGGGCGGAACGTCAACTACACGAATATTTGCGACGTGTACTGCCGTTTTTGCGCGTTTTACCGCCGTCCGGGCTCGGAGGAAGGATATGTTCTGCCGGATGAAGTGATCTTTCAAAAAATCCAGGAAACAATCGATGTCGGCGGCACGGAAATCCTGATGCAAGGCGGAACGAACCCGAATCTGCCGTTCAGCTATTATACGGACCTGCTGAAAGGGATCAAGCAGCGGTTTCCGAACATCACGATGCATTCCTTCTCCCCGGCGGAGATCATGAAAATGAAAGAAGTGTCGGACGGCCTGTCGCTCGAACAGGTGATCCGCGAGATTCATGCTGCGGGCCTCGATTCGCTGCCCGGCGGCGGCGCGGAAATTTTGGACGACCGGACCCGCCGCAAAATCAGCCGGCTGAAAGGCTCCTGGAGAGACTGGATGGACGTTATGCAGACGGCGCATAAAATCGGCATGAACACGACCGCGACGATGGTTATCGGGTTCGGCGAATCGATGGAGGAGCGGGCGCTTCACCTGCTGCGCGTGCGCGAGGCGCAGGACGAGTGCATTCAAAACGGCTACCCGTCGGAAGGCTTCCTGGCATTCATTCCATGGACGTTCCAGCCGGACAACACGAATTTGAAGGCCGAGAGACAAACGCCGGAATCGTACCTGAAAACGGTGGCGATCAGCCGGATCGTGCTCGACAATATCAAAAACCTGCAGTCTTCCTGGGTGACGATGGGTCCCGAAGTCGGGAAGCTGTCGCTGCAATACGGCTGCAACGATTTCGGCAGCACGATGATCGAAGAGAATGTTGTGTCGTCCGCAGGCGCAACCTACAAAGTCAACATCGGAACGATATTGCAAATTATCCGCGAGGCCGGAAAAATTCCTGCGCAGCGCAATACGAAATACGAAATTTTGCGGATGTTTGACGGAGAAGCCGCGATCGAACGCGATTTTATTATGCAAAATTAATCCGCTTAAGCTGGAAGACAGCTGGCAAAACTGCCTTTCATTCCATGAACCTATTCCGTATATCCGTTTCCTTCCCGCCATATACTTGGAGAAGGAAGCGGAAGGGGGACAGGTTCATGGATTTTTTTACGATACGGGTCAAAGCCGATGAGGCCGAAACGCAAAACCGGTTCGCCGGTTACTTGCATGATGCCGTAAGCAGTCTGCATTCCCCGAAGGCCGTGCTCACGCTGAGCGTGGTTTCGGGCGGAACGTTGGAGGCTGTAGTCAACCTGCCGGGAGCGGCGGGAGAAAACAAACCGGAACGACTGATCGACCTTTTATCGCTGGGATTAGCCAAATATGTCGTGTATGTGAAAGAGGACGAACTTCTCGGGCGGATTTTAAACCGGGAATATGAGTGGACTTCACGCGAAGAAATGGAGATCGTGAAAGACATCTGCCGCGAACTGTTGGAGCAGCCCAAAGACGGAGCAAAGACCTGCTCTACGGAAAGGCGGGTTCAGATGGTTTACGATGCGCTGCGGCAATATCTGCAAAGCGAAAAACATCTGCACCTTGACGGATTTGCCGCCTTCCGGCTGAAGGAGTACGAGGCCAGTCTGCGGGAAGCCACCGAATTGGCGGTCGATGAGTATTTGCTTGATAAGCAATACGAGGAATTTATTAGTTTGCTGCAGTATTTTGTTTATTTTCAGGAACCGCTGACGCCGCTGGTTCATTTGATGCATAAACAAGGACATGAATTCGCGATTTTAAACGAGCAATTTTCGCCGATTCAACTTCCGTCCTCCGGCGGAGTCATCGCCCGAATCGCCGATCAGGAAATGGAAATGGAGGACGTTATCGTCAGCACGCTGATTTCGCTTTCCCCGGACCGCATTCTGATTCATACGCAGGATCCCGGAGCCCAGGTGATTGAAACCTTGTCTAAAATTTTTGGCGAACGCGTGGAAATTTGCCTTCTCTGTCCGCAGTGCAAGATGTTTCACCGTGAGGTCCGCCGCCTAGACCAAGGCACTTAAAATAGAGGTAGTCATCTTTTGATCACGAAGCAGGACAAGAAGCTTAATCGACATCGAATCTTGAATTCAGCCGGGCCTTCCGTTGCTCACGTACCCAAAACGTACGCTCCGCTACTCAGTCCCTGGCTTCATCCAACCTTCTCGGTGCTGAAAATCTGACTTTTTGAACTCGCATTTAAAGGGGTACCCGGTAAAATCTTGACGAGCCGGCGGCGATAGCATTATAATTACTTTCAGGTTTAAAAGCGTTGACAAAGACATGAACCAAGATGCCTGACGGTGCAGAGAGAGGGAACGCGGGCTGGAAGTCCCTCCGGTTTCGGTTTTGGTTTACCCCTTTATAGCTGCGTTCCCGAACCCGAAAGGGGATTTTCGGTACTAAGGAATGCCGGTTCATTGCCGTTACCCAATGCCGAATTAAGGGCTTATCGCCGCGGGCTGATGCTGCGGAATAAGCCGAATGAGGGTGGAACCACGGGTATAACGCTCGTCCCTTTACCGGGACGGGCGTTTTTTGATTTGTCCGTTTCCGGAAGACCTTTAAACTATTTTCGAAATAGGGAGGAAACGAACATGGCAGTATCCATTTCTTTGCCGGACGGGTCGGTCCGGGAGTACGCGGAAGGAAGCAGTTTGGAGGATGTGGCTGCTTCGATCAGCAGCGGGCTGCGCAAAAATGCACTGGCCGGGAAATTAAACGGCGTGGCGGTCGACCTGAGTGCCAAGCTGATTGATGGAGCCAAGGTGGAAATCATCACAGGGGACTCCAAAGAAGGTCTGGAGATTATGCGACACAGCACCGCGCATTTGATGGCACAAGCGGTAAAACGGCTGTTCGGCAGCAAAGAGGTGAAGCTCGGGGTCGGTCCAGTCATTGAGGACGGTTTCTATTACGATATGGATTTAGAGCATCCGCTGAATCCGGAGGATTTGCAGAAAATCGAAAAAGAGATGGAGCGCATCATCGGTGAAAACCTGCCGATTTCCCGGCGCGAAGTCAGCCGCGAAGAAGCGTTGGCGATTTTCACCGAACTGGGCGATCCGTACAAGCTGGAACTGATTCGCGATTTAGCGGAAGACAGCGTCATCTCGATTTATGATCAGGGTGAGTTTTTCGACCTGTGCCGGGGGCCGCACGTGCCTTCGACGGGGAAAATCAAAGTGTTTAAGCTGCTGAGCGTTGCCGGGGCCTACTGGCGTGGCAACAGCAACAACAAAATGCTGCAGCGCATTTACGGTACCGCGTTCATGAAAAAAGCGGAGCTCGAAGAGCATCTGCATTTCCTGGAAGAAGCCAAAAAAAGAGATCACCGCAAGCTAGGCAAAGAGCTGAACATCTTTACATTCAACAATCTGGTTGGCCAGGGGTTGCCGATTTGGCTGCCGAAAGGGGCCACTTTGCGCCGGACGCTGGAGCGGTATATTGTCGATCTTGAAGAACGTCTCGGATACCAGCACGTATATACTCCGGTCATGGGTAATGTCGAATTGTACAAAACCTCCGGGCACTGGGAGCATTACCAGGAAGACATGTTCCCGAAAATGGTATTGGATACGGAGGAGTTCGTACTTCGTCCGATGAACTGTCCTCACCATATGATGGTTTATAAAAGCGAAATGCACAGCTACCGCGACTTGCCGATTCGGATCGCCGAGCTGGGCCTGATGCACCGCTATGAAATGTCGGGCGCGCTGACCGGGTTGCATCGCGTTCGGGCTATGACGCTGAACGATTCGCATATCTTCTGTCGTCCCGACCAGATCAAAGACGAATTTGCGCGAGTTATTCATTTGATCCAACAAGTCTACGAAGATTTTGGAATCAAGGAATACCGTTTCCGGCTGTCTTATCGGGATCCGGCCGACACCGAGAAATACTTCCCGGACGACGAGATGTGGGAAATGTCCCAACGTATGCTGCGCGAGGTTGTGGAATCGCTGGGGCTTCCTTTCTTTGAAGCCGAAGGCGAAGCGGCGTTCTATGGACCGAAGCTGGATGTGCAGATCAAGACGGCGTTGGGCAAGGAAGAAACGCTGTCGACTTGTCAGCTTGACTTCCTGCTGCCGCAGCGTTTTGAGCTCGAGTATGTCGGCGATGACGGGCAAAAACACCGCCCGGTCGTTATTCACCGCGGTATTATCAGTACGATGGAACGGTTTACGGCCTTCCTGCTTGAGAACTTTGCCGGTAACCTGCCGCTGTGGCTGTCGCCGGTGCAGGCGAAAGTCATTCCGGTATCCGGTAACTTTGACGCGTACGCCCGCCAAGTGGAAGACAAGCTGCGCGCCGCCGGCATCCGGGCGGAAAGCGACCTGCGCAACGAGAAGCTAGGGTACAAAATCCGCGAGGCCCAGCTCGAGAAGCTGCCGTACATGTTCATCGTCGGTGAAAACGAGCAGAGCGGCGGCACCGTATCGGTGCGTAAACGCGGCGAAGGCGACCTGGGCGCCAAAGCTCTTGATGAAGTAATCGCCGAACTGCAGAACGAAATCCGCAACCATACGATATAATAGAGGGCGGCTTTTCAGCACCGAGAAGGTTGGATGAAGCCAGGGCCTGAGTAGCGGAGCGTAGGTGGATCCTACGTGAGCAACGGAAGGCCCGGCTGAATTCAAGATTCGATGCCGAATAAACTTCATGAATTTACGTCGTGATCAAAAGCCGCTCACGTATAAATTGAGGCGCATGTGGAAAACCTTCGACTAAGGGGGAGGTTTTCTCATGCGCCAATTTAATATCTGGCAACATATCGGCAAGTGCTTGATGCTAGGGGTGCTGTTGACCGTTACGCTCGCCGCGGATGTTTCGCCGCGGGGGATTACCGGGCTCAATCAGGCGGTATATCAACACCGGAATGATGCGCGATGGCTGGAAGCTAGATTTTTCCGGACACCCGCTAATTTGCAAAACCAGGCTTTTCACAACCGAAATACATTAAACATGCAAAAAACCGAAGCGAAGCCCGAACCCAAGAAAAAGACCGTTAAAACAATCAAAGTTCTGGCTACCGGATATACAGCAGGCTATGAATCCACGGGTAAAAAGCCAAGCCACCCGCAGTACGGCATTACGTATTCGGGAGTCAAGGTACGACGGGATAAGGATACGGTATCGACCATTGCGGCTGATCTGAAGGTGTTCCCGATCGGCACCATTTTGTATATTCCGGGCTACGGGTACGGCGTCGTCGCGGATAAAGGCTCCGCCATCAAAGGAAAAAAAATCGATTTGTATTTCGATACAACGAAGCAGGTATATAAAGAATGGGGCAAGAAGGAAGTCGAAGTGCAGATCGTCCGGGAAGGCAACGGCAAACTGACGGAAGCGATGCTGAAAGAGCTTGGCAAAGCGATGGAAGTGAGCAAGGAAATTCCGGAAGATTTGTGGGACAAGGCTATTTAATGATGAATTAACAATTTGCTCCAGGCCGCATATTTTACCTCGCCGGTCGCATAATAACCGATGTGGTCATCCTTCACGAGACCGCATCGCAGCTGGCGGTGACAGACCGCCGTGTTATGTTAAGGGAGGTGAAATCCATGCCAAATCAAAGCCAAAATCAAAAACGTGCGGCTTCTCCTGGTTACAAAACACCGAACGAGAAGTTTAACGAAGAATTTGCTGAGGAAAGCACTGCAACTGTTGCCCAAAAGGCTAAAGCTTCCCGTAATGCAACTACGCCTGTAAGCGGTACTCAAAAACAACAATAGTTAAGCAACTAAGCAAAGAGCGCCCAGCGGGTGCTCTTTTTCAATTGTAAATATTTAGATATTCCCTCGGTCTCGAGACCGAGGGAAGCTTACTTCTCCCGCCGCTGTCCTCCTTCCGCAGCTTGTTGTACACTGGCATTAACAGAGTTTGTTTGAGATATGGAGGGAAACATGATGAGACACAATATGTTCGGCAGGTTGATAGGCGGTATGTTGCTCATCGGTATCGGGGCGTTGTTTTTGCTCAACCAAATGGGAATAACCGATATTAGCATCGGCTATCTGTTCTCTACGTTTTGGCCGGTGTTTCTGATTTTTGCCGGATTGACAAGCTTGGCATCGGGCAACCGGCACGGCGGCGGACTGGCGGGCAGTCTGATTTTACTGCTGATCGGCGGTTATTTTCTTGGCAGTAATTTGGGATATATATCGCTCGATCCGGGGGACTTCTTTAAGTACTTCTTCCCGTTCGCGCTGATTATCGGCGGGATTTGCCTCATTTTCAGACCGCGGCATCCACACCGCCGGCGCCGTGAAGAGGAATTTCCGCGTCATCCGCACCGCCGTCGTCATGAGGAATTTCCGCCGCCCCCGCCGCCGGCACCGATGGATCCGCCATCGCCTCCGGCATTTCATCCGGAAATGGAGTCGCCGCTGGATTCGATTTTCGGTTCGCTGGAGAAGAAAGAGGCGGAGAAGGAAGCGAAGCCAGGGCAGGAGCAGCCCAAACAGGAACGTCCGAAATACGACCATTACTATGACATGGACAGCGCCAAGGGAGAAGTAGTCAATAAATCGGGATTTATCGGCGATGTGCATTTGGGGCAGGATTATTTTCAGCTGAGGCCAACGAATATCTCGCATTTTATCGGGGATACGATCATCGATTTGACGAAGGCGCAAATTCCGTACGGGGAAACGAAAATCAATGTTTCGTCTTTTATCGGTGACGTCAAGGTGTTTATTCCGGAGGATATGGATATCGGCATCATGGCCACCTCCAGCGCCTTTATCGGCGATCTGAAGGTGCTCAAGCAGAAACAGGGCGGATTTATGACCAGCGTTTCCGCTGAATCTCCGTATTACCGGGAAGCGAGCAAAAAAATCAAGCTGGTCGTCAGCGTTTTTATCGGCGACGTTAAAGTGAATATGGTAGGTTAGGCGGATGATCGTACAGCGTATCTTAAAAAATACGAAATGGGAGCTGCTGTGTTATTTTCTGCTTACGGGAGGGTTGACGGCAGCAGCTCTGTATATCGGCTCCAAAACCGGAGTGATTCATGTGGGCGACCCCCGTGTGTGGATTTACGACATCGCCGGAATTTTGGTGTTTACGCTGATCATCGGATATATCGCCGGCCGGCGGATTCAGGGCAAAATCGACCTGCTTCATTTAAACATGCTGCAGGTGGCCAAAGGCAATTTATCGGTTCGGATGCCCGAAACCGCGGACCAGACGTTTGCGGGCGTTTATCAGGAATTCAACGATATGCTCGATTCCATGGAAACGAAAATGCAGCTGCTGCAGCAGCTTGGGGAACAGGAAGTCATCGAAAAGGAGCAGGCGGCTGAAAAAGCGGTATTGGAAGAAAGAAGGCGCATGGCCCGTGATTTGCACGACACGGTGAGTCAGCAGCTGTTCGCGATCCACATGGCCGCCTCTTCGCTGCCTAAAGTGCTGGAGAACAATGCGGCCGGAGCTCACACGGTGCTGGAACAGCTCATCCAGATGTCGAACACGGCGCAAAAGCAAATGCGGGCGCTGATCGCCCAGCTTCGGCCGATGGAACTGGTCGGCAAATCGCTGGCGGAAGCGCTGGATCAGTGGTTTCCGGATTATTGCAGGCAAAACGGCCTGAAAGGAATCAAGGACATGGATCTGACGGGAGAGTTGTCGGAAGCGAAAGAGCATCAGCTGTTCCTGATCATTCAGGAGGCCATGGCCAACATTGTCAAGCACGCCGGGGCCCATTTGGTCAGCCTCTCGCTCCGCGAAGGACCGCGCCAGGTGGTGCTCAGCATTAGCGATGACGGTCAGGGCTTCAGCGGCACCTCCCAGAAGCAAGGCTCTTATGGGCTGACGACGATGAAGGAGCGGGCCGAAAAGCTTGGCGGTCATGTTGAGGTGATCAGCAAGCCGGGAGCGGGCACGACCATTCGGGTACATATCCCGAAATTTGAGGATAGTAGAGGGGGGAGCCGCGAATGAGCAGCAAAATCAGGGTCATGATCGTCGATGATCATGATATGGTGCGGATGGGGCTGAAAACATATTTGATGCTGGACCCGGGTTTTGAGGTGGTTGCCGAAGCGGGGGACGGTGAAGCGGTCGTCGAACTGCTGGAGCAAGGCATCCCCGGCGGTCTGCCGGATATCATTCTGATGGATTTAATGATGCCGGTCATGAACGGAGCGGAGGCGACCAAAGCGGTGCTTAGCCACTATCCGGAAATCAAAATCGTCATCCTGACCAGCTTTTTGGAGGATGAGCTTGTTGTCCAGGCGGTCGAGGCCGGGGCGGTTAGCTATGTTTTAAAAACGGTTTCGGCCGAGGAACTCATCTATGCGCTGCAAGGAGCTTACCGCGGGATGCCGGTCATGACCGGAGACGTGGCCCAGGCGCTGACGCGCGGGTTGCGACAGCGAACCGTGCAGGGGGACGATTCCGGACTTACCGAGCGGGAGAAGGAAGTGCTGCTGCTCATTGCCGAAGGCAAATCCAACAAGGATATCGCCGAAGAGCTGCATATCAGCATCAAAACCGTCAAAACGCATGTCAGCAATCTGCTGATGAAATGTGAGCTGGACGACCGCACGCAATTGGCCATCTATGCCCACCGGCAGGGTTGGGCTGCCCGGTCTTAAGGCATCGTCGGCGAACCTCCGGCTGGGCCTTGAAATAGCGGCATTTTATGCGATGGACTTATAGCTTTTATCTCCTTTTTAATTGTTTTTAAGGTACCCTTAAGGTTCCTGGTACAAAATAAAAACATGAAAACAACACCCCCTGGAAACAGGGGAAGGAGGTAAACATAGATGGACGATCAAAAAAACAAACCAGGCCAAAATTTTGGAGACAATCCAAGCGATAAGCCGCAGGAATCTCCGGAGTCGGGCTCTTCATATTATTACTCTTACGGACCTTTTCAATCCTATAGAAAAAACAATGAAGAATCCGGAGAGGACCGCTTCTATGAACGCCGTGGGCCGGAGGAAGTGGAAATCACCCGGCCGGAACCGGTAAAGCCGATTCCGATGTACGATTACCGTTCTTCGGCCCAGGCGCCCGGCGGTTCGAACGATGACGGCGGAAGGGGCGTACCAACCCTCAAAAATTCGGGCAACTGGCAGTACAGCAAGCCGCCAAAGAGAAATTCGTTCCGTTCGGTGATCGCTGGCGTTTTGGCCGGGATGCTGATCGTGACCGGAGCCATGGTGTTCGCCGACCGCGAGAATCTGTTCACCTCGAACCAGGTGGCGGCGACAACGACCGCGCCGGCGTCCGGCACGACAACGGAAGGAAGCGGCATCGCTTCATCGGGCAAGGCGTCAACGGCGTTGTATCCCGTAACCGATTCGGGGGATGTTACCAAAGTCGTAAATCAAGCGGGACCGGCCGTGGTCAAAATCGAAACGCTGGCGGATTCAAGCAAGCAAAGCAGCGGTTCGAACCCTTACAGCAATGATCCGTTCTATCGCTACTTTTTCGGCGATTCCTACGGTTCCGGCGGAGGGAACAGCAGCAACGGAGGCTCCTCTTCCGGGTCCGGCCAACTGGTACCGACCGGGATTGGTTCCGGGTTTATTTTCGACAAAACGGGTTACATTTTGACAAACGAGCACGTCATCCATAATGCCGACGTGGTCCAAGTTACGGTGCAAGGCACGGATAAACCGTATGAAGCCAAGGTACTGGGCAAGAGCTATGAGCTTGATTTGGCCGTGCTGAAAATCGACGGCAGCAGCAACTTCCCGTCGGTTCCGCTGGGCGATTCCAACAACACGCAGGTTGGCGAATGGCTGGTGGCGATCGGTAACCCGCAAGGTTTTGACCACACGGTCACCGCAGGGGTGCTGAGTGCGAAGGAGCGCAGTATCTCGATCGACGGCGAAAACGGCGAGAAAGCCCGGGAGTATGAGCATTTGCTGCAAACCGATGCTTCGATTAACCCGGGGAACTCCGGCGGTCCACTGCTGAACCTGAACGGGGAAGTTATCGGCATTAACGTCGCCGTCAGCTCCGATTCCCAAGGCATCGGCTTTGCGATCCCGACCAGCACGATCAACGAAGTGATTAACAAGCTGAAGAATAACGAGGAAATCCCGAAAAAACCAGAGCCGTTTATCGGCGCCACGTTGATGACGATGACCGATGAAGTCGCAAAACAGATGGGCACTGATGTCAAGGATGGTTCGATCGTGACCGATGTCGTCTTCAAATCGCCTGCTTACACGGCAGACCTGCGCCCTTATGATATCATCGTCGGGGCGAATGGAACCAAATTTACGACGAAGGAAAAACTGATTGAATTTATCCAGAAGCAGCAGGTTGGCGCCAAAGTTACCTTTAACGTCGTGCGCGACGGAAAGAGCGTTGATCTTCAAGTCACAATCGGCGACAAAAATAATTACCCGAACGTGGAATAGTCGATCAGCTATTCGCGGCCCAAGCGCTACTGAGGCGGCAGGTTCAAAGCCTGCCGCTTTTTTTGGTACAATAAGGTAAGGTGAATTGTTTAGATAAGGAGAGATAATCGTGAGATCGGGAATATTGGTGATTGACGATGACGAGAAAATCACGTCCATGCTGCGGCGCGGCCTGGCGTTTGAGGGATACGACGTATACACGGCGCATAATGGGGCGGAGGGGCTGTCCATGGTCATGACGGCCGATCCGGATCTGATCATCCTGGATGTGATGATGCCGAAGGTTGACGGTTTTGAGGTTTGCCGTAGGCTGCGCGAAGGAGGCAGCACGGTCCCGGTGCTGATGCTGACCGCTAAAGACGAGGTCGAGAATCGGGTGAAGGGGCTGGATCTCGGCGCGGATGATTACCTGGTCAAACCGTTTGCCTTGGAAGAACTGCTGGCCCGGGTGCGGGCGCTGCTTAGGCGCAAGGAAAGCGCCGGGGAGGCGGACAGCCAACGGCTGATTTTTGAAGATATCGTCATGGATCTCGATTCCCGTGAAGTGGTGCGCGGGGGGCATCGACTGGAATTGACGGCCAAAGAGTTCGAGCTCTTGCATCTATTCATGCAAAATCCCAAACGGCTGCTGACCCGGGATTTAATTATGGACAAAATCTGGGGCTACGATTACAGCGGAGAATCGAATGTGCTTGAGGTGTATATCGCCATGCTGCGCCAAAAAACGGAGGAACACGGCGGCAAGCGGCTCATTCAAACGATCCGCGGCGCCGGCTACATTCTGAGAGGAGACGCGTAACATGTCGATCCGGCTGCGGCTGACCGCATGGTATACCGGCATATTGGCCGTGACGCTTATTTTATTCAGCGCATCGATATACGGGTTGGTTAATTATAATACGTATCAAGAAGTGAAGAAAAGGGTTATTGAGCAAGCGGACCAGATTCTTAGCACGCAAAACATTACGCTCACACAGGGATGGGATATGCAGCTCGACCCCGATCAAATCATCAGGCTGGAGGATGCCCGCATATTTTGGCAGCTTAACAACTATGTCATCGGGACATACCGTCTCTCTCCAGGCCTGGCGGAACGAAAAATCAAATTCCCCATTCCCGAGATGAAAAATATCCAAAACGGTAAGTTTCAATCTATCACGATAAATGGAAATTCGTATATGTTATATGAAAGGGCTCTTGGACTTAACGACCATACCATCGTTGGGCTGCTCCAGTTGGCCGCGGATACGAACGCCGAAGACCGGTTGATGAAGCAGATGCGGACCGTAATCTTGTTCGGCTCGCTGTTTACGATCGTGATTGCCAGCTCGCTAGGCCTGTTCCTGGCCCGCAAATCGATGGCGCCGATCGGCAAGGTGATCGAGGCCGCAAACGGGATTCAGACGGGGAACGATTTGAGCGTGCGGATCGACTACGACGGGCCGAACGACGAAATCGGCGGCCTGATCGGCACCGTAAACAACATGCTTGAACGCACCGAAGGGTTTTACAAGGTGTTGGAGGATGCTTATTCGGCGCAGCGGCGTTTTGTTTCGGACGCCTCCCATGAGCTGAGGACTCCGCTTACCACGATTCGCGGCAATGTCGATTTGCTGAAAAAGATGTGGAGCCCGGAAGCGGAAAAACACGATGCCGCCGAAGAAGAAAGGATACGTTCCTATTCCATCGAGGCGGTCAGCGATATTTCCGCCGAATCCGAACGGATGAGCCGGCTGGTCAACGATATGCTGTCGCTGGCCCGCGCCGACGCCGGGCAAACGGTGACCAAGGAACCGCTCCTGCTGCAGCCGGTGTTGGAAGAGGTCGTTCGCCGCGCCCAATTTCTGCCGCGCAAGGCTGAATGGATTACCGGAAATCTGGATGCGCTGGGTGGCGTCGTCGTCAAGGGGAGTAAAGATTATTTGCAGCAAATGCTGTTTATTTTCATTGAAAATGCCTTCAAATATACCGAGGAAGGCAGCGTCACCATCGATGCTGTACGCGCCGGGGACCAAATCGGCATCCGCATCGCCGACACGGGCATCGGCATGGACCGCAGCGAGGTCCCGCATATTTTCGAGCGCTTCTACCGCGCGGATCCTTCCCGCGGTGTGATTCAGGGCACAGGGCTTGGCTTGTCCATCGCCAAATGGATCATCGACGAACATGATGGCTCGGTGGAGGTCATGACCAAGCTCGGTCAAGGAACGACATTTGTCATCTGGCTCCCCGCCAGCTTTAACGGCCTGCTGGAATAAGCTATAATAGAGGTAGTTCAGAAAGTCCGCTTTTGATCACGATGTGAATCAAGAAGTAACTCGGCATCGAATCTTGAATTCAGCAGGGTCTTCCGGTGCTCACGTACCCAAAACGTACGCTCCGCTCCTCAGCCCCTGCTTCATCCAACCTTCTCGGTGCTGAAAACCGGACTTTTGAACACGTACTATTTTTGAACATGCACTAATAGAGTTGCTTCCCTCCGTCAGGAAATATGGGTGCTAGAAAGCAGGGATAAAGTCATGGAAGTGATCAAAATTTCGCCGCGCGGCTACTGTTACGGCGTCGTTGATGCGATGGTGCTGGCAAGACAGGCGGCCAAAAATCTGGATCTGCCGCGGCCGATTTATATATTGGGCATGATTGTGCACAACAGCCATGTCACGCAGTCGTTTGAAGACGAGGGCATCATTACGCTGGATGGGCCCAACCGGATGGAGATCCTCGAGCAGGTGGAGAGCGGGACGGTTATTTTTACCGCCCACGGGGTGTCGCCGGAGGTCCGGAAATTAGCCCGCGACAAAGGCCTCACGACCGTTGACGCCACTTGTCCGGATGTGACGAAAACCCACGTGCTGATCAAGGAAAAGGTGGCGGAAGGGTACGAGGTCATCTACATCGGCAAAAAAGGCCATCCCGAGCCGGAAGGCGCGGTCGGCGTAGCTCCGGAGCATGTTCATCTGATCGAGAAAGAAGCAGAGATCGAAGATTTGCGGATCGCTGCGGACAAGATCGTCATTACGAATCAGACGACGATGAGCCAATGGGACATCAAGCAGATCATGAAAAAGCTGCTGGAGAAGTTCCCGGGGGCAGAGGTGCACAACGAGATTTGCCTGGCGACGCAGGTGCGCCAGGAAGCCGTCGCCGAGCAGGCGGGGCAGGCGGACCTGGTCATCGTCGTCGGCGACCCGCGCAGCAACAACTCCAACCGGCTCGCGCAAGTGTCCGAGGAGATCGCCGGCGTAACGGCGTACCGGATCGCCGATGTCACGGAGATCAAGCGGGAGTGGCTGCAAGGTGTCCGGAAGGTGGCGGTCACGGCGGGCGCTTCGACACCAACGCCGATTACGAAGGAAGTCATTCATTATCTAGAGCAATATGATCCGGAAAATCCGGCCACCTGGGACATCATCCGTACGGTGAACATGAAAAAGCTGCTGCCTCCGGTAAAAGCCGTCGCCCGCAGCAGAGAGGAATAACATCCGTTTTCCAACATTTGCGGGGTCACAGCCCCGCAAATTTCATGTTATACTCCTAGTAGATTGGTTACAAAATTGTAACTAAAAAGACTGCTAAGGAGATGACAGCATGAAATCGAATAGAATGAAACGTTGGGTATCCGGCGGCATAACGGCGCTTGTAGCCGCAGCTCTTATCGTTCCGGCTACGGCTTCGGCGGCATCGGACTCTACGACTTATCGGACTTATACGACTTATAAAACTTATACAGTGAATGTGGGTAGTTCTGCGGATTATTCTCGGACAACCTATTATACGATTCCGTGGTATTTATTTTATAATTCCCAACCGGTAACAAGCAATCCAAACAGCGGATCGACTGCCGGAAAACCACAAACCGGAACAACCCAAGGCAATACTCAATCCGGAAATACGCAAAACGGAACCGGTCAAAAAGGAACTACCGGCAACTCCGGTTCTTCGGCTCAGCAGGGCGCAGGAACGACGACGGACAAATCGCAGTTTGCTACCCAGGTTATCAAATTGGTAAACCAGGAACGGGCGAAACAAGGCCTTAAGCCGCTTACCGGCGACTCCGCGCTGAACAACATGGCTTTGGCCAAAGCGAAGGACATGAGCCAAAACAACTACTTCAGCCACACCTCGCCAACTTACGGCTCGCCGTTTGACATGATGACGAAGTTTGGCATCAAGTACAGCTATGCCGGCGAAAACATCGCCATGGGACAAAAAACACCGCAAGAGGTCGTCAACGCTTGGATGAACAGTGAAGGCCACCGCGCCAACATTTTGAACGCCAACTACAACCTGATCGGGGTCGGATACTACAACGGCTACTGGGCACAGGAGTTTGTGGGCAGATAAGTTAGTTAGCAGGATTTGATAGAAGGCTGGAGAGAGGATCTCCAAGCCTTCTATTTTTTGACCGTCTGCACTTTTGCATTTCGTGGGATCTTCCCCCTTTGGACTTGACGGGGACGGCATAATCGGCTATAGTTACTTTAATGGATAAAAGCTTAAAAGCGAACAAGCGTTTAAGTGAAAGAGCGACTTTGTTTCTTCTTAATTATCATTGTCGTACTCACATCGGGCCTGCGCCCGTTAGAGTGCGTGATCAAAAGATGACTTTTTGAACTACCTCTTAAAGTGCGTGTTCAAAAAGGTCGGTTTTCAGCACCAAGAAGGTTGAATGAAGCCGGGACCGAGGAGCGGAGCGTACGTTTTGGGTACGTGAGCACCGGAGGGGCCGGCTGAATTCAAGATTCGACGCCGAATTACTTCTTGAATTTACTTCGTGATCAAAAGCGGACTTTTGAACTACCTCTTAAACATGAAAGGATGAATGTAGATGATCGTCATTACCTCGAAACATACGCCGGAAGAGCGGGTTCAGGAAATCGTTGCCGTGATTGAAAAGGAAGGGCTGCAAGCCCATGTGTCGCGCGGAAAGGACCATACGGTGATCGGGTTGATCGGGACGATCGAACCGAAGCTCGCCGAGCATCTCCGTCAAATGAAGGATGTTGAAAATGTCATTAAGATTTCAAAATCGTATAAATTGGCGAGCCGCGATTTCCATCCGGAAAACACGGTCATTCGCATCGGCGATGTGACCATCGGCGGTGGGGAACTGGTTGTGATGGGCGGGCCTTGCGCGGTGGAATCCCCGGAGCAGATTGACGAAATCGCCAGACTCGTCAAAGCGGCCGGTGGTCAGGTGCTTCGCGGCGGCGCATTTAAGCCGCGTACGGGCCCGTACAGCTTCCAGGGCGTCGGCGTGGAAGGTCTCGTTATGATGGCCGAGGCGGGCAAAAAACACGGCCTGCTGACGATCACGGAGGTCATGACACCGGAATACGTTGACGTCTGTGCGGAATACGCCGATATTTTGCAGGTAGGAACGCGCAACATGCAAAACTTCGACCTGCTGCGTAAGCTCGGTACGTGCAACAAGCCGGTGCTGCTGAAGCGCGGGTTCAGCGCGACCTACGACGAATTCCTGAACGCGGCCGAATACATCCTTGCCGGCGGGAACCCTAACGTTATGCTGTGCGAGCGCGGCATCCGCACGTTTGAAACGTATACGCGCAATACGCTCGATTTGTCGGCGATTCCGGTGCTGCAAAACCTTAGCCACCTGCCGGTCATCTCCGATCCGAGCCATGGGACGGGGCGGCGTGAGCTGGTCGAGCCGATGACTAAAGCGTCCGTGGCCGCCGGAGCGGATGGTCTGATTATCGAGATGCACACCGATCCTGACAATTCCATGACGGGCGACGGCGTTCAGTCTTTGTTCCCCGACCAGTTTGCGGCTTTGCTGCAAGATTTGGAAAAATTAGCTCCGCTTGTCGGCAAACGGTTCGATGCACCAAAGGCTGCGCTTCAGCTGTAAATTATAAATGTTTTGGACTATTTACCAATAATGGGCAGCCCTTTCGCTACACTAGCGAAGGGGCTTTTATACTTTTTGTCGGATAATTTGTACTTGTTGTAATAATACCTTACATGAGATATAAAAATACCTTACATAAGTATTGACGAGCGGACCCAATAGACCTATAATGAACCACAGAATAAAACAAAAGGATGAACGTTAATCGCATTAACGGGATTTAATGTTCGTGATTTGGGGAGGAAAGCGCAATGTCAGCAGAGTTCGTTTTAAAAACAATCAAAGAAAAGCAAATCGAATGGGTAGACTTTCGTTTTGTTGATTTGTCGGGACGCGCACATCATATCACACTTCCTGCCAAAGAAGTGGATGAAGATACTTTCAAAAACGGCGTTGCTTTCGACGGATCTTCGATCCCCGGCTTCCGCGGTATCGAAGAATCCGATATGGTTATGATGCCGGACCACGGCTCCGTATTCGTAGATCCGTTTACAGCGCATCCGACGTTGAACGTGTTTTGCGATATCTATACACCGGACGGCGAACGTTACGAGCGGGATCCGCGCAGCGTGGCCGTACGCGCTGAAGAATACCTGAAGCAAAGCGGTGTCGGAACCGCAGCCTTCTTTGCTCCGGAATCCGAGTTTTTCATTTTTGACGATGTCCGCTTCGAGAGCGGTATGAATAAAACGTTTTACTCGGTAGACTCCGAGGAAGCGGTCTGGAATACGGGACGCGCCGAAGAGGGCGGAAACCTGGGCTACAAAGTGCCTGTAAAAGGCGGTTATGTACCGGTTGCTCCAACCGACAAGCAGCAGGACATCCGCAGTGAAATGTGCCGCTTGCTGGAGGAAGCCGGCCTCCGTGTGGAACGCCACCACCACGAAGTGGCCACTTCCGGTCAAGCGGAAATCAACTTCCGTTTCGATACGCTGCTGAAAACGGCCGATAACCTGATGGTTTATAAATACATCGTGCATAACACGGCCGCTCAATTCGGCAAAACTGCCACCTTTATGCCGAAACCGCTGTTCGGCGATAACGGAAGCGGCATGCACGTGCACCAATCGATCTTCAATGGCGACACTCCGCTGTTCTATGATAAAGGGGCGTACGCGAACCTGAGTGAAACGGCGCTGCACTACATCGGCGGCATCCTGCACCACGCTCCTGCGATTATCGCGTTCACGAACCCGAGCACAAACTCTTTTAAACGTCTGGTGCCTGGCTTTGAAGCGCCGGTTAACCTCGTATTCTCTAAGGGCAACCGTTCGGCGGCTGTGCGTATTCCGGTAGCGGCCGTAACGCCGAAAGGATGCCGGATCGAGTTCCGCACGCCGGACTCCACGGCCAACCCGTACCTGGCCTTCTCCGCGATGCTGATGGCCGGTCTGGACGGCATCAAGAACAAAATCGATCCGGTTAAACTGGGCTACGGACCGTTCGACAAAAACATCTATGAATTGTCCGACGAAGAAAAAGCCGGCATCCGCAGCGTACCGGGCTCCCTGGACGAAGCTCTGAGCGCGTTGGAAGCCGACAACGAGTTCCTGACGGCAGGCGGCGTATTCACGAAAGCCTTCATCGAGAACTTTATCGAATTGAAACGCGCCGAAGCGAGAGCGGTAGCCGTAAGAGTCCATCCTTACGAATTCGGACTTTACTACGACCTGTAAGAAGCACTGATTTTATAACATTGAAAATAAACAAAAGGCCATCCCGAAGATGATCGACTTCACCGGGATGGCCTTTTAAAAATTATAGAATTTAAGCTGGCAAAATAGAAAAACACTGCTTCGTTTGGTAAAGCGAGAGTGACGAGCTTCTACGATCAGACAGAAGAGGTGTCTTTCATTGTTATAGGCCATCAGCCCGACCTAAATCAACTACCAAGGGCGTTGAAAGCTTGAGGATAGGAAGTGGGGTGGGGTGGGCGGCAGACCAACACTCACTGTCCGGACGCTTTGCACGATTATCCCGTTTGATCAGGTAGCAGAGAACAGACAAGCTCGGGGGAAGAGAATATTTGGTGGAGAAGCAGATCGGTTCGAGATAATTTAGACGGACTTAGGAGAAGGAATCAGGTTTAGGGGAGGTGAAACAGACCGGACAAGAGATCAAGGACAAGAGATCAAGGACAAGAGATCAAGGACAAGAGCTCAAGGACAAGAAGTGAGGGAAACGAAAAGACCGTAATTTTGCTGTAGCCTGAACCCTTCCTTATGCAGCAACGCCCGCACCGTTCATGCTAATTCACACCAATCAAGTTGATCCGCATTAAGCTGCCCCCTACCCATTAAGTTGATCTGCATCAAACTCCCCTCGCCGTTCCAGCGTGTCGATCAGGCCGCAGCCGCAAGGGGCTGGTTCGGTTGGCGCGCGATCAGCCGGCGGTAAGGGATCGCCGGAATCGCCAAACACATGTGCAACAACTTCTGCCGCATCGTTTCTTCCGCTCCGGGCAGGTGCAGTTGGCGGCGTCCGGTATACTCGTTGAGGTACGCCTGCAGATACTTCAGTCCCAAGGCTCCATACGTACTCTTCAGCGATTCCCACGCCTCTCTCACCACTTTCCGCAAGGGCGCATACAGCCGATAGGCTAGAGGGAACGACTGTACCACCGATGTACGGACATCCACATGCCCGTTGATGAACGCAGCGAGTTCGAGACGGTTTGCTCTTTGTCCGTCTCCTCTCTTATGCGGTACAAGGCGGATTTTGACCTGCTCCGGCTCGCCCGACTCCGTTACCGTGCATCCCGCTACGACCGCCGTGGCATACGAATGCGAAAGCTGACACCGGGACGGATCGCGCCCGTACAGATCGCTGTTCACCTTCACGTCTCCGCAGAGCAGTTCCCGGGCATCAAACTCTAGGGCGGCATGGCGTATTTTGTGCAGCAACAACCAGGCGGTTTTGTAGGTGACCTCGATCACCTGGCTCAGCCGCATCGCCGAGATGCCGCCCTCAAGCAGGAATAAATCCAGGGCCTCGAACCACTTGAGCAGGGGCAAATGCGTTCCTTCAAAAATCGTGCCGACCAAAGCCGACGTTTGATGCTTGCACTTCCCGCACTCAAACAAGGGGATATGCCTCGAGGTCAAACGACTGCACCGGGTGTGAGCGCAGCGTGGGCAGATGAAGCCGTTTGGCCACTTCATCGCGATCAGCGCTTCCATGCAAGCCTGCTCGCTGTTAAAACGGTTGCTGAATGATTGAAGTTCCGTTCCCGCATTGACCTCCATGTTCGCTCGCCTCCAGATCAAGAATACACGAACGTGCGTTCGATTTACTTCATTATACCAAACGTACGTTCCTTTTTCAATCTAAAAATCTCACCTGAACCGCCTCATTTTTTCCTTATCTCTGTTTCTTCTCTCTTTTGTTGGAACCCTTGCCTAGCCCCCCTGTTCCCTGAAAGAGAGGGATAATCGTGCAAAGGCTCAGAAGGCAGGGACACCAAGGCAGGGACACCATGACACGAACCCTTTGGGCAGCCCTCTCACACCGGCTTCGATTTGCGACACTGCTCGAAACGGCTACGGTGCAAAAGGTAGATGCGCTGACCTCGGTGAAAGCTGACCTCGGCGGATCGTGACGCCCTCTTCATCGTTGACGCTTCCATGCTTCCATGCTTCCATGTTTAAGCGTAATCGCAGCAAAGCGATCGAGTTGCTTGCCCGATTTAGAGATCATGCCACCGGCACGTTTTACAAGGGATCTCCTATGAGACCGAATTGCCTCTATTTACCTCGAATCGGTCCGGATGAACTCGTTTAGAGCGAGATAGGTTCATTTGGGTGCGTTAGGTTGGGAAATACCCGGGAAATGGGCGGATAAGGTCGCTGGAGTTCGCTGGAGTCCGTTAGGGCAGCGTTCACGGATTGGAAAGAGCCGAGGTACTCGGTGCTAATGTGTATGAAAGAAGGGGAAGGTTACTCAAAGTAGAACAGAAGAGGGAATGGGTATGGGGTGGAAAGTTCACGGCCCGCCTTTAGAGTCAGGTTCTACCCACAAAGTAAATTCCACAAGAACCTGACTCTAACAAACGGCTGCCCCCATACCCATAACTCCAATTGCTCCGCTGTAGAAGTCAGATCCATACAAAGACGCCGTCAGGGGCTTTTCTTAGCAAGTTGCCCTTTAAATCAAGGCAGGATTGCCTCCGCAGGACTCGCGAATCACGAGCTCAGGCTCCACGACAACGTTGCTCGTCTCCGATTGATTGTTGATCAGGTCGTAGAGCAGGGAAGCGGCCAGCCTGCCGATTTTGTCTTTGTTCTGCCGGATGGTCGACAGGGTGGGCGTAGTGTATTTGCACGCTTCGATGTCATCGCAGCCGATGATGGCGATGTCCTGGGGGATGCGCAGCCCGTGTTCCTTCAAAGCGCGCATCGCCCCGATCGCCAGCAGGTCCGAGGCCGCAAATACGGCCCGCGGCAAGCTGCCGGATTGGATTATCCGGGACATGGCTTCATACCCGCTGGACTCGAAGAAATTGTCCCCGTTAACAAACCATTGTTCCGTCACCGGAAGACCAAAGCTTTCGATCGCATCTTTATACCCTTGTTCGCGCATATTGGAAATGTCGGATTCCAGCGTGCTGCCGATATAACCGAGCTCCCTGTACCCGAGCAAATAAAAATGCTCTACTACTTTATAAGACATTTTGTAGTTATCGGACATGATGTACCCTGAGCTTTTGCCGTTGAGTTGAATATCGACGCCGATGCAGGGGATTTCGCTGTGATCCAGCTCGTTGATGGAAGGCTCGACCTCCTGGCCGGTGACGATGATGCATCCGTCCACTTGAAAATGCCGGCAGCGCGCCAGATAATCGCCGTCGACGGAGTGGAACTTCTCGTTCGAGAAGAATAGAAGATCATAGCCCAGAAAACCCATCTGCTTCTTGAAGGCGTTCAGCACCTCGATAAAGAAGGGGTGGGTAAAGTCGATATTGAGCTTCCCTGCGAAAATAACGCCGATCAGGTTCGACTTCTTTGTAGCCAGCGTTTTCGCTGAATTCGAAGGTACATACCCCGTCTGCTTCATAATTTCGAGAACTTTCGTTTTTGTTTCCGCGGATATGTCGCTATAGTTATTAATGATTTTGGAAACGGTCGATACCGATACTCCGGCCATTTCCGCAATTGTTTTAATGTTGACCGCCAAAAAGCAGCCCTCCCTACAATAAAAGAACGTTTTGGATTTAGTATATCTTAATGAAATGTTTAAGACTATTAAAGAAATTATTTGCGAAACATTTACGAAACTGGTTTCGTGATTAGTTTATAGGAATTGCGAAACGGAGTCAAGACAACCCGAAATAATTGAGCGAAAAGAAGCATGACCCAGGCCGATAGCGGATGGTTTGATGATGAACACAACCCCTAAAACTGCGTCGCAATCAGCTTTTTTTGGAGCGTGAAAAAATCTCTTTACAAACCTAATTTTTGATGCAATAATGTGTCTTGACGAAACCGCTTTCGGTGAATTTATCCCGATGTTTGCTAAAACAGCCTAGTTTTACGAAAATCATGAAAAAGACCTCAGTGCACAACGTAAAATCGGGAAGGTAAGCCGGATCGATAGTCCAAAATCATTACCTTAATAGGGGGTAACAGCATGGTAAAGAGAATTTCAGCCTTGATCCTGGCCGGCGCCCTGACGCTTAGTCTGGCGGCTTGCGGCGGAGGCAGCGGCAATGGCGGTAACGCGGCTCCGGCAAACGGAGGCGATGGCGGCAAAGCGTCCGGGGAGAAGAAAGTCATTAAAATTCTGCACTGGAAGCAAGAAAACATTAACAAAGCGATGGAAGATATCAATAAGGCGTTCGAGGAAAAGTATCCGGAATACAAGATCGAATATACGACGACCGGCCCGGACGACGAGTATAAACAGGCGCAAAGAGCGAGAATCACGGCAAAAGACGTAGATATTTTGGCCGATCTGTCCGGGATGAGACTTTCTCCGCAAGAATGGACGCCCGGAGCGAAAACACCGGATTGGCAGCAATGGATCGATTCCGGTCTGATTGCTGATCTGTCGGATCAGGCGTTCGTTAAGAACTGGAATGCGAACGACATTGAAAAAGCCGGAACTTACAACGGCAAGGTGTATGCGATTCCAACCGGCAAAGTGGCGATGTCCGGGCTGTTTTACAACAAACAAATTTTTGAAGAAAACGGCCTTTCCGTGCCGAAAACTTGGTCGGAATTCATCAAGCTTTGCGATGACTTGAAAGCGAAAGGCATCACGCCGATTGCCGTCGCCGGTAAAGACGTATGGCCGTTGAAGCTGCCGGTGTTCGCCCTGCAGTCGAAAATTTTGGGCGGCGGCGACCAGCAAAAATGGATCGAAGGCGTCTGGAAGGGCGAAACCGCGTTTAATGACGCCGAAGCTGTGGAAGTGCTGGAAAAAGCGAAAACGATTCAGGACAATTATATGATCGATGGCTTTATGGGGATCGACTATGCTTCCGTACCGTCGATTTTCGCCGCAGGAAAATCCGCGATGCTGGCGGACGGGAGCTGGGACGCTCCGACGATCGCAACCGCGAATCCCGATCTGAAATATGGATATTTCCCGCTTCCGGCTACGGAAGACGCTGCGAAAAACGCCTCGTTCGTAGGGAAGTACGACGTAACCTGGTATGTTGCCGAAAAAGGGCCAAACAAAGAGGGCGCCCTCAAATGGATGGAATTTTTCTCCCAGCCTGAAAATTACACCAAATTCGTCAAAGCGGCCGGCTTTATTCCGACGCAGGACAACATCTCGACGGAAAGCGAATTTATCGACAAAGAGCTGACTCCGTACCTTGGCGACTTCGAATTGGCTTACGAGATTATGATGATCAACCGCGAAAACGTGGGCGAACATCTTGCGGCCGAAGGCGTGCATACGGAATACCTGGCTCCGGGCGGGGCATTTAAAACCGCGAAGGAACTGGCCGATGTCCAGCAAAAAGAATGGGAAGCCGCAGCGCCTAAGTAAACAATAAGGTTTCTGTCTGAATCTATAGAAAGAAAACAACCATACTGTACTGTCTCGGGGTCTGCTCGTCAGGCCCCGATCCTTTATTTGATTTGGACCTTAAGAGGTGAGAGAGATGTACCCATTTGGAAAAGGCTTTGCCCGTTACGTTCCTTTTCTGCTCCTGTTGATTCCCCTGGCGTTATACATCGTTTTTTATTTCGGACCATCGATGTTAACCGTGATTTATTCGTTTACGGATGTGAAAAATATCCCCGGCAGCTCTATGCATTTCGTTGGGCTCGATAACTATAAAGACTTGTTTTTTGCCGGAAATTCCGGGGAACGTTGGGTTTCCATCAAAAACACGTTAATTTTCATGTTTATCGTCACCATCGTGCAAAACGGAGTGGCATTGTTTGTCGCCGTACTGATTAACCAACGGCTGCGCGGCGATTATTTTTACCGGGCCGTGTTTTTTCTGCCGGTCGTGCTTGGGGTGGCCGTCGTCGCGCTCGTTTGGGGCATGATGTTCGACCCGATGAGCGGACCGGTCAATATGCTGTATCAATGGCTGTTCGGATATAAAGACATGTTTTTCTCCAGCTTTACGCACGCGTTCGGTTACATTATTTTCGTGCAAATCTGGATGTACATGGGTTATTCGATGCTGATTTTCCTCGCCGGCCTGCAATCCGTGCCAAAGGATCTGTACGAAGCGGGGTACATTGACGGGACGAACCGCTGGCAATCGTTTAAGAACATAACGTTCCCGCTGATCGCGCCGTCTTTTACCGTCAACATGCTGCTTTCGATCATCGGGGCGATGTCCACGTTCGATATTATCCTCGCCACGACGGACGGTAAGTTCAACACAAGAACGATGGCGTATGACGTGTATAAGGAAACGTTCCGCGGCAGTCTGGAAATGGGCTTGCCTTCGGCGCTGTCCGTGGTCCAGTTCCTGATCATTTTAGTGTTTGTTGTCGTGGCCGTCAGACAGACGCGTAAGAGAGAGGTGGAATATTAAAATGAAAAAATCCAATTCATTTACGATTCTGTCTTACGCCGTCATCGCCGTGCTGCTTGTCCTTTACGTGGTGCCGCTGATTTTGGTGCTCAACGTTTCGCTGAAATCGTATCCCGAATATTTGATGAACCCGATCGGGCTGGTGAAGGACGCCCAGTGGAGCAACTACGTCAGCGCCTGGACCGAGGGCAATTTTGCGAACTATTTTCTGAACAGTGTTCTTTATACGGCCGTGGCAACGGTGCTTACGATTATTGTGTCTATCCTTGGCGCCTTCCCGGTAGCGCGGGGGTACGTCAAATGGAGCGGGTTCATTTATATGTTTTTCCTGCTGTCGCAGTTTCTCCCTAACCCGATGGTCGCTCAATATAAGCTGATGCTTACCTTTAAGGAAAGTCTGGATTTCTTCGGTTACGATACGAAGCTGGGCTACATCATTTTGAAGACGAGCGGTACGGGCGTCGTGTTTATGATGTTCGTCGGCTACATCAAATCGATCAGCCGCGAGCTGGACGAAGCTGCGGGCATGGACGGATCGGGGTATACAAGATACCTGTTCCAGATGATTTTGCCGCTGATGAAGCCGGTTATTGCGACAGGCGTCATCCTTACGGCGATCGGCATCTGGAACGATTTCGTCGGTCCGATCATGTATTTGCCGAGCAAAGTGAACTATCCGATTACGTTTGGCTTAAAAGAGTTCAAGGGCCAATACGGCAACAACTGGCCGCTGTTGGCGTGCGGGATTACGATCGTGGCGGCTCCGCTCATTTTGCTCTATACCTTCATTCAGAAATACCTGGTAGACGGCGCGCTTGCCGGGGCCGTGAAATCGTAAATGCGGACTACAGAGAGAGGAAGAAGCGCAAATGGGAGAAAAAGGATGGAAGTTTCAAGGGGAGCAAGGCGAATTCTGCCTGGAGCAGCCAGGGCATAACAGCTATTTGTATTTTCCCCTCGTCAACGAGGCGGGGATGATGTCGGCCGTGACCCCGAATTTGCACGGAGGCATCACTTCGGGGCACAACACGTTTCTGATGGAGCCCGTTTCGGCGGAAAGCCTGCACAATTCCAAAGCATCGCGGAATTTTTGGGTGTTTATCGAGGGATACGGGGCCTGGTCCGTCAGCGGCAATTCCGCCAAACAAAACGCAGCGCGGTTTACGGGCGAAGAAGAACGCTCCACGGTGGAGGCAGGGTTCCTATGGCATGCCGTGAAGCGCGAGAATGAACAAGCCGGGCTGCAGGCCAAGACGGTCAGCTTTGTTCCGGTAACGGACGATAAAATCGAGCTGATGCAGGTAACCCTGACCAATACGGGAAACGCCCCGCTGCGGCTGACGCCGACGGCGGCGATTCCGCTGTACGGACGTTCGGCCGACGATCTGCGGGATCACCGCCACGTTACGTCGTTGCTCCACCGGATATTTACGTCGGAGTACGGCATTGAGGTGCAGCCGGCGCTTTCCTTTGACGAGCGGGGCCACCGTGCCAACAAGATAGCCTACGCTGTGCTTGGCGCTGAAGGCGAGGGCGCGGCGCCCACCGGATTTTTCCCGGTGGCGGAGGATTTTATCGGCGAAGGCGGGGCGTTGGACTGGCCGGAGGCCGTCGTTATGAACCAGGAGCCGGATACGCAGGCGGGAGCCGCTGTGGAAGGTTACGAAGCGGTTGGCGCGTTGCGTTTCGCTCCGGTGGAATTAGCGCCGGGGAAATCCGTCTCATATGTCGTGGCCATGATCATTTCGGGCGACCGGATCGATGTGGGGCGGTATGCGGCGGATTATTTGGCGGCCGGACGGTTCGATGCCCTGCTTGAGCAAAACCAGGCTTACTGGCGGGACAAATTGGATACGATCCGCTTCAGCTCAGGGCAAGAGGAACAGGATTTATGGTTGAAATGGGTGACGCTGCAGCCGATTTTGCGCCGGCTTTACGGCAATTCGTTCCTGCCTTACCACGATTACGGACGCGGGGGCAGAGGCTGGCGCGACCTGTGGCAGGACTGTCTGGCGCTGATGGTGATGGAGCCGGCGGAAGTGCGCCATCTGCTGCTCAACAACTACGCCGGCGTGCGGATGGACGGCAGCAACGCGACGATTATCGGCGCGGGGCCGGGGGAATTCGTCGCCGACCGCAACAACATCCCGCGGGTATGGATGGATCATGGCGCCTGGCCGCTGATGACGACGCTGCTGTACCTCCATCAAAGCGGGGACCTGGACTTCCTGTTCCAGCCGCAAGGCTATTTCCGCGACGTATTCGTCAAGCGTTGCCGTGAACGCGATGCGTCCTGGACACCGGAGCAGGGGAACAAGCTGCTGACCGCGGACGGACAAATTTACGAGGGTACGATTTTGGAGCATATTTTGCTGCAAAATATCGTCCCGTTCTTTAATGTCGGCGAACACGGCAACATCAAGCTGGAGGGCGCGGACTGGAACGACGGGCTCGATTTGGCCCCGGACCGCGGGGAAAGTGTGGCGTTTACGGCGTTTTACGCCAGCAACCTGATGGAGCTGTCGGAGCTGCTGCTTGAGCTGCAGAAGCGCACGGGAAGAGATTCGCTCGACATCGCCGAAGAGATGGCGCTGCTGCTTGATACGCTTGGGCAGCCGATTGCTTATGACAGCATTCAGGAAAAGCGGAATTTGCTTGACCGCTATTACGACGCCGTCACTCCGCGCGTAAGCGGCAGGAAGCTGGCGCTTGACATCCGCAAGGTGGCCGAGGATTTGAAGCGGAAAGCGGACTGGGCCGTAGCGCATCTTCGCCAAAATGAATGGATCCAAAGCAAGGAAGGGTATGCCTGGTTCAACGGGTATTACAACAATGATGGCGAACGCGTCGAAGGAGACCATCCGGACGGCGTACGGATGACGTTAACCGGGCAGGTGTTCGCGATTATGGGCGGTGTCGCCACGGACGAACAGACGGGGCAAATTTCGCAAGCGGTAAAGCGCTATTTGAAAGACGAACGGATCGGATACCGGCTGAATTCCCGTTTCGGCGGAATCCAGCAAAACCTGGGCCGGGCGTTTGGCTTCGCTTTCGGCCACAAAGAGAACGGCGCGATGTTCAGCCATATGACCGTCATGTACGCCAACGCGCTGTATAAGCGCGGTTTTGTGCAGGAAGGGTTCGAGGTGCTCGACTCCATCTACCGGCTGTCCGCCGATTTCGAGAACAGCCGGATATATCCGGGGGTACCGGAATATATCAATGAGCGCAGCCGGGGCATGTACACCTATTTGACCGGATCGGCAAGCTGGCTGCTGTTGACGCAGCTCACCGAGGTTTATGGGGTCAAAGGCCGCTACGGCGACCTGCGTTTGGAGCCGAAGCTCCTGCAGGCGCAGTTTAACGAAGCCGGCGAAGCATCGGTCGAAACGCTGTTCGCCGGGCGCATGCTGCGGGTCGTTTACCGCAATCCGCAGCGGGCTGAATTTGGGCAGTACCGGGTGGGTTCCGTCAGCTTGGACGGTCAATCCCTGGATGGCGAAAACGTTGGAACCGGCTGCCTGATCCCCCGTGCGCGGATCGAAGCCTTGCCCGCCGACGGCGTTCATGAGCTAACAGTGATGCTTGACCCGCTAGCTCAAGAAAGGTAATGATTGCATGGCTTATCAACTGATAAACGAACTGCTTGCGGTCGATATCGCGGACCCCGGGGAATACCGGGGAACGCGGTTTGACTGGAGCGGCTTTATTACGGGCGTCCGGTTCGCGGGCCATACGTTTGGCGTTCCGGAAAGCCTGATTCCCGGTCAAGGCACCGGAGGGAAGGGACTTTGCAGCGAATTCGGGATCGAACAAGCCATTGGCTATGATGAGGCGGGGATCGGCGGGAAGTTTCCCAAACTTGGCGTCGGGTTGCTGACACGCCCGGATGCGGCGTCTTATCAATTTTTCCGCGATTATGAGGCCGAGCCGTTTTCCATCATGACGGAGCAGAAGGGGCCGAAAAGCATTACGTTTACTGTGTTGCCTAAAGACTGCAACGGCTACGCCATGCAGCTCGTAAAAACCGTCTCGATCGATCATGATCGGCTTATCGTCAGCGTTGAGATGGATAACGTGGGCACCCGACCGGTTCATACCGATGAATACTGCCACAATTTCTTCGGGATTGACGGCATGCCGATTGGCCCGGACTACGTGCTGCGCTTTCCGTTTGCGTTTTCGCCTTGGAGCGATGACCCCGGTACACTGGACGGGCTTGCGTTCAGCGGCAACGAAGTTACCTGGGATCTGCAGCCGGAGAAGGATTTTTATTTTCGCCTGCAGGGGTTCGACAGATCAGAGCAGCCGTGGCTCTGGGAACTGGTACATCGGCCGAGCGGTCTTGGGGTTCGCGAGCGCAGTAAGCTTCGCGTGGCCGCAGCAGCGGTATGGGGCAAGGGGCATGTTGTTTCACCGGAGATGTTCGTAGAAGTGAAGCTCGCTCCGGGGGAGCGGCAAACCTGGACCCGGGTTTACGAGTTTTTTAAGAGGATGTAGGTGGTTCAGGCGGTTTAGGCGGTTCCAGTCAAGTTGGCGAAGGCTCTAAACCCAGGCTGCGGGGATAGCGGTAAAAAAGGGCGTTATTTTCTCCAAAGCAGGGAGTTCAGGCGACATAAGGACATTTTTTGTATCTATTATTGGCGAATGAGGGATAGTAAGCTCTGATTACCAAGTTCGGTAAGAAATAAGTACTAAAAAGTCCGCTATTTTCGCGTGAGAGGTCATATATCCAAAATAACGCTGCAAATTACCTCTATTTACATTTACCTCAAGGAGCATATACCTCAAGGAGCATAATGACTGGCTATTCGTGTCGCGATCTCCGCAATCCATGCACGGTATGCGTACAGCTCGTTCCTTTATCAAAATGAAGCATTAATGTGTCATTTCTGTAAACTGGCGAATTTTTGCGAAATATCAGCTTGCTGGGCGGCGGTTTAGTTGATATGATAATCCTTATCTAAAACTTCGAACCATACAAGCCATGGAAGGGAAAGGGATGGGGAGCAATGAGTAACAGAGCTTATAACTTTAACGCCGGACCGGCCGCACTACCGCTGGAAGTGCTGGAACGCGCCCAAGCGGAATTTGTCGATTTTCGCGGAACAGGCATGTCGATTATGGAAATGTCCCACCGCGGAGCCGTGTACGAAGCGGTTCATAACGAGGCGGCCAGCCGCCTTTTGAAACTGTTGGGCAGCCCGTCAGGCTATCAGGTGCTGTTCCTGCAGGGCGGGGCTTCCACGCAGTTTGCGATGATTCCGATGAACTTTTTGAGCGAAGGCAAGACGGCCGGTTACGTGAAATCGGGAAGCTGGGCCAACAAGGCGATTAAGGAAGCGAAGCTCATCGGCGAGACGTTTATCGCGGCCTCCTCGGAGGAAAATAAATATATGTCCCTCCCGGATGTCAGCAGCTTGAATCTTCCGGACAACGCGGCGTACGTGCACATCACGTCCAATGAGACGATTGAAGGCACGCAGTTCCGGCAGTTCCCGGATACCGGCAGCGTGCCGCTGATTGCCGATATGTCGAGCGATATTTTGTGCCGTCCGTTTGATCTCAAGCAATTTGGCATGGTTTATGCCGGAGCCCAGAAAAACCTCGGCCCGTCCGGCGTAACGGTCGTGATCGCCCGCGAGGATTTGCTCCGCGAGTCGCCGAAGCATCTGCCGACAATGTTCCGGTACGATACGCATGCGGAAAACAACTCGCTTTACAACACCCCGCCATCCTTTTCGGTCTACATGGTGAACGAAGTATTGAAGTGGATTGAGGAACAAGGCGGTTTGCAAGGCATCGAGCAAAAAAATGAGGAAAAAGCCGGTCTCCTCTATCAAACGATCGACGCAAGCGGCGGATTCTACCGGGGCTGCGTAGAGCAAGGCAGCCGTTCGACGATGAACGTAACGTTCCGTCTCGCTTCCGAAGAGCTGGAAAAGCTGTTTGTCAAGGAGTCGGAGCAGGCCGGTTTTGTCGGGCTCAAAGGTCACCGCAGCGTTGGCGGTCTGCGCGCCTCGATCTACAATGCCGTGCCGTACGGAGCAATTAAAGCGTTGGTCGAATTTATGAACCAGTTCCAAAAATCGCACGGCTAAGCGGGACCCGGGGCCTGCGGGCCTGGCCGCTTTTCAGGCTATTGCAAATCACGGCTCCATCATCGCAAGGTTTGCGGTGGTGGAGTTTTTGCTTTTGATCCCCGCACCTGAAAGAGGGCGGCCAATTTGCTATAATGGAACAAGCGCTGCCCGAGGATGGACAGACTTAAAATTGGATGAGGTGTTAGTTTCATGGCATTGCATATTGTGCTGGTGGAGCCGGAAATTCCGGCAAATACGGGGAATATCGCCAGAACCTGCGCGGCGACGGGGACGCATCTGCATTTGGTGCGCCCGCTGGGATTTCGTACGGATGACAAAACCCTGAAACGGGCCGGGCTGGATTATTGGTACGCGGTCCATATTGAATATCACGATTCTTTTCAGGAAGTGGAGGAAAAATACCGGGGCAGCCGGTTTTTCTTTGCGACCACCAAGGCGGACAAGCGTTATACGGATTTCTCGTTTCAGGATGGGGATTTTTTAGTGTTCGGCAAAGAAACGAAAGGGCTGGCTCCGGAAATTTTGGCGGCTCATCCCGATACTGTGATGCGGATGCCGATGACGGATAAAGTCCGTTCATTGAATTTATCCAATTCTGCGGCGATCATCGTGTATGAGGCGCTGCGGCAGCTTAATTTTCCCGGAATGGAGTAGATGAGGGTGACAACTGAGAAAGAGAAGATGCTGGCCGGAGATTGGTATGACGCCAGCGATCCCGTGCTCGTTGCCGAACGGCTGCGGGCTCGCGGGTTGACCAGAGAGTTTAATGCCACACAGGAGGATGAACGGGAGCGGAGAACCGGTATTTTGAAGCAGCTCTTCGGCAGTTGCGGCGACGATATTTATATCGAACCGACCTTCCGCTGCGATTACGGCTCGAATATTTATGTCGGGAATCATTTTTATGCCAATTTCGACTGCGTTATCTTGGACGTATGCGAGGTGCATATTGGCGAGTACTGCTTTATGGCGCCGGGAGTACATATTTATACGGCGGCCCATCCGCTGAATCCGGCCGAACGCAACTCCGGTGCGGAATTCGGGAAACCGGTCAAGATCGGCAACAATGTATGGATCGGCGGCCGGGCCGTGATCGTTCCCGGGGTGACGATCGGCGATAACGCGGTCATTGCCGCTGGCGCGGTCGTTACGAAAGATGTGCCGGCCGGTGCGGTGGTTGGAGGAAATCCTGCCAAAATAATTAAAACAATTGAAATTTAGCAGGAATCCTGAAAATGATAGCGAAATAAAATAGATTAGGTATTTGGTTCTATTTTTACATAATTTTTTTCAGGAGAGGTGTGCCTTTATGAAACCTGCTGGTGTGGTCCGCAAAGTGGATCAACTGGGGAGAATCGTCTTACCCAAGTCGTTGCGCAAAAGATATCAAATGAACGAGGGCGATCCCGTCGAGATTTTGGTACAGGGAGATCACATTATTTTGGAAAGATACCGTCCAAAATGCGTGTTTTGCGGATCGATGGAAAACGTGAGCGATTTTAAAGAACGCTCTATTTGCAATCAGTGTTTGGTCGAAATGAATCAGTTGTCCTAAAACCAAAGACCTGATGAACCCCGAGGGTTAGGCCTTTCCGCAGTGAAGGGACGGCCCCCGCGGCAAATCGTAAATAAATAAGCTTCCCGCAGGGGGGCTTATTTATTTTGGCTGAAAGCAAAGCTTTATCCGAATCACGTCAGTCATCGTCTGTCTGCCGCAAGAAAAAAGACCGCTTGCCGCGGCCTGTCTTCTTGGAATGTACGCCCCCAAAGACGCTTGCTTTCATTAAAGACCTTTTGTTTTATCTTCGTTGTAAGACGCGGTTAAAATTCCGCACAAAAACATAGCCAAAACCAGGGCAATAATCCAGAATGTCAATGAGAAAGACAAACCCGAACACCTCCACGTTGTACTTCTGCTCTTATTATACCCGCCCAAACTTTAAAAATAAATGCTAAAATGTGATGTTTCTCATAGACGCGGATGATTGCGGTTTGGCTTGTGCTATTTAAAGAACAAGAAGTGGGTTGGCACGGGGCGCAGAGCACCGTCCGACGGGCTGTTGACCACGCGGCCGTTGACGATAAGCGACGAAGAACCGCCGCCGTCAAGGTTATAGGCATCCTGGACGCCCATCTTTTGCAATTTTGCCTGAAGCTCCTCCAGGGTTGCCCCGGAGCTTCCGTTTTCGTTCCGGCCATCGACGACCACTATAATTAGCTGGTCATCCTTGTAGTTGCCGATCACGGTGCGCGGTGCCCGCAGCGGCGAGGATTGCCATTTCTCCGGGATCGTCGTTTTTGCCCCGTCCTGCAGCAGGATGGGCACAAAGGAAGCGCCGAACATCGGTTCCAGCCTGTCCAAATTTTCCTTGCGCTCAAACTTGCCGCCGATGAGCTTGCCGGATTTATTCAAGCCGACGAAAAACAAATCCTTGTAGGTGGCTTCGAACCCGTTAACGTATTTGCCGCCCACGATCGTCGTGCTTAACGGGTAACGCTTGCCGCGGGAATCGGCGAACCCGCCGGCATTGATGCCGGCCACGGCGCCGTAGCGCTGGACGGCTTGTTTGGTCGTTTCCGAACCGCCCAGCAGGTCTTTGCCCAGCGTCATTTTCATCGCATCCGGAGATTTCAGCTTGACCTTCATCGCATAACCCCGGTAGGTTCCCGGGTTGACTTTGTATAACTCGATACGAATCCGGTCGCTTTGGATCGTTTCGTACGGCGTTCCGAGCTTGGCCGTAATTCTTCGATTGTAAATGGTCGCGGGCATCCCGGCGAACGTTTTGGCCGTTTTCACGATGGTGCTCATCGCCGAAGTCGTTTTGCGGTACAGCTCGGCAGTTTTTTGAATGGACGAAATCGTGGTTTTGGCGTTCGTTTGCGCTTGCGTAAGTCCTCCGGAAATCGCCTCAGTCGTATGAAAAATATCCGCCTCCGGCGTAATATCGCCGGGTTGGCTGTTCCACTCGATATGGGGGCCGCTGATCAGCAGGGCGATCAGAAGGCCAAACAAAGGACCGGTTGCCAGCAGAAAAAAACGGTTGATTCGTTTGACCGACGTAATCATTTGAGCAGATCCATCTGTTTCTGGAGCTTAGCCAACTGCTGCTTAACTTCGTTCAGTTGGGTATACAGCTTGTTGCTGTTGTCCGTTTTTTCGCTGGTATTGTCCTTCGTAAACTCAAGCAGTTCGTTAAAGGTGTCGACTTTGCCCTGCAGTTCTTCGACTTCTTTCGATAATGCCGTCAGTTGCGAAGTGTAGTCGGCTTTCATTATTTCCGTTTGGCTTTGCCATTTGGCGTCCAGTTGTGCGATCATCGATTGCTTTAAATGATTGCTATAAAAATAGGCGGCGGCGGCTCCGGCGCCGATCAACAGTACCCAGACGAGTAAAATCAAAGTTACGGAAGGCCTCTGCTTTTTCCGGCTGCGCATCGGTTCAGTGTCGGTTGCAGGCTCCGTAGAGTAAGACATCACATGATCACCTCAAAAACTATTATTTGCAGTACCCATTCTAACATGGCGACATTTTTATCGCAAAAAAGGATAGATTTAGAGAAAATATGCTAATTTGTGCGTCTTTTTTCGCTTGCTGCCGCCGGTTGTCTGGAAACTTTGTCCTGGGGTACAATCGCCGTAAATGAAGCAGCGAAAAGGGGGAGTTTAATCTGGACCTCTGGCTGGAGATGTTAAGAGGAAAATTGCCGCCTGCTTTTGTGCTTGAAGCCGAAGCGCGTCTGGAAAGCGGAATGTTGATCGGGTTGGCCGGGTCGCGCGGGGACGGAGTGCGGGAATTACGGGATGAAGATCTATTAAATGAAGAAGACGTTCCACAGAATGAAAGCGCGGATGGCGTGCCGGTGGAGGAAGGGGCGGAACATCCGCTGGTGGATTGGCTGGCTGCCGCTTACGCCAAATGCGAAGGCGGAGAGGCGCTCCCGCCGCGGCAATGGCTGCTTGCGGAAAGCGCCGATGGGGCGCTTGAGTTGGCGCTGCGGGCGCTGGTTCCCGGCGGCGGGGCAGTGCTGGTCGAAACGCCCGCCGCGCCGGAGGCGCTGGAGCTGATGCGCCGCCTGGGGCTTCGGGCCGTCCCGGTGGAATGCGACCGGGACGGCATGCTGCCGGACGATGTGCGGCGGAAGGTGCGGCTGGCCGGGGGCAAGCCTGCCGGGGGCGAGCCGGCCCTGGCGTACGTGACGCCGCACTTCTCGAATCCGTCCGGCCGGGTGTGGAGCCGGCAGCGCAAGCTGGAGCTGCTGGCGTTGAGCGCGGAGCTGGAGCTGCCGATTGTGGAGGACGACACGGCAGGAGCGCTGCCATTTGCGTTGATATTAAAAAATACGAAAGTTCCTGAAGCTCTGGAAGCTCTGGAAGCCCTGGAAACGGGGGCTGCTGTGGAGGAGAGGTTGACGGCGGCAGGGCAGGGAGACGTAATGCCGAGAACGATGGTGCCGGGGGATGAAATACCGAAAGAGATGGTAAGGGAGAACGAAATGTTGCAAGCGGTGGTGCCGAGGAATAAAATGCCGAAAGCGGTGGTGCCGAGGAATAAAATGCCGAAAGCGGTGGTGCCGAGGAATAAAATGCCGAAAGCGGTGGTGCCGAGGGATAAAATGCCGAAAGCGTTGGTACCGGGGGACGAAATACCGAAAGCGGCGGTGCCGGGCGTCCCCGAGTCTCTGTTCCGCTTGCGGCAGACGGCGGGGATTTCCGAGGCCGAGGTGATCGGCGTCGGCTCGTTTGAGCGGACGCTTCTGCCGCAGCTGCCTTTGGCCTGGCTGCGCGGCGAGGCGGCGGCACTGGAAAGGCTGCGGCGGGAAGCGGAGCGCGGGCGGGGCGTCGGCGGTTCGTCCGCGGCGGGCCCGGCCAGGCAATGGAGCGAGTCCGATCGAACCGCGGACGATCGGGCCGTGGCCGCAAGAGCCGGGCGGCTGCGCGCCTGGCTCGCCTCGCCAGCGGCCGCGCGGCATGCAGCAGCAGCCGACGCGGCGTACACAGCGCGGCGCAAGCTCGCGCTGGAACTGCTGCAGGCGCCCGCCTGGCGGGGCGCCTGCGCAGCCGATCCCGGCGGCGGGCTGTACCTGTGGGTCAGCCTGCCCGCCGGGATCTCCAGCGAAGCGCTGCTGCGCGCTTCGCTGCTGGAGGGCACAGCGTTCCTGCCGGGGACGCTGTGCTACGCCAGTGAGCCGGATGATGGCTTCATCCGGCTCACTGTGGCCGCGCTCGAAGAAGCGCGGCTGCGCGAGGGGCTGGCGCGCATCGCCGCCGCCCTCGCCGGCTTTACGGCGCGTTCCGGCAGCTGAACGCGCCGCCCGGCCGCCCGCGCCAAGCATGGCCGCCAATCGCCACCGGCCACGGCTGGCTAGCACTGGGCCTCCTGCACCTGGTTGCCGCCCGTTCACACAATGCGGCCAGCCGTTGCCGGTCTCGCGCGCGTTCACTCAGACCGGCCCATCGCCGGGCCACGCCCCTCGCCCAAAGCCCGCGCCCGGCCTACTCCGCCCCCTCGTTCCGCTCCAAGGCCGCCGCCGTGCGCCGCCACGCATCCACGACGTGGGCGTACTGCCGCAAGCCTTCCGCCCCCGCAGGCGTCAGACAATAGCGGCCGCGGGCGACGCGGCGGAACCAGCCGTAGTAGTCGCGCTGCAGGATTGCCGCGGCGCTGCCGACCCCGCTGCGGTCGCGCGCGTCCTTCGGGGCCATCTCACCGCCGCCTTCCTGCAGCGCGAGCGCCACGCGCAGCGCCCTTTCGCGGTACGCCGTCACCAGCTTGGTGCCGTGGCTGCCGCCGACGTTGTAATCGCCGCTGCGCTCATGAAATTCGTGCAGCAGCCGCTCGGCCCGCCTTTTGACGACCTTGGGTCCCGGGGTGTACACGGTGTCTCCGGGCGCGCATAAAATTTCCACAAACGCCGGTTTCGTTTTATACCGGGTGACCGCGATCAGACCTAACCCAAGCCTGCGGCACAATACGGTGATTTCGCTCCAGCGCTGGTTGTGCGCCCCTTTTTTCGTGCGGTTTTTCTCCACGGCCAAATAAACTTCGCCGCTTAGCTTCTGCCGTTCCAATCCCTGCAGCAGCAGCGCTAGATTAAACGTCTTTTTCATTTCGACGATCAGCGGCTCAGCGCTGTCCGGCCGTAGGCCGACCAGGTCGCAATGGCGGACCTCGCTGCGCACGATGTATCCGCGCTCCTCAAAAAAAGCCTTCAACGGGGCGTATAATTCCGTCTCATGCTGTACTGCCATGACAATCTCCTTTACAAGGTTGTTCAAAAAGTCATCTTTCCATGACGAAGCAAGTTCATGAAGTGGATCGGCGTCGAATCTTGAATTCAGCCGGGTGGGGCATATGCTTACAAAGCATGTTTCCTGCGGAAATATTTCAGTTGCTCACGTACCTAAAAAGTATGCTCCGCTCCTCAGTCCCTAGTAGAATGATCCGGAAATAATATGGCTTATCTGCGGACAGGTGCCATGGATCACTTTGTTCTATATTAGTCTTGTGCTCAGTATCGTCCCCATAAAATAGAGGAACTTTAGGGTCTTATTTTCCGAATTTGAGCCTATTCATCACCATAGGGGAACTTTAGGGTCTTATTTTTCGATGAACAGGTCGAAGGGCAGCCTTTCGCCACTAAATCGTAAAAATAGCGCCATAAAATTCCTCTATTTCACGCAACATGGGGGATATCGCTGAAATAGCGCCCTTTTTTTCCTCTATGCTGTCACCCGAGATATTCAATAGACTAATTTTGCCGTTTTTTCACTTGCCATCATGCTAGCGTTATTTCCAGAATCGTCTGCTGGCTTCATCCAACCTTCTCGGTCCTGCAAACCTAACTTTTTGAACTCACATTTTACAAGGTTGTTCAAAAAGTCATCTTTCCATGACGAAGCCGTTCATGAAGTGAATTCGACGTCGAATCTTGAATTCAGCCGGGCCTTCCGGTGCTCACGTACCCAAAACGTACGCTCCGCTCCTCAGTCCCTGGCTTCATCCAATCTTCTTGGTCCTGCAAACCTAACTTTTTGAACTCACATTTTACAAGGTTGTTCAAAAAGTCATCTTTCCATGACGAAGCAAGTTCATGAAGTGGATCGGCGTCGAATCTTGAATTCAGCCGGGCCTTCCGGCGCTCACGTACCCAAAACGTACGCTCCGCTCCTCAGTCCCTAGCTTCATCCAATCTTCTCGGTCCTGGAAACCTAACTTTTTGAACTCACATTTTACAAGGTTGTTCAAAAAGTCATCTTTCCATGACGAAGCCGTTCATGAAGTGAATTCGACGTCGAATCTTGAATTCAGCCGGGCCTTCCGGTGCTCACGTACCCAAAACGTACGCTCCGCTCCTCAGTCCCTGGCTTCATCCAACCTTCTCGGTCCTGGAAACCTAACTTTTTGAACTCACATTTTACGTATCCATAATGCTGTACAAATTATAGCACAAACCTTAATCCCTACTTTTTCGATGTGAATATTTTTAGTCCGAAAACGGTCAACATCTCGGGAAAAGCCGCATAGGAATGTAATACACTTTTCTATGTGGAAGCTCCATTTAAATTCAGCTTCAGATACCAAGGCCGGGGACGCGGGAGAACCCCCAAGCGGGATACAGGAGGTACCTAACATGGACATTTTTGAACGTATAGCGGCTTACCGGGCAGAAAGCGACTCATTGTCGTGGAGCGGCACATTTAAACAATATATCGAACTTTTGGCCAAGGACCCTTCGCCGGCGATGACCGCCCATGCCAGAGTTTATGAAATGATCAAGTCTTATGGGATAGAGGAAGTTGACGGGCGGAAAAGGTATAAATTTTTCGAGCAGGAAATTTTCGGGTTGGACCGGGCGATCGAAAAGCTGGTTGAGGAATATTTTCACTCCGCCGCCCGCCGGCTGGATGTGCGAAAACGGATCTTGCTTCTGATGGGCCCGGTCAGCGGCGGTAAATCGACGCTGGTGACCCTGCTTAAACGGGGGCTGGAGAAATTTTCGCGGACAGACCAAGGGGCCGTATATGCCATTGCCGGCTGCCCGATGCATGAGGACCCGCTCCATCTCGTTCCGCATGAGCTGAGGCCCGAGGTGGAGAAGACGCTGGGCATCCGGATCGAAGGCAACTTATGCCCGGTCTGCCAGTTGAAGCTCAAAACGGAGTACGGCGGCGACATTGAAAACGTCAAGGTGGAGCGGGTGCTGCTCTCTGAGGACGAGCGGATCGGTATCGGCACGTTCAGCCCCTCCGACCCGAAGTCGCAGGACATCGCCGATTTGACGGGAAGCATCGACTTCTCGACGATTACCGAATACGGATCGGAGTCCGATCCCCGGGCATACCGGTTTGACGGCGAGCTGAACAAAGCCAACCGCGGGCTGATGGAATTTCAGGAAATGCTGAAATGCGACGAAAAGTTTTTGTGGAACCTGCTGTCGCTAACCCAGGAGGGCAACTTCAAGGCCGGGCGGTTTGCCTTAATTTCCGCGGATGAGTTGATTGTCGCCCATACGAATGAGGCGGAATATAAATCATTTATCGCCAACAAGAAAAACGAGGCGCTGCAGTCGCGGATGATCGTTATGCCGATTCCGTACAACCTCAAGGTGTCCCAGGAGGAGAAAATTTACGCGAAGCTGATCGGCCAAAGCGATATGAACCACATTCACATTGCCCCGCACGCATTAAGGTCGGCGGCGATTTTTTCCATCTTGACCCGGCTTAAGGAGACGAAAAAGCAGGGCGTTGATCTGGTAAAAAAAATGCGCCTGTACGACGGCGAGGAAGTGGAGGGCTACAAGGACGCCGATTTGAAGGAGCTGCAAAACGAGTACCTGGAGGAAGGGATGTCCGGCGTCGATCCGCGCTACGTGATCAACCGGATTTCCAGTGCGCTGATCAAGCAGGACCTGCATTGCATGGGGGCGCTCGATATTTTGCGGGCGATCAAGGACGGTCTCGATCAGCATGCCTCCATTACGAAGGAGGAGCGCGAGCGCTATTTGAACTTTATCGGCATCGCCCGGAAGGAATACGACGAACTGGCCAAAAAAGAAGTGCAAAAAGCGTTTGTGTATTCGTTTGAAGAATCGGCGCGCACGCTGTTTGAGAACTACCTCGACAACATCGAGGCGTTCTGCAACTGGACGAAAATCCGCGATCCGCTGACGGACGAGGAACTAGACCCCGATGAGCGCCTGATGCGTTCCATTGAGGAGCAGATCGGCATCTCGGAGAACGCCAAAAAAGCGTTCCGGGAGGAGATCCTGATTCGCATTTCCGCCTACTCGCGGAAAGGGAAAAAATTCGAATACAATCATCACGACCGGCTGCGGGAAGCGATCGAAAAGAAGCTGTTCGCCGATCTCAAGGATATCGTGAAAATTACGACGTCGACCAAAACGCCGGACGAAAATCAGTTAAAGCGGATCAACGAGGTCAGCAAACGGCTGATCGACGAGCACGGGTACTGCCCGGTGTGCGCCAACGAGCTGCTGCGCTATGTCGGAAGTTTGTTGAACCGCTAGGCGATGGGGTGACGGCAAAAAAGGTGGAGGGATTTTTCCCTTCACCTTTTTGATTTGAATGGAAGCCCAAGTGCTTGGTCAGCTGTCTGGCTAAAGGACTCCAGAGCCGTTAAATGGGCCAAAACGGAGGCCGCAAAAATGTAACGGACTCCAGAGCCGTTATTCTCATCAAACGTATGCAAATTCCCCCTTTTGCAGCCGAATAACGCCTTGTAGGTCCGTTACATTGGGAAATAGCCGGGAAATGTACGAATAAGGTCATTACGGTCCGTTACGGAATCGAGCTGCCATTCTAACGGTTGTCAGCGCCGTTATTTCGGTAAAATGCAGGGGAAACTAATTTTAACGGTTGCGGCAGAGTTTATTTTGCCTTTTTTCTACGGATTCGCGCCTTTTTCGTCGAATAGGCGCGATCACAACCGTTAGAAATTAAAACCCCATCTTTTCGGCTAATTAGGTGCGATTACAACCGTTAGCGAAAGACCGGAGACTCGGAGACCCGGAGACCCGAGGGCCGAACCGTCCACTCCATACGAAAGGATCGGCCATCTGATCTTGGATCTTGTAGTCCGGCACTGATTTCGGCCCACGGCTTACGTCTCCCTCACAGCATCTTCCGCTGATGTTTTTGCCCGTCGTAGGAGAACAGCGCGCGTTTGTCTTCGATCACGGTTTCCAGGTGAACGGGCCGGCCCCATAAACGGTAGACGTGGGGGAGCGTATGCTCCAAATACTTCAGGTCGAGCTCCAGGCCTTCATATTGATGCTTTAGCAGCAATTCGCCGGAGCGCAGGTAGTCGCCGTCCTGGACGATGATGTACGGGGAGCCGCCGTTGACGCGGGTGGCCACAAGCTGATCGCGGATGTGTTCCCACGTTTTGTCGGTGATTTTCCATTCCGGGCCCTGTTTCTCGAAAATGTAAAGGTCAAGGTCGCGCACCAGATCCTTGGTCAAATAGCTGCGCAGGAAGGAGGTGTCGGAATCGAGCTCGCGGACCTCAAATATTTTCTCCCGGCCCTGTCCGGGTTCCCGGCCGAAGCGCTCCTGTTCCTCTTTTGTCGGATTGTCCCAGCGCCGCTCGATATCCTCGAAAATTTTCAGCCCGAGATAATACGGGTTCAGGCTTTGCCGCGACGGCTGCACGACCGAGGCGTTCAGCTTGGCGAATTCGATCGTTTCGTCGCTGGTCAGGTCGAGCTCGCGGATAATGCGCTGATGCCAATAGGAGGCCCAGCCTTCATTCATGATTTTCGTCTCCATCTGCGGCCAGAAATACAGCATTTCCTCGCGCAGCATGCTCATGATGTCCCGCTGCCAGTCCTCCAGCGTTTCTGAGTACTCCTGGATGAACCACATGATGTCCTTCTCCGGCTCGGGGGGGAAGGAGGACTCTTTGCCTTTAGTTTTGGCTTCGGCTTCGCGCTTCTCTGCAACGTCGTCCAGCTCCCACAGGTCGTCGTATTCCTTCGGCTTGACCTGCCCCTGCCGCCCTTCCTTGGCGAGTCGCAGCTTTTCGGCCATCTGCCGGCTTTTATCGTAGCGTTTCGGTTTGATCAGCTGCGGGTCGACATGCTCCTGGATGGCCAGCACGTCATCGAGGAAGCTTTCCACCGTACCTTTGCCATACACCAGCTCATAGCGGCTGATCCGCTCGGCGGTGGCGGACATGCTTTCCACCATATCCCGGTTGGTGCCGGAGAAGCGGACGTTGTTTTTGAAAAAATCGCAATGCGCCAGCACATGCGCGACGATCAGTTTGTTTTGGATCAGGGAGTTGCCTTCCAACAGAAAGGCATAACACGGGTTCGAGTTGATGACGAGCTCGTAGATTTTGCTTAGCCCGAAGTCGTATTGCATCTTCATCTTGTTGAACGTTTTGCCGAAGCTCCAGTGCGAGAAGCGGGTAGGCATGCCGTAGGCGCCAAACGTATAAATGATCTCGGCGGGGCAGATTTCGTAGCGCATCGGATAATAGTCGAGGCCAAAGGAGCCGGCGATTTCCATAATTTCCGCGATCGCGTATTCGAGCTGCTCATGTTCGCTGTTCAACTGGCCGCACCCCCTTCGCGCTTGTGGAAAAACCGCTTCAGCGCGTTATAAACCTCGCCTTTTTCCTTGATGACGTAATACATGAATTTCTCCTGCTTGATGTTCCGGTAAGCGGACATCAAGGTGCTGCCGCGGTTGTATTGGTTGACCTCACCGTAGCCGAACAGATTGCAGCGCTTCATGAGCTCGACGATCAGCTTGGTGCAGCGTTCGTTGTCGCTCGTCAGGTTATCGCCGTCCGAGAAATGGAACGGGTAGATGTTGTAGCTGGACGGAGGGTAACGGGAATCAATGATTTCCAGCGCTTTTTGGTACACGGACGAGCAGATCGTGCCGCCGCTTTCGCCGCGGGTGAAAAACTCCTCCTCGCTGACTTCTTTGGCCTCCGTGTGGTGGGCGAGAAACACGATCTCCACCTTTTCGTACTGCCGCCGCAAAAAGCGGGTCATCCAGAAGAAAAAGCTGCGCGCGCAATATTTTTCAAATGCGCCCATGCTGCCCGACGTATCCATCATGGCGATGATGACGGCGTTACTATGGGGGACGACGACTTCCTCCCACGTTTTGTAGCGCAGATCGTCGGGCGTGATGCCGTGGATGCCCGGCGTGCCGGCCGTCGCGTTGCGGCGGAGATTTTCCAGGATCGTCCGCTTTTTGTCGATGTTGGACATGAGGCCTTTTTTGCGTATATCGTTGAAACGGTAGGATTCGGTCTCCAATTCGTCTTTGTCTTTTTCCTGAATGAAGGGCAGCTCCAGCTCCTCGAACAGCATATCCTCCAATTCCTCGATGCTGATGTCCGCCTCCACGTAGTCGACTCCCGGCCGATCGCCGGCTTTGCCGCCTTTTCCGTTATCCTTGGGACTGTCCTGGCCAAGCACATCACCGACCTCGCTGCTCCCGTCACCCTGGCCGACATGCTTTTGCTTCTGATAGTTATGGATAAACCGGTATTCCTCCAAATTGCGGAGGGGTACCTTGATGATCTGCTTTCCGTCCGACATAATGATGTTTTCCTCGGTCACGAGGTCGGGGAGATTTTGCCGGATGACTTCCCGCACCTTCTCCTGGTGGCGCTGCTGATCCTGATACCCTTTGCGGTGCAGCGACCAATCCTCTTTGGAGACGATGAAATTGTTCCGATCGGGCGTATACATGGTGAACACCTCCATATGTGGATTTACGCCAGCGCTGTGAAGTGGATGTAAATAAAGTATATTCACGGGGTGAGGCGATATGTGAGGGGTACTATACAAGTTGAACTATTGGTTATACGTGAAAGGGCAGCCGTGTGAAATGTTTCTTACCTAACTCCCGTATTTCTTTAGTTCAACTAGTATAGTTTTTATGGGGTTTTATTCTTAATAGGTATATTTCATGGAATGGGAACAAACGCTAATAAAAATTCAGGTAGGAAAAGGAAGTGGAGTGAAATGTCAGGACCCTCCTTGAGACGAGCGGACAGCCACGGTCTGATTCATGAGGCCGCGCTTGAGGAAGCCGGGGAATTGGCGGAATTGCTTGAGCGGAGCTTGCGCCGGGGCGAACGGGACAAAGCGCAGGGCATCGCTTGGATTGCCGTCGAACATTGGGAATCGCGGACGCTACAGCACGCGCAATGCGAGGAAGAGGGACTATACCTGGAAGCGGTAGAGCTGAAGCCGCAGCTTCGGGACGTGATTATCGCTTTGACCCGGGACCACGATTTGATGCGGGAATTGGTCGCCGAAATCAAAGCGCGGCTGGAGCGGGGCGAGATGGACGAGCAGGTGCTGCAGCGGTTTCAGGCGCTGATTCTGATCGATCAGATACATAACCGGGATGAAGAAGCAATGGTGGAAAAGGAATTGGAGGAGAGTCGCCATGGATCGGTTTCCGGTCCCGAAGTTGACGGCCCTGCTGCCGGATAAACCGCTGCGGGCGGTGGAACCCCGGCTGTACGAGTGCCTGACCTGCGAGCTTCGCCGGCTAAACCTGCATCCTTATGACGTAAAAGCCGGCGGGCAGGCGAGCGGACAAGGGGTTGCCGTTTACGTTCGCTATGGAGAAGGGTTCGACCGGTTGGAAGGCCGTTTTTTTTCTTGGGATATGGTCGAAAATCAAGACAAGCAAATCGGCGGTTTTATGCGCCAGGCGGCGGAACAGGTGAAAAAAACGCTGATCGCGGAGTACTACAAAAAAACGCGGCTCTAAAGTTTATGGCACGGGGGAACCGATACCCGCGGGAGGGCCGAATTCGTTCTGACGAAAAGGAAGGGTCGACATGGAAGTACATGAGCTTGACGTTTTGGCAGCGCAGGATCAGGAGGACTTGCTGGCGGTGCTGGACATGCGGTTCGGGGAGATTCCGCGCGAGACGGTGGAACGGATCGCGGCGATTCGCAAGCCGGACGAGCTGCAGCGGTTGATTCTGGCCGCTTGCAATGCTTCCGCATGGAGCGTATTTGCGGAGGAATTGCAAGCGGGAGAAGGGGCGTTTAAGCTGGTGGGCGAACGGTTTAATCCGGCGCCGCGGATTAGCGAAAGCGAAGGGGGGAACTCATAGGTGGGCGATAAGCAAAACAAGTTGCTCCAGGCGTTGAAACATTTGCGGCGCGGCGAAGTCATCAATGAGGGATGGACGGAGGAAAGCCCGCGGGGACGGGAATGGGAAAGCCTGTACCGCGGCCGCTGGCAGCACGACAAGGTCGTACGCTCCACGCATGGGGTGAACTGCACCGGTTCCTGCAGCTGGGATGTGTTCGTGAAGGACGGCATCATCACGTGGGAGACGCAGAAGACGGATTATCCGACGACAGGCGCCGATTTTCCGGAATACGAGCCGCGCGGCTGCCCGCGGGGAGCCAGCTTCTCCTGGTACACCTACAGCCCCCTGCGCGTGAAGTACCCGTATATTCGCGGGGAGCTCTACGAAATGTGGCGGGAGGAAATGGCCGCCGTAAAAGACCCCGTTGTAGCCTGGGAGAACATCGTCAGCGATCCGGAAAAAAGAGCGCGTTACGTCATAGCCCGGGGGAAAGGCGGATTCGTGCGCGGCGATTGGGACGTGGCCTGCCAGATGATCGCCGCAGCCACGATCCATACGATCAAGCGGTACGGGCCCGACCGCGTCGTAGGGTTCAGCCCGATTCCGGCCATGTCCATGGTCAGCTACTCGGCGGGAACCCGGTTTCTGTCGCTGATCGGCGGGACGATCCTGAGCTTTTACGACTGGTATGCCGATCTTCCGCCCGCTTCGCCGCAGGTATGGGGCGAACAAACCGATGTGCCGGAGAGCGGAGACTGGTACAATACGAAATATTTTATCATCTGGGGGACAAACATTCCGCAAACCCGCTCGCCGGACGCCCATTTTATGGTTGAGGCGCGTTACAACGGCACCAAGGTGGTTGGCGTGAGCCCCGATTATTCCGAATACGAGAAATTCGCCGATATTTGGCTGCCGGCCCGGGCCGGCACGGACGCGGCGCTGGCGATGGCAATGACGCACGTCATTCTCAAAGAGTTTTATGTGGATCGGGAGATCCCCTATTTCATAAATTATGTGAAAAAATTCACCGATCTTCCGTTTCTCGTCATCGTGAAGGAGGAGAACGGCATGATCCGTTCAGACCGCTTCCTGCGGGCGGCTGACATGGGCGATGGACAGGAGCTTGCCGAATGGAAAACCGTTGTCTGGGACACAGCGTCGGGGAAACCGGAGGCACCGAACGGGAGCGAAGGGTTTCGCTGGGATCAAAGCAGCCGCTGGAACCTTGATCTGAACAAGCCGGACGGAACTCCAATCGACCCGCAGCTGACATTTATCCAGGATGCCGACGGAGTCGTGCAGGTGGATTTTCCGTATTTTGCGGAAAAAGAGGGGCAAACAGTGCGGCGCGGCGTCCCGGTCAAAAACTTGCAAAGCCCGTCGGGCGAGACGTTTAAGGTGACGACGGTGTATGACCTGATGATGGCCCACGCCGGCGTTCCGCGCGGCCTGCCTGGCGATTATCCGGCCGATTACGACGATATGAAGCCTTATACGCCGGCCTGGCAGGAGGCGATCACCGGAGTCAAAAAGTCGCATTGCATCCAGGTGGCCCGCGAGTTTGCCGATAACGCGGCCAAAACCGGCGGCCGTTCGATGATCGCCATGGGCGGGGGGACCAATCACTGGTTCCACAGCGATCAGATTTACCGCTCGATCCTGAACCTGGTGATGCTGACCGGGGCGCAGGGCGTAAACGGAGGCGGCTGGGCCCACTACGTCGGCCAGGAAAAAGTGCGCCCGCTGGAGGGCTGGCAGCAGATCGCTTTTGCCGGTGACTGGATCCGGCCGCCGCGGCTGCAGAACGGCACGTCGTATTTTTACTTTGTGACGGAGCAGTTCCGCTATGAGGTGCGCGCGAATGAAGAGCAGGATACGACCTGGGGCGGCCGGTACGGCAAAATGCATCCGGCCGACGTCAATGCGCTGGCCGTGAGGCTCGGCTGGCTGCCATCGTTCCCGCAATTCACCCAGAATTCCCTCGATCTGGCCCGGCAAATGCGCGAAAAGGGGCTGACGGACGATCAGGAGGCCGTGCGGGAAATCGCCAGGATGGCGGCGGAAGGCGAACTCGACTGGGCGATCGAGCATCCGAACGACCCCCGCAACTTTCCGCGGGTGTTCTTCAACTGGCGCTCAAATCTGCTGGGGGACAGCGGCAAAGGCCATGAATATTTCGCCAAACATTTGATCGGGGCGGATGGTCAGGTGCTAACCGACCCGAGCCACTCCTGGCGGCCGGAGGCTGTGCACACCGACGATGTGCCGCCGGAAGGCAAAACGGATCTGTTCGTCAGCATCGATTTTCGCATGACCAGCTCCGGGCTGTTTTCGGACATCGTGCTGCCGGCGGCGACCTGGTACGAAAAACATGATTTGAGCAGTACGGACATGCATCCGTTCATCCATCCGTTTAATCCGGCGATTTCGCCGCCATGGCAAAGCAAAAGCGACTGGGACGCGTTCCGGGAGATCGCCAAGACGTTTTCCGAGCTTGCGGAGAAACATCTCCCCGCCTGCGAAGACGTGATGATGACTCCGCTCGGCCATGACAGCCCGGACGAGATAGCCCAGGTGCACGGGAGGATCAAGGATTGGCGCAAAGGGGAAATCGCGGCGGTTCCCGGTAAAAGCATGCCGCATTTTCTCATCGTGCCGCGCGATTACAAGGACGTTTACGGCAAGATGATTACGGTTGGGCCCAACATCCGGAAAGGGTACGGCTCGAAGGCGGTGAAAATCCCCGGCGAGCGGGTTTACGAACAATTGCTGGCCCGGCTTGGCGCCTCGAAGCGTGAAGGCATCGGCAAAGGCCAGCCGGATTTGTATTACGACCGCCAGGTGATCGAAGCGATCCTGCTGATGTCGGGGGCGACGAACGGAGAGCGCGCCGTGGAAGGATGGCGCGACATGGAGCAGAAGACCGGCAAAAAACTCGTGGAGATCGCCCAGCCGCGCCAGGAGGAAGCCTTTACATTGCTCGATATCACGGCCCAACCCCGCCAGGCTATTTCCGCGCCCGTCTGGAGCGGGCTGGAGAAGGACAACCGCCGCTATTCGCCATTTACGCTGAACACCGAATACAGTATTCCTTGGCGGACATTAACCGGGCGGCAGAGCTTTTATCTCGACCATGAAATGATCCTCGACTTCGGGGAGGCTTTGCCGCTGTATTTGCCGCCGCTAAAGCACGTTCCTTTTCTTAAAGGGGAAAAAGGCGTGCCGGAGAACGGGAAATCGCTGACGCTCCGTTACCTGACCCCGCACCAGAAGTGGGGCATCCATACAATGTTCACCGACACCAACCAGATGACGACCCTGTTCCGCGGCTGGCAGGTCGTCTGGCTGAACGAGAAGGATGGGGCTTCCATCGGGATCAAGGACAACGATTGGATCGAGGTATACAACCGCAACGGCGTCGTCGCGGCCCGGGCCGTGCTGACATACCGGATCCCAGAAGGCATTGCCTACATGTATCATGCCCAGGACCGCACGCTGGGCGTACCCGGGACGTCAATCACCAAGCAGCGCGGCGGTACGCATAACAGCGTGACGCGGATTACGCTCAAGCCGACCCACATGATCGGAGGCTACGCTCAGTTAAGCTACGGGTTCAACTATTACGGTCCAACGGGAAACCAGCGCGATACGCTGACCATCATCCGCCCGCTGAAGGAGGTAGATTGGCTTGAGGATTAAAACGCAGGTTGCGATGGTGATGAATCTGGACAAATGCATCGGCTGCCACACCTGCTCGGTCACCTGCAAAAATACCTGGACCAACCGCCCCGGCACGGAGTACATGTGGTACAACAACGTGGAGACGCGGCCGGGCCCGGGTTATCCGAAGGAATGGGAGGAGACGGGCAAATATAAGGGCGGTTGGGTGCTGCGCGGCGGTAAGCTGGCGCTGCGTGCCGGAGGCCCGATCACCAAGCTGGCGAACATTTTTTACAATCCGAACATGGCCGATTTGGACAACTTCTATGAACCTTGGACCTATGATTACGACAACCTGCTGCACAGCCCAAAGAGCAAGCATCTCCCGGTCGGTCGGCCGGTGTCGCTGATTACGGGCGAGTATATGGACAAGCCTGTATGGGGGCCGAACTGGGATGATGATTTGGCCGGCGGCAGCGAAATCGTGCCACTCGATCCCAACGTCAAAAAGCTGCAGGAGCATATCGCCTTGGAATATGAAAAAACGTTCATGATGTACCTGCCGCGAATCTGCGAGCATTGCCTCAATCCGTCTTGCGTTGCTTCGTGTCCGTCCGGCGCGCTGTACAAACGCGACGAGGACGGGATCGTGCTGGTTGACCAGGAGGCTTGCCGGGGGTGGCGGTTCTGCATGAACGGCTGCCCGTACCATAAAGTCTATTACAACTGGAACACCCATAAGGCGGAAAAATGCAATTTTTGCTACCCGCGCACGGAGGCCGGACTGGCGACGATCTGCTCCGAGACGTGCGTGGGCCGGATTCGTTATATCGGCGTTGTCATGTACGATGCCGACCGGGTAAAAGCCGCCGCCTCGGCAGAGAATCCGCAGGAGTTGTACGAATCGCAGCTCGGCGTTTTTCTGGATCCGTTTGATCCGGAGGTCATCAAGGAAGCGAGAAGAACGGGGATCACGGATGCTTGGATCGATGCGGCCCAGCGCTCTCCGGTTTACAAACTGGCGATGAAATGGAAGGTGGCGCTGCCGCTGCATCCGGAATACCGCACGTTGCCGATGGTTTGGTACGTACCGCCGCTTAGTCCGATCATGAACCATATCGAGGAGGACGAGCTGCAGACGGACATGTACATCCCGGCGGTCGATCAGATGCGGATTCCGCTGGAATATTTGGCTTCCCTGCTGACGGCGGGAGACACGAAAGTGATCCGGCGGGTGCTGCTGAAGATGACGGCGATGCGCGTATTGATGCGGGACCGTGCGGTCGGCGGCTTGGACGAGCTGAAGCGCAGCAAGCTGCTCAGGGAGGCGGAAACCAGCGTCGAGGAAATCGAAGAGATGGCCCGTTTGTTTGCCGTAGCCAAGCACAACGAACGTTTCGTCATTCCGACAGGCCGGCGGGAAATGATCGGCGAAGCCGGGCTGCATTACCGTCAGGGAGCTTGCAGTCTGGAGGGCATCACGCCGGAGGAAGGATTTTTGCCGCAACGGTTTGCCAAAGAAGACAGATAGAGCAAGGAGGTTGGCGATGGAAGACAAGCAAATCAGTTTGATATTTGCGGCCAGACTGCTCGGATATCCGGAGGACGACTTTCCGGAAACCGCGCGGAGCATGCTGGAAGCGGTCCGGGAAGCCGGGAGCTCGTTGCTTACGGAACGTCTTCAGGAGACAAGCCGCCCGCTGTTATCCTGCCCGCTCAGGGAGCTAAGGGAGCAGTATGTTTGGGCCTTTGACTGGAAGGAAAAAACCGGACTGTATCTCACCGCGCACGAGCTTGGGGACAGCCGGGAGCGCGGCGCGGCGCTGATTCTCCTGCAGCAGATCATCAAGGACGCCGGTTTTGCCGCCGCTGCAGGCGAACTGGCCGATTATATGCCGCTCTTGTACGAGCTGCTGGCCGTGCGTCCGGATCATGTCCACGTCCGGGCTTTGGAGCTTCGGCTCGCCGTCGCCACAAAGCGGATTTGCGAGCATTTGGCGGAGGACAACCCCTACCGGGAACTGCTTCGCCATCTCGTGGCGGACGTTTTTGGCGAACCCTCGGAGGAAGATGTCCGCCGGTTTACGGAGAAGCGGGAGCAGGCGGACCACGGCGAGCTTCCTTACCCGATTCTGTACGGTATGGATGGAACCGCCCGAACTGGAGCAGATTTATCGTTTTTCCAAAGATGCAACTGAATGAATGGGGGGTAGCTTCATGACCGGATTGTTCTGGTGGGTCGTTTATCCGTACATCGCCCTGGCGGTGATGATCGTCGGATTGTTATACCGGTTTGCCTTCCGCCAAGTGAGCTGGACCGCTCCTTCGACGGAAATGTTTGAGAAAAAATGGCTGCGGCTCGGCTCCATGATCTTCCATTACGGCATCATCTTCGCCTTTATCGGCCATGTGATGGGAGTGTTAATTCCGCGAAGGGTATACCATGCCATGGGCGTGAGCGATGAAACGTACCACATCTTTGCGATTGCCGGAGGCGGGCTGGCGGGAATCATGGTGGTGCTGGGGCTGATTATTTTGCTGATTCGCAAAATAACGAACCGGCGCGTGCGCGCCCACGCCGGATTTGCCGATTATTTTACGGTGATCCTGCTGCTGATCGTCGCCGCCAACGGCACCTTTATGACGCTCGTATACAACACGACGGTGGCCGCTTACGAATACCGCACTACCATCGGTCCATGGTTTCGCAGTTTGCTGGCGCTTCGGCCGGATTATCGCCTGATGGATACGGTTCCGTTCATCTTCCAGTTGCACGTTCTTTCGGCGTTCCTGTTGTTCGCCTCGATCCCGTTTACGAAGCTCGTGCATATGTTTTCGCTGCCGGTCCGTTATCCGGCCCGGGCGCCGCAGCAATACCGCTCGCGGGTCAGCTACAAACGCGGCAAGCCGCAAACTTAGGCGGAAAACCCATAGAGTCATGTCCTGACCGCCTCACGGGGGATGAAGGACATGACTCTATTTATACGTCAGCTTGTCTTTTTCGTATACAGGATGCCGATCGTTTTGGCGCCGCAATGGCTGGAAATGACACAGCCGGCATTAGAGACGGCGACGGTCTTGGCCCCGGTTCTGGCCTCAAGCTCTTGCTTCAGCTTGGCCGCGTCCTCATCCGCCAGGGAATGGGTGACAAAGATAATGTCGTTATCCATATCGTTCAAGCGGCTAAGCGCGTTGTTCAGCAGCTGGTCGAGCGCTTTTTCCCTGCTGCCGCGGATTTTGTAGGCCGGGGTCATTTTGCCGTCCACCACTTTGATGACCGGGCGGATTTTGAGCAGGCTGCCGATCAGGTTTTGCATGCCGGAGCAGCGCCCGCCTTTGTACAGGTACTCTAGCGTATCGATGACAAACTCCGTTTCGACCTGGGGCCGAACCGCGGTGAGCAGGCCGATGATTTCGCCGACGCTTTTGCCTTCCGCCGCGGCCTGCACCGCCTTCATTACCTGAAGGCCGATGCCGGTCGATAAATTAAGCGAGTCGAATACGGTGACCGCCCCTTCCGGGAATTCCTCCGCCGCAAGCAGGGCGTTTTGGTATGTAGAGGACAGCTCCGAAGACAAGCTGATGCATAGAATTTGCTGCCCTTGTTCGACATAAGGGGAGAACGCCTGAATGAAATCGGCCGGCGACGGCGCGGCCGTCTTCGGCAGCTTGCCGGTCTCGCTGACTTTGCGGTAAAGATCGGGCACGCTCAAATCGACGCCGTCCTTGTACGTTCGGTCGGAAAAAGTGACGTACAGGGGAACGATGCCAATTTCGTGCCGCTTGATCCAATCCTCCGGCAAATCGCAGGTGCTGTCCGCGAAAATTTTGATCGATGCCATAGTGATCCTCCTATAAGTTGTGGCCTTTCTGGAAAAGCCTGGCCTAGGCGGCCGGTTATTTTTTCGTGTACATAATGGCGACGGTGCCGGGCCCGCAGTGACTGGAAATGACGCAGCCCGCTTCGGATATTGCCACCTCCCGCGCTCCCGTCTGCTCCCGCAAAATCGCGGCCAAACGCAGCGCCTCCTCTTCGGCCAGCGTGTGCGCGACGATAATCAAATCGTTATCCATGTTGTCCCGGTCGGCCAAAGCATTGTCCAGCATTTGCTGGACCGCCTTCTCCTTGCGGCCGCGGACCTTGTAGGCCGGGATGATGTTCCCGTCCACCAGCTTGAGCACGGGCCGGATCTGGAGCAGGCTGCCGATAAAGTTCTGCATGCCGGAGCAGCGTCCGCCTTTATACAAATATTCCAGCGTATCGATGACAAATTGCGTTTCCACCTGCGGCCGGATAGCGCTGACCAGCGCGGCGATTTCACCGGCGGTGCGGCCTTCCGCGGCGGCCTTGACCGCTTTCATAACCAACAGGCCGATGCCGCTGCATAAAGTTTGGGAATCTACAACGTGAATCCGCCCTTCCGGGAACTCTGCGGCGGCGATCAGGGCATTTTGATAAGTCGATGAGAGTTTGGATGAAAGGCTGATATAAACGATGTCCTGCCCGCGCTCGATATAGGGGCCGAAGGCGTCCATAAAATCTTTGGGCGACGGGGCGGTCGTTTTCGGCAAACTCCCGGCAGCCTCGACCCTCCGGTAAATACCGACCGGCGTGATATCCACCCCGTCCCGGAACATCTCGCCGCCAAACACGACATATAAAGGAATAATTCCGATATCATAGCGGGGGATCCATTCTACGGGCAGGTCCGAGGTACTGTCAGCGAAAATTTTGACGTTTGCCATAAGCATCTCCTTGATTATATTGTTCGATTATTCTATTTTATCAAAAAGCGGAAGGCAAGGGAAAGGCAGCGGTCATAGCCTTCATTTCCGCTAGCTGTAGATATCGGACGGATGGTTGAGGTAGAATGAACATGAATGAATCTTGGCGAAATGGACAAACAAGGGGAGGCGAAAAAAATGCGGCGCACCTATGCCGGAATCGGAGCGGTCATCATGCTGCTCGCCGTTGCGCTTGGCGCATTCGGAGCCCATATGTTGAAGGCGAAAATCGGCGAAACGGCCATCGGCACCTATGAGACCGGAGTACATTATCAGATGATTCACGGGATCGCCATCCTGCTGACGGCGTTTTTTGCCGGGCAGTGGGGGGAATCCGGGCGGCTTCGCTGGGCGGGCCGGCTTTTTCTGCTCGGCGTCATCCTGTTCTCCGGCAGCCTGTACGGATTGGCTGTATTCCATTGGACCTGGCTTGGGCCGGTTACGCCGCTCGGCGGCGTTTCTTTTATCGCCGGTTGGCTGTTGCTTGCGCTGGAGGCATGGAGCAAGAAAGACTGACCGGACCATCCGGTAGCAACGGAAAAAGACGGCTGAAGGGCTCCACGGCGGAGCGGGTTCAGCCGTCTTTTTGAAATTGATAGAATTTATAACTCAGCTTTTGGTGCGACCAGAACGAAATCCCATGAACTGCAAAAGTGCAGGCGGATTTCGTCGAAATTCCTCGAAATAGGCGGCTCAGCTGCAAAAGTGCATTTCACTTCCGGTCAAAAGTCCCTTATTTATCAAACAGCTCCTAAAGAGATGCACTTTTGCATTTCAATCGCTCTAAAATGGTGATTTACGGAAAATAGAATGCACTTTTGCAGTTGATCTCATCTCAGCGGGCACTGGCGTTGCATTAACTGGGAAGTGATCATGTTTTCAAGCCGATAATGCGCCTGACGGAAATCTAACGGTTGTAGCAGCGGCTAATTTGCGAAAAAAGCCTTTTTCAAAACTCTAACGGTTGTGATCGCCGTTATTTGCCTGAATCTAAGCATACTAAGCCGGAATTCAGTGAAATAAGCGCTATGGCAACCGTTACAATTTAAAATCAACGTTTTTGGAACAAATAACGCTTGTGGCAACCGTTAGAATATTGGTGTGGCTAAAAATGTATCTTGTCAGATTTAATGCAATGCTAGTGCTCAGCGAGCCGCCCTTCTTCCCAAGAAAAACGATAAGCTCGGCTGAATGACGTTAATCGTCCATTTCCTAGATCAAGTATCCAAGAAGTCGATAATTTCGCTCAGCTTCAGGTTATAAACCTGCTTTTCGTCCACATGATACACGTTCAACGCGTACGTTTCCGGCAGGAAATTCAAAATCCGGCAGGGGATGCTCATCCGTTCGCCGTTCCGGTTGACGTATAACCGCACCAGCTTGTTTCCCGTAATGTAACTCTGAATCCACTTCTGAAATTCCTCGCTGGAGGCGAAGTCCCTAAAGCCGCTGGCGGCTTGATCCGGGGCGGGAGCTTTCGCCTTTGGCTGGGGTTCGCTTTTTTTGCCGTCAGCGGGTGTGTTGTTGCTTGCTTCCGATTTTCCCAAGCGCTTATAGGTCTTGGAAATAAAGGACTGCTTCCGGTTGGCAAGCAGCGATTCGATGATTTCGCCCAGCTCAATTCCCGAATTAATCCGGAAATCTATGATGTCAGGCCCGTTGTTCAATATTTGCAGCAGGTTCTGCAGCGCCTGTCCGTTCGTTTTGCTCCGAATCAACACTTCCACGTTAAATAAGTAACCGGATTCATCCTCATGATGCTGTTCAGTTTGCTTGTCCATAGTTCCCCCATAAAAGTCGTGTTCGGTTTGACTTCATTATAATAGCACCGCTCAATAAACAATCATAGCCCTAAATTCCCAAAAAGAGCACGGAACAAAATTTGGAAGCCTTTTACAATGGTCCAAGGGTCCGAATGAATCGAACCTGTTTCGTAAACACTGGTTATGGGTAATAAATAAGCGAGCATACTCTATTCTAAGATAAAGGTAGGGGATGAATCATGGCGCAATCGGATGCCAAACAAGCAGGCAAGTCGAATAAGGCCCTGGAGCAGATGCTTAACGCACAGGTGGCCAATTTGAACGTTTTATACGTCAAGCTCCATCATTTTCATTGGTATGTTCAAGGCGGGACTTTTTTTACCCTGCATGCCAAATTCGAACAGCTATATAATGAAGCCACGGAGCAGATGGACGCCATAGCCGAACGGATGCTGGCCCTGAAGTGGAAGCCTGCCGCAACGTTAAAGGAATATCTCGAACTGGCCTCCATCCAGGAGGCGGCGGGGCAGGATGACCCGCAGACCATGGTGCAGAGCTTGATCGAGGACCTTGCCACCTTGGCGGAGTCGTATCATGAGGCGATCGATTTGGCCGATCAGGGCGGCGATGATGCCACCAGCGACTTGTTGACGGGGTACAAAAGAGATTGGGAAAAGCACATGTGGATGCTGCGTTCTTATTTGGGCTGATTGTAGGAACGCTTTAGTCAGCTACCCTTGCATTAGAACAGGGCTTGGCCGTCATGAAGAGGGCCGAGCCTTTTTCGTATGACGGTATGTCCGCCAGCGTACGTTGATTATGCATACAAAGTAGGTTAGAATGAAATGAGAATCAATGAGAATCACTTAGAATTATTCTAATGTGATAATTGTTATGTTATAATGGCAAAAACAAAGGGCAGCGTCCCTGGCTAAACTCTCGTATGATGGAAGGAGCAGGAAAAATGGCTACGCATTTTGCTGTGGAAGGTCTTAAAGCGACGATTGAAGGGAAGGAGATCCTGAAAGGGATCGATCTTGAGATAAAAGGCGGAGAAATTCACGCGATCATGGGTCCGAACGGAACCGGGAAAAGTACGCTCGCATCTGCCCTGATGGGGCATCCGAAATATGAAGTGACGGACGGCAAAGTTACTTTGAACGGAGAAGACGTGCTGGAGATGGAAGTGGACGAGCGTGCCCGGGCCGGCATGTTCCTGGCCATGCAGTATCCGAGTGAAATCGCCGGGGTGACAAATTCCGACTTTTTGCGCAGTGCGATCAACGCCCGCCGCGAAGAAGGCAATGAAATCTCGCTGATCAAATTCATCCGTCAAATGGAAGGGCAGATGAAGGTGCTGGAAATGAATCCGGAATTCGCCCACCGCTATTTGAATGAAGGTTTCTCCGGCGGGGAGAAAAAGCGGAACGAAATTTTGCAAATGTTGCTGCTTGATCCGAAACTCGTCATTCTCGACGAAATCGACTCCGGTCTTGACATCGATGCGCTGCGCATTGTGGCGGGCGGCGTCAACTCGATTCGCAACGAGGACCGCGGCTTCCTGATCATCACCCACTATCAGCGCCTGCTGAACTACATCAAACCGGACTTCGTGCACGTGATGATGCAAGGGCGCATCGTTAAATCCGGCGGCCCTGAGCTGGCGGAACGTCTGGAGCAGGACGGTTACGATTGGGTTAAAGAAGAGCTTGGCATCGTGGACGAAACGGTCGGTCAAGAAGCCTAAGCGGAAGGAGGAGCCAAAGATGACGACACAAACCGTTCTTCCGGTGGAAGCGGAGCAGTTAAAAAATCTATCCGCTAAGCGCGGCGAACCGGCGTGGCTGGCGGAAAGCCGGTCGCGGGCGCTGCAGCTGGCGGCGGAACTGGAATTGCCTAAACTGGAGAAAACGCGGCTCGACCGCTGGGATCTGAACAATTACGGGGGGTTAAGCGAGGTTCGCAAGGAAAAATCGCAGCAGCTTCCGGACAGCATTACTTCGCTCGTCGATTTGACGGAGCAAAGTAATCTGCTCGTGCAGCGCAACTCCGACACCGTGTTTACCCGGCTCGCGCCGGAGCTGGCGGCGCAGGGCGTTATTTTTACCGACCTGGAAACCGCGGCCCGCGAGCACGGCGACCTCGTTCAGAAATATTTGCATACGGCGGTGAAGCCGGAGGAGAACCAGCTGGCTGCGCTGCATGCGGCTTTGTGGAACGGCGGGGTATTCCTGTACGTGCCGAAAAACGTCGAAATCGATGCGCCGCTGCAAAGCATTTTCCTGCTGGATGAGGCCGATGCGGCATTTGCGCCGCATGTCTTGATCGTAGCTGAAGCGAACAGCAAGGTTACTTACGTGGATAACTACATTTCCGTGAACCTGGGCGGCAAAATTGTGCACAACGGTTCCGCGGAAGTGTTCGTAAAACCCGGGTCCAAGGTGCAGTTTGCTACGGTGCATCATTTGGGCGAGCAAGTGACCGACCTGACGTTCCGGCGCGCTATCGTCGAAAATGACGGCAGCATCGAATGGATCGTCGGCGAAATGAACGGCGGCGACTCGGCCAGCGAAACGCTGTCGATTTTGCAAGGGAACGGCTCGAGCTCAGACGCGAAAGTTATTGCGGTTGGTTCCGGCTCGCAGCGTTTGAACTATACGACGAAGGCTGTGCACTACGGCAAAAGCTCAAGCAGCCAAATGATCACCCGCGGAGTAATGCGCGAATCGGCTACGGCGATCATCAACGGGATCACGAAAATCGAAAAAGGCGCGACCAAAGCGGATGGCCAGCAAACGGAAAAAGTGCTGATGCTGAGCCCGAAAGCGCGCGGGGACGCCAATCCGATTCTGCTGATTGACGAGGATGACGTTACGGCCGGTCACGCTGCTTCTGTCGGCCAGGTGAACCCTGAGCAGATCTACTACCTGATGTCGCGCGGCATTACCCGCGCCGAGGCCGAACGATTGATCATCTACGGTTTCTTGGCTCCGGTTGTGTCGGATATCCCGCTCGAGCCGCTGCAAAAGCTATTGCAGGCTCTGGTGGAAAGGAAGTTGGGACAATGAGCATTAACGCCGAAGAGCTCAAAAAACAGTTTCCGATATTGCAGCAGGAGGTAAACGGGCATCCGCTCGTTTACCTCGATAGCGCGGCTTCTTCGCAGAAGCCGATCCAAGTATTGGAGGCGCTGAAGCACTACTACGAATGGGATAACGCCAATGTGCACCGCGGCGTTCACACGCTGGGCAGCCGGGCGACCGACGCTTACGAGGGCGCTCGCGAGAAGGTAGCCCGCTTTATCGGGGCGGCACGCCGTGAGGAAATTATTTTTACCCGGGGAACAACGACTTCGCTGAATCTGGTCGCATCGTCTTACGGCTCGGCGGCCGTGAATGAAGGCGATGAAATTGTCATCACCCCGATGGAGCACCACAGCAACCTGATTCCTTGGCAGCAATTGGCGCTGAAGAAAAAGGCGGTGCTGAAATATATTCCGCTTCAACCGGACGGTCATATCGCGCTGGAGGATGCGGAGAAAACGATCACCGGCAAAACGAAAATCGTGGCCACTTCCTATGTATCCAACGTGCTTGGTGTGGTGAACCCGGTGAAGGAGCTGGCCGCTATCGCGCACCGGCATGGGGCCGTTATGGTTGTCGACGGGGCGCAAAGCACGCCGCATATGAAAGTGAACGTACAGGAGCTTGACTGCGATTTTTATGCTTTTTCCGGACATAAGATGTGCGCTCCGACCGGGATTGGGGTACTATATGGGAAGAAGCATCTGCTGGAATCAATGGAACCGGTCGAATACGGCGGCGAAATGATCGACGATGTCGGTTTGTACGAGTCGAGCTGGAAGGAGCTTCCCTGGAAGTTCGAAGGCGGGACGCCGATTATCGCCGGCGCCGTCGGACTCGCGGCGGCCATCGATTTTCTGGAAGGGATCGGGCTGGAGGAAATTCATCGGCACGAGGCCAAACTTGCGGCTTACGCGATAAACCGCCTGGCGGAAATTGAGGGACTGACGTTGTACGGACCGCGCGAACGCGAGGTCGGACTTCTGACCTTCAATCTGGAAGGCATTCATCCGCATGATGTGGCGACCGTGCTTGACGCCTCCGGCATCGCTATCCGGGCCGGCCATCATTGCTGCCAGCCGCTGATGCGCTGGCTGAAAGCGAGCGCAACGGCCAGAGCCAGCCTGTACTTGTACAATACGGAACAGGATATCGACCGACTGGCGGAAGCTTTAATCCAAACAAAGGAGTATTTTGGGTAATGCAACTGGACGATTTGTACCGCCGCGTCATTATGGATCATTATAAAAACCCGCGCAACCGCGGAAAATTTGCTGGAGATGCCGTTACGGTCGACCTGAACAATCCGACCTGCGGCGACCGGATTTCCCTGCAGCTGATCATCGAGGGGGACACCGTCAAGGACGCCCGGTTTACCGGGGAAGGCTGCTCGATCAGCATGTCGTCGGCCTCGATGATGACGGAAGCGGTCAAGGGCCGGACGCTGACGGAAGCGTTGGATTTGGCCGGACGTTTCTCCAAGCTGATGTTGGGCGAATCCGTGGATTTTGACGATTACGAGGATCTTGAGGCCTTATCCGGCGTTAATAAATTTCCTGCCCGGATCAAATGCGCCACATTAGCTTGGAACGCTTTGAAAAAAGGGATTCAAACCGATTCTTAAATTTAAGGAGGGACCTGACTCATGGCCAAAAAAGCACCGGAATTGGAAGAGTACAAATATGGTTTTCGGGACGAACACAAGGCGATATTCCAATCGGGTAAAGGTTTGACCCGCGAAATCGTGACGGAGATCTCCCGGATTAAAAACGAACCGGAATGGATGCTTAATTTCCGGCTGAAATCGCTGGAACAATTCGAGAAGATGCCGTTGCCGCGTTGGGGCGGGGATCTCAGCGAGCTTGATTTTAACGATATTCAATATTATGTAAGACCTTCGGAAAAGCAAGGGAAAACTTGGGAAGAGGTTCCTGCCGAAATCAAAGAAACGTTTGATAAACTCGGGATTCCGGAAGCGGAACAGAAATTCCTCGCCGGGGTATCCGCGCAATACGAATCCGAGGTTGTTTACCACAGCATTCAAAAGGACCTGGAAGACCAGGGCGTTATCTTTATGGACACGGACTCCGCACTGCGCGAGTATCCGGAGTTGTTCCGCGAATACTTCGGCACCGTCGTTCCGGCGGCGGACAACAAGTTTGCCGCTTTGAACAGCGCCGTCTGGTCCGGGGGCAGCTTCATTTACGTGCCGAAAGGCGTAAAATGCGAAATCCCGCTGCAAGCTTATTTCCGCATCAACTCGGAAAATATGGGCCAGTTCGAACGCACGCTGATCATCGCCGACGAAGGCAGCTTTGTGCACTACACGGAAGGCTGCACGGCGCCGATCTACAGCACGAACTCGCTGCATAGCGCGGTCGTGGAAATCATCGTGAAAAAGGATGCCCGCGTGCGCTATACGACGATCCAAAACTGGGCGCCGAACATTTACAACCTCGTTACGAAACGGGCGGTGGCCGAAGAGAACGCCACGATGGAATGGGTCGACGGCAACATCGGCTCCAAGCTGACGATGAAATATCCGGCGGTTGTGCTTAAAGGCCGCGGCGCGAAAGGCAGCGTGCTGTCGATCGCGGTAGCGGGCAAAGGCCAGCTTCAGGACGCCGGGGCGAAAATGATTCACCTGGCGCCGGATACGACGTCCACGATCGTTTCCAAATCGATCAGTAAACATGGCGGCAAAGTGACGTACCGCGGCCTTGCTTCATTTGGCCGTCAGGCGGAAGGCGCGAAGGCCAACATCAAATGCGATACGCTGATTCTCGACAACGAGTCGACGTCGGATACGATTCCGTACAACGAGATCATGAACGACAACATCGTGCTGGAGCACGAAGCGACCGTTTCGAAGGTGTCGGAAGAGCAGCTTTTCTACTTGATGAGCCGCGGCCTCACTGAAGAAGAAGCGACGCAAATGATCATCATGGGCTTCATCGAACCGTTCACCAAGGAGCTGCCGATGGAGTACGCGGTGGAAATGAACCGGTTGATCAAGTTCGAAATGGAAGGCTCGATCGGTTAAGGGAGAGCTGGGCTATCCCCTGTTTCGGTTGCAAAATCCGCAGATTTTCTCTGCGGATTTTTTTTGCATAGTGGGGAAAACCACCATTTACCGGTAGAGTAGACGCTGAATCAGATGGGGGCAAATGCAAAAGTACATTTGAGTTTGCGCAAATTTCTGCTTTTGAGCGGTTGAAGTGCAAAAATACATCTGATTTGCGGCTATCGGATCAAAAAGTATCTTTTGCCCGGAAATGAAATGCACTTTTGCAGTTGAGCCGCCTATTTCGAGGGATTTCGACGAAAATCGCATGCACTTTTGCATTTCGTCATCGTAACGGCCTCAGGAGGGGGCCTCAGGAGACCTTATTATCTCCAATTCAGCACAAGTTACGGCTACGGCCTGATCGTGACGCTCGTCCCAATCGGCAGGATACGTGCCAGCTCGATCACATCCGGATTGTACATGCGGATGCAGCCGTGCGAAACCTCTTTGCCTATGGTGGAAGGATCATTGGTGCCGTGAATCCCGTAGTGGGGTTTGGATAACCCCAGCCAATAAGCGCCGAACGGGCCGCCGGGATTTGGGGCTTTGTTGACGATCGTATAGGTGCCTTGCGGCGTTTGCGTGAGCATTTTCCCGATTCCGACCGGAAACGCGCGGACGACGGTGTTGTTGTCCAGCAAGTATAGCCTTCTTTCCGAAAGATCGACGATGATGCGGTAGTTCGGCATGTTGTGCGCCTCCACGTTTTTGCCATAGTTTATGCTTTCTGGGCTGGAGTGGATTGGGCGCACAAAAGGCCGCCCCGGGTCGATTGGACCTATGAAGCAGCCTCTCGCGCGAGCTTACAGATACACTTCTTCAATCGCGGTTTCCCGTTCTTTGGACAGATCGATGAATCGGGAAACGGTTTGGACAAGCGGACGGAAAAAATCGGTCTGGTTGGTCATGACGATCGAGCCGACTTCGCCGCTGCTGAGCAGCACCTTCTTGCCGATGAAGTTCGGCAGCAAATGGCCGATCAGCGCTTGCGTCGGTTCGGGGCTGAGCTTGCCGAAGCTGAGGTTGTTCAGTTCGCGCAGCACGGTCAGCAGTTCCTGCTTGGAGCGGTAAACCCGATTGGTGGTCATTGCGGAATAAACGTCGGCGACGGCGGCGATTTTGGCGAAAGGATGGATGTCTTTGGCGGGCAGACCGCTTGGGTATCCGCTCCCATCCTCGCGTTCATGGTGCTGCAGAGCCACTTGAGCGGCGATTTCATCTCCGGTTGAATGTAGGATGATTTCATATCCGTAGGCGGGATGTCTTTTGACCTGATCGAATTCCTCCGGCGTTAGTTTGCCGGGCTTGGACAAAATTTCCTGCGGCACCTTGCAATTGCCGATGTCGACCAAGTAGCCGGCCTTGCCGGCCTGATAGGCTTCCTCCTTGGAATATCCGAGCCATGAAGCGATATAATAGGAGAGCATCCCGACCTGCATGGAGTGATGATAGGCATAGTTGTCATCGCCTCCTAAGAGCAGCAGCAAGGATACGACGTCTTTATGGTCAACGAGTTGATTGACCATGGGCTTAAGCAGCTTGTCCACTTTGTCATTATCAAAGGTACCGTGAGTTAGCGCTTCCAGGAAAATCTGTTCAAAACCGTCCACGGCATCGTCCAAAATGGGTTTGACCTTTTGCGCCGAATGGGAAGACCACTCTTCCGAAGGGGCGTTCCCATCCCGGCTTTGCGGTTCAATATCCACGTAGTCGATACCGTGCTGCATCAATTTCACGATGGCATCTTTCGTCAACCGGGCGCCTTTCTGCAATACAAAAACGCCATAATTGTTGAAGATGTCGGTTTGAAGACGATCTCCGGGGCTCAGTTCCATGATATGCACTTTCATGGGCGATGACACCTCATAATCACCAGTTTTCCTTTATGATAACAGGTAATATTTGGATTGACAATGAGAATTATAGGGCGTCAGTCACCTTACGGAGCTGTAAGTCCCGGGGACAGAGGGGTTCCATGGACCCAAGCCATGCCCTTTCCATTCGGAACCGTCTTCCCAGATTTCCTTCTTCCAAATGGGCACGATTTGTTTCAGCCGTTCGATGGCGTAACGGCTCGCTTCGTAGCAGCTGTCCCGGTGCGGGGCCGATACGGCGATCACAACGCTGATTTCAGCCAGGCCGACTTGGCCGATCCGATGGCTGATGGCACAGCGCGTCCCCGGCCATTTCTCGCCGAGCTCGGTACCGATTTGCCGCAGTTTGGCCAAGGCCATCGGAACGTAAGCTTCGTATTCCAAATGTACCGTGCGGCGCCCTTCGGTCCATTCCCGGGTTGTTCCGATAAAAGCAAGCGATGCGCCGTGCGCGGGGGTAATGACTTTGCGGCTGACCTCTTCGGCGGAAATCGGCTCTTCGGTAATGACATAAAGGTTGTCCTCCGCCTGGGGTTCTCCGTCTTCCGCGGCGTTTTCCCCGCCCGATACCGGCGGAATCAGAGCCACCTCGTCACGTTCGGTTATGACGGCATCTCCGGCGGCATATTCCTGGTTAATCGCCACAAACGAAGCGTCAATCAAAGCTTGGGCGGCGGGATATGCGGCGGACAAGGCTTCTTTCAACTGAGCCGCGCTCACTTGCTGAAGTTCGGGCTGTGGATATGCAAAATCGAGGCTGGACGCGCCGATGCGGTCAGCCAACCCGGCAAATAAAGCAATATTGATGTTCATAAGAAATCTCCTCGATTTGGTCTGATTGTAATATATCATTATCAGAAGACAATGATCAATTTTAAGGTATATAATACTCTTTGAACTCTAAAATTTAGAATAGGCCGGTTTTAAGGAGAAGGCAAGGGGGCAGGATGTGATGCCGGAGATGGACCAGGATACATTAACGATTCTTTATACGAACGATATACATAGCCATTTCGGCGCCATGGAGCGCATCGCCGCCATGATCGATGATTTGCGGGCCCAGGCGCCCGGACCTACGCTTCTTCTCGATATCGGGGATCATATGGACCGCTCCGCCGTGGAAACCGAAGGCACGATGGGACAGGCCAACGTGGACGTGCTGAACCTGACGGGCTACGATGCCGTGACGATCGGCAACAATGAAGGGCTGACGTTTACCCCCGACCAGCTTGAACAGGCTTATGCAGAGCTGCAAAGCCCCGTGGTGTGCGGCAACATTTTGGAAAAAGCGACCGGGCGTCCGCCGGTCTGGATGCACAGACAGCTGATCGTGCAAAAAGGCGGGTTTAAAATCGGCCTGGTTGCGGCAACGGCTGCTTTTGCCGAATTTTATGATCTGCTGGGCCTGAACGCTTTGAATCCGCAGGAGACGATTGCCGAAGACGTGCGGCAGCTTCGCGGTCAGGCGGATCTGGTGATCGTGATGTCCCACCTGGGGCTGACGATAGACCGCGAGCTGGCGGAGACGATCCCGGGGATCGACCTGATTTTGGGCGGACATACGCATCACCTGCTGGAGACGCCCGAGCCAATCGGCACGGCGATGATTACGGCGGCAGGTAAATTCGGCCGTTATCTGGGAAAAATCGTCGTCCGCAAAAATCCGCCGGGCCAGGGCCGGCCCTTCCAAATCGGCGGCGTTTGCCTTGAAGTGGGAGACGGGCCCAAGCAGGAGCGGGTGACCGAAGCGATTTCCCGGAACCTCGGTCTGGCCAAAGAGCGATTAAGCCGCACGGTGGCCGTCACAGAGCGAAGCCTGCCAGTAGATTACGGCGCCGAATCTCCGTTCGGCAATTTGCTCGCGCAAGCGGTCCGGAGATATACGGGCAGCGAGTTGTCGATGGTGAACAGCGGGCAGCTGCTGGCCGGTCTTCCGGCCGGAGAAATTAGCGCGGGGATGCTGCATGAGCGGTGCCCGTCGCCCATTAATCCTTGCCGGATGAAGCTGAGCGGTGCGGACATTCTTTACAGTCTGGAGCAGTCGCTATTGGATGAAATGAAGGAGAAGGTCATTTTCGGTTATGGTTTCAGAGGGAAAGTGCTGGGAAGCATTTGCACTGACGGCATGGAGATTCTCTACCATCCGGACGCCCCTCCTTTCCGGCGGATCGTTGAGGCCCGCGTGGCGGGAAAACCCGTGGAAGCGCAGCGAATCTATGATGTCGGGACGCTGGATATGTTTTCGTTTGGCGTCGGCTATGAGCGGCTGAAAAACGGCAGCGAGAAGCGGTACATGCTCCCCGATTTCCTCCGCGATCTGCTGCGGATGGAGCTGCAAACGCGCGGCGCGGTGGAAAATTGTTTTCATCTGCGCTGGAAAAAAGTAGAATAAAAGCATAGACGTCATACCTGATCAGGAGGATGGGATGAGTTTTATCGTCGCGATTGTTTTAGCTATTGTGGAAGGCTTAACGGAGTTTATTCCTGTGTCGTCAACCGGTCATATGATCCTGACGGCCAAGCTGCTCGGATACGATGATCAGTCGCCGGAGATGAAAACTTTCGAAATCGTCATCCAGCTTGGGGCCATTTTGGCGATGGCCTGGGTTTACCGGGAACGGATTTTGGATTTGCTTGGCCTGAGCCAAAAAGTGAAGACCGTCAACACGAACGCTCCGTCACAGCGGCTAAATTTGCTGCATGTTTTTTTGGGCATTTTGCCGGCGCTTCTTGTCGGTTATGTTTTCCGGGATTTCATCAAAAGCCTGTTCAGCCCTTCCACGGTATTGTGGGCCTTGGTCGCAGGCGGCGCTTTTATGCTGTTTGCCGAATGGTTCTCCAAATGCAAAGCGAACATTACGGCGCCGGACATCGATCAGCTTACGTACAAGCAGGCTTTGCTGATTGGCGTGTACCAATGCATCTCCGTACTGTGGCCGGGTTTCTCGCGTTCCGGCTCGACGATTGCCGGCGGCATGCTCAGTGGACTTAGCTACCGGGCGGCGTCGGATTTTTCGTTCCTGATCGCCATTCCGATTATGTGCGCGGTCTCGGGTTACGAAATGCTCGATTCTTACCGATATTTAACTTCAGATACGCTGGGTTATTTTTTGGTCGGATTTATCGTGGCTTTTATTGTCGCGTATGTGGTGATCGTGGCCTTTTTTAAGCTGATCCAAAAGATTCGGCTCCGCCATTTCGCTTACTATCGCTTTATTCTTGCCGCGCTATTCTGGATTTTTATAATGCGGTAATTCCGCATATGGCTGGAAGTTTAACGACCATAATAAGCCGCTGTTCCATAGGGACATTACGAAAATACAGAGACGGAAGTGGATAACATGCGGTTGATACCCGTCGGCTCACTGCAGACCGGAATGAAATTAGGCAAAAAGATTTATAATGAGGACGGGGTCGTTCTTCTCTCTGAAAATGCGGAGCTAACCGATGCGATTATTCGGCGTCTTAAGACCCATGGGCTGGATTTCGTCTATATTGCGGATTCGCGTACGGATGATGTCGCCGTGCAGGACATGATTGAAGATGAAACGCGGCGGCAGGCGCTGACAGAGATCCGGACCCAGTTTCGCAATTGGGCGGCCCCGGCCGCCAAAGGAGTGGTGTATCCCTATTTGGGAAAAAAGTTCACCGGGATCATCGAGTCGATTCTCGACGATCTCAGCGCCAGGGACGATGCCATGATTATGATGATGAACATCAACAGCATGGATCATTACCTGTATCGTCATTCCTTAAACGTATGCGTGTATACGCTGCTGCTCGGACAAATTCACGGATATAACAAAGACGAGCTGACGATGCTCGGCCTGGGGGCGATGCTGCACGACGTGGGCAAAACGAAGCTGCCGCTGTCATTGCTGAACAAGCCCTCCCGGCTGACCGATGAGGAGTTTAAGCAGATTCAACTCCACCCGGAGTTGGGCTTTAAAATGCTTAAGGATGAGCCGGGCATTCCTTTGGTTTCGGCGCATTGCGCTTACCAGCATCATGAGAAAATCGACGGCAGCGGTTATCCGCGGGGACTGAAGGGCGAGGAAATCCATGAGTTTGCCCGCTGGATCGCGATTACGGACGCCTACGACGCGATGACGACGCACCGCGTCTACCGCAAGGCGATGCTGCCGCATCAGGCTTTGGAGGTGCTGTATGCCGGTTGCGGGGATTGGTACGAAAAGTCGAAGCTGGAGGTTTTCCGCGACCGGGTGGCGATTTACCCGTTAGGCATGACCGTGAAGTTAAGCACGGGCGAAAGCGGTGTCGTGGTGAAAATTCACGGGCATATGCCGCAGCGGCCGGTGGTGCGGGTTATAACCGATCCGCTGGGCGCGGATTTGAAATCGCCCTATGAAGTTGATTTGTCCGTCAGTCTTTCCGTGGTGATTACGGAGGTTGACGGGATGGGAATGGTGATAAAATCATGATAGAAACGAATAATATGGCGGGAGCCTGGAGTCAGGCGATCAGCCCGAATAACGATCCGTGGGACCCGATTGTATCGCTGCGGAAATACGGCCGGCATGTGCTGACCAGCGTGGAATTGACGGTCACGAATTTGTGCAATATGCGCTGCGAGCATTGCGCGGTTGGCGACAGCCTGGTCTTGAAGGAGCCCGAGCAGCTACCGCTGCCGCTCATTCTGAAAAGGCTGGATGAAGTGGAGCATTTGCAGACGATCAGCATCACGGGAGGAGAGCCGACGTTTCGGCGGCAGACCGTGGAGGAGAAAATCATCCCGCTGCTCAAATACGCTAAGGCGCGCGGAGTACGCTCCCAGATCAACTCGAACCTTACGCTGAGCTATGACCGGTACGAGCCGTTGCTGCCGTTTTTGGATGTGATGCACATCTCCTTCAATTATACGAGCGAGCGTGATTTTCACGAGGTGGGGTTTGCGCGAAGCGGGCATCCCGTTCCGCCGGAAGCGGCGTATAAACTGTATGATACAATGATCGAAAATACGCGCAAACTAAGTGAAGCGGGGATGTTCATCTCCGCCGAGTCGATGATCAATTACCGGACGCACGAGAAGCTTTCGCAAATTCACCGGATGATCGTGGAGATGGGCTGCCGGAGACATGAGGTTCACCCGATGTATGCGGCCGATTTTGCCGAAGGGCTGCCGGTTTTGTCGCTTGCGGATATGCGCCAGGCGATACATGCGCTGCTGGATGAGCGGGATCCGTCGATTTGGATGCTGTTCGGGACTTTGCCGTTTTTTGCGTGCAATGAAAGTGAGGCGGATATCGCGCTGCTGCGGCGTTTGCGCAAGGAACCTAATGTGACGGTGCGCAACGATCCGGACGGGCGGAATCGCGTGAATGTGAACATGTTTACGGGCGATGTTTACGTGACGGATTTTGCGGCTATTCCGGCGTTCGGCAATGTGAACGAAGGGCGTCTGGACGACATTTTCGCCAAATGGCAGACGGAGCATCCGCTGAACCAGACGGTGAATTGCCATTGCGATGCCGCCGGCTGTTGCGGTCCCAATCTTCTGGTGGCCGACATGTATTACAAAGATAACGACTTTAAAGCCCGTCAAGCGATTACATTATAGGAAAGAGGCGTTTTCCATTGCCTGATGGTCATACCGAATTTGAAGTAGGCAAACTGCTCTTAAACCTGCTTATTGTTCTCATCCTCGTATTACTGAACGGTTTCTTTGTGGCGGCCGAATTTTCGCTTGTCAAAGTGCGGCAGTCCCGGCTTACCCAATTGGTAAAAGAAGGAAACCGGCGCGCGAATTATGCGCTGAAGGTGAATAAACGGCTCGACACGTATCTGTCGGCAACACAACTCGGCATTACGCTGGCCTCGCTTGGTTTGGGCTGGGTCGGCGAACCCGCCGTGTCGGAGCTGCTGGTCGAGCCGCTCATGCATAAAATGGGCGCCACGGACCCGACGCTGATTTCGACGATTTCCGTGGCCGTCGGTTTTGCGATCATTACCTTTTTACATATCGTTATGGGCGAGCTTGCCCCGAAATCACTGGCGATCCAGAAATCGGAGGAGACGTCGTTGTGGCTGTCGTGGCCGCTGTTGATGTTTTACCGTTTGTTCCTTCCGGTCATCTGGCTGCTCAATACGGCGGCTAACGGGGCGTTGCGCCTGTTCGGCATCGAGCCGGCCGGCGAGGCGGAAGCAGCCCACTCCGAAGAGGAGATTCGCATCCTGATGAATCAAAGCGCCAAAAGCGGGGTTTTTGATCAGGACGAAATGAAGCTGGTGGACAATATTTTCGATTTCTCGGACATGCTGGCCCGCGAGGTCATGCTGCCGCGCACGGACATGGACTGCTTGTACACGAATCTGAGCTGGGAAGAAAACATGAAGATCGTGGCCGAAACCAAGCATTCGCGATATCCGGTTGCGGTCGAGGATAAAGACCAAATCATCGGTTTTGTCCATATTACCGACCTGCTGCTGCCGGAAGCGGATCGTCCACTGGATTTGGCGGAGATGATTCGGCCGATCCTAAACGTGCCGGAGTCGATGGAAGTCAGCCAGGTGCTGCGCCTGATGCAGAAGAAGCATTCCCAGATGACGCTGGTGGTGGACGAATATGGGGGCACGGCCGGACTGCTGACGGCGGAGGAAATTCTCGAGGAAATCGTCGGCGATTTGCATGACGAGTTCGAGGACGAACGTCCGGAAGTGGAAATTTTGGCGGAAGGCGTCTATTCGGTGGACGGCCGGCTGCTGATCGAGGAAGTCAACGATCTGGTCGGCAGCGACATCGAGGATGAGGAGGTCGACTCTATCGGGGGTTGGCTGTTCAAGGAGCTGGAAGGAGCTCCGGCCAAAGGAAAAAAAATACAGGTCGACGACACCCTGTTTGAAGTAGCCGAATCGGGCCGCCTCCGCATCACCCGGGTGAAAATTACGAAACTGCAAATTTTGGAGCCGGAAGAGGATTTGGAGGATGAATAGGACCGGTTGCTGATTATTGCCGAGGAAATAAAAAAAGGACAGAAAGTATAAAATTCCAAGGGAGGAGAAGGGGAAACAGGGGGCTAAGGGACACCAGAGCCGCTATCTGCGGAAAAACGGAGGATTGCAAAATGTAACGGACACAGAAGACCATATTTGCCTCAAATCGGCCTGGATGAACGGGTTTAGAGCGAAATAGGGTCGTTTGTGTCCGTTAGGTCGGGAAATACTCGGGAAATGGGCGAATAAGGTCGCTGGAGTCCGTTAGAGCAGCGTCCAAAAACGTCCAAAGTTTAGAAAGAGCCAAAGTACTCGATGCTTCTGTTCATAAAGGAAGGGGAAGGGTTCTCGGAGTGGGGCTCAATCCAGAAGGAGTGGCCCCACCAACTCGGCCGGCCCGTCTTTAGAGTCAGGTTCTAACTTAAAGTAAGTCCATAAGAACCTGGCTCTAAGCGCTGGTGAAACCCCGTAACCATTCCTCCCGCGCATCCAAGGTATGGGCTTGCCGGGCAAAGGACCTCGCCAGCGGCGAGGTTTTTTTGCGGTTTTTGCGGATTTTCGGTTCATTATCTGGGCGAATGTCATATGTTATTGGTAAGATGCAGGGAAATGATGGTTTCCTGGCAGCATGAAATTTGTCCTGGAAAAGGAGGAAATGTCTTTGAACCATCCCCAAGAGCGCGTGTTTACCCCCTTTATTGGGCCGTTTGATCCTTGTCCGCCGATCACCCACAAAACATACAGCACCCCTCCGCAGTTATTTATACCTTTTCAACCGCCGAATTTGCCGCAGTTCAGCCCGATGGAGGCTTTGAGGCACGGTACGTTGTGGCCCGCTTTGTACAGCCCTTATGAATCGAAATGGGGAAAAGGACGGTGATCCCATGACGACGACCCCGAACAAACCGTACGAGCCGGAGTATTACGAATTGCTGGAAAAACTGCAGGCACTTGATTTTGTGCTGGTGGAGTTAAATCTGTACCTCGACACGCACCCCGACGACTTGGCCGCCGTCCAGCAGTTCAACCAAGTGACGCAGGAACGGACACGGCTCGCCAACCATTTTCAACAGCGATACGGACCGCTGCAAAACTTTGGGCGCGCCTATTCGAAATTCCCCTGGGAATGGTCACAAAGCCCATGGCCTTGGCAGGTTTAGGCGACCGATGGCCCGGTTGAGTTGAAGCTAAAGGAGGTTAACCAGGCAATATGTGGGTATATGAGAAAAAGCTGCAGTATCCTGTTCGTGTAGGCAAATGCGACCCCCGGATGGCCAAACTGCTGATCGAGCAGTACGGCGGAGCCGACGGGGAATTGGCAGCCGCGCTGCGCTATTTGAATCAAAGATACACGATCCCCGACAAGGTCATCGGGCTTCTGAATGACATCGGCACGGAGGAATTTGCGCACCTGGAAATGATTGCCACCATGGTTTATAAGCTGACGAAGGACTTGACCGTGGAGCAGATCGAGGCGGCGGGGCTGGGCCCGCACTACGTGAACCACGACAAGGCGCTGTTTTACGAGAACGCGGGCGGAGTACCGTTTACGGCCACATACATTCAGGCCAAAGGCGACCCGATCGCCGACCTGTACGAGGACATCGCCGCCGAGGAGAAGGCGCGGGCTACATACCAGTGGCTGATCGACATGACCGACGACGTCGACATCCAGGACGGCCTGAAGTTCCTGCGCGAGCGCGAAATCATTCACTCGCTGCGGTTCCGCGAGGCGGTGGAGATTTTGAAGGAGGATCGGGAGCATAAGAAGGTGTTTTGAGGAGTAGTTCTAATTTCAAGTGGTAAAGGCAGATAAAATGATGATCGGAAAAATTAAATTTTTGTTATATTCTTAGCCCCGGAGCAATCCGGGGTTTTATAGTTAGTACACTGAGTTGCAATATCAGACAGAAGGGGTGTCTTTCATTGTTATAGACCATCAGCCCGACCTAAATCAACGCAAACGAAGTAAAGTATTCTTTTCTTGGGGTGGGCGGCAGATCAACACTAACTGTCCGGACGCTTTGCACGATTATCCCATTTGATCAGGTATCAGAGAAACAGACAAGCTCGGGAGATGGAAATATTTGGTGGAGAAGCAGATAGGTTTAAGATAATTTAGACGGGCTTAGGAGAAGGAGGCGGGTTTAGGGGAGGCGAAACAGACCGGGTAAGAGATCAAAACAGGAGATCAAGACAAGAGATCAAGACAGGAGACCATGGGCAAGACGCGAGGGAAACGAAAAGACCGTGATTTTGCTGTAGCCTGAACCTTTCCGTTTGCAGCAACGTCCACACCGTTCATGCTAACTCACTCCAATCAAGTTGATCCGCATTAAGCTAACCC